>BJFQ01000007.1 GCA_014189895.1 Acidobacteriota bacterium | reverse complement strand
TATTCCCTCAGGAGGTTTCTATGCATTGATGGGACCCAGTTGCTCTGGAAAAACGACTTTGCTCAACCTGATCGCTGGCATTGATCGACCTACGGGTGGTTTGCTTGAAGTGTGCGGATTCAATTTGAATCAGCTCGATGACGACGAGCTGGCTTCTTGGAGAAATCAAAATGTCGGTTTTATTTTCCAAAATTACAATTTGATTCCCGTCTTAAATGCTTTTGAAAATATCGAATTACCCTTGCTTTTAACTTCGTTAACCCGAGCCCAGCGAAAAGAGAAAGTCGAAGAAGCCCTCACGTTGACAAATTTAATGGATCGTCGTGAAAATTATCCAAGGCAACTCAGTGGGGGACAGGAACAGCGAGTCGCCATTGCACGCGCCATCGTGAGTAATCCGAAACTCCTAGTTGCGGATGAGCCTACCGGAGCTCTTGATGCTAAAAATGCAGATGAAATTCTGGAAATGATGCAAAGACTGAACGAGGAATTTGGAAAAACTATTCTCATCGTGACACATGATCCCAAAGCAGCCAATTTTGCCCGACATCAGGTACATCTCGAAAAAGGTGTTCTGGATAAAACTGTGGAAGTGAATCGATGAAATTCATTAACCTAGTGTGGAAGTCATTGATGCGTTCAAAACGCCGAACGTTTCTTATTTTATGCACTCTTGTACTCTCAGTGTTCCTGATTACGATTCTTCAATCCTTACTAGCGACACTAGACTCAGTTTCCAATAAGCCTACGGAAGGTAATCGATTTGTAGTGAGGCATAAGAGTGGGTTGACTCAATTTTTACCGATCAGTTACGGGGATTATTTGCGACAGCAGCCGGAAGTGCTAGCCGTAGCGAACTCTCAGTGGTTTGGTGGCTATTATCAAGATCCTAAGAATTTTTTCGCTAACTTTGCCAATGATGAGACCACTATGTTTGAGGTTTTTGCCGACCGTATTACAGGACTGACCGAACCCGAAATCAAAGAATATCAGAGGGACGGTAAGGGATGTATTGTGGGTCAAATCCTCGCGGATAAATACGGTTGGAAGGTGGGGGATACCATCCCATTAACGGGAACCATCTTTCCGATGAGTCCCCGTCTAACCATCCGGGGCATCTTTAAGGGGCGCACAGCCTCTGAAGAAAACACGCTCTATTTTCACTATAAGCTTCTCGAAGAAGGCGTCGGATTTATGAAAGGTAAAACAGGTGCCTTTTGGTTGAAGACAAAAACCTCGGATGATATTCCTCGCGTGGCTAATCGTATTGATACACATTTTTCAAATTCCCCCGTTGAAACCATGAGTGAAGCAGAAAATGCTTTCTATTTAACTTTCGTAAAAATGTTGGGAAATATTGGAGCCATTATCCATGGTGTGACTATTGCTGTTCTCATCGCTATCACCATCGTGACGGTCGGTACTATGTCGATGGCCATTAAAGAGCGAACTACCGAAATTGCCGTTCTCCGTGCCATGGGATTCAGCAGCTCACGCGTGCTTTTCCTCCTGATGGCCGAAGGACTGCTGCTGGTTACCCTAGGAGGCGCCATGGGCATAGGCCTAGCGAGTCTCGTAGCTAAAATTCTGAGAGAGATCCTCGGAAGCGCCCTTATCTTCCTTCAGGATTTTCATTTGGCTAACGAAACTATTCTGCTTTGTATGGGAATGGCGCTCGTCATCGGATTTATTTCAACGATCATTCCGGCTTTAGCAGCCACGCGTAAGTCTATCGTGGAAGGTCTCAGGGCTCTCTAATGGCACTTTTTGTAGGATTCATTTTGGTTTTATTTGCGGGCTATTTGGCCTGGCTTATCTATGCTGCCTTTAAATTTCCACTCCCTTTTGTTTATAATCTCCGATCTTTGTGGCAGAGAAAGTCATCCACCATAACAACCGCATCCGCCATCTCTCTTGTTGTAGGTATCTTTATTGTAGTTTTATCGTTAGCTCAGGGCATTTCCAAAGCGTTTGTAACTTCGGGCTTACCTAATCAAGCCTTAGTTATGCGTCCAAGTTCTCGCTTTGAACTTAATTCATCGATCACGCGCGATCAAGCCAGGATCATCAAATCAAATCCACTACTTGCCAAAGAGGAAAGCGATGCGATCGCCTCTGCCGAAGTGATCGTTATTAAACTTTTTAATAAGGCTGATGGCGTCGGTTCAAATATTACGGTGCGCGGCATGGAGCCGACGGGACGCAGCATGCGTCCACAAGTTAAATTAATTTCCGGACGCTGGTTCCAACCAGGGCTCTCTGAAGTTACGGTTCCCGTGAAAATGCAATTGAGATTTCCTGAGTTAGCTGTGGGTCGTAGTTTTAAAATGGGTAGTCGTGAATGGGATATTGTCGGCACTTATGATGCTGCCGGATCGTCTTTTGATTCTGAAATTTGGAGCGACGTGAACGATGTGATGCAGGCTTTTAAGCGAGAAACGTACTCAACGGTTCTAGTTCGATTGCGATCGGAAGAGGATCTTAGAGCATTCGCATTCCAAGTAGATGAAGAGAAAAGACTCAAGCTTGAAGCGGTGCCCGAACGTTCTTATTTTAAAGAACTTACCAAAGCGGGGGACCCGATCCGTATTATTGGAAATCTCATTACCGTCATCCTCTCAATCGGCGCTATGTTTTCAGCCATGAATACCATGTATGCTTCGGTAGCGAGTCGTACAAAGGAAATTGGTACCCTCCGAGCTTTGGGCTATCGCCGACGAGAAATCTTGGCGAGTTTTCAATGGGAAGCCATCGTACTTTGTGTTCTCGGGGGCCTCGGGGGATCTCTGCTTAGCTTTTTAGCGGATGGTATTCAAACAGGGACCACGAGCTTTGATACCTTTAGCGACGTCAGCTTTGCATTCACCATTACTCCCCGTCTTCTCGCTCAGGGACTATTTTTTAGTGTTGGTATGGGCATCCTAGGGGGTCTTCTTCCGGCATGGCGTGCATCAAATATCCCCCTTACGGAAGCCATGAAAGCCTAAGTAGAGAGACCCCATAAGGCTTTCTTCCTTGATGATTCAAGCATTTCCACGTATTCTAGAGAGTCCACAATGGGCAAGCCGTGAGCATCTTAAACGTGGGCTTACGGTCGGTCATACAGGAGTCTCCCTATGAAAGAAGCTACTCATCCAGAAATGCACATCGTTAAAGTCCATTGCCAATGTGGCAATGAGTTTATGACGCGCTCGGTGAAAAATGAATTACGTGTGGAAGTATGTTCCGCTTGCCATCCCTTTTGGACGGGTAAACAGCGCTTGATGGACACCGAGGGTCGTGTCGAAAAATTTAATCGTAAATATGCACCCAAGCCCGAAGTAGTGAGAGCCCCTAAAGTGGTGACCGAAGCTCTCAAAGTGGTCCCGACACCCAAAAAGAAAAAAACTATTGAACGCAAGACTTCTGGCAAGGCCGGCGCTTCCATCACCAGCGAAACCAAAGCCCCTTCCAAAGTCACAAAAGCTAAGAAAGAAACTCAAGCTTAGGTACGCTCAAGGTAGGTAGGGAACTCGGGTTCGAGTTCTATCTCTTGAAGACTTACATTTGAGGTTTTTTCTATGATGCTAAAACAACTTGAAATCGTGAAACAACGATTCATCGATATTGAAAATCAATTACAAGATATGACGATCGTTTCGGATCATCATAAACTGCGAGAACTTTCTCAGGCACGAAGTGAGCTTGAGCCCGTCGTCAAAGCGTATGAGATCCAAAAAAACCTTCTACAGCAGTTGTCCGAAGCTGAGCAGATTCTCTCCGATAAATCTTCTGATAGTGAACTAAAAAAGATGGCGGAAGGGGAAATTGGCCCGCTCAAAATACAAATCGAATCTGGAGACGCTCTCCTCAAGCGTTTGCTGATACCCAAAGATCCCAATGACCATAAGAACGTGATTCTCGAAATTCGCGCGGGTACGGGTGGAGAAGAAGCCGCACTATTTGCCTCTGAACTCTATCGTATGTACCTTCGTTTCGCTGAGCAAAAAGGATTCAAGACCCGAACCCTTGACGTGAGTGAAGCCGAAGCAGGAGGCTTTAAAGAAGTCGTAGCAGAAATCGAAGGCGAAGGGGCCTACTCGATGTTTCGCTTCGAGAGTGGGGTTCATCGTGTCCAACGTGTCCCCAAAACTGAAACACAGGGTCGGGTTCATACTTCTGCGGCCACCGTTGCCGTGATGCCTGAAGCCGAAGAAGTGGATGTAAAAATAGAAGATAAAGATTTAAGAATTGATACTTTTTGCTCAGGAGGAAAAGGCGGACAGTCGGTCAATACGACTTATTCGGCCGTGCGCTTGACTCATATTCCAACCAATACGGTTGTCAGTTGCCAAGATGAGCGTAGCCAGATTAAAAACATGGCTAAGGCCATGACTGTTCTCCGATCGCGCCTGCTTCAAAAGGCAATGGATGCGCAAAATCAAGCTAATGCTGCCCTTCGTAAATCCCAAGTGGGTTCAGGCGATCGAAGCGAGAAAATTCGCACCTATAATTTCCCACAAAGTCGCGTGAGCGATCACCGTGTAAATGTGACGATCCATAGTTTGGACAAATTTATGCAAGGGGATCTTGACATTATTTTAGAACCTCTACGTGCTCAATATGAAGCTGACCGTCTTCAAGCCTCGGAACTCACCGGAAACTGAGATGTTAGAATAAATTTAGGAACATTGATGTTACAGGAACCCCCCCTCTCTTTATCGGCTCGTCGAGAATCTATTCTCCGGACATTAATTGAGACCTACTATCGAGAAAAGGAACCTGTAGGTTCCAGGTTAATTGCCGAACGGCACGGAGAGTCTCTTTCAAGCGCCACGATTCGGTCGGTCCTCTCGGATCTCGAGCATGATTCTTTGTTGACTCAGCCACATACTTCAGCGGGCCGTATTCCCACCGAAAAAGCCTATCGTTATTATGTTGATCGTTGGCTTGATGAATTTGTAGCCAAGCGTCCTAATCTCAGCATCAAACAAGATCTCAAAGCCTTACTTCAGATGCAGGAAACTGACCTTGAGCCGTGGGCTCAGCGCGCGAGTCGAATTCTTTCCGAAGTCTTAGGAGGTGTTTGCGTAGCTTTACCCTCTCGGATGGTGTTGTCCACGCTCGTAAAACTCGAATTTGTTCCTTTAGACACGGATAAAATTGTAGCTATTTGGGTGGATAACCAAGGGGAAGTAGAGCACCGAGTCATTGAAAACCATTGGCATTACGCACCCCATCAACTCGTTGAGATGGGTAACTTTGCCACGACGCATTTTCGGGGTCTTACTTTGTCTCAAATGCAAAAGAAAATGATGGAGGGCATCGGTGAGGGGGTTCATGAGGTCAAAGTACTCCTCACGCAACTTCAAGTCATTGCCCGAGATTGGGAAGGGCAAACTTCCAGTAGTCAATCGAACGTTGTCATCCAAGGGCTTTCTCAGCTTACTCGGTTGCCCGAATTTGAAGACCTCGATCGCTTAAAGCACCTAGTTGAAAATTTTGAAGAACAAAGCCGCTTAGCTCACTTATTAAATGCATTTGCCGAAAAGGCCTCTAAAGATACCCACGTTATCTTAGGGAGTGAGAATCCCTATCTCAGCAACCTGGGTCTTGCTACCTCAGTGCGTCGTGTCCAATTAGATAAATCGGGTTATGTGACTTTGGCCCTCATTGCTCCGATGAGAATGGACTACCCCCATGTTTTGGGGGGACTATCCTGGTGTGCCAATGAAATCAGCAACCGTCCTCATTCTTGAAAGCGAATCCATTTATGCACCTAGAAAATATTTCCCCCTCTGAAGATAATTCAAATCTTACTCCTCAGACTGACCCAGAAACTTCAGAACTAGAAGCGTTACGCGCCTCCGAGAAAGAACTCCGAGAGCAATATATTCGCCTTGCTGCGGATTTTAAAAATTATCAGAATCGCGTCACCAAAGACATACAGTTATCGATTGAACTCTCTGAAAAAAAGATTCTTTTAGAAGCTCTACAGAGCCTGGATTCCCTCGATCGATGTTTAGCGACTAGTTACCAAGAAGTACCTGCACTGCAACAGGATATAAGCCTGATTCACAAGCAATTGACGGATTCACTGAAACGATTAGGACTTGAACCTATGAAAATTCAGGTTGGGGATCCGTTCGATGCAAGCCATGCCGAGGCCCTCACGACTGTCCAGCAGTCTGATCTTGCAGATAATACTATTTTTACAGTGTTCGAAAAGGGCTATTGGCTACGAGGTCAATTACTCCGTCCTGCACGGGTAGTTGTCAATCGACATCAAGATACAACTCCTCCCGATCCTTTGACTCCTTCCATTTAGATCTGAGCCAACGATGAAAAGAGATTATTACGAAATATTA
This sequence comes from Acidobacteriota bacterium, assembly GCA_014189895.1. GTDB lineage: Bacteria > Acidobacteriota > Holophagae > Holophagales > Holophagaceae > Acidiparvus > Acidiparvus lacustris. Next base: position 54,041 of record BJFQ01000007.1, on the reverse strand, counting down.
GGTGTGGGTCGTTCTGCCTCGTTAGAGGAGATCAAAAAAGCTTACCGAAAATTAGCCCTCGAGTTTCATCCTGACCGGAATCCCAACAATAAAGAGGCTGAAGATAAGTTTAAGGAAGCTGCGGAAGCTTATAGTATTTTGTCGGACAGTGAAAAGCGACAACGGTATGATCAGTTCGGACATCAGAGTTCAAGTGGGGCTGGACAGCAGTTCCAATTTGACCCTAGCCAGTTTCAAGGATTCGAAGACATTTTAGGCAGTTTCTTTGGCGGGGGAATGTTTGGGGATCTTTTTGGCCAACGTGGCGGGGGTCAATCGAATCAGGGCTCGGATCTTCAAATCAAAATCAAAGTCTCCTTTAAAGATGCTGTTTTCGGAAAAGACAAAGAGGAAATTGAGTTAAAGAAATTACAACGTTGCGAAAATTGCGAAGGCTCAGGTTGTCAAAAAGGGACAGGGCCTCAGACTTGCTCCCAGTGTCGCGGATCGGGACAGCAAGTGACACGCCAGGGCTTCTTTCAGATGATGGTGACATGCTCAAAATGCCAGGGGCAGGGTTCATGGATACCCAATCCCTGCAAGACGTGCAATGGAGAAGGTCGCACGCAACGTCCCTTCAAAACCAGTTTTAAGATTCCGGCAGGAATCGACAACGGAACGCGACTTCGCCTAAATGGCCAGGGAGAAGTAGGTCTCCTCAGTGGTCCGGCGGGCGATCTGTACATTCTGTTCGAAGTCGAAAAAGATTCGCGATATCAACGAGAAGGAGACGATCTGCATCAGGTTGTTGATACCCCTTGGGCCACTTTTGTGACAGGTGGAAAAATTAAAATCGAAACGCTCTACGGTGAAGAGACAGTGACCCTTCAGGCGGGAACGCCTGCAGATAAGGTGATTCGCCTGGCTAATGCTGGAGTTCCCCGAATCCAAAGGTCAGGGCGGGGAGACCTCTATCTCCATTTACGAGCTTGGGTACCTACTCAACTTAACGAGTCGCAACAGCGGGCTTTGGAAAGTGTTAAGGAAGCTTTCTCAGATGCGCAAACCGAGTCTTCGGATTCTATCTTGAGCAAGGTTTTTGGCTCCAAGAAAAAGAAAAAATAATTCACTATTTTTTCTGAACCACTTCGAGCCCCTCTTTAGCTCCGCGATGACGGGGATTAATTCTGAGTGCTTGTTCAAAACTTCTTTTGGCCTCTGCCGATTTTCCGAGGCGTTGTAAGATTTGACCTTGGCGAACATAAGCACCTTCACGGCCTCCCGATCCTCCTTCAATTGGACCCTGGAGAGCCTCTCTGATGAGCACTAAGGCTTCGGATAGATGGAGACCAGTCCGAGAAGCAATTTTGGCACTTTGCAACTTAAGCAAACTCGATTCTTGGAATCTCGGAATGGAAACTTGCATCAGTTGCCAAGCTGTTTCGGGATGGCCAGAAAAGAGAAAGGCATCGCCTAGGCTTTCGAGGGCATGGACATTCAGATCTTGGCGAGCGGATAAGTCTTTAGCGATCTCGTAAATACGTTCTTTTTGACCCTCTATCCCGAGGGAGTTCTTGGCGTTCTCTCCCATCAGCGATTCAAGGTAAGCCGTGACAATGAGAGACGGATTTTCTTTGAGCTTTAATCCTTCTTGAAAAATAGATTCAGACTCTTTCCATGTTCCAAAGGATTCTTGGAGAGTTCCCTCTAAAGCGAGACCCCATGATCGATCAATTCGTTTTAAAGTTTGAGCACATTGCAGGCTAAGGGGTTTCGATCCTCCTAAGAGGAGAGGTAATTTACCTCGACTTAAGCCCAAGGTAAACCAAGCGTAGCCATAGGTAGGATCGAGTTTTGTACTTTCCTCCATTGCATCTAATGCCCGGGAGACCTGAACAATACTTTGAAACGAGATGCTCTCGATAGCTAAACCCATGAGGGCAATACCTTTTGCAAGGTGAGCATCAGCCGATTGTTCGTTTTGTCGCAGAGCTTTTTCGGCGACAACTAAGGCTTGATCAAAATCGAGAAATCCAGAGAGGGCTTGTGACTTGGTGGCGAGTGCCTCAGGATGAGAGGAATTCAATGCCAGGAGGCGATCCGAAGTGTTTGCTGCCTCAATAAAACGACCGTCTTGGATCAGGCGCCGTAAAGTTTCAGGTACATCTTCCGCCCCACCGAGAGATAAACACAAGGCGAGAGATAAAAGGAACTTTATTGAATGCTTTAGGTTCATCGATATGGTCAATATACTTAATCGTAGTATGCAAGACTCATTGCCCCATATTTTCTTATTATTCTCGGGAGTTCTTCTATGCTTATGAAGGGAAAAAAAGGTCTTATCGTAGGGGTAGCTAATAAGCGATCCATTGCTTGGGCTATTGCAGAGCGTTGTGCAGAACAGGGGGCTCAGTGTGCCTTTAGTTTTCAAAGCGAGCGATTGGGTGAAAATGTGAAGGAACTGACCAATGATCTCCCTGGCTCTCTTTTGTTTCAGATGGACGTAAGTGATGATCTCCAAGTCCAAAAGGGTTTTGATTATCTTCGTGAATCTTGGAGCGGGATAGATTTTTTGGTCCATGCTGTCGCTTATGCTCCCCGCCAGGCGCTCGAAGGAGATTTTGTTAGTACGACCCGAGAAGATTTTAGGACTGCTCTCGATATCAGCACTTATTCGCTCCCAGTATTGGCTCATGCTGCAAAACCCCTCATGAGTGAGGGAGGAAGCATTGTTGCGCTTACGTATCTGGGAAGTGAGCGGGTAATGCCGAACTATAACGTCATGGGAGTGGCCAAAGCCGCTCTCGAAAGCGCCACCCGCTACCTCGCAAACGACTTGGGCCCTTCCAATATTCGGGTTAATTGTATTTCTGCGGGACCAATCAAGACCCTAGCTGCAGCCGGCATTGGAGGTTTTTCTTCTATTTTGGATCTGCATCGAAGCAAGGCTCCTCTCAGGAAAAATACAGAACTGGAAGAAGTCGGAGATGCTGGGGTTTTTCTGCTGTCCGATATGGGTCGAGGCATCACGGGTCAAGTACTTTATGTCGATGGTGGTTATAGCATCATGGCTTTGTAAAATATATAAACTAGGAGAGCGATTGATGAAAAAATATTTTCCTTCACTATTTGAGCTTAGTAATTCAGCTTCAATCATTCGGGCTATTGTTTTTACTGCGGGACATATTCTTATTGAGACGATCGTGATCTCACGCATTACGGGCGCTGAGATTGAACGAGCCGGAATTGCTGCGATCGTAGGACCCCTCGTCAGCGGAGCTTGGTATTGGTTGATCGATCGGTGGTGGACTAAACGCCATGCCGATGTTGAACATGGTGGACAAGGCCATCGTCACTAGATCCTACATTAGTGATTTGAGCTGTTTGATAACGTCATCGACGTGACCCTTCACCGAGACCCTGGTCCAGACAAAGCGAATCACGCCTTTAGGATCAACAATAAAAGTAGATCGGATGATACCTTGTGTTTTTTTTCCGTACATCATTTTTTCCCCAAAAGCACCAAGGGGCTTCAGGAGTTCTGTTTCGGGATCTGACAATAGTGGAAAGGGAAGTTCGTACTTATCTTGAAACTTCTGGTGGCTCGCGTGACTGTCGCGACTGATCCCAAAGACTTGAACTTTCATTCGCTTTAGCCGCGTCCAAGCATCACGAAAATCACAAGACTCTTGGGTGCATCCCGGCGTCGAATCTTTAGGGTAAGCATAAAGGACCGTCCATTGCCCTTGGAAGAGACCCTTGTCAATTACCGCTCCGCTTTTATCCCGTAGTTTAAATGTTGGAATTTTTTTACCAATCAAATTCATTAGGCCCCTTTCTATCTATTTCTTTTCTGTATCTTACCCTCAGCTTGAGACGAATATCCTAGTTCTTGCTAGTCTAGGGAGAGAGGTTCCTTTGTTGACAGATTCATCCAAACGGTTGTGGTGGTGGTCCCTTTTGGTGCCCCACAAAAGAACCCTCACCCTCGGCCTCGTAGCAACCATTGCCTGTAGTACTGTGGCGAGTTTCGTTCCGTACTGGTCAGGAAAAGCTGTAAATAGCCTGGAATTAAAAGAATGGAACCAATCTCGCGTCTTTTTGGTTTGGATGTTGGGTTTTACAGCGTTGGCCGGCGTCTTTAGATATGTGATGCGTAAATACCTTATAGGCCTCTCTCGCGAAATTGAAAAAGAACAACGAGAGGAAATATATGATTTTTTACTCTCTCGACCCTATGTTTTTTATGAACGTCAAAAAATAGGCGATCTAATGAGTCGCATCGGGGAAGATGTGAGTACAGTTCGTATGGCAACTGGTCCAGGGCTTATGAGCTTTCTTCAAACTGCGAGTGTTCTACCCATCACTTTAAGTTTAATGCTTTCTACGAGTTGGAAATTAACGTTAGCCGTCATGCTCCCCTTTTCGCTTTTGGCTTTTGGTTTTTATTTTTTAGGTCGATTAAGTCATCAGGTACAACAGAAACTCCAAGTCGCCTTCTCGAATCTAAGTACCTTCAGTCATGAAACAATTAGCGGAGAGCGCGTAGTACAAGCTTTTGGTTTAGAAAATATGCGGGTAGATAAATTTGATGATCTTAGTCGTACTCACGCAGCCTTGAGCATGAAACAAAACGTGATTTATGGCGCCTATGGTCCTGTGGCGATGTTCATTGGCGCTCTGGCCACCTTATCTTTGATCGGCTACGGAGGTACGCTCTATTTGCGACAGGCTTTAACGCTTGGAGATTTGACCGCCTTCTCGGGTTATCTAGTGACCCTTGCGTGGCCTGTAATGTCTCTAGGATGGGCGATTAATCTTTTTCAGCGAGCCCGTGCTGGCCAAATACGCATTGATGAAGTCATGGCCCCCATCGAGAGACCCCTCGACCCTCCGGTAAAGTCTTTGATGATTTCAGAGCCCGCTTCCCTTGATATCAAAGACGTAATCTATCGCTTTGAGAGTTCACGAGGCCTAGGACCCTTAAGTTTTTCGCTTTCTTCAGGAACCTCTCTGGCCGTCGTGGGTGGAGTGGGCTCGGGGAAAACGATTTTGCTCCAAGTCTTAGCGGGACTCCGTTCTCCTCAAAAAGGACAAGTTTTGCTTGACCATAAAATCCTAGATGAATCTTCACTGAGAAAACATTGGGAAAATCTAGGCTGGGTTCCCCAAGAAGCCTTCTTATTCTCTGAATCATTACATAAAAATCTCACCATGGGCTACCCTCAAGCGTCTCCCGAAGAGATCCAAGAAGTTACTCAGGTCGTCTGTCTCGATGATCTGATTAAGCGACTCCCCCAAGGGCTAGATACGGTGGTAGGAGAAAGAGGGGTCATTCTCAGCGGTGGCGAGCGTCAACGTACAGCACTGGCTCGCGCCTTACTTCGACGACCTCGCCTATTACTTCTTGACGATGCCTTGTCGGCGGTTGATGCAGAAACCGAAAGCCAAATTTTGGCTAATTTGAAATCCTACCTCGGAAGAACAACTCTGGTTTTGACCTCTCACCGTGTGTTCGTCGCAGAAACATGTCAGAAAGTTTTAGTGCTCGAAGAAGGCGAAGTGGTTCAACAAGGGACAGCAGATGAGCTTGCTAAATCTGAGGGACTTTATGCGCGTCTTAAAAAATTACAAAGTCTCGAACGTGAGCTGACACATAAAGCCGACTCTAAAGACCTTCTCGGAAAGTGACCTTATTAATCTCTTGAAAATTAGTCAGTCCAAGTTTGACTTTTTCAAGGGCACTTTCTCGAAGGGTCTGCATGCCATGTTGCCTTGCAAGAGCTTTCAATTCTCTTAGCGGGGTGTTCTGATAAAGCTTTTCTCGCATCTCATCGTTTAGACCCAAGAATTCAACGATGGCCTGTCGACCCTTGAAGCCAGTCCCCGAGCATTCCACACAGCCTTGTTTTTCGAAGAAAATCCCTCCGACTGCCCAAGCAGATGGAACCCCATTTGTTTCAAGTTCTTCGGCAGTTGGCTGGTGCGGGCGTTTGCACTTAGGACAAAGAATCTTCACTAAACGTTGGGCTAGGATACAGTTCAGAGAAGAAACAAAATTAGCCGTGGACACACCCATATGGGTAAATCGACCAATGACATCGAAAACATTATTGGCATGCACGGTCGTGAATACCAAATGCCCTGTGAGGGCAGATTGGATGGCTATTTGGGCTGTTTCGGCATCTCGGATTTCCCCTACAAGAATTTTGTCCGGGTCATGACGAAGAATGGACCTCAATCCTAAAGCAAAAGTAAGCCCTTTCTTTTCGTTGACGGGGATTTGAGTCACTCCTTCTAATTGATATTCCACAGGATCTTCAATCGTAATGATTTTGTCTTCAGGATTTTTGATTTCGCTAAGTACTGCATAGAGGGTTGTGGTCTTACCGCTACCCGTCGGACCTGTTACTAAGAACATGCCGTAGGGTTCCCTCGAAAAGCGACGTAAGCGTGCTAGTTCGGCAGGAGAGAATCCTAAAATATCTAAATTTAAGGCCGCAAACTCTTGTGTTAAATTTTCTTTATCTAAAATACGGATCACTGCATCTTCACCATGAATAGTTGGCATAATCGATACACGGAAATCGACGGCTCGTCCACGAACTTTGAGCTTAAATCGCCCATCTTGAGGCTGACGCTTCTCAGAAATATCCAGTTCAGACATGACTTTGATTCGAGAAATAATCGAGGGGGCAAATCGGCGATCGATGCGTTCGGAAGCGGGGTAGAGACTTCCATCGATTCGGTATTTAATCTGAATATGGGTCGCAGAAGTTTCTAGATGGATGTCACTGGCACGCCTTTGCAGTGCGTTGAAAATAGTGGTGTCTACCAAGCGAACAATGGGTGCTTCATCTTTGTCTGTTAGTTTTTCAAAATCAAGAACTTCTTCATCGATATCTTCTTCTCGAAGGACTTGAACCTTCAGTGCTTCACCCGCTTCGTCGAGAATTTTCTGACCGCTCTCGGACTTCTTAAGAACATCCTGGATTTGCTGAGCGGGTGCCCCGGCAAAACTCAGGGGCCGGCCTAGCTCAAAGCGTAAGACATCCTGAACAAGGACATCTAGAGGATCCACCATGGCCAAGATCAATTTTCCTTCCAACACTCGAACGGGGACAAATTGGTGCCTCACCATTAAATCCAGCGAAATAGACTTAAAGAGGGCAAAATCTACCGCCTCAACCGTGAGGTCTAATTCGGGGTATAAACCCATGTATTTCAACGTCGAATCCTCAAGGGAGTCGGGCGATGAGGGCTTGGGTGCACCTTTTTCAGGGAATGGATTCATGGATGTGACCGTTCTTTTTTGTGAGCAGAAAAGATGACAAGATTCGCGAGGTCTAAATCCCATTATCTCTCGTTTAGAGGATTGACCCAAGCGCTGTCAAAACCCCACAATATAAGGGAGCGGAGATCCCATGCAAGGCTATGCACCTATTTTGTTGCTTATTGCCATATCCCTAACTCTACCTGCTTTGGTGTGGAGTCTCTCTCGTTTCATTCGCCCTAGTTTCTACAGCGCATCAAAACATTCCACTTACGAGTGCGGTATCACAGCTACCGGCGATGCGCGTGAAAAATTTAGTGTCAGATATTATCTCGTCGCTGTCCTGTTTTTAGTTTTCGATATTGAAACGGTTTTTCTTTTACCCTGGGCTCTTCAACTAAAAGAGCTTTGGATTTTTGGTTTGGTAGAGATGGGCATTTTTCTGTTTTTGCTATTAATTGGGTACGCCTACATTTGGTCCAAGGGCGCCCTAAATTGGGAGTAAGTTCATGTCGGTCATTCTTAATCAACCCTCATCCCTCGAACATATTTTGATCACCACCAAAGTGGAAAAGGTCGTCAATTGGGCCCGGGCTTCTTCTGTATGGCCCATGACTTTTGGACTAGCCTGTTGCGCGATTGAGATGATGGCTGCGGGAGCTAGTCGTTTTGATTTTGATCGATTCGGCGCAGGCATTTTCAGAGCCACTCCTCGTCAATCAGACTTGATGATCGTGGCTGGGACCGTGACCTACAAGATGGCTCCGGTCATTAAGAAACTCTACGATCAAATGCCCGAACCTAAATGGGTTATTGCTATGGGATCGTGCGCAACAGCAGGGGGTCCCTTCGATAGTTATCACACCATTCAAGGGGTAGATAAAATTATTCCCGTGGATGTTTTCATTCCGGGATGCCCCCCTCGTCCCGAGAGTTTGATCTATGGCTTTTTGAAGTTGCAAGACAAGATTATGACGTCAAGTATGTCTGATCGTTACGGTGAAATCTTCGAGTCTGTAGGGTAATCGATGTCTATTACCAAGGTTTGGATTGAAGAAGGTTGTATCGTTTGCAACGCATGCGAGGCTGAATGCCCTGACGTATTTCATGTCACTGCCGAAAGCTGTCATATCAAATCTGATGCACGCGTAGACGGACAAGAGGACGAAAATCTATCCGCTAAATCCGCGCTTCATACCGCCCTTCAGTCTTCACTAGAAAATAGTATTATTGCGGCTGCGGTTGCATGCCCCGTCAATGTGATTCAGTACCAACAGGTAGTTTCCGAAGTCCCGGTGGAATCACCTAAGGTGGAAACCGTAGCGGAAGTTGCGGCCCCGGTGAGCCCGACGGCTGCACCAGAGCCTGCCCCGAGCGCACTGCCGTCTCCCCTGCCTGAAGCAAGCGCCTTAACACCCAAGCCGCGCATTACAGAGGTCTGGATTGATGAAGGGTGTATTGTCTGCAACGCTTGTGAAGCCGAGTGTCCTGAAGTATTTCATGTCACTGCTGATAGTTGCCATATCAAATCAGATGTTCGGCTTGATGGAAAAGAAAATGAAAATCGAGTCGAGAAGTCTAAAATCAAAGACGCCCTAGGGGAATCTCTGATTGAAAAAATTATTGCGGCTGCGGCGAGTTGTCCCGTCGACGTGATCAAGTATGGTGTCCTCGGTGACGCGCCTAAAATTGAAAAGAAAGTGGATGCAATGCACGGCCACAGTCCCGAAGCTAGTCAGTCTTTTGTATGGAATATTGCGGCTGCACCCAATCGGGTGGTCGTGATGCCGAAAACAGTCCCTCTTCCCAGTCTGAAAATTTACTTGGCCGAACAAGAAGCTCAAAAAGTAGCTGATGAAGCAAAGTGGCAAAAGCAATTAGCAGATTATGAAACCAATAAAGCGAAAGCCATAGCTGAAGGCAAGGAAGCCCCCAAAGCCCCTGTTCGCGCCGCCGCCAAAAAAGACGATAATGATGTCATTGCCCCCACGCCTTCTTCAGCTGAAGCGCCCGAGCTTATCTATCTCCAACAAAAATTAGGTTCTAAAGTTGAAGAAATTTTTCAGCAGTCAGGGGAATTGGTTTGCCAGGTGCGCCCCGATTCTATTCTAGAAGCTTTAGCGTTATGTAAAGATGATCCTGCACTGAAATTTGAAATGCTTGCAGACGAAACCGCAACGCACTATCCCGCCGCGGATCAATTCAAATTCTCCATTGTTTATCATTTAACGAGCCTCTCTCGACAACGTCGTTTACGCTTACGTATTTTAATACCGGAAGGCTATGAGGTAGCAAGCGCTGTTGCGGTTTACCCTGGCGCCAACTGGCTTGAACGTGAAATCTTTGATATGTTAGGCATTCGCTTTATGAATCACCCTGACTTAACTAGAATTCTCTGTCCCGAGGATTGGGAAGGATTTCCTTTGCGAAAAGAGTATCCAACGCTCGGTCTTGGACAACGTGAAATTGATTTCCGCGAAGATCGATCAGGCGTTTTGATGCGTCTCTCCCTTGAAAAAGCAGGAAATCTGAGTATTAATCTTAAGAAACCAGAAGCCAACTAGGAGTTTGATCGGTGTTTAAAAACGAGGAATTAGAAATCAATCTGGGACCTCAACACCCTTCAACGCACGGGGTGCTTCGAGTCAAACTTCGTCTCGATGGTGAAACCATTGTTAAGTGCACTCCTGTTATAGGCTATCTTCATCGCGGAGTGGAAAAAATCTGCGAGAACAAGACTTTTTTCCAAGGTCAAGTTTGGACCGATCGCATGGACTATGTGGCATCGGTAAGCAATAACCTCGGATGGGCCGAGTCGGTCGAAAAATTATTTGGTATTCAAGTCCCTCGTCGAGCCCACTACGTCCGAACGATGATGACCGAACTCAATCGGATCAGTTCACATTTGCTTTGGCTCGGCACGCATGCTCTCGACATCGGAGCCATGACGGTATTCCTGTATGCTTTCCGAGAGCGCGAAGAGATTCTTAATTGTTTTGAGTCATTCTGTGGGGCTCGATTGACAACCACCGCTTTTCGTATCGGCGGCTTGCGCGAAGATATTCCCCCAGGGTTCATCAAGCAGGTTCAATCTTTCCAAGATCGGTTTTTGAACTGTATCGATGAATACGAGACGTTGTTGACAGAAAATCGCATCTGGAAAAAGAGAACCATTGGTATTGCCCCTATTCAAGCTGATGAATGTATTGCATTTGGGGTTACGGGACCTGTCCTGCGGGCCGCGGGCGTCAACTATGATGTTCGAAAGGCTTTCCCCTACGCTGCCTATGCAGAAATGGATTTTGAAGTTCCTACGCGCACCGAAGGAGATACGTATGCTCGTTATCTTGTTCGACTTGAAGAATTTCGTCAAAGTCATCGCATTATTCAACAATGTATTGACGGGCTTCCTGAAGGTAATGTGATGGCGAAGATTCCCAAGGTTTTAAAATCCGAAGTCAATGAAATCTACCACCCTATCGAAGCTCCCAAAGGTGAACTTGGTTATTACTTAGTCGGGGAGAAGGGTGCACAAAATCCCTATCGTTTCCATGTGCGTGGTCCCTCCTTTGTGAATCTTCAAGCGCTACCTCAAATGACAGAAGGCCGCTTACTCGCTGATGTCATCGCTGCCATTGGAACACTCGATGTTGTTCTCGGAGAGGTGGACCGATGATGACTCCTGTTCAGCAGGTGGTGATGGCGGTCATCCAAATTACCGTTCTGATTTCCATTATTCTTTTGATTGTGCCTTTCATGACTTTTGCGGAACGCAAAGTAATTGGCTATATTCAGGTTCGATTAGGGGCGACCCGTCAAGCGGGTGGGATTCGAGGATTTGCTGCGGGCATCAATAAACTCTCATGGGCAATCGGTCGAATTCCTGTTCTGTCATTCTTTCGGGGTCTACCGGTCTTCGCAGCTGACGGATTAAAATTGCTACTTAAGGAAGACATCGTGCCTGATCGGGCTGATCGTTTTGTTTTTGTTATTGCTCCGGTAGTGTGCATGATTCCAGCTTTTGCCACTTTTGCCGTCATCTGCTTTTATCCTGGTGCCCTCTTCGTCTTCCCGGATCAATTTCCGATCGTGGGTGGTTTGCCCTTCACAGGTTTCTTGACAGATATTAATGTAGGTTTGCTCTACATTATGGCCGTGGGATCTATTGGTGTTTATGGCATCGTCCTAGGTGGTTGGGCTTCTAATTCAAAATACCCCCTCTTAGGTGGCCTCCGAAGCGCCGCCCAAATTATCAGCTATGAAATACCTCTAAGCCTCTCGTTGTTGGCGGCGGTGGTTCTTTCGGGTACGTTGAACTTTAGAGAGCTTTCGATTTACCTGGCGGGCGTCCCCACCGTCACTGCCGCAGGTGCCGTTGTTCAGATGCCACTGATTGCAGCGATCCCCCTCTTTTTTGGATTCTTCTTCTACCTTACTTGTGGCTTTGCGGAAACGAACCGTGTCCCCTTTGATTTAGCTGAAGCCGAAACCGAATTGGTATCGGGATTTCATACTGAATATACCGGTATGAAGTTTGCTTGGTTTATGTTGGCTGAATACGCCAATATGATGGCTGTTTCAGCGATTGCAGCGGGTTTCTTCTTGGGCGGACACTACCTACTGCCCTTTGGTCTCCAAAGATTTGTGCCGGACTCCATTCCCTTTCTTGCCCAACCTAGTTTGCTGTTCTTTTTCGGTAAAGTTTTCTTTCTCCTTTTCGTTTTCCTTTGGGTGCGGGCTACTTTACCCCGTTATCGCTACGATCAATTGATGAGCGTGGGTTGGAAATGGCTGATCCCCGTTACCTTAGTGAACCTTCTCGTTGCTGCAGCGATCCGATTTACTTTCTAGGACTCCTATGTCTATTTTGAAAAAACTACTACCCATCGACATTGCCTCGGGGATGAAATTAACCGGAAAATATTTCGGTAGAAACTTCTTCCAAGCTAATCGATCTAAGAAACATATTCATATCACCGTGGAGTATCCTGAAACACCTATTACCATCGCCCCACGATATCGAGGTCGTCTTCAGATGCTTCGAGACGAGCAGGGAGAAATCAAATGTGTTTGCTGTTTAGCCTGTGAAAAAATATGCCCGACACAGGTGATCACTATTAATAAGGGCAAAAAAGAAGGACGTAAGACGCCCTATCCGACTCGTTATGACTTTGAGATGGAGCGCTGTATTTTTTGTGAATTCTGTGTCGAAAGTTGCGGATTTGATTCCATTATCTTGAATCATCAGTTTGAACTTGCAGCTTACAACCGTGAAGATTTCTCGATTGGTATGGATGGGCAATTCCAAGATATGTTCCGTGTGTCTCCGGTCGGTCAATATTCTATTTCCTCATCGGCTACTCCCGATTCGCCTGATTACACCTAAGTAGGACGAACTCATGAATGCACTCTTTACGAGCATCGGTCACAATCTCTTCCTCGTCTTTGGTCTTTTGGCCTGTGCGGGAGCGGCGGTGATGATTCTCTCTACTTCAGCTGTCCACAGCGTCCTGGGATTTTTGTTTTCCATGATTATGGTGGCCGCTTGTTTCTTATGTCTGAGTGCAGAATTCCTTGGTATGGCCCAGCTACTGGTTTATGCGGGCGGCATTGTCGTCCTGTTCCTATTTGTGGTCATGTTAGTTGAACTGACCAAGTATAAGGAAAAGAGTTTGTTCACCACACAAATCAAGTGGTCTTTGCCACTAGTCTTAATTGCGCTCGGTATCTTTGCCTATACGATGAAATCTAATCTATTTGGCGCCACAGCCCCGGTGGCCCTTTCACTCGCTCCCGATCTTGCCCAAGGCCTTTCAGTTAGTGCTCAAAATGCACAAATGGTGAGTCGAGGTTTATTTGCAGGATTCTTGCTTCCCCTCGAAATCCTTTCGGTCATTCTTTTGGTAGCACTCGTAGGTGCCTTGGTACTCGCTAAGTCGGAGCGTGTATCGTGATCTCTCTCAACGTTGTTCTGTTCATTTCTTCCTTGATGTTCTTCATTGGTGTTGCGGGCGTTTTGATTCGACGTAATCTTTTGATCATTTTGATGTCGGTCGAACTCATGCTCAATGCTGCAAATCTGAATCTCATCGCTTTTGCAAGACAAAGTGGGACCGTGGAAGGTCAAGCTTTCGCCCTATTGGTCATGGGATTTGCGGCCGCTGAGGTCGCCATAGGGCTCGCTTTGGCCGTGGCTTTGTATCGGCGTAAAGATACGGTACAAGCCGACGACATTAATTTATTGAATGGATAAGCCTTTATGAACGAATCCACACTCACTCATCTGATGCCAGCCTCCCAGGCTGTTTCGTATTTATGGTTAATCCCGTTTCTACCGCTCTTTGGCTTTTTGGTGAACGGGGTAACGGGCCGGCATCTTCGAAATAATCAGTGGGTCAATGGAATTGCTTTGGGCTCCGTTGGAGCGTCCTTTTTATTATCCGTATTTTATTTCTCCCAACTCCTTCAATTACCTGAATCCTCGCGAAGTCTCCATCAATCACTTTGGACTTGGTTTGACGTCGGAGGAGCTCAGATTGCAGACCAGCGTCTGACTTTTGCGACCGTAGAATGGGCCTACAAGTTCGATGTCTTGAGTGCGGCTATGGCTCTCTTGGTAACTGGAGCGGGCTTCCTTATCCATCTTTTCAGTACGGGCTACATGGAAGAGGAACAAAAGGATTTTAGGTATTACCGATTTATGGCCTACCTCAACCTCTTTGTATTCAGCATGCTGAACTTGGTATTAGGCTCCAACATTCTGATGATGTTTTTGGGATGGGAAGGCGTCGGTCTATGCTCCTACCTTCTCATTGGTTTCTATTTCGATAAGACCTTCGCGGGCGATGCTGCTAAAAAAGCCTTCGTGACCAATCGCATTGGTGACTTTGGATTTATGCTAGGTTTTTTCCTGATCTTCATGGTTTTTGGATCTTTGGACTATGACACCTTGATGGGTTCTGCAAGATCCCTCATGGCGTTACCATCCATCACACTCTTTGGTCACACGGCTTCCCCCACCTTTTGGATGAACTTGATTGGGGGCTGTTTGTTTGTGGGAGCGATGGGTAAGTCTGCTCAGATCCCCTTATATGTTTGGCTTCCTGATGCCATGGCGGGTCCCACACCCGTCTCAGCCTTGATTCACGCTGCGACGATGGTCACCTCAGGACTTTATATGATCACGCGACTCAATTTTATATTTGTTAATGCCCCCTCTGCACTTCATTTAATTTTGATTATTGGAGCCCTTACTGCTCTCCTAGCGGCTTCCATGGGTCTAGCGCAATACGACATTAAGAAGGTGCTTGCTTACAGTACGGTCTCCCAATTGGGATTTATGTTCATGGGTATGGGTGCTGGCGCTTTTACCGCTGGCATGTTCCATGTTTTTACGCATGCTTTCTTTAAGGCCTGTCTCTTTTTAGGTTCGGGCTCTGTGATTATGGCCTGCCACCATGAGCAGGATATGAGAAACATGGGGGGTCTGAGAAAATACATGCCTTGGACCTTCTGGTCCATGCTTTTGTCCACTTTCGCTATCGCTGGAATTTTCCCTTTCAGTGGATTCTTCTCTAAAGATGAAATCCTGTGGAAAGTTTTTGAAGGTTGGTATCAAGGAGGAACCTATCAAGGTTCAACGTTATATCTCTTAACCTGGCTGATGGGCATGGTCGCCGCTTTCTTCACTGCGTTTTATATGATGCGATTAATCTGCATGACATTCCTTGGAAGTTACCGCGGTAGCGGCGAGGATCCGTATCATTTGACGGTTCACGGAGACGCACACGGACATGACGACCATCATAGGGGCGCACATGTGCCTCATGAAGTGCCATGGAATATGTGGGTACCTGTCTTTATTCTGGCCCTTTTAGCAGTCGGGGGTGGTTTTCTCAATGTCCCGCACGCCCTTCATTTCTTAGGGCACTCCTATTTCTCCGAATGGCTTTCACCCATTCTTTATCAAATCACATCTGTCTCCGAAGGTATTGAAGCTGTTTCTAAAGTTGAGTATGGACTCATGATCTGGGCGACGGTCATCTGGGCCCCCGGTGCCATGGCCTTAGCTTATTGGATCTATGCGTCAGACCCTTCATGGTCGAGGGCAAAGCGCTTCGTGAAAAATTATCCCAATCTTTTTGAATGGGTCAATGCTCGATTTTATATTGATGAGTTTTATGAAGCCTTGCTAATTACCCCCATGAAGCGTCTAGCCGGTCAGTTGTGGTCTTTTGATACTTGGGTCGTGGACGGTATGGTGAATGGAGCCGGTCGCGCAACCCTTCTGTTTGCACATGCTAGTTATTGGTTTGATACCTACATTGTGGATGGACTTGTTAATTTTGTCGCTTGGCTATTTCAGCAATTTGCTTCTCTCTTCAAGACATTTCAATCGGGCCGAGTACAAAACTATGCCTTTGTCATGCTCTTGGGTTTCGTTCTTCTAATGTTTTTTAAATTCCTTGGTTAACACCTTAAGTTTGGAGATTTCATGAGTCAATTTGCCAATACTCTCCTCATGCTTGCTGCAACGTTTATCCCCTTTGCCGCCGCCTTGGCCTTACTCTTTGTGCCGAAAGAGCGCAGCGAGATTTTCAAGAAAGGTGCTTTATTCGCGACCGTTTTGAGTTTTGTATTGAGTATTCCATTTTTCTTCGCTTACGATCGAACGAGCGATGCGGTTCAATGGGCTCAAAGTTGGTCCTGGATTCCCTCCTTGGGAGTTCGATTTAGCGTTGGCATGGATGGAATTAGTTTGCTGTTATGGTTACTGACCACCTTTATAGGACCTATTGCGATTTTGTGTTCCTGGGAGGCGATTATCGAACGTTTGAAAGAGTATTATATTTGGCTGTTGGTGCTCCAGACGGCGATGTTGGGCGTTTTCATCACTCAGGATATGTTCCTTTTTTATGTTTTTTGGGAAGTAATGCTCGTTCCAATGTATTTCTTAATTGGCATTTGGGGGGGTCCTCAAAAACTTTACGCAGCCATTAAATTATTTCTCTATACCCTCGCAGGATCGGTGCTTTTGCTGGTAGCCGTTCTCGCCATTTATTTCTTGCAAGCCAAGACCCAGGGAACTTTCGATTTCTCCCTAGAATCGTTTCAAGCAATGGCTCCCATTATTGCTCAGCAAACCAAGACTTACCAAACCCTGCTTGCGCTCGCTTTCTTTGTGGCTTTCGCGATTAAAGTTCCCATGTTCCCCTTCCATACGTGGTTACCCGATGCGCACGTTCAGGCGCCAACGGCAGGATCCGTTATCCTTGCCGGCATTTTGTTAAAAATGGGGACGTACGGTTTTGTCCGCCTCTTGCTCCCTATTTTCCCCACGGCCGTGAAGGATTTAATGCCTTGGTTTATCGCGATGTCCCTCATTGGGATCATTTATGGTGCGCTGGTAGCCATGATTCAGAAAGACATGAAGAAATTGGTGGCTTACAGCTCGGTCAGCCATTTAGGCATGTGTATGCTCGGCATCTTTGCGCTTAATCCGTATGGATTTAAGGGAGCGTTGTTCCAAATGATTAATCACGGCATCAGTACACCGGGCTTGTTCCTTGCCGTAGCTGTCGTTTATGATCGTCGCCACACTCGCATGATTGCCGATTTCGGAGGTCTATCGGAAACCATGCCAATTTACTCCACTATTTTTATGATCATGACGATGAGTTCTATTGGGCTACCGCTTCTTAATGGATTTATCGGCGAGCTCATTATTCTCCAGGGATCTTTTCAAGCCTTCCCGTGGGCAGCCGTTGTAGCTACTTCTGGAATTATCTTGGGCGCTGCTTATATGTTGTGGATGTTCCAACGTGTGATGTTCGGCTCCATTTCGGAGGTCAATCGTAAGATGTCCGATTTAACAACACGTGAAATGGTGGTCTTTGCCCCTTTGGTTATCTTGGCGGTATGGATTGGCCTTTACCCTCGTCCCTTAATGGAAATTATGGATCGCCCAGTGGCAAAATTAGTCAGACAAGTGAACCCTGATTACTACCTAGCTCCTTCGATCAGTACGGAACAAGAAAAAGCCAAGCAAGAAGGCATGCAGGGAATGATTGCTCCGGGTACACATGAAAATTCAAGCCAGGCTGAAACCTCCGAGGAGAAGCACTGATGCCTAGTTTTGCCCAAAGTCTCTGGACCGCGCTTTGGCAAGACGCGCCCCTTGTTCAAGCTCCCTTTTTCTTAATTGGGATTGCAAGCCTCATGTTATGGCCTGGGGATCTTTTTATTCCTCGTGACCAAAAGCGTCGTTGGTCCTTTTTGACTCAGATTACCCTCGGCATAACGATTTATCTGATAGCCCTGACCCCCCACCGATCCGGCTTCTCGGATATGTTGCGTATCGATGCGATGACGCAACACTTTCAATTGATCTGCGTCCTCGCGACGTTGGCAACCGTTGCGCTGTCAACGAAACTGTTAGATCTCATGCAAGAACACACGGTCGAGTTCTACGCCCTTTTGCTCTTTACATTGTCGGGTATGTTATTGCTCTGTGGTGCCACAGACTTAGTGACGGTTTACTTCTCCATTGAGTTGATGGCACTCCCTATTTACGTGTTGGTGGGTTATTTCCGAGAGCAGGAACGAGGTATTGAGGCTGGGGTTAAATACTTCCTATTAGGCGCTTTTTCTAGCGGCATTATGATTTACGGGATCAGTCTACTCTTTGGTACCACCGGGGGAACGACGACTAACCTTGATGAACTCTCTTCCGCATTAGTGGCTGCAATGGATTCTCGAGGCACAATGGTTACCCTAGGGGTTTTAATGGTCCTCGTAGGTATGGCCTTTAAAGTTGCGGTTGTCCCCTTTCATATGTGGACACCGGACGTGTACGATGGAGCACCAACACCCATCACGGCGTTCATGGCGAGCGCCCCCAAGGCCGCCGCTATTTTTGCTTTCGCTAAAGTATTTGGAGTGGCTTTTCATCGTATTCCCAATGTATGGATGCTGGGCATGGAGTACATGGCTGGAGCCAGCATGATCCTAGGGAATGTTGCGGCCTTGCGTCAGCAATCGATGAAGCGCATGTTAGCTTACTCGTCCATCGCCCATGTGGGCTACATGATGCTGGCTATTCTTTCCAACGATCCTAATCTTTCAGTCATGAGTTTTTCGGGCGTGCAAACGCTATGGCTTTACGTCTTCGCCTACCTTTTTACCAATTTTGGTGCTTTTGCCATTATTACTTTCCTTCAGGGGAAGGGTGAGGGCGAGCGCATCGAAGACTTTCGAGGTTTATCACACCGCAATCCATGGTTGGCCTTTGCTATGATGCTCTTTTTACTCAGCTTGGCAGGTATTCCTCCGCTCATCGGGTTTTTCAGTAAATTCATCCTTTTCAAAATGGCGCTCGAGCGAGGATTTGTGGTCCTCACAGTGATTGCCGTCCTCACCAGTGCTGTCAGCGCCTACTATTACTTAGGGGTTATCAATCAAATGTATTTTAGGTCGCATCCAAGCGAAGAACCCCTTAGGATGGACCGCGTCACAGGTGTTTTGGTGACCGTCTGCGCGCTCGTCGTCTTGCTGGGCGTTTCAGTAAGCCGCTGGCTCATTGAAGTCGTTGATAAAATTAAACTATGAAATCAAATCTCAATTCAGAGAACTCAGGCCCCCATGAACGGGCCCTCTGGGGCGATCTTAGTTCTATTGCCTTCGTCTTTCCAGTCGCCATCACCCTGGGCTTCTTTTTGGGAAAATGGATCGGTGGATGGTTTGGGCGACCTGTCTTAGGTCAATGGATCGGATTAGCTTGGGGTATCGCAAGTGCCTTTTGGGAACTCTTTAAGACCTCACAGCGTCTCAATTCCAAGAGTTCCTCATCCAAGGAAAAGTGATGGGATTATCTCTCACCACGCCGGGGGGGGAGACTCTTCAAAGGCTCAGCCGAATCCAAATAGGTCTTTGGGCCATAGGGCTCTTGATCTATGGTTCGATGTCTTTTTCGAGTCTCACTGTCTTTGCTTTGTCCGGGAGCCTGAGCCTAATGCTTTGGGCTACGCAACGAATCTTCCTCGATCGTATGCTCAACGAAAATCTTAGACAGCGATGGGTTTATGGAACCCTATTTGGAAGCAAACTGATATTGATCATTTGGTTCGTGCGTGAGATTATGAAGTATTATCCAAGCGAAGGCATTCCTTTGGCTTTCGGGATAAGTCTCTTCCCAGCCAGTATTCTTCTTGAGGCCCTTCGTTTGATGTTGTTTAAAGGTTCGCCAAAGGTATAACTATGGAACACCACGCATCGTATTTAGCCAAATGGCTGACCGAGCTTTTTAATTTAACTCGATACCAGTGGGAGGGCTTTGGCATCCTTCAAGAAGAAGGTCATTCGGTCCATGAGTACTTTTCAGTGCTTGAACGTTATGACCATCTTTTGAATGCCTCCCTAGCTGTTTTAGTCACCCTGATCATTGCGACCTGGGTTCGTACCCGCATGACCAAGATTCCTAATCCGCTCCAACAAGTCTTCGAAATGGTCATTAGCGGTTTAGACGATATGGTTAAAGCGAGTATTGCTCATCACGCTGAGCGCTATTTACCTTTTGTCGGTACGATCGCTTTGTTCGTGTTTTTCAACAACCTCTTTGGGATTACTCCCGGTCTATCTCCTGCAACAAGCAATTGGAATGTAACCCTAGGCGCGGCTCTGGCTGTTTTCTGTTACTACAATTTTCATGGCATGAAAGAAAAAGGATTTTGGTCTTATTGGGGTCATTTTGCGGGCCCTGTTGCGTTCCTGATCCCCCTCATGTTTCCCTTGGAAATCCTAGGTCTCCTGAGTCGCAATTTGAGTCACTCGCTCCGTCTTTTTGGGAATATTGCCGGAGAACATTTGGTAGCAGGTATCTTTTTTGGAATTTTGCCTCTCTTTTTACCCATCCCGATGTTATTTTTAGGTTTGTTCTTCGGTTTAATTCAAACCTTCGTCTTCACCGTGCTTTCCATTATTTATTTATCGGGCGCCGTTGCCCACGACCATTAATTTCTTAACGAAGCAGCTGATCCTGCTCATCTTTTAGGGGTTTTTATGAAAAAGTTCTTCACCACCGCGTTGCTCTTCACGGTCTCCGTGGCTCTTTTTGGAATGGAAGACGCTGCTCCCGCTGTTTCTAAGTCGCTCTTTGAAGGCCAATTCCTTGCCCATCTCTCACTCGCCATTGCGGCTGTGGGTTGTGGTTTGGCTCAGGGTAAAGCCGTCGCGGCTGCCTGTGAAGGTATTGCGCGTAATCCTCAAGCTGCGGGTGAAATCCGCACCACTATGATCATCGGCTTGGCGCTCATTGAAGCGTTGGTCATTTACGCTCTTGTGGCCGCTTTCGCCATCAAGTAGATCAAGACTTCATCGCTTAAAAAAAAGGGCGCTTCGGCGCCCTTTTTTTTAATGGAAATCACAGGATGTGATTAATGAACCTTGGAAGCGTTCCCGGTGGGCCATTGGCTCACGAGCGTCGCTAAAAACATGAGAACCGCTCCGAATAAAGGCACGTTTCCTAAGTGATCCTGAATACCCGGAATCCATCCCGTTGCTGCAAGCATGGCCCCGAAGACTGGTTCGAGTGAAAAGATAATCCCCGTCTCAGTGGAGGTGAGGGAGGGCTGGAAGCGACATTGAAACCAAAAACCCAATGAGGTTGCAATCAGGGCTAAATAGAGCATCGGAAGCCAGAAAGAACTTTGGAAGCTCAGTTGGCGAAGGATTTCCCATTGATCAGCCGTGGTTTGGGCATAAGCCATACCGCTGAGAACAACAGCCACTACGGCGCATTGAAGCAAGGATAGGATGAGCGGTGCCGTACGCTTAGTAAACCGAGAGGTGAGGACAATATGAGCTCCGATCAGGAAGGCTGAGAGGAGGGTTTGAGAGTCGCCGATGGTCCAGCCCCCAAAAGCTACTTCAGGATTGTAGACGAGCAAGCTGAGTCCAATAAAAGCTATCAAAGAGGCCAACACGTGATAGCGGTTGAATTTATCCCCCAATAGGGTGGCCAAAATAAAGGTAAAAATGACATAGAGACCAGTAATAAATCCTGATTTAGTTGCCGTGGTAGTTTGAAGCCCATGCATTTGAAACCAGAAAATAGCGGCCAGGACGATCCCCAGGATGAGCCCATCGATATAGGTTTGGCGTTGGAATTGCAAAGGTTGGGTCAAGGCCCATGCGAGCAAGACAAAAGACCCTAAAGAAAATCGAATACTTAGAAGAATCTCGGGAGTCAAACCCTGTACCAAAAGATATTTGGCGATGGGAAAGGTCAGCCCCCAGATAAAGGAAGTCAATAAGATAAAGAGAAGCGCCTTGTTGTGTGAGGCGCGTTCAGGTAGATTCATCGCGGATCCTTAGTCAAGTTCCCAAATAAGTTTAAGGGAGATACGATCTTTGCGATCACCTATAATTTCAACATTAAGGACTTCGATCCCATAGCGTTTTTTTGAATTCATTTTTTGTGCATCCCCTTCAATAATTAAAAGTGCATCTTTCCCTTCGGTACTTGTCGACGTTTTAATCCAGGGCGACTTACCCGTATCGACACTATTGATATCCACCCGTTGACCTAGATTGGAATGAAAGCGGATGACCGTTTTGGCCAAAGGCTTTTCGGCAAGATTGATCCAAAAAATAGCTTCTTGACTGATATCGAGATCTGGAATGACTCTGGCTTTTAAGGTTAAAAGGGTTAAAGGATTCTGGGGATCATTCGTGACGACCTGGATGCTCTTGGTGACATCGCCTTTTAACCCTGCTGTGTCGAGGGTGACCTCAATCAGAGTGCTCTCCTTCGGCTGAAGTGCCCATTGTCCTAAGACGGTAGAAGTACATCCGCACGAGGGCCGTAATTCTGAGATTTGAAGATACGCTTTGCCTTGATTACTAACTTGATAAACCCCTTTGACTTTCGTATTGTTTTTGACGGACCCTAAGTCCAAGATTTTGGCATCAACGTTGATAGTTTGCGCTTGAAGCACTCCGAGCGTAGTGTGCAGCAAGCAGAGAAACAAGCAAAGAAGATATTGTTTCATGAAGTCGATCCTGCAAGAGATTTCGCTGTCACCCATACGTCCATCGCTGTTAACTTTGTCATGCACGGATGGCCTTTAACAAAACACTTCGGTTTAAAGCAAGGCGAACAAGAGACACCGGATTTGTGCATTTCGTGACTGTGGGGACTCCAGGGGAGGGAGCCTCCTGGATCAGTCGCTCCATAAAAGGTCAACGTCTTTGTCCCTGTCGCAGCGGCAAGGTGGGATAACCCCGAATCATTACCGATTGCTAGTCGAGCTCCATGGAGCCAGGCGGCGGCTTCTTGGAGGGTTGTTTTGCCCGCTAAATTGATCGCATCCGCTTGGGCGATCGTGCTGCATAGATCCATTTCCTCTGGCGAGCCGAGAAGAACGACCTGAAAGCCTTCGGATCGAAAAAGCAAAACCAGTTGTCGATAGGCTTCCATCGGCCACATCTTCGACGTCCACGTCGATCCAGGCATTATGACTACATAAGGTTCGGTGGGAGGTTCGATTTTGATATGAGGTTTGAAGTTTGCAAAAGGCATATCGGGGCTCTCGGGCCATCGCTCTCGCAGGACACGGTGATAGCGAAGCAGAAAGGGACCGGTGGCACTCCAAAAGGGTTGGCTGATGGTGTTAAAAAAACCTGCCAGACTTTCGGAAACGCCAATACGTTCCGGGACGTTCGCGAGCCAAGCGGCCAAGGCAGGACGCATCGATTTAGTGAAATGAATAGATCGCGCAGGCTGATACTGGCGTAACGTCTTGGCCATCATCCAAGCGGAGGACTTACGGTCTTCGGGGACGAGGTAATCACAAAGATCACTTCCCTTAAGCATTTCAACCGTGGCTCGGGGCCCCCAGACCACCAGGGGACCCACCTTGAGGATGCGAAGGAGCCTAAGGACAGGCATCTGCATCGCTGCGTCTCCTACGAATCGAGGGAAACGGACCCATGTGGCATTCAGAGGAATTAAATCCATGGAGCTAAGATGCTTTCAAGAGTTGGCTGGTGTTTAACCGCATCTTTTAATGTTAACAAGAGATCTCGGGTTCCTTTTTTCTCAGCTTCCCATCGGTGTTTATGTTGAAGCACCATGGCCACTTGACGAGAGACTTTTTTGAGCGCTGGCAAGGGGATAGCCTGTCGATCGTCATCTTTATCGATCAAAAAGGCTCCGCGATGTCCCCGCGCAACGGATTCAATACCTCCGACCGTTGGAGCGACAATGGGAACTCCGTAATGGAGAGACTCCAGGAGTGAAATAGGGAAAAAGCCTTCATTTCGACTCGTTAAAGCGAACAGATCTAAACATTGAAACGCATGTTCAAAATGCTCGAGTGCTCCCGTCATGATCAGGGAACCTCGAAGCCGACTCTTCGTTGCATAGTTTCGGATTTGATCTCGAAAAAGGGGATCAATTCTTCCTGCCAATAACAAAGTCACCGGTCGACCCAAAGACGCTTCTAGGCAAACACCCAATTGGATGAAAGCATGAGGATCTTTTCGAGTATCAACTTGTCCACAATAGCCCATCACCAAGGCTTCAGGTGGAATCGACCATAAGGCTCGGGCTTCTTGACGGGAAGCCTCCTGGATCTCCACTTGCTGTTCTGGTAGATGGTCTAAATAAATCGGATGCATGATGTGGCACGGAGCCTTGCTAAGTTCACGATGTACAGCGAGTGAAAAATCGTAAGTGCAGATCCAAGCGTCGACCCATCGTGCAATCCATCGATATTTACTAAGATGACGTGGGTAATGTTCGTGGAGAGTCACCAACAACGGGATCTTGATGCCCTGAAGGGCTAGAAGCACTAGGGCTCCCAACGCGCCTTTGTGGTTGCAAAGAACCACCACATCAGGGCGGTGTATCTTGATCCAACGATATACCCCCCACACAGAGGGACGATATTCAATATCAGTCACGTGGGGGTTGCGCTGACGGATCTCCGATTCGAGATCTCTTCGGCGCTTTTCTTTTCTGAAGAGCACGGAGATCTTAACGGGGACATGGGCTAGGGATGCGATCTGCTCAACCAGGACGCGTTCGCCTCCTCCAAAGGATAGTTTTCGATGGGCAAACAAGATGTGTTTCAAAAAGATTCACCAATGGAAGATGACCACACGATAACTTAAACAGGCAAAGGGTATCTAAATTGAATTATAGAAGAATTGTGAGAAACTAACACGTACCCACTTGGGTTCGATCTTGATCAGCGAGGCCCCATGATCTCTAATAAAGGCTTTTCACTTCTCGAACTGTTGGTGGCCATGACCATCATTGCGCTTCTGGGCACGTTGGGGTTTAAGCAGTATCAACGGTACTCCATGAGTTCACGGCATCTGAAAGCCCAAGACGATTTGAAAATCGTAGCTGAAGGGTTAGATCAATTTTATTTAAAGTACGGTCAATACCCCGAATTACCCTCGTATGAATCCATGGTGGCTACCAATTCACCTCTTCTGAAAGAAAACTTCATCAGGGTGGGAATGAAAAATAACGATCCTTTCGGTCAACCCTACCAAGGCCGTGCCTCGAGGACCAC
Organism: Acidobacteriota bacterium; assembly: GCA_014189895.1. Lineage (GTDB taxonomy): Bacteria > Acidobacteriota > Holophagae > Holophagales > Holophagaceae > Acidiparvus > Acidiparvus lacustris. The sequence goes on along the minus strand of BJFQ01000007.1, from coordinate 29,207 downwards.
TTATGAACTGAAATATCTTGGCGTGCCTGATCGTTCAGTAGAATATCCCGGCGTAACCCGAACACCCTCTCAGACTACGAGCAATGAATCGAGCGATGGAATTTCAGGCAAATGATCGATCTTAAAACGCTTCCCGAAGAAGGATGGCGCCAGCGCGATCACTACGATCGTCTTGAACTCGCCGATGGATCCGCGGTTGAAAAGATCGTCTATGAACTCTTTTTGCTGCCTTCCAAGGACGATGTCTATATTGATTTGAAATCCCAATGTACATGGCTGGGCGCATGCCCCCGTTGTCTCGCGCCGGTGGATATCCCCCTTGCGTTGAGTGTCCAATTCATGGGGAGCTTTGACCCCGATCTTCTTGTTGGAGGAGATCACGCCATCGGAAAACAAGATCTCGATGTGATCTACTTTGAAGCACAAGAAATGGATGAAAAAGATTTTGTACGTGAGCAGATCGAACTCCAGGTTCCATCGTATGGACTCTGTGAAGAAAATTGCCTCGGTTTATGTCCCCAGTGTGGGAAGAATTGGAATAAGGGTCTCTGTCATTGTCAGCAGGAAACCACCCCTGAACCATCAGCCCTAGCCTTGGCCCTTAAGAAACTTAAACTAGACTTAAATGGCTAATTTGTTATCATTAGAAGTTCGGAGTTTGTCATGCCAAATCCAAAACGACGCCATTCGAAAGCTCGCCGTGACCGACGTCGCGCGCATGATGCTTTAGTTCCGGTTTCAGTCACGAAATGTTCCAATTGCTCGGAATCTAAATTGCCTCATCGTATCTGCACGCATTGTGGTTTTTACCGAGGTAAACTCGTTATGCGAGTCTCGGCTACCGTCTAAACAAAGGACAGAGCGGATTGTCTGCTTATCGGATCGCACTCGATGTCATGGGAGGCGATTTTGCTCCTGAAGCTACGCTCTTAGGAGCGATAGAGGCACTCAAAGCTTGGCCCGAACTCGAGATAACTTTAGTGGGTCCCGAGGATCTCCTTCGCCAGAAATGTGAATCGAAAGAATGGACGGTTGACCTCAAAGCGCGGACAACCATTGTGCATGCGCCTTCCGTCGTAGAGTTTCACGATCACCCCACGATTATCCTCAAAGAGAAAAAAGATAGTTCGATTCGCGTGGCGGCTCAACTCGTTCGTGAAGGAGCTTGCGATGGAATGGTCAGTCTTGGGCATACGGGGGCCGCGATGGTTGCCAGTACGCTCGTGATTGGTAAATTAGAAGGGGTCGATCGCCCCGGGCTCGCAAGCCCCATGCCGAATATCAAATCCACCCCGACGATTTTAATCGAAGTGGGTGCCAGTATTGATTCGCGCCCAGAACATTTGGCCTGTTTTGGACTCATGGGTTCCATTTATGCTGAACAGGTCTTCGGGGTAATGAATCCAACGGTGGCGGTGATGAGCGTCGGCGAAGAAGAAAGCAAAGGCACTGAAGTGACGTTGAAAGCTGCTGAGCTCTTACGTAACTCGGGACTCAACTTTAAGGGCAATGCTGAAGGTCGAGATTTATGGAACGGTAAATTCGACGTAATTGTTTGTGATGGTTATGTGGGTAATGCGCTCTTAAAGAGCGCAGAAGGAACGGCCAAACTCTTGAAGAACGGCATTAAGGAGGCTCTTTCCTCCAATTGGCTCGCTCGCTTGGGCTCACTGTTGATCATGAAACCGCTCCGAACATTTTTCAAAAAGTTGGACTATAAAGAATTCGGCGGACTACCTCTTTTAGGGATCAAGGGCGTTTCTATTATTGGTCATGGAAGTAGCGATGCGCGAGCTGTGAAAAATGCTATTCGGGCGGCAATGACGAACCTTGAACATGAACTGCCTCGACGTATTGCTGAAGGCATAGTCAAAATGGGATCGGCATGACACAGGTCGCTTGGCTTTTTCCGGGTCAAGGTTCTCAATTTGTCGGCATGGGCAGGGGGTTAAGTCATCGCCCAGAGAATCAAGCCCTCCTTGCTGCCGCTAAAAAAACCTTAGGCTTCTCCCTTCAGGGTCTTATGGAACAGGGACCCGAATATGCTCTGAAGCTTACCCAAAATACCCAACCTGCTATTTTGATGCACTCATGGATGGTATTAACTTCTCTTCAACATCGACTTCCTGCTCCTCACTTTGTCGCAGGGCATTCGCTAGGCGAATATTCAGCCTGTGTGGCCAGCGGTGTTTTGACCTTTGAAGAAGCTCTTCGGACGGTTTACCAACGAGGCCAAGCGATGCAGTCGGCGGTTCCCGAAGGTCAGGGAACGATGGCTGCCATGATTGGTATGAGCCGTGAAGAAGTCATTGGCTGTTGCGAGGCAGCGGTCCAAAGAACGGGTGGAGTCGTCGCCCCCGCTAATTTTAATGGCCCGGGCCAGATTGTTATTGCAGGTCACACCGAGGCCGTGCGTGCAGCGATTGAAGAAGGTAAAAAAATTAAAGGCAAACGAGCGATCGAACTACCGGTCAGCGCCCCTTTCCATTCCTCTTTGATGTCACCTGCTCGGCAAACCATGACCCCAATTCTTGAAGCACTTTCCTTTCAAAATGCGACGATCCCTTTGGTCCAGAATGTGAATGCACTTCCCACACAAGACGCCCGCCTTCTCCGCCAGGGGTTGGTTCAACAAATCGATCATTCGGTCCTCTGGGAAGACACCGTGGATTATCTTTTCAAAGCGGGGGTCACCACGTTTATTGAATGTGGGCCCGGAAAGGTTCTGAGCGGCTTAGTTAAACGCCAAGCTCTAGATCGCCAACTCGAGGGGATCACGAGTATTGCCATTGGAACCGAAGAAGACCTAGCCTTGTTAAACTGAAAGCCAACCTAGGATGCCCATGTTTTCACTTCAAGGAAAAATTGCAATCGTCACCGGGGCCTCTCAAGGCATTGGTGAATCCATTGCTAACGTCCTGGCCCATCAGGGTGCTCAAGTCATTGCCGTTGCTCGTAATGAAGCCAATTTAAAACGAACGGTTGAGGCGATTCGTCAAGCGGGCGGTTCGGCCGAGATCTTGGTCGGCGATATTGCTCAGCCTGAAGAAGCCAAACGGATCATCGATACCGTGGTTCAACAATACGGCGCTGTTCATTGTCTTATTAATAATGCTGGGATTACCAAAGATAAACTGATGATCCAAATGAAATTAGAAGAATGGGATATGGTATTGAACACCAATCTACGAGGCCCTTTCTTGATGATGCAAGCGGCCACGCGTCCCATGATGAAACAACGTTGGGGTCGTATCGTGAATATTGCTTCCGTCGTGGGGCAAATGGGGAATGCGGGTCAGGCCAATTACGTTAGCGCGAAGTCCGGTCTCCTAGGTTTAACGAAAACTGTCGCTCGCGAGCTGGGATCTCGAAATATTACCTGTAATGCAGTGGCCCCTGGCTATATTGAATCGGCGATGACGCAGGATCTCGGTGAGGCGGTGACCTCCGATTTTATTAAACAGATTCCCCTTGAACGCTTCGGTCAATCTTCCGACGTCGCCCACGCCGTTGCTTTTCTCTGTTCTGACGAGGCAGCTTATATTACCGGCCAAACCCTAGGGGTCAATGGCGGTATGTTCATGACTTAGTCGGCTTGATGATTTGAGCCGCCTGTGCTCCGTCAGCCCATTTCAAATTGAGTTCGTCTCCAATACTGACATGCTTAGCTGAGGTAATCGGTCGACCTTGGCTATCTAGAGTCAGCACGAATCCACGACTTAAGGGCGCCTCGGGATTTAGAGAGGCCATCTGGGTGGCTAAGGCTAAATAACGCTCTTTGATGGCGGGGCGAATCGTGTATTGGCGAAGCCGTTGCCATTGATTGGTTAATTGAATCTTGAAAAGATCCACTCGGCGAATCGGGTCTCTTCCGGCCAAGCGGGCTTGATGAATTTCCAATTGATGTCGGAGTTGGGTGATGCGATCGGGGACAACATAAAGACCGTCCCGATCACTTAATAAATTAAATTCAGTTTCACAACGTCCAATGACTTCTTTCATGACTCGGGTTAACTCTTGAACTTGAGCGAAGACCTGCAGCGAGAGTTCGTTACGTTCTGTCGTGATGATTTCAGCTGCTTGTGAGGGGGTAGCGGCGCGTTGGTCGCTGGCAAGATCCACAAGAGTCGTGTCTATTTCATGACCTACGCCGGTTACCAAGGGCAATCGACAGGCGGCCACGGCGCGTACGAGATCGGGGTCGTTGAAGCCCCAAAGATCTTCCGGGGATCCACCTCCACGGACCATCAAGAGCACGTCGCAACCCCAATGGGGTTGTTGCGCTTCTTCCAGCATCTGAAGGTTCTCGGGGACACAGCGTTCTCCCTGCGCTGCGGCAGGAAAGACCAAGACATCCATTCCGGGGGCTCGACGGCCCGTGACTCGAAGGACATCCTGAAGCGCTGCCCCGCCCAAGGCGGCAATCACCCCTACTTTTTTGGGGGAAAGTGGTAATTCTTTGCGCGTTCGATCAAAGACTCCTTCGATGCGAAGCTGTGCTTCCAGTTGCTTTAATTTGGCCTGTAAATCTCCCTGGCCTGCTAATTCGCAATAAGTGACCGCGAGCGTCAGAGTCCCCCGGGGAATATACACGCTCAAATTGGCTTGAATGATAATGCGCTCACCATCCTTCGGAATATGTTTCAACGTTGGAAGGACGGTTCGCCAAATGGCGCAGGAGACAGCCGCATTATCTTCCTTGAGATTGAAGTAGAGATGACCTCCGGAAGATTTCACAGCGGATACTTCGCCTACCAAATAAAGACTTCGGTATCTAGGCTCGGTATTTTTTTTGAGATGCTCTAAGAAGAAAGAAACTGAAAGGGGAGCCTGAAGATCGGAAGTCAGTTGATCAGGAATACTGGGTGACATGAGAGGCCTACTAAAAAAAGATACTGGAAAGGTAACGACCTTGAATCTGAACGAAAGGGCAAGACTCCAAGGGAAGTCCTAAACTATCCTAGCAATTCGGAGGGATTTCTTGCTCCATTTCGATCAGTTTCAAATCCCCTACCTTGGAGATCCCATAGCGAGGATCGTGGTTGGGGAAGGGATGTAGTTGGTCAGTTTTACGAAAACCCCGACGCTCGTAATAGGCAATTAAATCGTGCCGCTGCTCAATGACCGTCATCCAAAGACGCGAAGCACCTTGGGATTGCGCTAGAGCTTTGAAGTGCTCTAAACAGTAGCGCCCAAGACCAAAGGATTGCAGTCGAGGTTCTACTGAAAGCATCCCAAAATAGAGACCTTTTTCTGACTGCTGGAGATGCGCGCAAGCTACGACTCTAGATTCTTTCTTATCCGGTTGGACCAAGGTTCGTAGTGCGATGATGAAATCATTTTCCCGAAGAGCTCGATCGAGGAGAGGAAGGTAGGCCTCCATTAAAAAAATAAAACTTCCCTTTTCTTTAAGAAGGGCCTCGAGCATGGGATGGTCTGTGCGTTGTCCATCCAACAGATCAGCTTCAGTAGTCCATCCGAGGCGAGATGCATCGCCCCGATAGCTGCCATTGACGAGATGGAGGAGGCCTTCGATATCCTCGTGGTTAGCCCATCGGGTGCGAAGGATCCCATGGGAGAGCTGTTCGGCGATCATGCCCTTTAGTTTAGGCCTTGACCCATAAGTCTTTTTAAGACTAGTATAGTAAATGCAACTCATTTGCATTATAGAGTATCCATGGTCATGATCCCTCGTCTTCAGTCTCTAGTTCTTCTTGGGGGGGCCAGTAGTATCATCATGGCTTCGGCGAATAGCGGTACGATTCGTGGACAGATTTTTGATGGGCAGGGTCGACCGGTGGGAGGGGCTCAAGTTCGCATCGACAATAAAATTTCGGGTTACATCAATACCACCGAAACTTCCAAGGACGGCACTTTCGTTTTAAGTAATCTACCGTCGGGAACCTACCACTTAGAGGCATCGAAAGAGGGATTCGGAGATAGCCATACGACTATTGAAATCACCGCATCTCTTCCCATCAAACTCTCTTTAGCACTCAAGCCCAATGCTTCCGCCACGGTAGCGGTCACCGAAGAAGCGATGTTGATTCCCGATACACCTTCGAGCTTTATCAATGTGGAACAAAATCTCATTGAAACTATTCCTTCAAGTTCTCGGAGCCGAGGCCTGGAACAACTCTTGATGATGACTCCTGGTTTTATGGCGGACGAGAATGGACGTTTTCATTTTCGGGGAAGCCATGGCCAGTCCACCTACGTGATGGATGGCATGCCGGTCACCGATAAAATCCAAGCGACTTTCTCGAATGTTCTGAATCCGGAAGACCTCCAAAATATTGAAATTATTACCTCGGGAATCCCCGCAGAATTTGGAGGGAAGCCCGTTGCGGTATTCAACCTCACAAGTAAATCAGGACTTGGTTCCGGCGATCTTGGGGGTCATGCTGCGATTGGCATGGGTTCGTTCAATATGACGGAGACTACCGCTCAGGTTCGCGGAGGATCGGATCATATTGGTTATTTTGTTTCTGCAGCTCAATCCAAAACCGATCGCTATTTAGACCCCGTTAATTTTGACAATCTTAATAATCACGGAAGTAGCAATCGTTTTTATACGCGATTCGATTGGGCTCTCGATGACCAAAACCTTTTCAAATTTAATCTGAGTGGTGGAAGCTCCTCCTTTCAAATTCCTAATCTAGTCAGCCAAGAGTATCGGAGTCAAAATCAAACTCAACGCAACAAGGACTTCAATCTATCAACTTCGTATGTCCGAACCTTAACGGATCGTTCGGGTCTTGAACTTCGTTCCTTTTATCGAAGGGCCAGTAGTCAATTCAACCCTACCGAGTCTTTTGAACCTACGGATCCCTTGGGGGGCCCTGATTACCCTGCGTGGATTACCTCGAATCGGACTTTGGAATCCAATGGCGCATCCCTTATTTATCATCGCTTCTTTGATGTTGGCGAATTCAAGTCGGGCCTAGAATATGTTGTCTATCCGATCGAGGAATCGTTATGGTTCTTCGTCGAAGGCGATAGTGTCGATGAAAGCAGGGCGGAGGGCGGTGATCGTCGCTTTGACGCACCTAACTCTGCTCTCGAATTTGAACCGGGTATCCTCAATATTTTTCAGGATTCGATTAAACCCCAATTACTCTCTGTCTTTGCTCAGTTTAATTATCATCAAGGACCCTGGACGTTCAATATGGGTCTTCGTGGTGATGACTATCGCTACCGTACCTTCAAAACTTCAGAGACACAGCCCCGCCTCGGAATGTCATATCGTTTTAGTGATACCAATTCACTAATTCGGGGATCGTATGATCGTTTATTCATCATTCCTGATAACGAATATCTCGCCATTTCATCGCGAGGCAGCGTTTTAAAGCCTGAGTTGCAAGATAGTTTAACTCTTGGCGTCGAACAAGGCCTCGGTTCTTTCGGCCGCGTGCAGTTTGAATATTGGGAAAAGCAATCCGTTAATAGCGCGGACTCCGAGCAATTATTCAATACGGGGGTTTTGTTTCCCATTCATGTGGCGAAGGGTATTTTTCGAGGGTGGAACGCTCGGTTCGATGCTCGCTACAATGCGTGGTCAAGTTTTTTGAGTTTGGGTAAAACGCGAGCCATTTTTGTGGCCCCAGTGACAGGGGGTCTCATGCTTGAAGAACCCGAATTCGCCCCTGGCACCGCATTCCTGATTGATCACGATCAAAAACTAAGTGCTGTCTTTGGGCTCCGCTACCAGAAAGCCAGCACCTACATACAATTATTGGGTCGATATGATTCAGGCCTAGTCGCTGGAGATCCTGCAGATGGTCAAGGTTCAGACTACGCTTTTGGTACGGCTTATATTGAAGAGGATTACGATTCGACATTCGGCCCCCTCTACCGAATCAAGCCACGAACTATATGGAATCTCAGCGTTGGGTTTCGCTTAGCTGAATTCGAAAAAAAGAAAATTGATGTGAGTTTGGATGCACTTAATTTGTTCGATAAAAAAGGACTCTACAACTTTTTATCGGTCTTCGGTGGAACCCACGTGCTTCCTCCTCGTACGCTGACCCTCATGATTAAGTATCAATTCTGAGGCTCTCGAAATATGCCCTTTTTTTGGTGCAGGTCAATCCATTCACCGCTTTATTGGGGCAGTTGAGAGAGATCGGCGTCCTTTTTTTCTTGATAAGTGAGAATCTTAAAGACTATTCAAGGAGTCAATGATGAATCGCACACTTCGCTTATCTTTAGTCGCGTTAATGCTGGTCTCCGGTATGAGTGCCGAAGAGGGCATGTGGACTTTTGACAATATCCCTGTAGCCAAAATGAAGGCTAAATATGGCTTTGCGCCAGATCAAGCTTGGCTCGATCATGTCCGTTTGTCGTGTGTTCGCTTTCCTGGGGGTTCAGGCAGTTTTGTGAGTAAAGACGGTCTGATTTTGACCAATCATCATGTGGGACGTGGTTCGATTCAGCAAGTCTCAGGTCCTGGAAATGACTATATTAAAAATGGTTTCTATGCCGAAAATCAAGCAAAAGAAATTCAGGTCAAGGGCCTCGAACTTCGCACGCTCATGACAATGACCAATGTCACTGACGACGTGAATCGCGTCACGGTTGGCCAAGATGATAAAACCTCAGCGAAGTTGCGCGATGAAGCTCTCGCAAATCTCTCCAAGACCATGAGTGAAAAAACAGGACTCGATTGTCAGGTCGTTCGCCTCTACCAAGGAGGAGAATTCTGGATTTATGGTTATAAAGTCCATAAGGATGTCCGTTTAGTCTTTGCTCCTGAAGAGCAGATTGCTTTTTTTGGAGGGGATCCGGATAACTTTACCTATCCTCGTCACAATACTGACTTCGCCATCTTCCGTGTCTACGAAAATGGCAAACCCTATCGCGCTGAGCATTTTCTTCAATGGAGTAGCACGGGTCTGAACGATGGAGACTTGACCTTTGTCATGGGCCATCCCGGAAGTACGTCCCGATTGCTCACTGTGGATCAAATGAAAGCCGATGCCAATGTCATTCTTCCGATGACCCTCAAGAGTTATGCCGGTCGACTGAAAGCGCTGCGGGCTTATGGTCAGACTTCTCCTGAAGCTACCCGTAAAATATCTACTACTGTTTTTAGCATTGAAAATGATCAAAAACGAACCATTCGTTATGCCGAAACATTGCGTAATTCTGCAACCGTCAAAAAACTAGAAGCCCAAGAAGCCGCCTTACAAGCTGCGGTCGCTAAGGATCCGAAATTGGCTTTTGCGAAAAATTCTTGGACCAAAATTACTAAAGCGCAACAAAGCCTCACTGCCATGGCAAAAGATTTGACCTACGTGAATACGCGGGGCAGCAGTCTTTTGGGTGCCGCCTTTACGATGTCGCGTATGGCTTCCGAAGTGGCCAAGGCCGATGATCAACGAGCCACAATGTTTAAGGACGCCAATCTGAAAGCCACCAAGGCGCGCTTAGCAATGCCCACCGCTAACTATGATGCTGATTTAGAATTAGTCAATTTCACACGAGGCCTTGAAGAGGCCCTGGAAGAATTAGGGGCGAATCATCCTTTTGTCAAAAAGATGCTTGGGGGTAAATCGGGGGCTCAAGTAGCGAAAGAAGCTTTAGCCACCACGACCTTGCAACAACCATCGGTTCGCAAAACCTTACTGGAAGGGGGCCTTCAAGCCTTACAGATGTCCCAAGATCCGCTGGTCAAAATGGCTTTAATTTTGGAGCCCATGAACCGAGTACTTTCTAAAAAGGCTGATGATCTTCGTGCTGTGATCAATGAACAAAATACGCAAATCGCTAAAGCGCGTTTTGCCGTGTACGGAAAAGAACTTTATCCCGATGCTACGTTCACCCTTCGTCTCACCTACGGCATCGTCGAAGGTTATCCGGCCAATGGTACGAAGATCCAACCTTTCACCACCATAGCGGGTCTTTATGATCGCGCTTGGGGATGGGGGGACAAAGCGGAAAATGGAGCATGGGCCTTGCCATCTACATGGAAGAATGCCGCTTCTAAACTCGATATGGCCACACCCTTTAACTTTGTTCATAGCGTGGACATCATCGGCGGTAATTCCGGTTCTCCAGTCACCAACACGAAAGGCGAATTAGTGGGCTTGATTTTTGATGGCAACATTGAATCGCTTCCTGGTAAATATGTTTACGACGGCAGCGCGAATCGTGCGGTTTCGGTCGACACCCGCGTCATCATAGAGGCTCTGAACAAGATCTATGGAGCAGGTAGTCTAGCGAATGAACTCCAGGGGAAAACCCCGATGGAAGCTCCCAAAAGTCCTAGCACTTTAGTGATATCGAAGTAGTACCTACTTCGAGAAAATAAAAAATCTCCCTGACGAAGGGGGATTTTTTATTAGAGTTTAATCCGATCTAGATTCAGTGGATGTTTTTGGGGATTTAAGAGTAAATTTTTAGCTAGTTCGCCAATGGCAAAGCCTGCGGTCATACCATGACCACCGAGCCCCGCTACCCAAAAGAGTCGGGGATTCACTTTATCCCAACCAACGACGAATTTTTTATCAGGTGTAAAAGTTCGGAGGGCACTCCAAGTTTTTCCCAGAGGCGTGTCTTTGAAGACGGGCGCAACATTTTTAATCGTATTGGCGAGTTCTTCGATAACAGGGCCATCCACAGGGTATGTATGCGAAGACGGAGGTTCGGCTATCGCATTATCGCAAGGGGAAAAAAGCACGCCTCCATCGAGCGCTCTCAAGTATAAAGATCGGTCCATCCACCAAGCCCAAGGACCCTTAGAAGGATAGGGGGCTGCAGACCAAGAAAGATGCCTTTGGTGAGTAGCAAGGGGCAAAGCCATGCCTCCTGCCATTTGGCTAATACGGGAAGCCCAAGCCCCCGCTGCATTGATGAGGGTTTTGGCGCGAATTTCATTGCTCGGAATCGTGACAATCATCCCTTTATCAGTGGGAGTAATCAAAGATACGGGTGAGTTAAAAAATAAATCAATGCCGGAGCGTTCTAAACTCTCGGAACAATATTTAAGGACGGCGGGAATATCCAGCGTTCCATCGTCCTCAATTTTAAGATGCTCTTCAGATTTCAAGCCCATGATGCCCGAGCCTTTGCCGATGGTAGCCGAGATACCTAATTTACGAGCTTCTTTAAGGTAAGGTGAAAGCAGTTCGCGTTTGTCCGCAAGTAAATGACCCCCCGTATGTTTCATGAGCCCCGCTTGAACGAGCATGTTTCGACCTTCTTTGGTTAACGCAGTTAAATCTAAATCGCCGGTCAGGGTTCGAACAATTCCCGCATTCTTACCGGAGGCATGGTAGGAAGAGCTCAATTCACGATCAATGAGGGCAATGCTTCGTTTGCCTTCTTTGGCGAGGGCCATGGCAGTGGAAAGGCCGGCGATACCACCACCGATAATGACATATTCACGCTCGATCATAGGGTCCTTCTCGTAGGGGTCGTGGTAGTAAACCTTCATCATGGCAACTTTTGGAACAATATACTAGCGAGACCAATGTTTATGGGCCTTTCTTCGATATTGATATCGCGGAAATTGGGGGGGGGTGTTGGCTCGAGATCTTTATGGAGGTAAATGAATATTAAAATTGAGACTCAATATTATTGAAAATAGAGGATATCGCCTAAAGGAGCTAATATGTTTTTTTCTTTGATCGCCTCTTTGATGATAATCGGTATCGAACCCTCTTATTCGGTGTGCCCGGTTATGCCTTGGGTAAAAGTAACTGAGAAAACCCGGCGAGTAGTTGAAGTTAAAGGGCGTCAATATCGGGTGTGCTGTGGTGGCTGCGTAAAGAAACTGAGCGCTGATCCCGACAGATACATCGATAAGGATGGCGCCATAAAGCCAGCCGTTAAACCACCCAAGAATAAAAAGAAGAGTAGCGAATGCACTCCCTGTAAGTCCTAGAGTAAATATAGCTTTTCGATTGTCGAGATAATCCTCTTTCAAATCATGGCCATCTTCATAATAGGATAAATACAGGGCTTAAACTCAATAGCCCCCAAAAGGAGTTTACATGTTTCAAATTCTTGCTGCCCTTGTGCTGCTCAGCACACCCGCAACTAACACTATCTGCCCCGTCATGGGCTCACCTGTCAACGACAAGAGTCAAATTGTCAAAGTCAAGGACGCCGAGTACCGTATCTGTTGCGGTTCCTGTGAGAGAAAGTTAACTAGTTCGCCGGAAAAGTACCTAAATGCCGACGGTACCCCCAAAAACGCCCCCAAGAAATAAGGGCTTCATATTATTCACAAAAAAAGCGGGCTTAGCCCGCTTTTTTTGTCTTCCTAATCTAGACTAGTAGTCCTATGAGTTTTCAACTATTTGAAGGCGTGGTCGTCCCCACCCGCCAAGGTGCCATTCCGGGCTCTGTGGCCATGATGTTGCACCTTAAAGTTGAACATCAGTGGTCAAAGACGGATGGTCGACCGCTGCTATCAAGTGCGCATCTCCAAGCACGCGCTCGTGCGTGTCGAGAACTCATGGAGCAAGGTCTCTTTCCCTTGTTCTTGAAATCACTTGATCTAACTATGGGAGAGGCCAGCGATCCACATTCCTTAGCAGCCTTAATTCGTCATTTAGAAAGTTACCTCCAAGCAGTGCATCAATCGTCCTACGTTGAGATCCCTGATGAACTTTGGACCCGCTTCCAAAAACCTATCGACGACAGTACCGTATGGACCGACCGAGACCCAGAGGTGGATGGAGCCATTGTCTTAGGGCTCGATCAGATGCAACCTATCTATCTTCAAGCGGTCAGTCAGTTGACCCAATTTAAATTTAAGTTTGAGTTGGCTTTGGGTAAAGACAAAGAAGCGCGTCAACAACCTTATCTTATTAAGGATATTCTGGATCCCATTGAGGGCTATTTGGCGGATGCGAATCATGTCGAGATTGAAACACCTTCGTCATGGGGTAGTAATCCCTGGGGAAAGAACCTCGCCAATCTTTTTGAAGGACCGCTCAATCTCGAAGCAGAGGGCCGGCTTCATTTGCAACGCGGGAAAGTAGCCAGTCCTTTTGCGTCGCTTCGTGCCGCCGTCGATGAAATTGTTTACTGGGTTCATCTTCACGAGCCCAGTGAAGATCGAGTCCCCACGTCAGCAATCACCGTGGTCCACGCTAATCCCACGGAAGTCGCTCCGCTCCTTGAGTCGATGCTCAATGCTGAAGGAATCACGCTTCGATCGGTCAAAGGACGCCCTTTAATTTATGCTCCCGAATGGTCAGCTCTGTTGACGATGTTGGAAGGACTTGCAGAAAATGATCCCATCCATGTCGCCCATGGATTGAGCTCCACGCTGGAACCGAATGAAACGACCGAGGTGGATCGACAAAAGCACCTTCATAACCTCATCCGCAAGCTCCAAGATCATGACGAGATGGCGGATCTTAATGAGTCTTTCCTTGAAAAAATCCTTCTGACTCACGATGCCGACTTAAAGACGCTATGGATGAGACTCATCGATTTTAAAAATAGTTCGCCGATGCCCCTAGGAACAGATCATCCCGATGATAGTTCGACTTGGTCTCAGCGCATTCGCGAATTGATCTTAGCGCTAGATCTCATTCACCATCGAGGTCGCTATTTCACCACTCAGGGTTTGTTAGATGAAGCCTGGCATGATTTGACTGAGCCAGTCTCTTTTGAATACATGCTGAGTGCGCTCAAGCTTTTCTTAGAGACGGCTCTTTCAGACTCCATTGTGCAAGGCAAGAAAGGGATTCAGCTCATCACTCCGTCGGCCATCCTTCGTCATTGGCAGGGCAGTGAGGTCACGCTGATCTTAGATCTCGAAGATGGCGTGTGGCCGTCGAACGCGGCGCCCAATCCCTTTCTAGACTGGGATCGTAAATTTTTAATCAATCAAGCCTTGCGAAAACACTATCGAGATACCCAAAACCCGCTCTATTTGGTTCAAACCTTTTGGTTGCCACGTACCGAAGAGCAAGAAACGATGCCTCGGGCTTATCAACGAGATGCATTTGGCTTTAATAAGGTGCTAGCCTTAACCCGGCGTCATCTTCTGGCGTTGTACTCGGGCCGGAATTCTGCTGAACAAAAACAATCATCAAGTGTTTTTTGGAGAAGCCTAGAAGGCGCCGGAGACTGGCAGGCTGTGTCTCGTTCATATTTAGCCCATCGATGGTCAGGGCATACCCAACACCCTTTGACGGAACAACGCCAGACGCAATTCTTCAGCAGCGAGAGTGCTTCGCCCGATCATATCGAAGGATCCTCTTGGGTCAAAGGCCTGAGTGCACGTGATCCCATCTCGCCCACCCAACTTCAAAAACTCGCCGGCTGTGCTTTCCGTTCTTTTAGCGAGGAAATGCTCCAACTTAAATCTCTCAAAGAAAGCAACAGTCTAACCCTAAAGGGAGGTACGTACCTCCATCGTCTCCTAAGCAATCTCCATGAAGACCATCCAACGGCCGAGGATTGGACCGCTGCACAAGTCGCTTTTCTCCGAGGCAAGGGTCTTGACCCCACGTCGGAGCTTTCGATGCGTGAGCACTTCGAAACGCTGTGGACAAAGCGGGGATCCGCATGGATGGATAAGGATGGGTTCAATCGCATTCAAAAATCTAATATGGATTTCTTTATTCGGGAACGACTCTATGAATTAGCTCGTTTTGTCGTCTGGGATCTCGGAGGAGGATTGAATATTCCTACGAAAGAGGAAATGGCTCGATTTAGTCTTCCGACCGATGTAACTTGGCTCCGACAAGAGGTTCAATCCGAAGTGAAATCTGAAGCCATTCCGATCGAGATTGACGGAAAAACTTTTTGGCTTGTGGGTCAACTCGATCGTTTAGAAAAAATGGTGTGTTCCGATCCGAGTCAATCTTTTTATCGTGTCTTAGACTTTAAATCCTCAGCGATGAGTAGTCTTCGGTCGAAAGTGAAATTAGATTCTGAAGGTCCCTGGGGAACATTCATGCAGGGTTTTGTATATCAACTCATTATTCAACACCAGGAGTCCTTGAAAACCAGTGCGGCGCTCGTTCCACTCAAGGACTTTAAGGAACAGGTCGTCTCTTCTTTCTTCGGAGCGGATGAGGGAGGTCTCGAACATCAGGAGCGTCTTAAAAGAGTGATTGCTCATCTTGTCACCGAAGCTCAATCGGGTCGTTATCGGGTCACCCCGAGCGATGCGTGTGAATATTGCGATTTTTCGGCACTTTGTGGACGCCCGGTGGATCTTTTTGACGCGCTCAGCGAGGACGACGAAGACAGTGATGATTCAGGAGAAACCTATGAAACTTCCTGAGCTGAAACTCAAAGATGCCTTCCAAGTCGGGACTCTTCAGGAGCCCTCCTTGGTGCTCTCCGCGAGTGCAGGCAGCGGAAAAACTTTTTCCTTGGTCACGTTCATTTTAGGATTTCTAGGGCAAGGCTTGGCGCGTCCTCACGAGCTCATGGCCATGAGTTATACCAATGATTCCGCCAGTGATCTTAAAGATCGTATTATTCGACCTCTCGAAAAAATCGCGACGCTATCCGAAGGGGCATGGACTCCTTTGCTCCAGCCACTGCTTTCCGATGATTGGAAAGCTTGGGATGACACGTGTCAGACCCACGAGATCGACACCGAGTTTGCATACGCCGCCCGTCAATGGAAATCCACCGAGGGGGTTTGGCCCGCCTGGACCCAATCTCCTCATGACGCTCGCAATTATTGGGTTTCGATTCGACGAGAAGCCCAACTCTTACCCGTCACCACCATCCATGGAGCCGCGCTGGGGATCATTGGCCTTCCCGAAAAGGGAATTATTGAAATCACGCATCCTAAATTAACTCGACTCCTCAAATCGGTATGTCGTACGACCTGGAAATCCTTGCCGGAAGGGCTGGGGGAAGAAATGCTCTCCGCGGTAGGTCACGACTGGTCTCGCCTCGCTCAAATTTATGACAGTTTTATGGATGGACAGGGTAACTGGAGGGAAATATGGCCGCCCCTCGGCTCTCTAGAGATGACGGCACAGCGCTTAGTCAAAGATTTCAATGCCCTCGTGGTAGAACCCCAGCGACTCGCAAAATTAACCAAGGCGGGTGCCCCCCATCAATATTTTCAAAATATTCTGACGCACTTGCGTCCTGTTCCCGTCACAACCAAGGGACGAGCCGCCATTAAACAGATTGCCCGATGGAATGACTTATTTTTCAATGATGAAGAGTCGATCAAATCCTATTTCGCAGATGATCGCCCTGATCTTGATGATTTTGTCCAAGCGCTTCGTGATTATACGGATCTCTTAGAGCAGCATGTGGCGCAAGGTCTCGAAAAGGCGCTCACGGTCTTTGGAAAAAGAAAGTCCCAATACCATTGGATGACGTACGGCGATATTGTCCGACAAACCTGCCAATATTTGTCAAAAAATCCTCTTCCCACCCCTCCCAAATTACTTTTGATCGACGAATATCAAGATGCCAATCCCGTTCAAGATACGTTCTTGATCTACCTCCGCCCAGATCGACTCATCGTGGTAGGGGATACTAAACAAGCCATCTATAGTTTTCGCGGGGGGGACTCCACTCTACTGAGAAATAAGATTCAACAGGCTCCTCAAGGACAAGCCTACTCGCTGTTAACTAACTTTCGATCGCGAGCACCGATCGTAGGGCTTGCGAATTTTGTTGTTCGAAGTCTATTCCCCAAAATACTTCCCAACTATGAAATCTTTGATGAAGATCAACGGGCGGAACATCCGGATCATCAGCAGGGAGCCACACTAGGGATTACGTTAGTGAAGCCTGAAAAAAATCAAGGCTATGATTTGACGTCCGCTTTTCCATGGATTACCGCCCTCGCTCGTGAAGAGGGGTGGCAGCATGCAGGTTTTGGACCCACGGAAGATAAAGCCAAACCCACCCGAGCTCTTTTGATCGCTCGCCGGACGAATGTGCACAAATTAATGCGCCATCTCCGTGAACGGGGCATCGAGGCGATGCTTCGAACGAACGAGGGTCGCCTGGAAAGTCCGGGCGTGCGACTCATGAATGCGCTGCTAGGCTTCTTTGCTGAACCCGGAGAGCCTCGTCATCTCTTTGTGCTTTTGCGATCTCCTTGGATAGGCATGACGGATCAAGATTTGTTCAAAGCAGCCCGTCTCTGCCAAGAAAAAGAATTTACTCAAGGCTTAGAACGCCTTCATTATCTGATCGAGCAGCCCTCGACTTATTCCGAAGGCCTTCTCTGGTTAGCTTCTTTAGAAGGGTACACAACGGCTCGACTTCTCTCCGAAGGACTGATGCGTCAACCGGGCGTCTTGGAACTCATCAACGCACTGCAGGTTTTTGGTCGCCTTGAAGCCGAAAGAGCACGACGGAATCTCGAAGAATGGATGACGGCTACTCGAGAACTGAGCGACTCTCCCTCAGTGGCTTACTTCCAAATTCAAGAAAATTATCAGGCTTCCAATAAAGGGGATGCGCTTTTGGATGAGGCTTCGGTCGACTTAATCGTCTCGACGATTCACCAATCGAAAGGTTTAGAGTTTGATAGTGTCATTTTGCCCTTATTTGGAACTCCGCCCAATCGTGTTCCGAAGGGAAGTCTCTATTCCTTGAATGAAGATCAGGTTTTTAAGACGGGTTGGTCTTTGGGCACACTCAACGGGAGTCAATTAAGAAATGTAAAGTCTCAAACGCGCGCGAAAGAGCTTGAAGATTCCACGAATCTCTTTTATGTAGCGGTCACTCGAGCTAAATCTCGAGTCATGTTGATCCAAAAGGCCCGGGTGAAAAATAAAAAAGAATGGGATGGAGTCCCGGAAAATCGTTGGGAGATGCCCTGGCATCTGAATGAGGAGCGTACGAAAAAGAAAGCCCGTTCAAATGATTGGGCTGTCCTAGGAACCGAAATCAGAGAAGGCGTTCCCGACGTTAGCATTTACGACGATCATACTCCGCTCGCAGTGGATCCTGTTCCTTCGGGCTTTGTTCCGATCGCCGAATCGTCCCCCCATCATCCGAGCCGCGTTGATCACGGCGAGAAGGTTTTTCACGAATCCACGCCCGAAGAAGATCGTGCGCGACGTCAGGGCCTCGCGCTTCATGAATTAGTCCGTGAACTTTTACTAGTCCCTCCTGGTGCCCGGGCAGCCTGGCTCCAACCTTATCGATCCATCCCTTTTTACGAAGACGTCATTCCTCAAGCCGAGCGATGTTTGAAAAAACTTGATGAACAAGGATGGTTGTCACTTCCTCGACGTACCGAATATCCTCTGGAAGGAACCGCGGTCTCCCTGGAAACCGGATTTGCGGATTTAGTGATGTGGGAACCCGATCGTGCGAATCCCAAGCGAGTAATCGTGGTCGATTACAAACGCAGCATTCCGGATTTCAAACTCGACGATTACCGAAAGCAAGTGGGGCGTTATATGTTTCGCCTTCAGGTCCTCCATCCTGAGGCCCAAATCGAAGGTTATCTTTATAACGTTCTAACGGATACCTTGGAGTCCGTTCCTTCTGTCCATTTCGATACCTCCTCTTTGTAAGGCCCTCATTTTGCGTTAGACTAAGGGACTCAATCGCGGGGTGGAGCAGCCAGGTAGCTCGTCGGGCTCATAACCCGAAGGTCATAGGTTCAAATCCTATCCCCGCTACCAATCTTTGGTTGCATCCCGACTAGAGTAAGCCCACTTCATAGTCCCTCCCGTAAAGACTCTGTAACCTGAGACTAAGGACTGATGATGTGAGATATTCTAAAAAAAGATCTGCATGTGAAAAATGTTCGAGTGACTATGAACAGCTACAACATTCTATTTTTATGTACCCATAACTCTGCCCGCTCCATCTTGGCTGAAGCTACGGCCACTGTCTACTCACGAGGTCGGCTAGTTGGCTATTCAGCGGGCTCACATCCTAGCAACACTGTAAATCCTATCGCGGCCGAGTTAGCCATTGAGATGGGGTACCCTTCAGATAAACTCCGGTCAAAAGACTGGTCTGAGTTTACTCGACTTAATGCTCCCCAAATGGATTTTGTTATCACGGTTTGTGATCAAGCCGCAGATGAATCTTGTCCTGTCTGGCTAGGCCAACCGATTCTAGCTCATTGGGGATTCGTCGATCCATCGCGACTAGAAGGAGACGATGTTTTTAAACGAAAAGCATTCCTTGATTTAGCGTATCGTCTAAGAAAGTCTATTGAAGATCTCTGTGCCTTACCCCTAGATGTAATGGACAGGAGTGCATTACAAAAAAAACTTACTGACATTCATGGATCCTAAATGAAAAAGCATTTTATGTATGAGTTGCTTGGAACTGCATTTTTACTTAGCGTGGTGACCGGGTCAGGGTATATGGGGACCTCTCTAGGTCCTGGCAACCCCGCTCTAACCCTCTTGGGAAACAGCATTGCGACCGGTGCGGGTCTCTATGTCCTTATTTCTACGGTCATGCCTTTCTCTTTTGCTCATTTTAATCCGCTCGTCAGCATGATGGCTTGGTCGAAAAAGTTAATTGATACTCCAACTTTGTTTCTTTGTTTCATGGCTCAGTTCTTGGGAGCCATTGCAGGTGTATGGATCACGCATGGTATGTTTGGTCTTCCCCTCATACAGTCATCAAGTCAGGTGCGGGAGGGCTTTGGTATATTGATGAGTGAATTCTTAGGTAGCCTCATTCTATTATTCGTTATTCATCACCGCTCAAAGTCCGCTCAGCACGAAGTTCCCCTAGCGGTAGCCCTGATAGTCACTGCGGGCTACTGGTTTACTTCGTCTACTTTCTTTTGTAATCCTGCAGTCACGGTTGCACGGTCGATGACGAATACCTTTGTGGGCATTCATCCCAGTAGCATTCTAGGTTTTATTGTCTCTCAGGTGTCTGCAACGGTACTCTTCATTCTTGTTACTAAGTCACTCGACAAGAAGAATGTGATGGGATCCTGAGTCCGAACGAAGTAGAGACTCTTTAATTGTGATCCCAAAGTCCAGGGATTCGCTTTTTATGTCGCGTCGCAAAGACACACCTGAGTTCGTCCCATTCCGTCGTATAACTTGGCGTTTTATTTTCTCGTTTCATAGACCAATTTCGTTCTTGTGAGAGCCCCATGGTTCCAAGTCCAACTGTTCCCGATCCAAAGCGATCATTTAAAGCATCCATGACCGAGATTAAGCTCTCTCCCGTTCGCGGCATCCCCCATAAGGGTGTGGGTTGAAGATCCTTTCGCGTTAAGTCGACCAAATTAATGCCTGCTTTGATATAGCGAAACCCCGGCCGATAGATTCGACGCAAGCCTTCAGCGGCTGCTTGCATCAGGCGGCGCGTATCGTCCGAAGGTGAATCTAGGCTGATGGTCACGCCTGGATAATATTGCAGATCTTGGGTTCGATGTCGATTCGTCATAATAAAAACCTGAATAGCTCGAGCCACCGATCCTTGCGAGCGTAATTTTTCGGATCCTCGGGTGACATGAAGCGTTACAGCTTCCATTAAATGTTCCAAACGGGTCACAGCACAGCCAAAGGATCGTGACGAGGTGATTTGTTTTTTATCTTCAGGCGTCTCTTGGAATTTAAAACAAGCTGCTCCTCTTAATTCCCAAATCGTACGGGCTAGATTGACCCCAAAGTGCTGGCGCGCTAAGTCGGGCGACCATTGTCGAAGATCTTCGATGGTCTGAAGACCCAGGCTCGTTAGACGCTCACTGTAGCGATCCCCCACGCCCCATACATCACGAACAGGAAAGGCTTGTGCAATGGGAGTAATAGCGTCATCACTAGATTTTAGAAAACAGACGCCTTGCCGAGACTCCTGTTTCTTGGCGGCATGATTGGCAAGTTTGGCGAGGGTTTTGGTTGGCCCAATACCCACACACACCGGGAGACCAATCCATTGTTGAATCGTTTGCCGAATATCGCGACCTAAGGCAACGATGGAGGACTCGGGCACATCGCCTACTGCTAGAAAACATTCATCAATAGAGTAGACCTCTTGAGTGGGACTAAAATTCCGTAAGGCAGTGATAAATCGATCACTCATATCACCGTAAAGATCATAGTTCGAACTGAGGGCCAAGATACGATGGGCTTTCGCGAGGTCTCGAATCTTAAACCAAGGGACACCCATGGGAACCCCTAGGGCTTTAACTTCTGAACTGCGCGAAATGACACAACCATCGTTATTGCTAAGCACGACCATGGGAGTTCGAGCCAGATCAGGACGGAAGACCCGCTCGCAGGAAACATACATGTTATTTACATCGATCAAAGCGATGAGATGGTGAGCGTTCATACCTTATGCAAGACGCGCGTCACGACGCCCCAAATAGTAATTTCTTGGGCTTTATCTACAATGATCTCGGGATAATCTGGGTTTTCGGAAACGAGACGAATCACCGATCCTGATTTTAGAAGACGCTTACAGGTCAACTCATTATCGACGACCGCAATAACAACATGACCATTCTGGGGTTCCAACGATCGGTCGACGATGAGTTCATCGCCGTCATGGATGCCTGCTTGCAGCATGGACCAACCCGAGACTCTTAAAATAAACGTCGATTCACGTCGGTGAATCAGATGTTCATTTAAATCAATCGATCCATGAAAATAATCATCAGCAGGGGAAGGAAATCCGGCCGGCACACTAGAAGGAATCAGGGGAATGGTACGGGGACGGGTATCGCGCCGGATCCCATGAAGTTCGAGGGTGATTACTTCGCCCCGTTTGAGTCGAGAGACTCCCGAAGAACGACGATACTGAGCTAAGTATTTTTTAAGAGTGCCGAGTTGGCTTTCCGGAACCCGGAGGGCTTGAGTTTGCTCACCGTAGGGGCCTTGGCCCGGCTTTCGACCCGCTCCAGCCCGAGAACCTCCTTGCTTTGATTTAATAACCATAAAACCTCTTTTTGAATAGTGTACACTATTCAAAATACAAATCAATCTTATGAATCATCCCGTTGGGAGGGATGGCGTATAAAAGTGAAAGCAATTTATATAGAGTTAAAGATCTGCCCACTCGATCCAGGAGGATGAGCCCATGGAAACCTTTCAGACCAGTAATGAGTATAGTCCGCAAGCTCCTTGGGCCTTTGTTAAAAAATCTTTGACACCGACATGCAGTCGTGAAGATGCGGAATTTATTTTGAGCTGGGTAGCGTTTGCGATTGCAGGAGCGTGGAGTCTGAAAAGTCGATGGCTCGATTTGATGGCTTATTCCAATGGGTCTAGCATGCTAGCTCAGGATTGGGGTACGCGCCTCAGTGGTAATGATTTAGTTTATTTTCTCAAAGGAAGTCCGACGATTACTAATGTTGAATCCTTTGTAGGACCGGTCTTCATATTTTTATCGTTAGGAATCTTGTTTCTCATCCTAAGAAGCGGTTGGCGTCTACAAGCCCATACGCTTGGACAACCCGCCCACTTTTCTCCTTGGATTAAGGGACTTGGCGATGCGCTCATCATAGGTCTCCTCCCGACGATCTTACTCGGTTGGCTCTTAGGATGGCTCGGCGACGGTCTCCGCTGGGTCGGCACCTTGCCCACGATGTGGGTGGCCTTTCTGTGGAGCATCTTACTACCCATGGCGCTTACGAGTTTCTGGATGATTCAATGGTCGATCTGTCGAGTTCAACGACTGATGGGGCCCGTGACCGACTACAAACACCATCTCCGCTTTTGTTTCAATGCGATTTGGAAAAATGTAGGCTCGTGGCTAAGCCTCGCCATGATCTCAACAACTTTGCGTCTCGCCCTTTCTTACGGCGCCCTTTGGGGAGCATGGCGATGGGGAGCGGGAACCTCGGCTGCACTTTGGTCGGTGATCCTCATTCAGGTGGGTGTAACGATTCTCAATGCTGGGATTCTGCGAAGCCTCTTAGTGAATGTTGTACATTTCTTATCGAATCAACATTTTATTTTGAAGACCGTTGAAGACCTGAAAAGGAGAGTGCTATGAAGCGCTTATTCTACCGACTCCTCCTCGGACTTCTGCCTTTCACACTGTGGGCCCAGACGTCGAATCCCGTTTGGTTTAAGACCCCCTTAGCCCCTCGTCTTGCGAACTATGAGATCGAGGCGTATGTGAATCCTGCGGAGCATGCCTTAAAGGGCTCTTTGAAGTTGACGTGGAAAAATGCAGGAACAGAAGCCACGGATAAGTTACCTCTTCATCTTTATCTCAATGCCTTCAAGGGACCCAATTCCATTTTTATGCGAGAAGTAGGCGGGAGCCTACGGGGTGATCGCATGGGAGACGAGAATGATCAATCATCTTGGGGCTATAGTCGTATCGAGTCTATTCGATTAGAAGGCCGTTACCTCCGAGGATCCTACGGTGAAGACGAGTCGGTGTATTGGGTCAATTTGACGCGAGCTGTTGCTCCTGGAGAAACCGTTACACTGGAGATCGAATGGGTGAGTCAGTTTCCTCGCGTCTTTGCCCGAACGGGGTGGTCCGATGGATTCCTAATGGCCGCCCAATGGTTTCCTAAAGTTGGAGTTTATCAAGGGTCTCAATGGACCTGTGATGCCCATCATGGGAATACGGAGTTCTTTTCAGATTTTGGGACCTATGCTGTCAATGTAAACGTCCCTCGAGGATTTTGGTTGGCCCATTCAGGCGAAGCCATCAGCTATATCGATCCCGTCGATGGTATCAAGAAAGATGCTTGGCCGGATCCGGTAGATGATAAACGCATGATCTATAAATTGCATGCCGAAGATGTTCATGATTTTGCCTTCGCTATGAAAAGTAACTTGGATTGGAAGCGAAGAGATTTTACTTACCGCGGAGTCAAAGTCTCTCTTTTTTATGAGCCGAGTCATCATTTGATGATCGATCGACATGTGGCCGCGATTGAGGCTAGTTTAAGGTTGACTGAAGAGTGGTACTTCAAATATCCCTATCCTGTGTTAACCGTGGTCGACCCTCCCGAAAATGCTTCCGGAGCCGATGGGATGGAATACCCCACCATGATCATGGCGGGAACCAATGCCTTCGATCCCTTTAAATTCCGAACCCCCGAAGTGGTAACGGTCCATGAGTTTGGTCATCAGTATTTCTATGGAATGCTCGCGAGTAACGAAGTCGATGAGCCTTGGCTAGATGAGGGGTTCAATAGTTATTTTGAATCGAAGGCCATGCAGCGGCATTATTCTGGGCTTTTCAATTCACGTCGATTTCAACTTCCTGGAAATTTTCAATCATTGACGAGTTATCTCATGACGCCCAATTCCGATCCTTTGACACGCAAGGGTTATGAGAGCGCGACCTATGGGAATACTGCGTACACCAAACCCGATATGGTCTTACAACAACTCGAAGCCCTGTTGGGGCATACAACCATGAGTAATGTGATGACTACGTATACGCGTGAGATGGCTTTTAAGCACCCCACGCATTTAGATTTCAAACGTATTGCCGAACGTATTTCAGGTCGTAATCTGGATACTTTTTGGTCGGATTATGTCACGGGGACGGGAACCTTGGATTATCAGATTGAGCGGGTTAGTGTCCTGAGTGTCCGTGAGGGCGGGTGGGATATTAATCGTGACGGGGATGCCTCCTTTGAATCGATACGACAGCCCTTGCCGCAGGGGCGGGTCAAGCTAGAACGTCGGGGCGATATTGTATCGCCCATCACGCTGTGGGTTAGGTTGTCCACGGGTGAAGAACGAAAAGTTCGATGGGACGGTAAAGACCGTTGGGTCCATTTTGATTTTCCCGCTCCGGTTGTTCAGGCTCAGTTGGATCCTGATTATGAATACCCGATCTTGCGGGATCGACTCTATGCTTCATGGAGTCCTAAGGCTCCCACCCGTGGCATCGCTTACTGGGCCCATTTGGTCACCACCTTTCTAACCTATTGCTTGCAGGGCATTGGACTCCTTTAACTCGCATTGGAACACATGATATTTCCTGAGAGAATAGAAGTAGACTCTCTCAGGAAATACGTTGTCTTCTTTTCACCCCAAGCATCCCCGAGAACGCCTCATCGTGGCCCTAGACGTTCCCCGGGCCTCTGAGGCTCTTCGATTAGCAGAAGAACTCTCGGGAGAAGTAGGTTTATTCAAGGTTGGACTCGAATTGTTCTGCGCTGAGGGACCGGATTTGGTGAAAGCTTTGAGTCGACATGCTCGAATTTTTTTAGACCTGAAATTTTTAGATATTCCCAATACGGTTACTGGGGCTCTCCGATCGGTGCTTCCTCTTGATCCTTATTTCCTGACCGTTCATGCGACGGGGGGAATACCCATGATGAAAGCCGTGAGTGAACTTCTCCAAACCCATCGCCAACAAGGGGGCCAGACGCGATCTTTAGCAGTGACCGTTCTGACCAGTTTTGATGAGACGGAATGGAAAAATGTAGGCCAGACCCATGACACGGCCGCATCTGTTTTGAACCTCGGCCGCCTTGCCCAACAATCCGGCATGGATGGGGGGGTGTGCTCACCTCAAGAAGCGAGGCAACTGCGTCAACATCTCGGCACTTCTTTTCATTTGGTATGTCCTGGCATTCGACCCGCCGGAAGTGACCTCGGCGACCAAGTCCGCGTTTTAGATCCTGCGTCGGCTCTCCAGGCTGGCGCTGACTACTTAGTGGTGGGACGACCCATTACGGCGTCTACCCATCCTCGCGAAGCGGCTCATGCCTTGGTTGAATCGATCCAATAAAACTGATGCAAATCTCGTCGCCGAGTCCTTCCATTTTTCGCGCTTCTTTTTTTCAGCGCGTTTTATCGTTTGTGATTTTTTGTGGTTGTTGGTTTTCTTGCATGAGCATGTTGCGCCAAGTGGTTGAAAAACTTCCGTCACTGTGGACCCAAGCTCACTTTCTTAAACTCCAAGGAGAATCTACTTCGTTTCTTTACAGTTCGATCGGCATTTTAGCGATCAGCGGCTTGATGTCCATGGTCATTCTCTTACTCAGCCTGATCTTCTTGATCTTAGTGGAGACCACGCAGGTGGTGATTGATGATATCGGTCTCACCGTCCAACACCACTTGATTCCCTCCTGGCTTTCGCGAAAACTAGGAGGCGGCCGTTTAACCTGGAGACGAATTGTCAGGTTACAGAGAAAGTTCTTTTTATTTCAGATCAAGGCAGAGTCGGATCCTGAAATCCCTGAACCCTTAAGGGTCCTTCAGATTCATTTCGTACTGGTTGAGTATCTCGAGGAACTCATTACGATTATTGTCAATAAAAGCCCCCATCTAAAATGGACGGATGCACATGATTGATCTTCTAACGGAACATCAGCTTGAGATATACAGCTGGATATCGGGAGCGCTTTGCGTTTGGCTGATCACCCGAGAAAATATTTGGAATTGGCCCGTGGGGATGGTCAACAATTTGGTTCTCGGGTCAGTTTTTTTTACGTCTAAACTTTATGGTCAATCCATCCTCCAACTTATTTTCTTTCTCGTCAGTATTTATGGTTGGTGGTATTGGTCTCGACCCCTTTCAGATCGTCCTAGGGTTCCTGTTACCCGCTTAAGACCATCGCAATGGGGTGTGGGAATCCTAATCGTCACGTTCACCTGGTGGGGTGTCAGTACTAGTCTGCGTAATTGGACGGACGGCCGTCTTCCGATCCTGGATAGCTTAATTTTGATTTTAGGGTTGGTGGCCCAGGTCCTCATGGCCCGTAAAAAACTTGAGAATTGGTGGATCTGGATTCTCTTCAATATCTTGTCGGCCTTGACTAGTATTTTTAGGGATTTGTATATTACAGCGACTCTTTATATGATCTTCTTAGGACTCTGCTTGTCTGGTTTGCGTCTTTGGACAAAGAGTTACCGCGAAGAAGGGACCCTATGAGAGGACTGATCATTGGACGATTCCTCCCTTTGCACCGAGGTCATCAATACTTAATCGATACCGCGCTGACCATCGTGTCACATTTGACCATTTGTGTGCGAGATACCCGCGACGCGACCATACCTCTAGTAACACGGATTTCTTGGCTCAAGGAAATGTATCCTGAGGCTCAGATCATTGGGATGCCTGACCTAGAAGACGATTTGGATACCCACGCTTGGGCGTCTCACACACAATCATTCTTGGGTTTTACTCCGGATATCTTTTTTAGTTCGGAAACCTATGGAGATGAATTTGCCAAGATTTTAGGTATCCGTCACATTATGGTTGATCAAGCTCGTTTAGCTTTCCCTGTCTATGCGGCCGAAGTCCGGAAGGATCCTTTTTACTACTGGAACTATCTCGAACCTTGTGTCCGCGGTTATTTCGCTCTTCGCATCCGAGTCTTAGGAGCCGAAAGTACTGGTAAAACCACCTTATGCCAGGAGCTCGCCCGTTGTTATAAAACTTCTTGGGTTCCTGAATATGGACGAGAGTATACCGAACGAGTGAAAAAAGGATTTTCCGAAGGTATGTGGACGAGCCAAGAATTTATTCATATCGCACGCGAACAAAATCGCCTTGAGGATCAAATGGCCCGCCAAGCCAATCGACTCCTGATTTGTGATACCGATTCGTTAGCCACCGCCGTCTGGCATGAGCGGTATATGAAATTTTGGTCACCCATTATCGCTAATTTTGGATCTACCCAACATTACGATCTCACCTTAGTCACCGGAGATGAAATCCCATTTGTTCAGGATGGATTTCGAGATGGAGAAGGGATCCGCAATTGGATGACCCAGCGATTTATCCACCTTCTCAAAGAGCGAGGGGAACACTATGCCCTCGTTGAGGGCAGTCCTGAAGAGCGCCTAGCGTTTGCCATTCAAGAAATTCAAAGTATCGTGAAAAAAAAATCTTATTCTCTGAATTCATAAGTTAGGAATCATTGAGTCTTCCGAGATAAAATAAAGCAGGGGAGGGGACATGTCCGTCAGGCCATTCGTGCAAGATCCTGAGGTGACGGAAACCCTTGCCCTCCAATTAGGCCTGAGTGCGGAAGAGTGGAAATCCGTACTTCGACTCACCGAAGGTCGAACACCGACCTATCCCGAGTTAGGGATTTTTTCGGCGATGTGGAGTGAGCACTGTTCGTATAAATCATCCCGCATTCATCTGAAGAACCTTCCTACGGAAGGCCCTCGCGTACTGCAAGGACCCGGTGAAAATGCCGGCGTCGTCGATATTGGAGACGGCTGGGCAGTGGCCTTCAAGATGGAGAGTCATAATCATCCGAGTTTTATAGAACCCTTTCAGGGCGCTGCGACGGGCGTGGGAGGCATTCTGCGCGATGTATTCACCATGGGCGCCCGTCCACTCGCAAATTTAAATTCACTGCGATTTGGCGAATTAAAGGCTCCTCGTATGTCTTCGTTGGTCCAGGGTGTTGTTGCGGGTATTTCGAGTTATGGCAACTGCATGGGGATTCCCATGCTCGGCGGGGATGTAGGTTTTGATGGATGCTATAACGGAAATATTTTAGTAAATGCTTTTACGCTTGGTCTGCTTCGTTCGGATCGTATTTTCAGAGGGACAGCGTCGGGCGTTGGTAATCAGGTCCTTTATATTGGTTCCAAAACAGGACGTGATGGTATTCATGGGGCCAGCATGGCCAGTGCCGAGTTCTCCGAAGGCGATGATGAAAAGCGTCCCACCGTTCAAGTGGGCGATCCCTTCGTCGAAAAGCTATTACTGGAAGCTTGTCTTGAAATTTTTAATCACGATTGGATCGTCGGTATTCAAGACATGGGAGCCGCCGGATTAACCTCCAGCAGTTTCGAGATGGCCAGTCGAGCTGGAACAGGACTTGAACTGCGTCTCGACGCCATTCCGATGCGAGAAGAGGGCATGACCCCCTTTGAACTCATGCTTTCCGAGAGTCAGGAGCGGATGTTGCTTGTGGCCAAGCCAGGACACGAGCAGGATGTTATTCGCGTCCTTCACAAATGGGGATTGGATGCGGTCTCCGTGGGCAATGTGACGAACAGTGGACGCTTTATCGGTCGTTGGCACGGTGAGGTGGTGATTGATCTTCCTATTCAGCCCTTGGCCGACGCTGCCCCTAAATACGATCGTCCCCAAAAAGTTCCTGAGTATTTAGCGACGATCACTGCAGTCCCTTATCCCGCTGATCTTCAGATTCAAGATCTCTCAGCCACCCTTCAGTCTCTGATTCAGACACCCACCCTAGCGAGTAAGCATTGGATTTTAAGACAATATGACGGGACAGTGAGAAGCAATACACTGCTCGGGATGGGGGAAGGGGACGCTGGTTTAATTCGTATCAAAAATGAAGATGGATCTGAGTCAGGTAAAGCAGTGGCCCTCACCAGCGATTGTAATAGTCG
>BJFQ01000006.1 GCA_014189895.1 Acidobacteriota bacterium | reverse complement strand
AAAAAGTACGGTTAAGGTCCTTACTTGCAATCCGGGACATCAACTCAGTTTACAAAAACACCAACACCGAAGTGAATTATGGGTCGCTCTCGACTTGGGCGCCGTGGTTGAAATTGACGGGCAACATCATCGACCTCAAATAGGGGAATCCCTTTGGCTCCCCGCAGGTTCGACCCATCGTTTGAGTTGTCCCGCGGGCCATCCGCATTCGGTCCGAATCCTTGAGGTCAGCTTCGGCACCTTTGATGAAGGCGATATTAAGCGCATAGAAGATAATTATGGAAGAACTCCTTAGTCTTTATTAATTAATTGTTGAGAGAAGAGGTAATCGTGTATGAGTAAAAAGGGTCCGATTGGAAAATTCATTGAATATCATTTCCGTCATTTCAATGCGGCAGCACTGATCGATGCGGCTCAAGGCTATAACGACTTTCTCAAACGGGATGGAAAAATGATGGTGACCTTAGCCGGCGCTATGAGTACGGCTGAACTTGGACTTTCTTTGGCCGAAATGATCCGCCAAGACAAGATCCATCTCATTGTATGTACCGGAGCTAATCTCGAAGAAGATATCTTTAATTTAGTCGCCCATGACTTCTATGAGCGAGTCCCTCGTTACCGAGATTTGACCCCTGCCGATGAAGAAAAACTTTATCGTCGCCATATGAATCGAGTTACGGATACCTGTATTCCCGAAGATGAAGCCATGCGGCGAATCGAAAAGGTGATGCTAAAGGAATGGATCGGTGCAGATAAGTCGGGTGAAAGTTATTTCCCCCATGAATTCTTCATGAGAATTCTGAAGAAGGGACTGCTCAAGAAATATTATCAAATCAATCCTAAAAATTCTTGGATGCTTGCCGCCGCACAAAAGAATATACCGATTGTGGTTCCTGGCTGGGAAGATAGTACGCTTGGCAATATGTACGCTGCCGCGGTCTACCGTGGGGAGATCAAGAATGTCCATACCGTTAAAACAGGTATTCAATACATGACTTGGCTTGCCAAACACTACCAAGAAGTCACGCGACGCCATACATTAGGTATGTTTCAGATCGGCGGAGGAATTGCTGGCGATTTTCCTATCTGCGTAGTTCCCATGTTGCATCAAGATCTAAAAATCAAAGCTAAATTATGGGGATACTTCTGTCAAATTAGTGACAGCACAACTAGCTATGGATCCTATTCGGGTGCTGTCCCCAATGAAAAGATAACGTGGGGTAAACTCGGAGCCAAGACGCCTAAATACATAATTGAGAGTGACGCAACCATCGTTGCTCCCCTCATGTTTGCCCACATTCTTGGTTGGTAAAAAAGCTACTTAAGTTTTTTTACTTTGATACTTAAACGAGATTTCTTCCGGTTGGCTGCATTTTTATGAATTAAGCCTGTTTTTTGAGCTCGGTCGACCAAACCAAAAATAGCGGGCAAAAGCTTAAGGGCTTCAGCTCGATTGCCAGAGAGAATCAGGGCATCAAAAGACTTTAATTGGGTTTTCAGTGAAGATCGTGATCCGCGATTTCGAAGTCGCGCTTTAACGTCTCGACGGGCTTTTTTAGCAGCAGATTTGATATTGGCCATGGGGGCTCCAGGGGGCTAGGTTTATAGGGCATTTAGACCGAAATTTAATCGTAACCTATGAATAGGCCCTGATAAATAGTATTTCGCATTAGGCAGTCTACTGGGCACTACAAGAAAGATCAGAAATAGGGCATTCTGAAGGGAGGCGATTGACCTCCACAGTGATCTCAGGGGGGCAGTGCGTGCAAGGATTTAAGAAGGCATTTGCGGAGCAATTGAGGCTCGCTTTGCCATCTCAGGAAGTTGCTTTAGAGCGCCCCAAGGATTACCTGAAGGGGGATCTTGCATTTCCATGCTTCAAGGCATCCCAATCTCTTGGGATGAGTCCTCACGCCTTAGCCGCTTTGCTTGCATCTAAAATCAACATTGATGATGCGACTATTGAAGCCATCGGACCTTACGTTAATCTTCGACTGCTCGAATCAGTTCGCTCAAGAGCGACCCTTACGGGTACCTTAGGCAATTATGCACTTCCTCCCCGGGAAAAAAAGAATGCCACGATCCTGGTGGAGTACAGTTCGCCCAATATTGCCAAGTTGTTTACAATTGGCCATGTTCGAAGCACGATGTTGGGTCATGCTCTAGCCAATATCTATGCCCATGAAGGATACGATGTCGTTCGCCTGAATCATCTAGGGGATTGGGGGACCCAATTTGGTACGTTACTTGCAGCCTATGAATTGTGGGCTAAAGATGACAACCCTAATTTAGAGAAAAACTTTCCATGGGCATTAGAGCATTCTTCGGAATCCACCACTCCCCTTCACAGACTCTTACAACTTTATATTCGTTTTCATGCTGAGGAAGAAAAAGACACATCGCTCCGAGAAGTAGCTCGGGCTTGGTTTAAAAAACTTGAAAAGCAAGATTCAGACGCCCGCCGTCTCTGGAAAAAATTCAGAGAGCTTTCCTTGATTGAATTTAATCGGATCTATGAGCGATTAGGTGTCACGTTCGACTCCCTCGAATACGGTGAGGCTTTTTATGAAGATCAAATTCCGGGAGTTTTGAATGCCTTAACTTCCCAAGGTCTTCTAAGTGAAGGAGAGGGCGGATCCAAAATTGTTGATTTGTCGAAAGAGGGCTTTGAAATTCCATGCTTGATTCAAAAAGGAGACGGCACGAGCATTTATGCCTCCCGAGATCTTGCTGCAGCCTTATTTAGAAAAAATAAATGGAACTATGAGCGATGTCTTTATGTAGCAGGATCGGAACAAAATTTTCATTTCCAACAAGTGTTTGCCATTCTGAATAAACTTGATCCTTGGTTTGAGAATAAACAAACTCATGTTCCCTTTGGGCTTATCAAGTTGCCCGAAGGCAAAATGAGTACCCGAAAAGGAAATGTCATCTTTCTTGAGGACGTTCTCAACGAAGCCCGGGATCGGATCCAAAAAATTATTAATACTAAAAATCCAAATCTTGCTGACCAAGTTGCAACTTCTGAAATGCTTGGGACGGGTGCAGTCATCTTTGTTAATGCTTTTAATGATCGCAACACATCGATTACTTTTGATTGGGATAAGATTTTAGCCTTCGAGGGAGACACAGGTCCTTACGTTCAATATGCCCATGCTCGAATTTGTTCAATCTTCCGACGTGCTGGGGGGTCATGGTCTTCGTGGGCACAGCCTCGCCCTGAGGACTTTGGGCGGCTTCACTTCGAAGCCATTGAACTACCCAAGACACTAGAGGGCCTCGACCATGCCTCCGCTCAGAATCTGATTTTCGAGTTAAATGGTTTAGAGCCTGCGCTTAGGGCTTCGGCAGTGAGTCTCTCGCCTACCTCCCTCGCTCGACAACTGCTTACTATATCCAAAGCGTTCAGTGCCTTTTATAGTGATTCACCCATTCTTAATGCGGAGCAGTCCGAAGCGATTAAACAGTCTCGCCTCTTTGTGTGTTTGGCAACTGCTCGAGTAATTAATCAAGGTTTACGATGGTTGGGGATACACGCCCCAAGTGAAATGTAGAGGAGTTTGTATGGCTAAGTATATTTTTGTGACAGGCGGTGTGCTCAGTAGTTTGGGGAAGGGAATCGCTTCGGCTAGTATCGGAGCTCTCCTAGAAGCAAAGGGATTAAAAGTTACACTTATGAAGATGGATCCCTATCTCAATATCGATCCCGGTACTATGTCGCCCTTTCAGCACGGAGAGGTATTCGTTACCGACGATGGTGCTGAGACGGATCTAGATCTAGGCCACTATGAGCGATTTACTTCCAGTCAAACTTCGAAGAACCATACGTGGACGGCCGGTCGTGTCTATAACAATGTCCTCAGTAAAGAGCGTAGAGGGGATTACCTCGGAAAAACCGTCCAAGTGATTCCGCACGTCACCAATGAAATTAAAGCCGCAATGCATACGGTAGCCAAAGGCGTCGACATTGTCATTGTCGAAATCGGAGGTACCGTCGGCGATATTGAAAGTCAGCCTTTTCTTGAAGCCGTACGACAATTTCGCGTGGATGTCGGTTCTGATGAAAAAGGAAAACCCAACGCTCTTAATATTCACTTAACGTATGTCCCTTATATTAAAACGGCTGGCGAACTCAAATCAAAACCCACACAACATAGCGTTCGAGAACTTCGTGCCCTTGGCCTTCACCCCGATATTCTTCTATGCCGAGGTGACATGGCTCTTCCAGATGATCTTCGAGAAAAGATCGCTTTGTTCTGCTCAGTCACCAAAGATGCTGTTTTTAGTGCGCAGGATGTTTCGTCTATTTATGAAGTACCAATTAATTTTCATCAACAAAACATCCATCAAAAAATCACTGAACTGCTGGGCCTTTCCAGTCGTGAGCCAGATTTGAACCCGTGGGAAGAGTTAATTCATCGCATTCATAATCCCAATAAAAAAGTAGTGATCACCATCGTTGGGAAATACGTGGAGTTCAAAGAAAGTTATAAGAGCCTGACAGAGAGTCTTTATCATGCCGGCTACAGTCATGCAGCTGACGTTCAATTGCGTTGGGTTGAAGCCGAACACTTAGAAAAGGATGGATCCGACACATTGCTCATAGGCTCTGATGGAATTTTGGTGCCCGGAGGCTTCGGGGTCCGAGGCACACGGGGAATGATTCGCGCTATTCAATATGCGCGTGAACATAAAATCCCATTTTTTGGAATTTGCTTGGGTCTCCAAATGGCCTGCCTGGAGTTTGCACAAAACGTTGCGGGTCTACCCAAAGCGGATAGCACTGAATTTAATGAGAACGCAGAGAACAAAGTAATCTTTAAACTGCGTGACCTCGTGGATGTTGAAGAGTTAGGTGGGACGATGCGCCTAGGTGCTTATCCTTGCACACTAACCTATGGCAGTAAGGCTTATCAGGCTTATGGATCCTCAGAAATTAGCGAACGCCATCGTCACCGCTATGAATTCAACCATGCCTATCGACCCCAACTTGAAGCCGCAGGCTTATGTTTTTCTGGGATTAGCCCAGATGGTGTCTTTATTGAGATGATTGAGCTGAAAGATCATCCACATTTTATAGCTTGTCAGTTCCACCCAGAATTCAAATCCAAGCCTCTTCACCCCCATCCCCTTTTTGTCTCATTCATTAAAGCCAGCCTCCCTTCAGGAAATTAATATCCATGATTGAAAAAAGAAGTATTGATGCCATCCGCGTCTTATCTATGGACGCTGTTCAAAGAGCTAACTCTGGTCACCCCGGAACTCCAATGGCTTTGGCTCCAGCGGGTTATGTTTTGTGGCACCGTTTTATGAACCATAATCCAAAGAATCCCGAGTGGATGAATCGCGATCGATTTGTTTTGAGCTGTGGCCATGCCTCAATGCTAATTTATTCGCTGCTTTTTCTGTCAGGCTACAACCTCTCACTCGAGGACCTTAAAAATTTCCGTCAATTAGACTCGAAAACCCCGGGCCACCCTGAGGTAGGCCATACTCCGGGGGTTGAAACAACCACGGGCCCCCTAGGGCAAGGCCTCGGCAACGCGGTAGGGATGGCCATGGCAGAGCGCTATTTGGCTGAAAAATTTAATCAACCCGAGTTCAACGTTATCGATCATTACACTTACGCTTTTTGTAGTGATGGTGATTTGATGGAAGGGGTCGGCCAGGAATCTGCGAGTCTTGCCGGTCATTTAGGTCTAAGAAAGCTTATTGTACTCTGGGATAATAATGAGATTACGATTGAAGGCAGTACAGATTTAGCTTTCAAGGAAAATGTTTCTCAACGATTTCAATCATATGGTTGGCATGTCGTTGACGTTCAGGATGGTGAAGACCTTAGTCGTTTGAATGAAGCTTTTTATGAAGCTCGCCGGCAAACCAAACCGGTTCTAATTAATTGCAGGACCCAAATCGGATTTCCTTCCCCGAATAAGAAGGGAACTTCAAAGGCACACGGAGAGCCTTTGGGCGCAGCTGAAATCAAACTGACCAAGGATATTCTCCAGTGGACCGAACCCGAATTCTCAATCCCAGAATCCATCATGCAGCATTGGGGAGAAACGGTTGCCAAGGGTAAGAATAGCGAGAAGCAGTGGCAAGAACTCTTCACGCGCTATGAAGTCCAATATCCAGATCTAGCCCGAGAACTTAAAACATACCTTAAAAATGAAATAGGCGTCGATGCGCAAAGTTTATTACCCCTCTTTACTAAGGACGAGTCTATTGCTACTCGTGAATCGAGTGGACGGATTTTGAATGCACTATCGCCGATCTTTACAAATATTTTAGGAGGAAGTTCCGATTTAGCTCCAAGTAATAATTCTTACCTCAAGACAGAAAAAGATTTCACTCGGGAGGGTTCGGGTCGCAATATTCATTTTGGTGTTCGTGAACATGCTATGGGAGCCATTTTGAACGGCCTAGCGCTTCATGGCGGTCTACGTGTCTACGGAGCAACTTTTTTACAGTTTGCCGATTATATGAGGCCGAGCATTCGCCTCGCAGCCCTTATGAAACTACCAGTGACGTACATATTTACACATGATTCCATTGGTCTCGGCGAAGATGGACCCACTCACCAACCCATCGAACACTTGATGAGCCTTAGGGTGATTCCTAATATATGCGTTATGCGACCGGCCGACAGTTACGAAACGATTTATGCCTGGCAACATGCTTTAGCCCGACAAACAGGGCCTACGGCAGTCATTTTAACCCGTCAAAAAACAAAAAACTTAACCTATGGTCGCGCCCACGAACTCAATAAAGGTGGCTATGTCGTTAATCCGAGTGTCGTAAACCCCGATATTATTCTCGTGGCCAGTGGTTCAGAAGTGATGATCGCAGAAGAATCTTGCCGTCAACTTGAATCCCTAGGTATGAAGATACGTCTTGTTTCAATGCCAAGCCTTGAGCTCTTTTTGTCTCAACCCCTTACTTATCGCGACAGTATTTTGCCACCCCTTGTTTCCAGGCGGATTGTTATTGAAGCGGGGATTACATGGGGTTGGGAGCCAATCGCTGGGCCCAAGGGACATATATTAGGGATCAATACATTTGGAGCTAGCGCACCTTCGTCAGAATTATTTAAAAAATACGGTCTCACTGCTGATCGCGTGACCAAACTTGCGCAAGATATTATGAAGATTTCTTAGTACCCAGCGCTTTTTCAAGAAGTTTTATCAGATCAACAAACTGTCGCTGCGTAAGCGTGATGTTATTGAGGCTTATAAAAAGGGTCGTACCCTTCGGTGAGTAAACAATACGGATGCCATTTTCTGTTGCGAAAGAATATGTCTCCTCAGGCGACATAGGACTGGTCATCTTAGCCGATAATAATGCAAGTTGTTTAGTGAATTTATTTGCTTCGTCGAGAGAGAAAAGATACTGATCATCTTTATCTAACACTAGGTTAATACCTTCGATATTTGTATTATCTTCGGCGACACGAACGGTCCCAACGGTTATCAATTTTGAACCCACAATAGACCCAATGGGGTGTACACGCTTTAAGAGCCACACATCTTTTTTATCCCATAGTTCTCGGATCGTAGGCATCGTAGAAGTGGGTGGCTCGACTTTAGGATCTTGCGCCGAGAGCAAGGATGAGATCAAAAAAGGAAGCATGAGCACTTTGGGTTGCCTCAGTCTGCTTATCGTTCAACAATAGGGAGGTAGGGGAGTGATTCGGGACCAGTATATTCGGCTGCAGGTCGAATGATGCGATTTCGGGCATGCTGTTCAAGCACGTGAGTACTCCAACCAGCAATACGACTCACAGCGAATATCGGAGTGAAGAGTTCGAAAGGAATTCCCATTTGGTAGTACATCGACGCACTATAAAAATCGACATTAGGGTAGATGGGCTTCTCTGATTTGAGCATATAGGACTCAATCACGCGACTCATGTCAAACCAGCTACGATTCTTAGTGGCAATGCCGATCTGTTCACTCATACCTTCAAGGACTTCGGCTCGAGGATCTTTCGTTTTATACACACGATGCCCAAAGCCCATAATTTTTCTTTTTTCACTTCGTGCTTTTGCAAGCCAGGGCTCAATATTGCTCATATTGCCAATTTCAATCAACATCTTCATAACTGCTTCGTTGGCTCCCCCGTGTAGAGGTCCTTTGAGGGCTCCGATAGCGCCCGTCACGGCGGAATACATATCCGACATCGTCGATGCAATCTCGCGAGCGGAAAAAGTCGAAGCATTAAATTCATGATCGGCATGTAAGACCAATCCCATGTCCATGGCTTTTACGAAAAGATCAGGTTTTCGCTCACCAAACATCATGTACAAAAAGTTATCCGCATGATCTAGATCTTCTCTGGGGTCGATTGGTGGCAACCCCTTCGAAAATCGATAAATAGCAGCTACAAACGTTGGGAATTTAGCCGTGAGCCTGAGGGCGTTTAGATTTTCTTCAGCCTCACTGACCGAACTCCCTGTTTTATTGTAAATACCATTGATACTCACAGCCGTCCGCAAATGATCCATGGGATGACCTTGCCGAGGAAGATCGTAAAGATGCTTTAAGATATCTGGATTTACTTTGCGATGCGACTTGAGCTCTTTCTTAAAATCCTCTAATTCAAGAACCGTAGGTAATTTTCCCTTCCAGAGAAGGAAAATCGTCTCCTCAAAAGAGCCTTTAACGAGATCCTTGATGTCGTAACCTCTATAGACTAGACGTCCTAGTTTTCCATCAATAAAACAAATACTCGAGGTGCCCGCGACGATATCTTCGAGCCCTTCTTTGAATTTCTCTTGTGGCGACATAACGCTCCCGTTTTCCTTCAATGTCCAATAATTTATTTTAGACTAGGGTTGCATCTTGTTCTATACAAGATAAGGTTAATCTGAGGTCAGGAGGTATTAGGATGGCTATCTTTTTCCAAGCTGGGTACTTTTCCCTCCTTTATCAAATTCAGGGACCTTCGTCGGAGCCTCTAGACCGTGGGGTTCTTTTCTTAGTCATAGCTTTTTTGTTCTCATCCATCTTGGCTCATCGATTTTGGCGGGAGAATCGACGTTTGGAAGGAACTATGGCGGCTACCCAACGAGATCAAAATTTCTACTTTGGTTCTTTTCGAAAAGCTTGGTCCAGATTAGACGTCTCTGCATGCCTAATCGACCGAACATCCGGCGTTGTGATAAAAGCCACGCCTGCCTGGATTCAAAGAGGACTTCCACTAGAAGGACAACGTTTATCGACCCTAGATGTAAATTTTGAATCCCATCTCAAAGCACTAAAGCCACTCGAAGATGGTCGCGTACCTAACGGCTTTGATATCACCATTCAGGGATCCCCCTATAAAATTGAGGCCCTTGAAGAAGAGGCCCTAGGAATCGTCTTAGTTCAACCAAAACATTAGGTTTCGGGCCTCAAGACGTTTAAATTAAATAGAAGCACTCTATTCGTCTGAGGTTCTGTGGACATTCCCCATTCATCTAACCAACTTCGTCAAGTTCGCGAAGATAAGTTAAAAAAAATTCAAGCCATTACAGGCGAAGCGTATCCCAGAAAAGTTCATACGACGCATGCTCTAGTCGAGTTTATTCAAGAATTTCAACCCCTCGATGAACTAGCCCTACAGGGAGTGACGAAGACCATCTCGATTATGGGCCGCGTCGTTTCATTGCGCGACCAAGGCAAAACCATATTTCTTCATTTATTTGAAGGGGGCGTTAAGGTTCAAGCTTATCTAAGGAAAGATGCTTTGACGGATGTGCAATGGGAGTTGATGCATCTCGTCGACCTTGGAGATTTTATTTCAGTTGAAGGTACTTTGATGAGGACTAAAACTGGCGAATTGACCCTTCGAGCCAGTACGATTTCTTTTTTAGCAAAGGCGCTATTACCCCTTCCCGAGAAATGGCATGGTCTCCAAGATATTGAAATACGATATCGCCAGAGATACTTAGATCTCATTTCCGATGAGGATGTTTTCAAGATCTTTGAGCAACGAAGTCGCCTCGTTGCCTCTCTACGAACCTACATGAATCAATTGGGCTATTTAGAAGTAGAAACACCCATGATGCATGCTATCCCTGGGGGTGCGACCGCTCGTCCTTTTGTTACCCATCATAATGCCCTAGATATTCCCCTGTATCTTCGCATTGCCCCCGAGCTTTTTCTTAAACGATTGATCATCGGTGGTTTCAGAAAAGTTTTTGAAATCAATCGTAATTTTAGAAATGAGGGATTATCCACACGGCATAATCCCGAATTCACCATGATGGAATCTTATGCTGCGGGAGAAGATCTTCGTGACATGATGAACCTTCTCGAAGGCCTCATTCGCTTTTTAGCTCAGCAAGTTACAGGCAAGCTGCATCTACCATGGGGAGAGACCTCCATTAATTACGAGAGCCCTTTTCAGCGGCTCACCTTACGAGAGGCTCTCGTTTCTGTCGGCGAACTCGCAGAGCCAAAGGTCGATAACCATGAATTCATGAAAACATTCTGTGCTTCTATTGGCGTGGAAAAGGCTGATCAAAAATCCATAGGACTTCTTCAATTTTATGCCTTTGAGCATTTGGTCGAAAGTCGCCTCATTCAACCGACTTTCATCACGGATTATCCTGTCGAAGTAAGCCCTCTTACTAAGCTTGTTGAAGGCAGCACTTCGACTGTTGATCGTTTTGAATTATTCATTGGTGGCATGGAACTCGCTAATGCCTACTCCGAACTCAATGATCCTATCGACCAAATGAAGCGGCTTGAAATCCAATCTCGGGACAGAGAAAGTGGTAACGAAGAAGCGATGCACGTGGATAATGAATTTGTAACCGCCATGGAGCACGGCATGCCTCCTGCGGGAGGGCAGGGTCTAGGTGTGGATCGTTTAGTCATGTTACTTACGAATCAAGCCAGCATTCGAGACGTGATCTTGTTTCCCCTTATGCGCCCCCAG
Organism: Acidobacteriota bacterium; assembly: GCA_014189895.1. Lineage (GTDB taxonomy): Bacteria > Acidobacteriota > Holophagae > Holophagales > Holophagaceae > Acidiparvus > Acidiparvus lacustris. Next base: position 52,046 of record BJFQ01000006.1, on the reverse strand, counting down.
AAACCTAAAGATGATTCGCTAGAGAATGCTTAATCTATGCCTGTTCCCCTGCTTGACCTCCGCGCTCAGAACGAATTAGTTCGCCAAGAAATTGTGGAGGGTCTCCAGGATTTGATGAATAGGTCCTCTTTTATTTTGGGATCTCATGTTGCGGAGTTCGAAAAAGAAGTTGCTGCCTATGCACATACACATTATGCCGTGGGGGTTTCCAGTGGTACCGACGCTCAACTCCTTGCTCTCATGGCGTTAGGTGTGGGACCTGGAGATGAAGTGATTATTCCAACTTTCACCTTCTTTTCAACGGCTGGGGTAGTAGCTCGACTGGGAGCGACCCCTGTTTTTACCGATATAGACCCTGCAACTTTTAATATGGACCCCTCGAGCCTAGCCACTTGTTTATCCTCTAAAACCAAAGCCATTATGCCCGTTCATCTATTTGGGCAGTTGGCAGATATGCCCGCCATTATGAAAATGGCTAATGCGCTACAAGTCCCTGTCGTTGAGGATGCTTGTCAAAGCATGGGCGCAAGGGGTTGGGGGAGAGAGGCCGGAGAGTGGGGGTCGATGAGCTCTTTTAGTTTTTACCCAACTAAAAATTTAGGCGCCTTTGGAGATGCAGGGCTCACCACTATTCTTGAAAATGAATCCCTTTACAAAAAAGTTAAACGGCTTCGAGTGCATGGTATGGAACCAGTTTATGTTCATCACGAAGTGGGCATCAATGGTCGACTTGATGAATTTCAGGCCATGGTGCTCCGATCCAAACTAAAACATCTTGAATCCTGGCACGAGGGGCGCATCCGAAATGCCACTTGGTATCTTGCCCGATTAGCTCATCTAGATGTTGATCGAGTCGAGCTCCCTTCTTTTAAAATTCCCGAAGGGCGGCATATTTATAATCAGTTCACCTTGAAGATTAAAAAAGGACAACGAGATGCTTTCAGGGCACATCTCAATAAACATGAGATTGGGAATGCGGTTTACTATCCCATGTGTCTTCATGAGCAACCCTGTTTTGCCTATTTGGGTAAGACCCAAGGTCAGTTTGTTCAATCCGAATTAGCGGCTAGTGAAGTTGTGAGTATCCCCGTCTATCCAGAGATGACCCTTCAGCAACTCGAAGAGGTCGCTGAAGTCATTGAGTCCTTTTTTCGTTAAGCCTTTTAGGGTAGAATGAAATTTCGAGTCTAACCTCATGAGGAACAGAGAGATTTTCTCTTTGGCAATATTGATTGCCTAACCAAATTGGAACAACGCATAAGCGCTGACTCTCATACACATAAGGATGTGGATTTATGGAAATCTTATTAATTGAAAATCTAATTAGCCTCGGAAGCCGAGGAGACATAGTTAACGTGAAGCCCGGATATGCGCGTAACTTCTTGTTGCCAAACAAAATTGGCATTCCTGTTACTGCAGGTAATAAGCGCCAAATCGAGTTAGAAAAAGAAAAAGCCCAAAAAATTCGAGCGACTGAGGTTCTCGACGCCGAGCAAATTAAGAGCAAGCTTTCTGATATCAAAGTCACTATTTCGAAGAAGGTGGGCGAAAATGGCCACTTATTTGGAAGTGTGACCAATGCCGAAGTAGCTGCGCTACTCCTTGAAAAGGGTTTCAAAATCGATAAGCATCAAATCAATGCAGGGCGCATAAAAGATTTGGGTGTTCATTCTGTCGAGGTCAAAGTGTATTCCGGTATTACAGCCACGATCGAAGTTGAAGTTGTTCCTCTTCAAGAGAATGAAAAAGCTTAATTAGTTATTGGAGCTCATGATGACCAAAGTGCTTAATCCAACCATAGGGATGGCCGATCTAGCTTCGCGATTGGCCGAAGAACAAGATATTTCGAAAGTCAAAGCTCGAATCATATTGGATCGCATCCGAGACAAAATGATTGCTGAGCTCACGGAAGGACATCGAGTTAACCTCTTCGGACTCGGGATTCTTGAAGTTCGTGATACGAAACCCAAGATTGGTCGCAATCCCAAGACGGGCCAACAAATTGCCATTCCAGCTCGGAAAAAGGTTATTTTCAAAGCCTCTAAACACCTTAAAGGATCCATCTAAATTACTTTGGAAAGGCCATTTTGCATGTCAGAACCCCTGAAGATCCAAGAACCAGTTAACGAGCCCGTAAAAAATTATGAGCCAGGTAGCATTGAGCGTAAAACGCTTCAAGCTACGTTGGCTACCATGTCCTCTGAGCAGGTCGACATGCCTTTATGGATTAACGGTAAAGCCATTCAAACAGATCGGACTAGCCAAGCCGTTATGCCTCATCGCCATAAACATGTCGTAGGGCATTATCATCAAGCTGGAGAGACCGAGGTTCAATCAGCCATTAATGCTGCTCTAAAGGCCCACCATGAATGGTCTTCTTGGCCCTGGGAAAAGAGAGCACAAATCTTTTTGAAAGCCGCTGATCTACTAGCCGGCCCTTGGCGAGATCGCATCAACGCGTCTACCATGTTGGGGCAAAGCAAAACAGTCCATCAATCTGAGATCGACGCAGCCTGTGAGCTGATTGACTTTTTCCGTTTCAATGTTCATTTTTACGAAAAAGCACTCCAACTCCAACCCTTATCTACTCCCGAGGTTCATAATCGACTGGATCATCGACCTCTTGAGGGTTTCATTTTTGCCGTATCACCCTTTAACTTCACTTCCATTGCAGCTAATCTTTCCTGTGCACCCGCTCTCTGCGGAAATACTGTGGTTTGGAAACCTGCGACCACCTCAACCCTGAGTGCTCATTACTTAATGCAACTTCTGACGGAAGCTGGGCTTCCTGATGGCGTCATCAATTTAGTGTATGGCTCTGGCGTACAGATTGGATCCCAGATGCTCCAACAACGTAATTTAGCGGGGATACATTTCACAGGATCTACATCTGTTTTTCAGAATATGTGGAAAACGGTGGGTGATCGAATACATCAATATCGTGATTACCCTAGACTCGTGGGTGAAACAGGCGGAAAAGATTTCATTTTAGCTCATCCTTCCGCGGACCCTAAAGTCCTTGTCACAGCCTTGGTTCGTGGATCGTTTGAATACCAAGGTCAAAAGTGTTCGGCCTCTAGTCGGGCCTATATCCCGCAAAGTATCTGGTCTCAAATAGAAGCAGAATTGATCGAGCAGGTTGAGTCCATCAAGGTTGGGGACGTATCGGACTTCACTAACTTTATGGGTGCTGTGATTGATGCTCCAAGTTTCGCATCCCACAAAAAAGCCATTGAAGAAGCCCGACATACTGCCGGGACCCGTATCCTAGCGGGTGGCGTCTGTGATGATCGTGAGGGTTATTTTGTTCGTCCGACGATTATTCTCACGGATAATCCCAAGTACTCAACGATGTGCGAAGAGCTTTTCGGTCCTATTCTCACCATTTATGTATACCCAGATGCGAAATGGTCAGACATGTTCTCTGTTGTAGATCAATCCACTCACTATGCACTCACCGGAGCTGTGTTCGCACAAGATCGATCAGCGCTTGAAGAGGCTACCAAAGCTCTGCGGTATAGCGCAGGTAATTTTTACCTGAACGATAAGCCTACAGGGGCTATGGTCGGCCAACAGCCCTTTGGAGGAGCCCGTGCTAGCGGCACGAATGATAAGGGTGGCTCTATGTTGAATTTACTGCGATGGATCAGCCCTAGAACCATTAAGGAAACCCATCGCCCCCCGACGGACTATAGGTACCCCTATATGGGTAAAGATTAATCAAGTAACATAAATCACAACTAAAGGCTTCCCATGAGCAACAAAAAATCATCCCCGTTATTCCCTCTACGAAAAGGTATTCACGCGCGCCAGGCGCACGTATCTCTTCCGCCCGGTACTTTCGAGGAAGAGCACGGACGCCAAGGATTTTATGGAAAAGTTTCCCATCTTTATCGACAGCACCCCCCTACGGGTTGGACCGAAATTGAAGGGCCTTTGAAACCAAGAAGTTATAACCTGAATCATTTTATTAATGCTCCAGTAGATTCCAAAGAACTGGCTGCTGCTTTGAAAGCTTCAGCATTAGGTAGTCAAGAAGATGCCTTTAAGCCGATCTGCTTTTTAAAAAATCACGATGTGGCTCTGCATTTAGTAAGCCCCAAGTCTATGCCGTTCTATTATCGAAATGCAGATGGCGATGACCTCTATTTCATTCATCAAGGCTCTGGGCTTCTGGAAACCGACTTTGGTAATCTGATTTATGCCAAAGGAGACTACATCTCGATCCCTCGAGGGACTACTTATCGCTTTATGTCCGACGCAGGGGAGCAGATGTATCTTTTAATCGAGGGTTTTAGCGAAATTAATATTCCAGATCGCGGAATGCTTGGCCCTAATGCCCTCTTTGATCCCGCCATGATTGATACGCCGGAAATTCCAACTTATCAAGATACTCCTGGCCTGTATCAAGTTCATATCAAGCGTGAAAATCAAATGACCAAAGTAACCTATCCTTTTCAGCCCCTCGATGCTGTGGGTTGGAAAGGGGATTTAACGGTGATGAAAATTAACGTTAAAGATATTCGTCCGATCACAAGCCATCGTTATCACCTACCTCCGAGCGTTCATACGACTTTTCTGGGAACGCATTTCGTGGTCTGTACCTTCCTACCGAGGCCTTTTGAAGAAGATGAGGACGCCATGCGAGTTCCCTTCTTTCATCGCAATATTGATTATGATGAAGTCATCTTTTATAGCGATGGTGAGTTCTTTAGTCGAGATGGTATTGGAGCCGGTATGGTTACTTGGCACCCTACGGGTATTCATCATGGACCCCATCCCAAAGCCATTCCATTATCACGAAAAAAAGATCGTACCAATGAAGTCGCCGTTATGGTCGATGCCCTTCATTACCTACACCCTACACCTGCAGCTACAGCTGTTGAAACTCTTAACTATTGGGCGTCTTGGAAATAGAACAATCGAATTACTGCTAAGCCTAGAAGAAGTCCTTAATGCAGAGGTCTTCTTGCTTATTTCGAGGTGTAGACGTAAATCCAATACCAAGCATCATCCAGGCGATGATATTGCAAGGCTTCAGCGATATGTTGCTCCAGCTCTTCCTTACCTAGCTCGGCATCTTCGGGCGACCGCAAGCCCCCAAAGGATGGCATATGATCCGAATTGGCCAAGCGACCTAGATCGTTGGCAGTTAAAAAAGTCGCTTTCTTCAATGAGGCAGGGAGTGCATCGTAACCAATTGGCTTCCCTACGGGTTTCGTCACTTTAAATAAAGCCTCTCCGTATGCTCGGGTATAAAAGGAACCCCCATTGCGCCCAACTTGGTCTAGGCGTTCTGGATCCGGGAGGTTATTGAGAAGACAATCTTCAGCGATATGAAAACAAAGCACTTCACCGATGATCATTAATCCTGATCCTGGACCAGAGCCTAATTCGACAATCTGGTTCAATCGACACTCCATTTGAAAAGGGCTTTCTTTTACCAGGGCGGGCATGATAAATTTTGCTTTCTCTGGCGTAAATCCTGATTTGACAAATTCATCAATAGCCGATGGATAATCTGCTGAGCTAATATTCATCTGTTCAGTCATTGCATAACTTACAGTAGCCACGACAAACTGCTCCGTAGCTTTAATATTTCGATAAGTATCCTTGAGGCTCCCGTCTCTCCCCCGTCGGTTAGGGGCAAAGGCAATAGTTGGCGGATTGCTACCAAAGGCATTAAAAAAGGAGAACGGAGCAAGATTACGACTTCCTTCACTGTTGATTGTGCTGACAAAAGCAATGGGTCTCGGCGTAATACCCCCACAAAGCCAGGCATTTGTCTCCATGGGGCTGAGGTCTTTCGCTAGGATGGTTTTCATCTGAGGTTCACCTAATTTCCAGATTCGCCCGAGGGAGTTTGACGAAAGAGATCTCCCAATGAGCCGCCTAAAAGGGTAGGTGCTACTCCTTGGAGCCGCCCTTCTTGCCGAACAACTACGTTTGACAGAGACCCTAAGCCCTCGATATCCATCCTTACCTGATCTCCAGGCTGTAGCCATAGATTGTCAGTAATTCGAGATCCATTCAGTTCCAAAAGACACCCGGTCCCCACTGTTCCAGAGCCGATTACTTCTCCAGGGCATAGGTGAATTCCATAAGAAGTTCTTTGTAGTATCTGAGCAAAGGTCCAATTCATTGAATTGACATTGCCTTCCGATAAGAGTTTGTTATTAACGAAAGCCTTCATCGTGGCATCAAGTACATGACCTGCTAGTGTCGATCTCAGACTCAGTTCATCTTTGGTGACCAACCAAGGACCTAAACTTGTTGCAAAGTCTTTACCTTTGGCAGGTCCCAAAGATAGTTTCATCTCTTCCATTTGAAGGTAACGTGCACTCCAATCATTCATAATCATGTATCCAAAAATTGCATCATCGCACTCTTCGAGCGTTGCATTCCAGAGAGGTTTTCCAAGGACAACGGCGACTTCAAGCTCATAATCTAATTTTGCAAGATGATGCTCTTGGACCAAGACACTCCCGGGACCTGTTACAGCCAGGTGGTTGGTGAAATAGGTAACGGGAAACAGATCAAATTCAGGAATCATCTCTAATCCCCGATTCTTTCGAGCTGTGGCTACGTGTTGCCGAAAGGCGTAAGCATCCCTCATGGAAACTGGATTAGGAAGTGGGCTTAGGACCTCCACTTCGGAAAGGTTGAAAAGGCTTGATGTCGTTGGGGCTGAAAGAGCTTGTTTGAGACTTGGTAAATACTGTTGGTGATTCTTGATCAATTCCAGCATCGTGGGGGGGACGGCCTCCTCTAGTTTGGAAAAATCTACCCCTTGATTCTCATTGACGATAGCCCCGATCCTCGTTTGCCCCAAGTGTTTAAAAGTAATGAGTTTCATGTTTAAATCCTTGTTACTTTTAGTCTAGCCAACGTTCTTTGATCCCTTAAAACAAAAAAAGGTGCCTATCGGCACCTTTTTTTGAAAAAGCGGTCCCCTTTTCAACGAAAGATGCAACTACCCTAACTCACTGATAGACAAAGAAAAAGCCATCATTTCTGATGGCTTTTTCAGTGAAGCTCTAGATTACCAACTGAAACGGGCTCCAAACTGGAGCTGACGTCTGAAGTCATAGCTTTGGGCAATAGGTTGACCAAAGGTTGAAGTGAGGGCCGCCACATTTTGGACTCGCGAGACTGTGAAGTGGTTGGTTGCGTTGAAGACATCAACCATCAGTTCAAGTTTCCGTTTACCCATTAGAGCAAAAGACTTTGAAACCCGAAGATCAATATTATGACTACTAGGTAGATATTCAGAATTACGACCTACACCTGCGGGTCGATCTCCTGCCCCACCGTCACCGTTATTATTGAGGTCCGCACCTGCAGCGATATTCCAGGGTCGGCCTGAGAATATCTTGCCGATCATGGAGAACGTCCATGTATCTTTGCTGTAGATCATCGTCACATTGAATCGATGACGTTGATCTTGATTCGAAGGACCTTGTTCACCAGTGAGGTTATAAGAATCATTTGGATAGTAGTCTGTTAACCAATCAATATAGTTATCCAACGCCCGGCTAAAGGTGTAATTTGCGTTGAGGGCGAAGTTTGATTGTGGACGCCAGTTCACGCCAAGAGTGGCTGAATTATAGGAACTAGAACCCGAGGAATCGTATAAAAAGATCGATCCAAAACGGATATCCGGACGACGGACCCAAGGATTGGTTGATGAGTTAGCTGCAGCAAAGTTTGCATACGGATTAAGAACAGTCGGATTAGCGTCACGAACCTGCAAGAATCCATCACCGTTGGAGTGGACTAAGTCTAAGGTCAACTTAAGTGTGTTTGAGTAGTTATACTCTGCACCCGCATTAGTTTGAATGCTTCGCGACATATTGATCTTTCCGGGCAAGAGCAGAGATGGAAAGATTCCTGTGAGTGGATTAGCCGTGGGCTCAACCTGGAAGCGTCGATTAGTATTGCCTAGCGCATTACTAAAGACCTGGAAAGCAGGTAAACCTTGAAGGATATAAGTACGCATATCCGTCCCGTTAGAAACCGAGAGGGCAGCGAGAGGTCCTATTTGCGTACGGCCCGAGAAGACGCCGTAGCCGCCATAGAGGCGGAGGTCTGAAGCAGCTTGCCAACTGAATGAGACTCGAGGAGAAACACGCGAACTAGAATTAGCGACCGAAGCCGTGAGGTTCTTATTAAAGTTATATTGCTGGAAAGCTGGAGCAATTCTGATGGGTCCGATATTCACCCCTAAAGACGTATAGTCAGGAGTGGCTAGTGCGGTGTAAGCAGCAGGAACTTGACCCGTCGATTTAGCAAGAAAGTCGGGCAATCCCTCTCTGTCATAACGTAGACCCAATTTCACGGTGAAGTCTTTAGTGACTTGCCAATCGTCTTGGAAGAACGTACTGATATAAGTCACCTTGGGACTATTTGATGGGGTCCCGAAATTTTGGGCAAATACGAGGGGAGCATTATTGTTGAACGCTGTTAAACCATCTGTATAGGGAATACCCGAACTCGCAGGGAAACCACCAAATCGATAAATCCCACCAAACTGAAGAGGGAGTTGTCCCACAATTCGGGTTTCGAGACTGTCGATACCAACTTTAAACGAGTGGTCTTTTGTGAAAAACGAGAAGGTATCTGCTACTTGACGAGTCTTCTCTGTTCTCAATTGAGGTAAAAATCGTTGGGCACCAAAGGTAGCTACACCAATGATGCTTATATAGGGGGTATTTGCTGTATCCAAACTCAGCAAGGAATGATCTCGCATGGAGTACATGTATCGAAATTCATTCACCCAGTTAGAGGACGTCCATTGATGATTCAGGCTGAAAGCGTCATCTGTAATTTTTCTTGCACCCCCTGCACTTCGGTCGGTCTGACCGCCAAAGTCTAGTTGTTTACCATTAAACTCATTGGTATGAGAATAACGAACACTCAGGCGTTGATCTGAAGAAAGCAAGTAGTCGAGCTTGATTAAGTTCGAGGTAGAATTTTCGCTGTAGGCTGAAGGGCCTGACTTGATCGTGAAGCCCTTAGCTGCGACAGCTGCGATGATAGCCGCGTTAGTCGAGGCATTATTGCTGAAGGCGACATTTGCTGAATCGTCCTTAGCTAGGGTCTCAACTGAAATAAAGTAAAAAAGTTGATCTTTGAGAATCGGACCGCTGACACTAAATCCATATTGATTCTGAGTTGTAGAAGGCTGGGCGGCAGATATCGGAAGCTTGGTGTCGAAACGTGCACGTCGACCGAAGTAGAAGACAGAACCTTGGTAGTCATTCCCGCCACTCTTGGTAATCACATTAAGCGTTCCACCTGCAGCGCGACCATATTCTGCGCTAAAGCCGTTGGTCACAATTTGAAATTCTTGAATGGAATCTTGTCCAAAAGTAGTTCGGGCAGCTCCGACCGCTAGGTCGTTGTTGTCCAATCCATCGACCATGATGTTGTTGGATCTAGGATTGATACCTGCAAACGAAAGACCTGAATCCGTGGCTGCACCACCCTTACGACTTTCCGGGCCATTTGCTTCTGTGACTCCTGGAGCCGTCAAACTAAAGGAAGTAAAGTCTCTTCGATTGATCGGAAGATTCATAATGGCATCATTGGAAATAGTCGTCGAAACCTGAGTTCGGGTTAGATCTACACCCGTACCTTGACTAGTGACCTCGACGGTAGCCGAGAGATTTTCTTTATTTAGAACTACATCAAAATCTAAAGTGGAAGCTAAGCGCAGAGAAAGATTACCGAACTTCTTAGGGGCAAAACCTTCTGCTTCTACTGTTAATAGATAAGATCCAGGATTAACTAAGCGAAATGAGTAATTACCGCTCTCATCAGACATCGTGGTTCTTGTTTGATTCGTACTCTCTGACGTGAGGCGTACCATCGCTTTAGCTACGGCTTGACCATTCGGTCCGGTAACGGTTCCCTTGAGATCTGAGGTTGTTACGGACGAACTTTGGCCAACAAGTGCCAATGAGAAGGCGCTTAAGGCAGCCAGATAAATTGGGGTATTCTTTCGGTTATTCATGGATTTTCCTTTAGAAAAGTGAGAGACGCAATCTGTGTAAAAAAACTGTGAAATCCTCAAAAAGATTGGAATGACACAACGGGCTACTTTTAGCCTTCCTATCATCTTCTCCTAGACAGGCATTAAATAACTACATAAAGAATGCATATTATCTAACATTATAATGATAAGTCTAATCAATACAATGATTATAAATGTAATAAAATTCTTATAGTTGAAGTTAATCGCACAAACCTCTTCTGGTAAATCAGATGGATTTAGCTAGTGCGTGAGAGTGAGGATGGAATACTTTCCTGTCAGGGATTTATCTAGGGTTGTCACGAAAAGTTACACACTCGATTCCAAATTGCTTGGGTTAATCCCAGAGGGCGTGCCCATAGGTATAAATCCTCCTTTGATTTACCATACATTGGAAGCCCATTTCACAAAGGGAACCGCCTTGAGCCACATCTTAATCTCGATTCTTCTTCTAGCAACCCTTGGCTGTAATAGCCCACTAAGTTCCTCGCTCAAGCAAGCCAAGGCTTCCGAAAGGGAAAGCGAACTTCTTGCTTCACGATCAAAAACTTCGACGAGTGCAAAAGACGAAAAGAAAATTCCCGCTAAAGAAAAAGAACAGGATAAAACAGCTGCTCCGACGGTAATTACAAATTTAAATAAAAGCGATTCAGTAGTTCAAGAAGAAATCCTAGTGGCTGTTAACTCCCACATCATCACACGAAAGTCATTTCAACAAGCCTTTGAACAACAAAACGCTTCCTTATATCGACAATTTTCAGGGAAGACTCTTGATGAAAAATTATCAGAAGCTCGAGCCAAAACACTCCAGGGTTTGATCGACGCTTTCTTGCTGGCAGATAAGGCTAACGAAATGGGTCTTTCCATTCCTGATGACTATGTAGAGTCCAACATAGAGCAAATTAAAAAAGAAAATAAAATTGCTTCGGATGAGGAATTCGAAAGAGCTCTGAAAGCCAATCTGGGTATTGGATTATCCGAGTATCGAAAAAATCAAAAACGTATGATGTTGGAACAGCAGGTTCTCGGAAGAGAGGTCTATTCCAAGATGGCCGTGACTGAGAATGAAGTGCGAGCTTATTATGAACAAAACAAAGATGAGTATCGGTTACCTGAGAGGTTTCGAATTAGAGAATTAGTCCTCCCGCGAGGTGCTACCCCCGAGGAAAAGTCTAAAAGCTCCACGCTCCTTCTCGATATTGAAAAGCAGATAAGAGACAAGAAGAGTTTTGAATCTTTGGTCCGTATGCATTCTGTGTCCCCAACTAAAGATTTAGGGGGAGATGCCGGGTGGATGAATAAAGGCATGCTTCGTCCATCGATCGAAGAAGCTGCTCTAGCCCTCAATATAGGAGATATTTCCCCGGTGATCGAGACAGCTCGTGACTATTATTTTGTGCAACTCATAGACCGAGAAATTACCCCTTACCAGCCTTTTGCTGAGGTGAAAGATAAACTCATAGTCAAAGTCCAAGAGCCTAAAGCTGAATCTGCGATTGAGCAATTCATGAATAATTTGAGAACACGAGCTAATATCCGCTATATGATTCCCAAGGAACAATTGATAAAAGGCTAACCCTTTTGCGTGGAATCTAGTTTAGGATTACACTCATGCGTCTTGATACCTTTCTACGAAACACCGCTTTAATCTCAAGAAAAGATATTATCCATTATTTATGTGAAGAAGGTTCAATACGCGTCAATGGTATTCCTCGAAGAGGCCTCTTCGATCTCTCCGGGGGAGAAACCATTGAGTTCACTCTGTTCAATGATCAATACCAAGTGCGTGTCCTTGCTTTTCCAACACGCAAAATTACACTTAAGGATCAGTGGTCTTATCTGGAAATCATCGAAAAAAGAAAAGTACACAGTGAAATGGAATTCTTTTCAGATGCTTCCCCTTCGCAAACTAAAACACCCAAGTCTCACTAATTTCTAGATCCCTGTTTCGATCTTTGATTTGGCAAATTTTAGATCATCCCAGACAGCTTTTCTGACTTCAGGTGTGTACATCCTAAGCACATAAGCTGGATGGAAAGTGGGAATTACCGGGATATCTTGGTAAGACTGCAACGTACCCCTGATTTTTGTGATTCCTTCAGTAATTCCCAGGAGTTCCCGAAGGGGTGTAGCGCCTAGCGTGACGATTACTTTGGGTTGAATCAACTGAATTTGTTTCTCTAAGTAGCCTAGACATGAGTGAACTTCTTCGGGGGTGGGGATACGATTGTCCGGAGGGCGGCATTTAACAATATTTGCAATATAGACCTCTGCACGTTTTAAACCGATTGCACCAATCATCTTTTCTAGAAGATCGCCCGCACGTCCAACAAAAGGCCTACCGTGAAGATCCTCATCTCTCCCAGGTCCTTCCCCGACAAACATCATGTCGGCATGGGGATTGCCTTCTCCAAATACAAACTTATTCCGTGTAGTCCCTAAGATACATTTTTGACAACCACGTATCGCTTCCAACAACTTTTGTAAATCTGAAGATGCTCGAATAATTTCTATAGGCGGATTTCGAACAGCATCCGTCGGTTGCTGATATGGAATCGATTGGTTACGCTCTACTTTTTTATTTTTTGGGGGGCTCACTGAGGGACTCTCATTCGAAGGGGTATGAGGATTTTCAGGTCGAATCAAAGAGGTCACCCCAAGATCCCTTAAGGCAGCCTTCCAATCTTCAATTTCCTTGGTCATATAGCCTAGTTTAGGGAACTTTCATGCATTTCAGGGCATACAAGTCATAATAGGCATATTCTCAGGAAAATCTCCCATGAATGATTTTAGTCCCTTTGGAACCAATGAAGCGTTTTACGCTACTTTTTCCGAATACTATCCCAAATTAGTGAGCTATGCGCGCCGGTTTGGAGCCGTCTATCCTGAAGATATTACCCAAGAAGCCTTTGTTATTATCATGCAACGGGAAGATAAAATCGAACACCCCGTTGCTTTTTTATACGGCACAGTTCGTACTCTAGCGTTAACGGAACGTCGTCCTCTTAAAAATCAAAATATTTCGCTCGAATTTTTGGTTGATCAAGGCAAAGAAGGTGATGCATACGATGCACTTCTTTCTCGTGAAATTCGAAGAGAAATTCAAAAGCTCCCCTCTACTTTTCGAGAATCTATTTGGTTGTTTGTCGTCGACGGACTGTCGATCCGTGAAATTTCTCATATTTTAGAAATTCCCGAAGCCACTGTGAAGACTCGTATTCATCGCGCTAAAGCCCAGCTTAGAGATCAGCTCAATCCAGGAGGTCACCATGTCATGGTTTAACACTCGGCTTCAAACAATGTCTCCCAGAATAGAGCCCCTCGAGGATGCACAACTGCGATCAGACTTCGGACAAATGCTTGGCTTGAAAGTACCATCTGAGGCGTCTGTGATGGCAGAATCACATCGCCTTCAAAATCTTGCTCAAGACCTCTATCGTGAGGCACTGCGTCGCCGTCGCACTCTCCGTCAGCGTTCCAATTTAAGTTGGATACTTGCGGCCGCCGCAATCCCGGTTATTTTTGCTTTGGGCTCATGGGGTATGGCACAGCAAAAAAAAGCACAAGTCTTGGCTCAACAAATTGAGCAGAATCGATTAGAACAACAACGTCTTGTGAATGCCAATCAGAATCTTCAAAGAGTCATCCAGGATGCCCAACTTCAATTAGCCAAAGATCGTCAAAAATATCCAGTGATTCCTTTGCCCAATCGAGAAAACTCAGTCAATCAGATTAATACTGTGAAGGTTAGGAACAAGACGAACTAGCCAACCTGAGGCGTATCGCGGTTCCATCCTTTTTCATTGAGAAGCCGGACGCCATGAATGCGTTTAAGCCTGAAAACCATATCTTCCTGATGTAAATGGCAAAAAGCCACTAACGTATCTTCTTCGATTGATTTGGGACTGAGTCGTCGAAGTTGTGTGCGGTGTGCCGCCGGAGGTAAATAGGTTACTTCGACGGCTAAATTATGTATGGTTGCGTAGTCTAGAATTCCCCTCGTTTCTTCCATGGGCTGCTGCTCTCCCGACAGATGGAGCATAGGGATGCGACGTTGTATTTGCTGGAACAGGGAAGGGCTTTCATCATGAATCTGCTGAAGGGACTGTCGAATCATTTGACGGATCGGATCTAAATGATGATTGAGGCCTTTCTCATCGATGAAGGCTAGGCCCGCCAGGGACCAAAGATAAAGATCTTCTTGTGCATCAATGCTTAGCGGGAGAAAACGAGACGGTTTAGGAAGGTAACCCGCCTCTTTGAGGAACGTATTAATGTTGCCTTGCCCATGAACTTCAATGAGATTGGGACCAATCTGTTTCAGACCTAAAGAGATAAATTCGGGGCGCACCATGATCTCTTTTGCGAGCTCTGGGGTTTTCGTTTCAATAAGCCGCGCATTCTGCTTGATTTCGACTTCGCCAATTCGACGATCAAGATCTGTTAGCAAATCGGCCACTGTGGATGGAACTTTCAAACCTAACGTATCTTTTATTTCTCCAATTGTGAGTCCTAAATCGACCGCTTTGATAATGGAATCATGGGAGAGCTTAAAGTTAGCCAACGTATCGACGGATTCTAATGATGAAATTTCGGCAAGTCGAAGAAGGCGGTGTGGGTTTTGGAGGAGTGGGGTCAGGATTTCTAAATTCGGCTGAATGACCAAGTCTTGAGTGGCTTCAAACAAAGCCCAATGGGCGCGAGTCGATGAAGGATTTCTGTGAATATATTCTTCGGTTAAGGCTAGGCCATGCTCTGAAAGAGCTAAAAAATGACCATTTAAATCCATATCCAATAAACCCATACGGTAAAGGAAAGGAATGAATTGTTCTCTGATCTTTTGGGCATCAAATTGGCGAAGCGTACCCAAGAAATGCAAAAAGATATCGACTTTTACAATTTGCTTGGGTCGATCTAAAAGGTGCTGGAGAAAGAAGATGCGATGTTCAGACATTGGCATTTGCCAAGCATCTAAATCATGTTCCACCAAATAAGAGAAGGTGCGCTCAGCAATCCACCTAGGTGGATGAGCTAAGACTGCGGGAATTAACGTCTCGACTCGTCCTTCGCGTTGCCATAACAAGCCAAGTCGGTGGAGTAAGGTAAAGAGCAAAGAAGCATCTTCTTCACCCGAAAGATTGGCAGAGAAGAGAGTATTATTTCGCGTGATATGGTCTAACTCTTTCTTGGCAGGTAATCCAGCTTTGAGGACGCGCACCCCATGCACACAACGGAGGAGAATGACGACAAGCGCCAAAGAAAACCGGAAAGAACCACTGTGATTAAGCTGAGTTCCTACGGGAGCCTGAAGCGACAACGCCGAATCGTCAAAGTCATCTAGCGCAGCTCGGACCCGTTCCGATAGAATCCATACATCTCGATGTTGAGCTCTAACTGGGAGAATTAGGCCCAGAGAGAATAAAGCAGGAACGATTGAGATAGGCGGTTGGTGTCCCTGGGTCAGATGCTTTAAGGCAATCAACTCGGTCTCTTGGAGTGAAGCCAAGACGCCCGATAAGTGATGATGATCCTCGAGATGGTAGATCATGCTTTTGATTAAAGATTTTAATCCATCCGGTCTATCTTTCCATCGGATGGGGATGGTTATATGTCGTCGTTCGCAGATCAATTCCAATTCGCCTTCCGTACAATTGGAGAGGAGTTGGAAATGATTTAAGACCTCATTCATGCAAACAATACCCAAAGAATTACCTTATAGTGTCTCATTGAGATATTCAAATGCATAACAAAAAATACTTATGTGATCCCCGGGAGAGGATATATAAAAAGAGGGTTTGAAACCCTCTTTTTATCCAACCTATTTCGGGAGCCTAATTGAGCGTTAAAGTTCCAACATAAACTGTAATAGTTGATGGATTAGCGATGCCTTGGACTATGGCTTGAGCCTTAGTGATTGTTAAAGGGACCGCCCCAACGGCCCCTGTTCCCACGGGATCGAGGGCGATACGTGCTAAGACACCCCCGCTGCCATTAATGGCTACTCCGGACGATCCTTTCAAGGCAAGAGCCGCTGAGAGAATAGTCGAAGAGACCCCTGATGTAGTGATTTTTCCATATTGAACTTGTGGAGAAGGTCCTAGATTGAAAATAGTTCCATTTTGTACGAAGGTGGCATCAGCAGAAGCCACCTTAACCCAGGTAGCTTTTGTAGTGTCGGTTGAAATATTGAATCCGATACCACTGACTAAATTCGTATCACTACTTACTAGGTCGAGCACGAGATGGCTAGAGTTGCTTAAAGAAGTGTTCCTGATGAGTTTATAGATGCCTATGGTTGGATCTGTGTAGTTCAAGGATCTTGAGGCTGAAGTCACCGAGACTGTTGCCGAGCTTGTTACCGATGCGCCAGCTGTATTAGTAACGAACAAGGTGTAGGTGGTGGTCGTCGTCGGGGTTACCGAGATAGGGACTCCTGAGAGGATGGCGACTGGAGCAGGCCCTCCCGAAACCGTACCAGTGCCATTAGAGAAAATAGCCGTGAGCGTCGTAGCTTGGCCGGCATTGATGGAAGCGCTTCCCGCTATAAAACTTGTGATGGAGGGTGGAGGTACTACGACTACCGTATCACCACCTCCACCTCCTCCACCGCAGGCGATCATAAGACTTACTAAGGCACCTAAAACCCAAAAACGTTGATATGACTGTTTCATGATGATCCTCAATATTATTCAGAAGCAGTGTAAGTAGGATTATTAATTTCCCACACACCTCTTCCGTAAGTGGCAATTCGAATGAAGGACTTATCCGGAGCAATATAGATATCTCTAACGGCCACTAAGGGTAGACCAGCACCATAGCGGACCCATGTGCCTCCAGAGTTTTCTGAATAATACATACCGAAATCGGTTCCACAGAATAGCTTAGTACCATCTCCAGGGACATTCTTGATTACATGGACGGGTACACCAAAGGGAAGTCCACTGGAAGCACCGCCGATAGCAGACCATGTGGTTCCACCGTCTATGGATTTATATAATTTTGACTGAAGTCCCGTGCTACTTAAATTACGCGTGACCGATCCGATGTACATAATTTGTTCATTGGTGGTATCAACCCAAACCCATGAATTATTCAGGGCAGGATTGGCTGTTCCACCTAATTGGGTCCACGTACCAATGTTATTCGAAGCCCCGTCGAGAACGCCAATTGTGGCCGTAATATCCGAATCTCCGACGCTTCCGTCACCGTTGACATCAGCCGATTTTCTAGATGTTGCCGTTGATGACCCATGATGTTTCGCCACAACGAGTAAATCTAGAGCATCGATCACTGCATCATTATTTAATTCAGGAATTCGAGCTTTATAAAAAGTACCATTACTTCCCACGATGACATGCAAGGCTTGATTGGCCTCCGAGACATGAAAATTACGAATAGTGCTAGTCGTTGGATATCCCGTCATGGGTAATGCAGACCAAGTTGATCCAAAATTACCACTTTTATAAAGTACATAATTAGTTTGGGTGTAGACAGAATCAGGGGCGATGGAATTACCTAAATGCATTTTGGGGTAAAAAGGGGACGTTGAACTAGACCCAGCACCTACGATTCCAGAATTCGACTCTGGGAACGACGACGTTCCTCCATTTGTGCTTTTAAAAATACGCGTGTAGTAAAGTGAGCCGAGCATGAGGTTTCCATTATCGGGGTGAATCAATGAGGAAAAACCATCACCTCCGATCTGATCCTCGAATATTCCGCTATTTTGGAGCAACCCCGAGGTACCAACTAGTCCGGTATTATCTACGGCTTGTCTCACTCGGGTTCCGTTATCTTGAAGGCCGATGATCACTCGATACTTAGAGTCCGTTGGAGTAGTAGCATTGGTCGATCCTAGATTGTAAATCAGATGAGTAGCCAGACCATAATTGCGACGATGGTCTACAAAGGTGACGTCGGCGGGAACACCTGTCGTTCCCACCGCAGTGGGTACAACTGAACGGAAAGGATCGCGCAAGATAGCAAATCCGCCATCGGTTCCAATCAGTAAGATCTGTCCATTAGATGACCACGCTGCCGTATGGTGGTCGGCATGCGTGTAGACTTTTCCTCCCCCATACCAATGGGTCATCTGCTGCCAGGTCAACCCACCGTCTTGGCTTCGATAGGAGGCTAAATTAGCAGCCACGAATACATTATTTCCATTGTTGGGATCAATAGCAAGGAGTTGGTTATACCAATCCTGACCTCCGTCACCAGACCCCCCGCTGCCATAGAAAAGACCAGTAGCGCCTGAACCGGTTTGGGCTTGATAGGTAAAGGTGGCTCCCCCGTTGTTACTGACGAGCAGTCCCTTGGATATCACGCTTCCCGTCTCAAAAATACCGACCACCTTTGAGCCATTAGCGGCTAGAGTAATTCGGTATATTGGACCATTCGTAGTCGAAGAAGAGCCTCCTGGAATTCCTGAGATAGAGGAAGAACTCCAAGTCGAGCCCCCATCGGTTGAGTAAAAAATAGAACCTGTTGAGCCTTCAACGCTACAGACTAATTTATTCTGATCGAGTTTTTTTATGGTCCATACCAGCCCAGTAATACCTTGTGCAACACCGACTGGAACAAACGTTAAGCTTGTGGAGGTATTCGATGAACTCACCTTAAGGCCATCATTGGTTGCCCAAAAAATACGACCGTCATTCATCACAAGAATGTCATGACTTCGAGTTGCTGCACCCAAACCAGTCGCGGCAAACCAAGTGGTACCCCCATCTATAGATTTGTAAAAGCCGCGTCCCTCGCCATCCACGAAATCTCCCGAACCTAAGTAGAGCGTGTTGCCATTATTAGGATCGATGGCCAAAGCTCCGACAGCTTGACTTCCATCAGAACTAGAGGTGGGAAGGCTGTCCGTAATAGAAACCCAAGACCAACCCGTTGCCGCTGCAGCGGGGTCCGCATTTGTGCATTTGAAAACACCCCCCCCTGCAAAAGATACATAGAGCGTGGGAGTCGTAGGCCAATTTGGATGAGGAACAATGCGAGTCACGCGACCAGTGTCATGGTCCGGCCAAGTGGGATCAATCAAATTACCAAAAGGTCCAATATTGACCCACGTTCCTCCGCCCAAAGGTCCAATGGCCCCTCCCAAAAGTGGATAAGTTAAAACAGCGGATGATCCTGAAAAAACAGGCACAGAAACTTTAGATCGATATTTGCTGACTTCTTTGACGGCTATTTCATTAATTGCATCGAGATATTCGATGGACGTAGGCCCAAACCACTCTAGAGCCCATTTTTGTCTCTCTTCTGCCAAATCATGGCCTTTTAAAACATTGGGACCGACTCGGGCAGGTAAATTCCTTCGTCTTTCTCCGGGGCTTCCTAATTCATTATCTCGGGTAGTATTTTGTGCCCAAATGACTTGACCTAAAAGCACAATCATCATCACAGTGAAAAGTCGCTTCATAGAATTCATTCCTCATTCTCCTTGAGTAAGAATACCAAAATCTATTCTAAGTTGAAATTATACTGATCTATCTAACTATTAAGCAAAATTAAAATTCATATTTGACCCTTGAGCCAGATGGCTCTAGCCTTGAGGGTTAGGCCACCCCGTGACTCCTCTTCGACCCGATAATCCCTTGATTGTCCAAAGTGATCGAACTTTGTTGGTGGAGGTTGCCCATCCAGAATTTGAGAGAGTCCGAGATGAGATTTCTCGTTTCTCTGAATTGATCAAAAGCCCGGAACATATTCACACTTATCGCATCAGCCCCTTGAGTCTTTGGAACGCCTCCGCATCTGGAATCCTCGAAGAAACAATTATTGAAATCCTAGTAAAGTGGTCTAAATATGAAATCCCACAAAATATTACTCAAGAAATCAAAGATCATTCCACTCGGTATGGAAAAATTAAATTAATTAAAAAAAATAATCGTTTAGCCCTTGACATTGAAGATCGTGGTCTTTTTTGGGAAATCTCGAATCAAAAAACACTCCAAGATTTTCTCCAAGAGCCCTTTGGTGATCAGAAAGGAATTTATATCCGCGAGGGATCTCGAGGAGAAATCAAGCTTCAACTTATTCGATTGGGCCATCCTGTTCAAGATTTAGCGGGCTTTAAAGAGGGTCATCCTCTGTCTTTTGAACTAAGATCCCAGTTACAGCAGAGCAAGAAACCTTTTATTTTGAGAAAATACCAACAAGCCGCCGCCGATGTCTTTCATGCAGGGGGCGGTCCCGAAGGGGGGGCTGGCGTCCTTGTCCTTCCCTGTGGAGCGGGCAAAACAGTTATCGGGATGGCCTGTATGAGTGGCTTGCAAACCCATACGCTCATTCTGACGACCAATGTAACAGCGGTTAAACAATGGAAACAAGAATTACTCGATAAAACAACTTTGACAGCAGATCAAATCGGTCTCTACAGCGGTGAAAGTAAAGAAATATGTCCCGTCACGATCGCAACCTATCAAATATTGACTTATCGTAAAGACAAAAATGGACCCTTTGACCACTTCAAAATCTTTGAAGCCTCCAACTGGGGACTCATTATCTACGATGAAGTCCACATGCTCCCGGCTCCTATTTTTAGAGCCGTCGCGGAACTCCAAGCCCGCCGTCGACTCGGTTTAACGGCCACCTTAGTCCGCGAAGACAACAAAGAAGAAGATGTCTTTTCTTTGATTGGGCCTAAGCGAGTCGATGTTCCGTGGAAAGTCCTAGAGAAAGATGGATTCATTGCCACGGCCCAATGCCTTGAAATTAGAATTCCGCTTCCCAATGAAGAAAGAATGAATTATGCCGTGTCTGATCAGCGCCAACGCTTCAGAATCGCTTCGGAAAATTCACTCAAGATGAAGGTGATTGCTGAAATTCTAGCTCTGCACCCTCAGAATTCAGTTTTAATTATTGGTCAATACATTGAACAACTTAAAATCATCTCCGAGTATTTTCAAGCCCCTGTGCTGATGGGTCAGACTCCCGCGAAAGAACGCGAAAGACTTTTCAATCTTTTCAGAAAGGGTGAATTAAAAATATTGATTGTCAGTAAGGTCGCTAATTTCGCGATTGATTTACCCGATGCGAGTGTTGCGATCCAAGTTTCAGGAACCTTCGGTTCGAGGCAAGAAGAAGCCCAGCGTTTGGGTCGCATTCTTCGACCTAAAGATATAGATAATGTGAGTTATTTTTATACTTTGATCAGCCGGGATACGACCGAACAGGAATTTGCCCGTAATCGCCAGCTTTTTCTGACCGAGCAAGGCTATAAATATCATATTCAGAGTCGTCATCTCGACAGCGAAGGTAAAATCGCCCCCATATCGGAAACGTAAGAACTCTAATATTGCTTAGTTTATAAAAGACGATGAATTAGGACAAGTAGGGGTTTGGTGAGCAAAGCAGCTCCAAAACCTGCGAGGACATCATCCATCATAATGCCTGCAGAACCGCCTAGTTTTTGAGCACGACCAATCGGTCCGGGCTTCCAGATATCCAATATACGAAAGAGACCAAAGGGAAGGGCACATCGCAAGAGATACTCCTGCCAGGATGCAAAGGGATCCCTTGCGATTACAGAGGCGAGGGGCATCAGTGCAATCCACATGCCTACCCATTCGTCAATGACGATATAAGGGGGATCTTCATTTTCGAATGTGGACTGAATCTTTTTAATGCTTCGTGAACCAATCCACCAAAGTAAAAAAGGACCTAAAAAAACAAAAGCCGCTAGCGGTTTTCTTAAATTCAATAGGAGCCCCAGAATGACTATGCCTATCCAGGCGGTAAGAGCAGCAAAACTTCCCCAAGTGCCGGGGGCAAAAGGGAGCAGGCCCGAACCTAATCCCGTGGCAATAATCCACGAGCCAGGCTGAGGAAAGGCATGAGGCTCAGGGTTGATTTCGGTAATTTTTTTCATAATCTTCTATGGTTGACTCTAATCCACCCTCCCGAATCTCGCCAACTAAATCATAGGCATGAGCCTCAAGAATTTTGACCCATTGAAAGGTTTGAGGTTGTGGATCGCCATCGACAATAAGCACATTTCCATCGATATCAGGGGATTGACCTTCATGCCGGCCTTTGAAGATCATAGGCGTTTCTTCGTGGGCCCCTTCAATAAATACCTTGAGCGTCTTTCCAATCTTATGTTGGTTCTTTGATCGTGCGATGTCTTGTTGAAGACTCAGGATGTGATTCTTTCTTCGTATCTTTTCTGATAAGGGAATTGGGTCACCTAAGGTAAAAGCCGGGGTCCCCTCTTCTTGACTGTAGGTAAATACTCCCACATGATCGAACTGCATGGCCAAGATGAAGGATTTAAGTTCATCGAAGTCCGCTTCGGTTTCTCCAGGAAAACCTACAATAAAGTTAGATCTCAAGTGGATTTCGGGACAAGACGCTCTAATTTTACGGATCAAGCGACCAAAACTTTCTGAAGATCCCCCTCGAGACATTTTTTTTAAGAGCTGGCTGCTGGCGTGCTGAAGGGGCATATCGAGGTACTTGGCGCAATTATGAGTTTCAGCAATCGCTCGAATCATTTCGTCAGATAATCGATTGGGATAGGCGTAGTGAATTCGAAACCATTGAAGCCCTTGGACTTTCCCAAGCTCGCGAATCAAGGTTGCTAAGGCTTCGGGCTGGCCAAAATCACGCCCATAGTCGGTTGTGTCTTGGGCCACCAAGCAAATTTCTAAGACTCCCTGATCGACGAGTTGTCGGGCTTCGTTGACGACACTCTCGACCGATCGACTGCGTTGTCCACCTCGGATGGCAGGGATGATGCAAAACGCACAACTATGATCGCAGCCCTCGCTGATTTTTAGATAGGCCGTAGCTTTGGGTGTCGTGAGCAACCGGGGAGAATGCTCATCATAAAGATAAGAGGGATTGCGGTCTAATTCCTCCCATCCAGAACCTCCAATGACTTCCGCAATCTTTTCAATATCTCTAGTACCCAAACAAGCATCAATTTCGGGAATATCTTTGAGGAGCGTTTCTCGGTAGCGCTCCACCATGCAGCCCGCCACAATTAATCGCTCACAGACGCCCGCCTTCTTCATGGAGGCCGCTTCGAAAATAGCGTCCAAACTCTCACGCTTCGCATCTTCAATAAAACTGCAAGTATTCACAACAAGAATATGAGCCTCGTCCATCTTAGATGTGATCTGATATCCCTTAAGCCTTAAGTGACCAAGCATGACTTCGCTGTCTACGAGATTCTTAGGGCAACCTAAACTGACAAATCCAACTTTCACAAGGGCTCCAATCTATTAGGCTACCTTAGACTTTGAGGTTGCAGGACAACCCCCTTCATTCACGAGATTCTGTGTTCTAGGTCAAACTAAATAAAGTTCTTGGAGGACTCTTTTGCCTAGTTCAGTGGTGACACGTTTTGCACCCTCTCCGACCGGGATGCTGCACATCGGGGGCGTTCGCACAGCTCTTTTTGCATGGCTTTTTGCAAAGAAATATTCTGGAAAATTTATCTTACGCGTTGAAGATACCGACACCGACCGATCCACAGAAGACAATATTCGCATTATCGAAGAGGGAATGCTCTGGTCGGGTTTGATCTGGGATGAAGGCCCCGATCCAAAGCGTTCAGGTGCCTGGTTGGGTGACCACGGTCCCTATCGTCAGATTCTCCGGATGGATCTCTATAAATTAAAAATTACCGAACTGCTTGATCAAGGAAAAGCCTACCGCTGTCGCTGCACCAAGGAATCCTTGGAAGATCGACGTAAAGAATCTGATCGTGCAGGAAAGCCCTTTCAATATAACCGTGGTTTGGATCTCGGTCGAGGCTGTCGCGACCAGCATTACGATGATTCATCTCCGAGTTCAATTCGATTTGCGATGCCCCTTGAGGGAGATATCCTTCTGCAAGATGCCATCAAAGGAACGATCCGATTCCCTTCAGAGAGTTTGGATGATTGGATTATTGCGCGCTGGTCAGAGCCTGGCGAAATAGGGGTACCTACCTATAATTTTTCAGTGGTGGTTGATGATGTCGCCATGAAAGTCTCGCACGTCATTCGGGGCGATGATCATGTGGCCAATACACCGAAACAAATCCCACTTTTTGAAGCGCTCGGTTACGCGCTGCCGGTCTTTGCCCATGTACCCATGATCTTGGGCAAAGATAAACAAAAGTTAAGTAAACGCCATGGGGCTGCGAGTATTACGGAATTTAAGGATCTAGGCTTTTTACCTCAGGCCGTTCGCTTGACCCTTGCTAAGTTGAGTTGGACTCCCAAGATTGACGGGAGAGTAGCCGAATCAGCCGAAGAAGAAATTCTCACTGATGCCCAGTTAATCGAATCCTTCAATTTAGAAGATATTCAAACCAGTCCTTCTGTTTTTGATATTGATAAACTTTATTGGATCAATCAGAAACTCATCATGAATTCCACCAATGAGTTCTTGATTCAGGCCCTCAATCCCTTTATGCCACCCCCCTGGCTTTTACGCGATAGGGCCTGGAAAGAGTTGGCCGTGAGTTGTACAAAGGAGCGCTCGCGTACCTTGAAAGAAATGGCAGAGTCTCTATCTTTTTGCTGGGAAGCCCCTCAAGTATTCGACGAAAAATTGCTTTCTAAACATCTTTGTGAAACTCACCGTTTGGCTCTCCGAAGCGTTAGTGCGCTCAAAGACTGGACCGCTGAGGGCCTCCGAGAGGGCTTGGATCAGGTACTCCTAGGACATCAAATAAAACTGAAAGATCTAGCGCAAGCCCTGAGGGTGGCTTTGACGGGGGGCACGATCAGTCCGCCGATCCATGAGACATTGTTGTTGCTCGGTGCTGAAGAAATTAAACGTCGATTACTACGGTGGATTTAACCGCTTCTCTCTAGCCATCTTTTTGTCAAAGTGGTAACTTGAAGAATTGAATTTTCTTTATTAATGGGCTTGGTTTGGGAGAATCACTTCTTTGATCCTCAGTATTTTATCTCTCACTCCCGAGCTTTCGTGGATGCTCATTAAGGCAGCAGTGTGTATTGGGTTTCTCATGCTTCTCGCTCCTCCTCTGACGTGGGTCGAGCGACGAGGAAGTGCCATGATTCAAGATCGAATCGGTCCCAATCGAGCAGCACTTTTTGGAAAAATAAAAATATTAGGCATGGCTCATGTATTAGCCGATGGGCTCAAGTTCTTTTTTAAAGAGGACCTTATTCCCAAGGATGCTAACCGTTCCCTTTTTTGGATCGCGCCTGCGCTTGCTTTTATTCCTGCTCTTCTTGGCTTTGCGGTCATTCCGGTTGGACGAAGTTTTCAAACGGAAGGGATCACTTACCATTTGAGTCTCATTGATCCCAATAACGGCATGGGTCTGCTGTACCCATTAGCCATCGGAGGACTCGCGGTCTATGGCGTCCTAGTGGCCGCTTGGAGCAGTAACAACAAGTGGTCAATCCTAGGCGGAATGCGTGCCAGCGCGCAAATGGTCAGTTATGAGCTGGGCCTCGGACTTTCGGTTTTAGCCCTCTTTGTTGCCGTCGGGGGGTACGATCCCCATGAAGTGATCCTCGATCAGGTTGAGCATGGCTGGTTCTTGTGGCGGCAACCCCTAGGTTTTTTAGTTTTCTTTGTTTGCCAGTTTGCTGAAACGAATCGACTACCTTTTGACTTTGCCGAAGGCGAGTCGGAAATTGTGGCAGGCTTTCACACTGAATTCGGTTCTATGAAATTTGGCCTCATGGCCTTGGCCGAATATATTCACATTGTTGTGGCCTCAGCCCTTATTGTGACGCTTTATCTTGGCGGATGGAGTGTCCCATTTAATGGAGACGGAGATGGCTGGCCCGTGGTGGTCACGATGGCCTCTTTCTTGGTAAAACTTTTATTTATGTGTTGGGTCTTTGTCTGGGTTCGATGGACTCTGCCAAGATTTAGATATGACCAGCTGATGTTCCTTGGCTGGAAAATTATGTTTCCGCTGAGTCTACTTAATTTAGTTTTGAATGCTTGGTGGATGACGAGGTAACAACCGGTGGCTATTTTAGTTAAAAAAATACAACTTTCTTGGTGGGACCGCCTTTATTTCCCCTCGGTCCTGAAGGGAATGTGGATTACTTGGGGTCACTTCATTCGTCAGATCTTAACCCCGACCTCTAAACGATTCACGATTCAATATCCTGAGATGAAAAAAGAGATGCCCGAGGGGTATCGTGGCCTTCACGAATTGAAACAGTTTGAAGATGGATCTATTAAATGTGTGGCTTGTTTTATGTGCCAAGAAGCGTGCCCCGCTCGCTGCATCACTATTGAAGCAGAAGAATTTAGTGATTTGAATTTTACCCAAGGTTTCGAAGAAAAACGCCCGAAGGTATTCAAGATCGATATGTTGCGCTGTATTTATTGCGGGATGTGTGAAGAGGCTTGTCCCAAGGATGCCATTTGGCTCCGAAAGGACTATGAGTTGGCAGCCTACGATCGGCTTTCTCTGAACTACGGTAAGTGGGATCTCATGAATACCTACGCGGACACGGATGGGAAACCCCTCCAGTCCGAAGCCAATGAATTACCCCCCTCTCCACCCCGTAATTTTGTCACGATGTAACCATGTTTCTTGCCTTTGCTCTCTTGACTCTCGGTTCGGCTTTAGCGATGGCCTTTCAGAAAAACGTCATTGTGGCGGGTTTATTTTTAGTAGCTACATTTATCGGAGTTTCTGGGCTATTTATTTTGCTCTCTAATCCTGTATCAGCCGCACTTCAAATTATTGTTTACGCAGGAGCTATTTTAGTCCTTCTACTTTTTGTCATCATGATGCTCAATGCACACGAAGAGGAATCGCCCCAAGACGATCTCTACCTTCAACGCTATTTAGCCTTAGGGGTTGGGGCACTTTTGGTGGGCGGAAGTTTCTGGTTCATCAAGCAGTCTGAACTTCTCCAGTCGCTCTCGGAGCGACCGGTCGATCAGATCGCCCCTGTATCTCTTAATCAAATAGGGGCTGAAATGCTGACCCGTCATATTGTTTCTTTCGAAATGATTGGACTTCTCTTGTTAGTTTCAATGATTGGGGCCATTAGTTTGGTCAAGAAGCACCTATGATTTCAATGCCTTCTTTCCTTCAGGCCCTGTGGACGGGCGGGTTGCAGGGTTATCTATTGGTAGGGTTTCTTTTATTTGTCATTGGGCTCGTGACGGTTCTGCTTCGCCGCTCCTTTCTTCTTCAATTTATGGGCATTGAACTGATGCTGAATGCCATCAATATTATTCTCTTAGCCTTTGGCAAATGGCAAGGGGGAGCCCCCACCGCTTCGATTTTTTATCTTTTCATTATCGGTGTTGCTGCGTGTGAAGCAGCTGTCGGCTTGGCTCTTATTGTTGAACTTTATCGCCTCAAGAATACGACCGATGCAGACCAACATTCTACGTTGAGGCACTAATGACTTCGGCGATTCTTATCCCCCTGATCCCTCTGCTGGGATTTCTGATCAACGGCTTAATCGGTCATCGCTTGTCGCGGGTTCTCTCCCATGTCATCGCTTGCAGTACCATTGCTTCATCTTTGGGGTTAAGTCTGATTTGGTTTGGCCGAGTCTTAGCGAGTCCTGAACATCGAATCGACTTGGTGGTTGGGCAATGGATGGCAGTTGGCAATCTCCAGATTCCATTTGGGTTTGTCATTGATGCTTTAAGCAGCGTGATGTTGCTCGTCATTACAGGCATTGGGCTCTTGATTCATATTTATTCCGTTGGCTACATGCATCACGAGAAAGGTACCGCTCGCTACTTTGCTTATTTGAATCTCTTCGTATTCTTTATGACTTTATTGGTCATGAGTTCTAGTCTTCCTTTGCTCTTTGTTGGGTGGGAAGGCGTCGGTCTTTGCTCGTATCTCCTCATTGGTTATTACTTTGAAACCGAGGAAGCGCCTCGGGCAGGCCTTAAGGCTTTTTTATATAATCGCGTTGGAGATGTAGGGGTCCTCATCGGCATGATGACTCTCTTTTTAATCTTCGGAACCCTGACGGTAGGCGATCTACTTCAACATGTATCCCTACTTGGGCCTGAAACACACTTTGGTTTGATCACCTTTGCCACACTCATGTTGTTCATTGGCTGTACTGGAAAGAGTGCTCAAATTCCTCTCTACCTCTGGCTACCAGATGCCATGGCGGGTCCGACACCCGTATCGGCCCTCATTCATGCCGCCACCATGGTCACCAGCGGCATCTACCTTATTTGTCGACTCGCACCCCTCTTTTTATTGGCCCCCATCACGCTTCACGTGATTGCGTGGATTGGTGTTGCAACCGCTCTTTTTGCCGCCACCATGGCCCTCTTCCAGAGAGACATTAAGAAAGTTCTAGCCTATTCCACCGTTTCGCAATTGGGGTTTATGTTTTTAGGTCTCGGTGTAACCGGTTTTTCAGCAGGTTTCTTCCATGTCTTCACGCATGCATGGTTCAAAGCTTTGCTCTTTTTGGGAGCGGGAAGCGTCATCGTAGCGCTCCATCACGAGCAAGATCTTTTCAAAATGGGCGGGCTTCGAGAAAAATTGCCCATCACTTTTTACACCATGCTTATCGGAGCTCTTTGCTTGATGGGCTTCCCAGGTACGAGTGGTTTTGCGAGTAAAGATGAAATTCTTTATTTGACGTACCTGCATAGTCCTACTCTGTGGGGCTTTGGAGTTCTTGCGGCCATTTGTACTGCTTTTTATACCGCACGACTTATGGTTTTAGTATTTGCAGGCAAGCCTCGTGATTTGAAAATATTTGATCATGCCCACGAAAGCCCCAAGTGGATTACTGCCCCCCTCATCCTCCTGTCCCTTGGGGCTTTGTTGGCAGTTACTTTCGGCTGGCCTGAGTCTTTTGGGGGCCACAATACGATCGCTTCATGGCTCCATTCAGCCATCAATTATGGTCAAAGTGCTGAGCCTGAAGCCCATCCGTTACAACCCACCTTGGCTTGGACATTAGCCCTTATCTCCACGGTCTTGAGTTTGGTTAGCGCGGGAATAGCTTGGAAACTTTACGGAAAAGGTCTCGGCTGGGAAGAAAGTTTCGAGAAAAAGTTTTCTAGAACCTACCAGATCCTTCGAGAAAAATATTTTGTTGATCAAGGTGTGATGGCCTTAATCATTAACCCCTTCTTCTTTCTGGGTAAAGTATTTTGGAAATTGGGTGACGTCATTATCATTGATGGCATTGGAGTGAATCTTCCGGGGGCACTTACCCGTGTCATGGGAGATCTTGGCTCCCATCTTCAAACCGGACGTTTGCGAAACTACACTCTGCTTTCGGTACTGGGACTTCTGGGACTCTTGACACTTCTTTTGGTCGGGAGGATCTAATGTTGTCTTTTCTTTCAGAATCCAATTTCCCACTCACTTGGTTGATCGCTATTCCATTGATTGTCGGTTTACGTTTGATCGTGCTCCCTTCCTATCCATCTGTTAAAACCATGAAGTTACTTGGACTGGGTGCTTCTCTACTTACCTTCCTGTACAGCCTTTTATTGATTCAACCCATGCGGATGGCGGGCTTTTTATCGGAATCGAGGTCTTGGTTCTCCGTCGCAGGCTTGTCGGCCAATTACGTCCTCGTGATGGATGGTTTAAATGTTTGGTTGATTCAGCTCACCACGCTTTTGATTCCTTTAGCTCTTTTGGCTTCATGGAGAAATATTAAAGAAAAAGAACCTGTTTTCTTTGGCCTCTTCTTGATTCTTGAGTCCAGTATCCTCGGGGCTCTTTTGGCTCAAGATCTTTTACTCTTTTATATCTTTTGGGAAGTCATGTTAATCCCCATGTTCTTCCTTATAGGAATATGGGGTGGCAGTGAGCGAAAATATGCTGCTAATAAATTTATTCTTTACACGCTTGCGGGAAGTTTGATTTGGCTCCTCGCATTAATTTATTTAGCCAACCTTGCGGGCGGATTTGACCCTATCCTCTTGTCATTAGTGGCTCGAAGCCAATCGATATATACCCAAGAAATTTTATTTCTTTCTTTTGTATTAGCTTTTGCCATCAAAGTGCCTCTGTTCCCTCTACACACGTGGCTACCCGATGCCCACGTTCAAGCCCCTACGGCCGGGTCCGCGGTTTTAGCTGGAATCCTGCTGAAACTAGGCGGTTATGGATTACTTCGCTTTGCCATTCCTATGTTTCCTGAAATCGCCCTGAGCATGAGTCGAGGTCTCAGCATCCTTTCCGTCATCGCTATTCTTTACGGGGGCTGGGTTGCTTTTGTTCAAGAAGATATGAAAAAACTCGTGGCTTATAGCTCTGTCTCTCATATGGGCTTCGTGATCCTGGGTATTTTTAGTTTTACGCTCATTGGTCTTCAGGGTTCCATGTTGCAAATGCTCAATCATGGAGTGAGTACGAGCGCCCTATTCTTTTTAGTAGGGATGATTTATGATCGGGCGCATACAAGACAGATTGAAGATTTCAGTGGGATTGCACACCGGCTTCCCATCTTAACCACAGTATTTTTCGTCGTTGTTCTGAGTAGCATTGGCTTACCACTCACGAACGGTTTTGTGGGTGAATTCCTTATTCTCAATGGGACCTTTACCTCGAGTCTGGAAGGGAGCCCACTCTTGGCCATCATCGCTTCTTTGGGCGTCATCCTGAGTGCAGCTTATCTGCTTTGGATGTTTAAGCGGATGTTCTGGGGATCGCCGGACCGTCCATTAGCCAAAGGGAACACTTATCTCGTTCAGGATCTGAGTTGGCGGGAAGGCCTAGTCCTTCTCCCTCTCGTCGTTCTGATTTTTTGGATGGGCATTCATCCTCAAACCTTCATGATCGATAGCGAATCGTTGATGAAGACGATTGTGACTCAGGTTTTTTCGCCCACCTCTATTCCAGTGGCGGTGACTCCATGACGCTTACCTATATTCAGTGGTCAGCCCTCACTCCTTTTCTTTTCCCTCTTCTAGGCGCTCTTGTTATCCCCTTGATGGTTCTAACGCGAACAACGCGGAATGAAAAGCTGGTTCGATGGACAATGTGGTTGGTGACGCTCTGGGTTTTATACGCCGCGATCAAATCTCTACTCCAACTATGGATCGGTGGACATCAACCTAGTTATGGACCCCTCTTGGTAGATCGATTAACTCAATTTGGTTCACTCGTTGTTTTGGGAAGTGCCGGGCTGTCTGTCCTTCAGTTATGGGACCACCTCCATCACGAAGGTTGGTTTAAGGGTGAGACCCTAGCCCTCTTTTTATTTTCGGTAGCAGGGGTGATGATTTTCATGGCCTCTACGCATTTATTAGTTTTATTCTTAGCGCTCGAGCTTTTTAGCCTGCCCCTTTATGTCCTAACGGGGTCGATTCGAGTTCGCACAGAGGGAGCCGAAGGAGGTCTCAAGTATTTTATTTCAGGCGCCGTTGCATCGAGTTGCTTGTTATTGGGTATCGTCCTGCTTTTTGGATTAACGGGATCCTTAGATCTCATGGAGATTTCCCAATTCGCTCATCAACATGGTTGGTCTGATTCTTTGATGCTCTTAGGTTTAGGTCTTATTTTATTTGGCGTGTTATTTAAGATGAGTGCTGTTCCTATGCACCAATGGACACCTGACGTTTATCAAGCGGCTCCTCACCCCATCTCTGGATTTATGAGCGTTGCCACCAAGACAGCCGCCTTCATCGTCTTTATCAGAATCTTTATTTGGGGTTTCCTGAATGATTCCCAGACAACCTCTTTTAATCTTCAACCCCTGCTCTCCATTATTGGAATCTTGACGCTCTTCGTGGGTAATCTTACCGCCTTGGCTCAACACAATATCAAGCGAATGCTAGCCTTCTCATCCATCGCGCACGCTGGTTACCTGCTTTTAGCTTTCGTTTCGGGTACAGAGCAAAGTCTTCAGTATGTTTTTTACTATTTAGTTATTTATGGATTTACCAATGCCGGGCTGTTTGGAATCCTCACGGCTTTTGGATGGGTAGGTTCGCAAACAGATTTCGATCATGCCCGAGGGCAGGGTTGGAAACGCCCCTTCTTAGGTATGGCCTCTCTGGTTCTGCTCTTGAGTCTTGCGGGACTTCCGCCCTTTGCTGGCTTCTATGCAAAATATTTTATTTTTAGGGAATTAATCTCGAGCGGTCATCTTGGATTAGCGGTCTTTGGCATTTTGGCTAGCTTGATTGGAGTTTATTTTTATCTTCGACTTCCTGTTGTCCTTTTTATGGATAAGCCACCACAAGGCCTGGAGTTCACTCAAGATCATCATGCCTCAAGCCCCTATTTTTGGAGCAGTGCGTCCGTGCTGTTGGCTGTTGTTGCGATTATTACTCTGAGTCTATGGCCCCAGTGGTTACTCGACCATATTGCGATCCCTACCGTTGAGCACCCCTTTAGGCTCATTGAGCCATTTATTACCGGGAATTAACCTCCTAGCCCCTAGTGGTGTCTAAAGGAATATGGGAAAGTAATAGATTAGTCTTTACCAATTGATGGCAACTGCTCAATCCTATTCATTGCCGAGGTTTCTAATGGATTTTAAGTTTTCCAACCTAAAAAATCTCTCCCCTAAAAAGAAGGGAATAGTCCTAGGCACTCTTGTGGGCTTAGTTATTGTTTTCTTCTTTTTCAACAATACCGAAGAAATGCCAAAATGGAGAACCACCAAAATTGACCGTGGGCCTATTCGTCAGCGCATCACATCGACTGGAACTCTATCGGGCTTACTCCAGGTCAACATTGGATCCCAAATATCAGGCATTGTTTCTAATTTATACGTAGACTTTAATACGCCTGTGAAAAAAGGGCAAAAATTAGCCGAAATTGATCCGACAACTTATATGGCTTTGGTAAGCGATGCCCAAGCTACCGTCCAAAAAACGACACAGATTTCTAATGATGCGAAGCGCCAGTTTGAAAGACAGAAAAGACTTTTTGAAGCTAAACTTATTTCAGAAAAAGATCTTCAAGATGCCGAGTCAGCCAAAATCTCCGCCGAATCAAATCTCATCTCGGCAAAAGCTGCCCTGACTCGAGCCCAAGTTAATCTGGATTACTGCACCATCAAGTCTCCCTTAGATGGAATAGTGATTAGTCGATTAGTGGATAGGGGACAAACAGTTGCAGCTAGTTTCAACACACCGAATATGTTCGTTATTACCCAAGACTTATCCCGAATGAAACTCGAAGCCAACATTGATGAAGCCGATATTGGCCAAGTCAAGGTTGATCAGCAAGCTTTTTTTAGCGTTGATGCGTTTCCTGATACTCAGTTCGCGGGAAGAGTTATGTTGGTACGAATTGACCCGCGTATTCAACAGAACGTCGTGAATTACACGGTACAAATTGAAGTCGATAACAGAGAACTCAAGATTCGTCCAGGCATGACCGCTAACGTGACCATCTTTACGGCAAGTAGAGACTCTGTGCTTCGTATACCCTCGTCGGCTCTTCGCTTTAATCCAGTGACCTTTCTCCCCCCCAAAGCCCAAGAGGCTTTCAACAAAAAATTACAAGATGAACGTAATAAAGCACAAGAAGAGATGAAAAAGAGGATGGCTCAGGTTCAAAATCCATCCACTACACCGGTCACTTCAATTCCCGAGAAGCCCTCAACTCCTGCGGTAACTAAACCGTCTCAAGATGCTCGAGGTTCCAAACCACCCATGGACCGACCTGATAGACCCGCTGGGGCTAGTGGGGCCGGTGGGGGATGGCGACGAAATATGACGCCGGAGCAGATCGAAGCCTTTAGGAAAAATATGACGCCAGAGCAGATCGAAGCCTTTAGGAAACAACGCGAGTCTGGCGGTGGCAACATTGCTGGTCAAAGATCTGGGGGTCGGGGTAGGTCCGACACAAGACCGCCTTCATCGGGTGATATAAAACCTGCTTCACCCGTTAACTCTCAGGATACCCAAAGTTCAAAACGTTCCGTCACTCCGCCCCTTTCGACGTCGCCGATGATGTTGGGAGGCTCTGGTAAAGGATTTGTGAGTCGTCGCGAGGATCGTGTATGGATTATCGATTCCAAGGGTGAGCTTAAGAGCGTGAAGATTAGCGTAGGGCTCAGTGACGGTCAATTTACTGAAATTACGGGGAGTGAACTCCCTGAAGGTTCTGAAGTACTGGTTGGCGTCATAGAGCCTATCAAGAAAAGTGGATCAGCGCCCACTACGGTCTCTCCGATGGGCGGCGGTATGGGTCGAGGTCGGTAGATCGAAAGGATCTCACTATGAAGTATCTTGAATTTCTCAAATTAGCTCTGACGGCGATTCGTCGGAATAAAACACGTTCTATGCTGACAATGCTCGGCATCATTATTGGTGTAGGTGCAGTGATCACGATGATTGGCATTGGCCAGGGATCCAAGCAAGCTTCAGAGCAGTTAATTCGCTCAATGGGCACAAACCTCATCACCGTCATACCCGGTTCCATTCCCAAAGGCGCATGGGGTCCCGTAGGGCAGGGTGCAGTCGATACTTTGAACGAAGAGGATGCTCTAGCTCTAAGAGCTGAACTCCCGAACAGCGTTGCTTACGCAACTCCCTATGTGCGAACGGCTAAACCCGCTGTTTATGGGGCAAATAATTGGTTAGTGGGCCGAGTGGAAGGGGCCAATGAAGAGTACTTAGATATTAAATCTTGGGGCCTTGATGCAGGAAGATATTTCAATTCCCAGGAAGTGAGATCTTTGTCTAAAGTCTGTGTTATTGGGAAAACCGTGGAAGAGAATCTCTTTCCCAGCGGAGAGGATCCCTTGGGGAAAACCATTCGAATTGGTACGATGCCTTTTGAAGTCATTGGTGTCCTGTCTCGCAAAGGAGCAGGTTTTATGGGCGATCAAGACGATGTAATTCATGCCCCCTACACCACAGTCATGAAAAAAATCATGGGCCGTGACAAAATTCAACAAATTTTAGTTTCAGCCATCTCTGAAAATCAAGTTGATTATGCTGAATCAGAAATTACAAGTCTCATCCGTCAACGACACCGGCTTCCCTCGAATGTTGATAATGATTTCTCGATACGAAAACAGAATGATTGGTTAGCAGCTTCTGCTCAACAGAGCGCTATTATTACCACCCTCCTTGCAGTGGCCGCTTCCATATCCCTCATTGTGGGTGGGATCGGAATTGGAAATATTATGTTGGTGAGCGTGACGGAACGAACTCGCGAAATTGGAATTCGTCGGGCCCTTGGGGCAACACGACGAAGTGTTTTATGGCAGTTTTTAATCGAAGCTTCGGTCTTATCCTCCCTCGGCGGAATGATTGGCGTTTGCCTGGCCTTCTCTTTGATCGCTTTAATGCAGGTACTCAATGTTCAAGCTGTGATTGTTGGTTGGGCTGTGATTCTTGGTTTGGGCTTCTCATCGTTGATTGGGCTTTCGGCCGGTTTCTTACCTGCCCTGAAAGCCGCCAATCTCGATGTGATTGATGCACTCCGGTATGAGTGAGTCGACCTCCTCACCGTTTCAATCTCTTCGCTATAAACCCTACAGCTGGTTTCTAATCGGTGGATTTACCCTTTTTATCGCCAATCAAATTCAAATGGTTGTTCTGGGTTGGCAAGTCTATACCCTTACCCAGAATCCGCTTTCGTTGGGATTAATTGGATTATCGGAGGCGCTTCCTTTTTTAAGCCTAACCCTCTTTGGGGGTTATCTCGCTGATCGATTGGACCGCAAGACCCTCTGTCTTCTATCCTTGTTACCGATTTTAGCTGGAGGGCTTTTGCTCGTGGTAAGCAATTGGAATACATCAACCCAGCATGTATGGATTTTTTATGGGGCTCAAGCTCTTGGTGGAATTGGGCGTGCTTTTTTTCGACCCGCTTACCAAGCGCTCGCCGCGGATCTTGTTCCTAAAGAGAGTTATGTGAACGCCTCTACCATGCGTAGCAGTACCTTTCATATTTCCATGGTGATCGGACCCATCTTGGGAGGATTCCTTATCCCTTTGGGCTATCGAATGGCTTATGCTTTCGTGTGTATTCTCATCTTTTGCACGCTGATTTCGTACCTTAAAATTCAACCCCTTGTTCGCTTCAAGAAAGAAGTTTCCGATGAAACAAGATTCTTCGATGGAGTTCGGTTTGTCTTTAAAGAAAAAATCGTCCTCGGTGCGCTGACTTTAGACTTATTTGCCGTTCTTTTCGGTGGAGCTACCTCACTGTTGCCCATTTTTGCTCGAGATATTCTGCAGGTTGGAGAAAAAGGATTTGGTCTTTTGCGAAGCGCCCCAGCGATGGGCGCTATTGTCATGTCCCTATGGCTCACCTTTTCACCCCCCGCTCGCCACATGGGAAGGCGACTCCTGATCTGTGTTTTTATTTTTGGTCTTGGATGGATTGCTTTTGCCCTTTCTCGCTCGTTCACGATCAGTCTGATGATTCTCGTTGTGTGTGGCGCCGCCGATAACGTGAGCGTCATTATGCGATCGGCTCTAGTACAGACACAGACCCCCCGACACCTTATGGGAAGAGTGGGTGCCGTGAACTCCTTTTTTATCGGCAGCAGTAATGAAATCGGAGCCTTCGAGAGCGGTGTGGCTGCGAGAATCCTAGGCGTCGTCCCTAGTGTTATATTCGGCGGGGTTATGACCTTAGCCACAGTCAGTGCCGTGGCTTGGAAAATTCCTACCCTTCGTAAACTAGATCGCTTAGAGGACGCTTAGAGCTGATTCGTAGTTGGGCTCGTTCGCAATTTCACTCACTAATTCCGTATGAATGACTTTTCCTTGTTCATCTAAAACGATGACAGCGCGAGTCGCCAAGTCTTTCAATTTTCCTGTTGTTAAGCGGATGCCTAATCGATCTAATACACTGGGATCCCGAAACGTAGAGACGGCCATCACATTCTCAATCCCTTCGCTACTACAGAAGCGTTTTTGGGCGAACGGCAGATCGGCGCTCACGCATAGGATCACCGTATTCCTAGTCGCGGAGGCTTTCTCATTAAAGGCTTTAACCGATTTGCTACACGTAGGTGTATCGATGCTGGGAAAAAGATTTAAAACGACTTTTTTTCCTTGGAGTTCTTTAAGGGTCAGTTCGGATAAATCATTTTTAACCAAGACCATAGAGGGACATGTCTCTCCTAGCTTAGGTAATTCGCCATTCGTTTGTACAGGATTTCCACCGAGCATCACTTGGGCCATAAACTCTCCATAAGAATCTCTAGTTTCTCATGGGCTATAAATAAATGAAATCTATCTTGGCAGTTTGGCTAAAGCCCCTTTGATAGCTCGCGTAATTTGGGCATCGGCTTCATCGGGATCGCGTACATCGGATAAAGCATTTACGGCCCCAGCTTCCCAAATAGGTTCGTTTGTTTTTGTATCGACAATTTCAATCATGATCGTCCCTTGTTCGTAGGTATCTCTTCGTGAAGTCGAGATGCTTCCTCCGATCCCTAGTCCAGGCCATCCCCAGCCCCATCCCCAGCCATTCGACGACATGCGGGTTCTAGTCTCCACGGGGACTTGTTTGTACCGAGCATACTGTCGGACCAAGAACTGAGCTTCCGATATACTCACTTTCTGATAACCCATAGAGATCAATTCTTTTTCTAAAATAACCTCGATACGTTTATCCATTAGGGGTCGTTCAGTTAGGAGTCGCTGATTACGTCGAGCTCCACGACCTCCTTCACGAAATTCATTTTGCTCGACCCAAGCCCATGTCTTGAAGGATTTGAAATCAATACCGGGATCATAGTTGAACCGAATGGTGGGCCCACAGGCTAGAAGGAGGAGCCCCATAAGAGCAGCATAATATTTTCTCAACATACATTCTCCCACTACTTATAGACCCTATCAGGGTGCTCGGGGTTGAGCAAGGCTAGCCCCCTCATGGTCTTAAGAGATCGATTTAACCTCGAGATGACCCTTAGACCAAAGGGCGTGGACCCCTGAATAATTCCATGGAATCACTCTCCCGTTTTCCACTTGGTGTTCTGTATGGAAATGTCCAACGATAAAGGTGGAAGGGGAAAAGGATTGAGCAACCTCGGAAAAAGAATCTTGAGGGAATATAATCTTATAATTCTGATTTGTAGTTCTCAGTTTTGATTCCAACCATGATCCCAAGCGCTGACCCCAGCTGGAAGGAATGAGCCGAAACATAATCCACGCCAGAGAAGATCGCGAAAGGAGATTCCATAAGCGGTATTGAACGTCGCCCTTGTTGATGAGATCTCCATGTTCAAAGTAAAGAGATTCTCCCGCCAAGTACCCCCCCGTACCTTCGCCCATTAAATCAAATCTTGGTGCTAGGTAATCGAGAAAATATTCTCGGTTACCTAGCCAAAGACCGACCCAAGCCCCTTCTTGGCGACGTTGATCGACCCAATTTAAAAATTCTTTTTGTGCTGATGTTTCGTAGTTAGGAAGCCCGATCCAAAGATCAAAGCAGTCACCTAGGAACAGCCAATCTGCCTGAACATATTTTTTTTGGATCTCTTTCAGATGACCGGTGTCTTGTGACCAATGGGGATCTGCAATCACGATGAGGGGCCTGTTGGTATCCTTTCGCTTGAATGATCCTTTCATCCAGGAGTGCGCAAACCAAGATCGCGTACTCATTCTTAGAAGAGCAGGTAGGGTCAACCCCATTAAAACCCCGATGACCTGGGTGCCTAAACCCAGGGGCAATGCCCCCATTGGGACTAAGATCAAGGCCACCGAGAGATAGAAGTGCCTCCGGTACAAAGGCAGGGAACGGAAGCAATGCGCCAAGACCCCATCTATCAGAGCTGTGAGGAATGAAATGATAGCTATGTACACTATTTGCAACATTTAAAATATATCCAGGAAATAAAAAACGTATCTAGAAAATACAGAAAACGCCCTTTTTTTGTAGCGGACTTGACCCATCTTCCCACTCGAGCCCCTTTCCCAACAAGGAAAAATTCTTCTTGATCTCATATTTTCCGCATATATATTGGCTATTTCTCCTGATAGCATTTGAAAGAGGACAACCTCTAAGGAGATCAATATGGCCAATCTATCACTCCGCGAGCTATCTGACTCGCTAGCCGACGAACTCGGAGCACCTAAGTCTGCTACTTATGATGCCCTGAAGAACGTTTTTGAGAACATCGCCAAAGGCGTCCACAAGGGTGACCGCGTGAGCATTTTTGGTTTTGGTACCTTCACCTTGCGTCAACGCAAGGCTCGTGTGGGTCGTAACCCACAAACGGGTGAAGCCATCCAAATCAAAGCTTCTTCATCCATCGGCTTCAAAGCTGCTTCAGCTCAGAAAAAAGGCAAGAAGTAACTTTTTTCAGAATGCCTAAAAAAGGGCCTGTTCATCAGGCCCTTTTTTAATGATTGCCAGATCTTTCACAACTTTCTAAATCAACAGTTGGGTTCTTTCAACCACCTTGTTAGAATTCTAATTCCACTCTCTGGGGAGTGGTCTAATGGTAGGACAACAGATTCTGAATCTGTCAGGTGAGGGTTCGAATCCTTCCTCCCCAACCATCAAGAAAAAAATCGGTCCCATCGTCTAGCGGTTAGGACACTGCCCTCTCACGGCGGTAGCAGGGGTTCGATTCCCCTTGGGACTACCAATCTTTATATTTTTAATGCCAGACCAAATAAGGAAATAAAAATAATAAAAGGAAGGGCGTAGCCCATGAGCCGAACCACCTTTTTTGGGCGACTACTTCGCATCAGCACAATACCTATGTTTCGTGAAATACGATTCTTGATCCCGTTGAGCTTAATGGCTCTTCGCTAGGAGAAAGACAGCCCCTGAATGCCCGTCGTCGCTCTCACCTTCCGTAGCATCGTTATCACCCCAAATCTTGATTGGGTATCCAAAAATCACCCCAATTCTCTAAAGACGCAGGGATGGGCTTATTTTTAGAAAAGAATGTTTGAAAACGGGAGGGAAGTTCTGGCTCAGTCAAGATGACATGGCTTCCAGCATAAAGCGCATTCCACAGAAGCGCCCGTCCGCTTGCCGTCGTTGCATCAGAGCACGATAAGGAAAGTTTTGTCGTATGATCCCAGCCTCGTTTTTCATTTTCTCGCTGGAGTCTCAATAAGATATCTTTGTGAGATAGTCCCGAAACAGCCAAACAGGATCCAGTGATCTGATGATCACGATCATGAAAAGGCCCCCGGCCTTCTTCATCGTTGAAGCGTGGACCACCT
Organism: Acidobacteriota bacterium; assembly: GCA_014189895.1. GTDB lineage: Bacteria > Acidobacteriota > Holophagae > Holophagales > Holophagaceae > Acidiparvus > Acidiparvus lacustris. The sequence continues at coordinate 11,947 of BJFQ01000006.1, read as the reverse complement.
AAAACAGAAGAATCGATCGGATTACCTTGGGGACTCCAGACAAAACCACAGGCGATCACTGCGACTTCTGCAATCCAGCTCCAGGGCCCATTAGGCGATCCTGAATCACTCGAAGGTACATAGTAGAGCGTCTCAGGAGGCGGAGCGTCTACCATCAAGCCTAGAGCTACTCCTTCGACTCGATTCCTCAATTGGCTATAGTCTAGGGTGCCCCAGGCTTTACAACTTAGAGCCGGTCGATCTTGTAATCTAGCCGCCCGCTGAACTAACAGGTGACGAAGCGTGTTCAAGTTAACCCATCATTTCGGAGATACTTCGTCCCTCATGAATTCTCATGACGGCGTCGCCGAACATAGAAGCGGTTGATAACACCTTCAGGCCCTTAAGAGCGGATGCCTTGTCATCGGCGATGGGAATCGTATCCGTGACAACGATCTCATTGAGTTCCGCTTCATTGAGGCACTCGACGGCATTCCCCGAGAGAACGGGATGGGTAACTCCAACTTGGACCGATCGAACCCCTGCCTCTTTCAACATACGACTAGCTGCTTTGATCGAGCCCCCCGTGGAGATTTCATCGTCATAGATGATGGCATCCATCCCACTGACTTCTCCAATGAGTGCAACACTTTGAGCACGCTCAGAATCATCAGAACGACGCTTGTCGATAATGGCCAAGGGGATACCCAAGCGTTTTGCAAAGGTTCCAGCGAATTTAGCCGCCCCAGCATCCGTCGCAACGACCACTGAATTAGATAAATCCTTAGTTTTAAAGTATTGGGCCAATATGGGCGAAGCCAAAAGATGATCCGCAGGCTTTCTGAAGAACCCTAGAATTTGAGGCGCATGCAGATTCATTGTTAATACTCGGTCCGCTCCTGCGGTTTCCAAGAGATCGGCGACTAGTCTCGCTGTGATGGAAATACGTGCTTCATCCTTTTTGTCGCTACGTGCGTATGGAAAGTAGGGAAGAACAGCCGTGATACGTGCGGCTGACGCAAACTTAAGCGCATCAATCATAATCAAGAGCTCTAGTAAATAATCGCTTACAGGGGATGTCGTGGTCTGGACAACAAAGACATCGCTTTCACGCACATTTTCTTCAATTTTAACTTTGATATTCTCGTTGCTGAATCGAGTAATTTTTAGTTCGCCCAAGGGCATGCCCATATGTCCGGCAATTGACTTTGCAAGGTTAGGGTGGCTGCTCCCAGAAAAAATCTTCATTTCTCCTAGCATATGTCGCCCCATCACCTATTCTAACGGAACCCAGGGCGTATGAAAACCCAATAGACTAATCGCCTAGGTTCTTATGCGCTGAATATCGACACCTACGGATCGAAGTTTATGGTCGAGATGCGCATAGCCTCGATCAAGATGATAAATGCGCTCAATGGTTGTGGATCCTTCTGCAACCAACCCTGCAATCACGAGTCCGGCAGAAGCTCTTAGGTCAGAGGCCATTACGGTTGTACCCGAGAGACGAGAAGGGCCGTGAACGCGTGCAGTGCGTCCATCAATATCGATTGATGCACCTAAACGCTGGAGTTCCATAACATGTTGGAATCTATTTTCAAAAATATTCTCAATAATCGTGGATGTTCCTTCGGCTTGAGTTAAAACTGCCATACATTGTGCCTGCAGATCCGTAGGGAAGTCTGGGTAAGGAGCCGTGCTGATATGAATGGGTTGTAAACGATCGGAGGGCGAGCGCTCTAGGTGAAGAATCTTTTTGGCTACATCGTATCGGTATTGACATCCTGATCGCTCTAAAGCTACCAGGAGGGTTTCCACATGCTCCAAGATCACCCCCAAGAGACTCAAGGATCCACCCGTAATGGCTAAGGCGCATATGAAAGTACCCACTTCGATACGGTCGGGGATGATCGTGTAATGAGCTCCGCGGGCCCGGAGTTGACCCTCGATAGTCAGTGTTGAGGTGCCAATCCCTTCAACGGGAATTCCCATCGCAACCAAAAGGAAAGCGAGATCTGAAACTTCTGGTTCTTGAGCGGCATTTCTCAGAATGGTTTTTCCATCAGCGAGCGCAGCGGCTAATAAGCTATTCTCTGTCGCTCCTACACTGACATATGGAAAGGTATGATCAATACCCCTGAGCCTTTTTCCTGAAGGAAGGGCCGCTTCTACGTATCCATGATGAATATCAATAGAAGCTCCCATTTTAGACAAAACCTCTAAGTGAAGATCGATGGGCCTTGCACCGATTGCACATCCTCCTGGCAAGGAGACTGAAGCTTTTCCAAAACGCGTTAAGAGTGGGCCCAGCACAAGAATGGAAGCCCGCATTGTTTTCACTAATTCATAAGGAGCCTTAAAGTCACTAGGTTGATTGCAGGTTAGAGATTGGCTAATAGCCAGAAGAGAAGGACTTGTTTCATGAGAAACAAGAGTTCCCAAGGTGCCTAGAACTTTCTCCATCGTTCGTATATCTGCTACGGCCGGTAAGTTTTTTAAAATTAAAGTTTCATCGGTGAGTAGGCATGCCGCCATGCATGGGAGCGCTGCATTTTTGGCTCCAGAAATTTCTATCGATCCATGAAGATGTGACCCGCCGCGTAAAGTGATTTTATCCACGACCAACTCGATAGGTGAGACGTTGTTGGTGACCGTCGATGAGATTAATTTCTTTAATCTGAGCTGGGGGCGGAACTTGTTTCTCTAACTCACGCGCAAGATGTTGAGCCAATTCGATAGGATCATTAATTCCTGAGTCTGATAAAAGTTTTCCCCGGAAAGGATCCAGAAGAGCGTCGAGATGAGATTCCAGTTCTCTAAAGTCCATGACAACATCAAAGCTATCGAGTCCCTGGCGTTCTGTCACTACTTCGATCAAGTAGTCATGACCCTCCCAGGCCCCATTAGGATGACGAAAAACGATACTCAGCGGTCGCTGAACGGCTGCCTCAAACTTGTATTTATCAGAGGTTTCTTTCATTTAGAAATCCTTACCCTTAGTTACATTATCTCTATCGTCCCATGCGGAGGCTAAACTTATCTATTGGAGTTTACTGAATGAATGATCTAGGTACGAATTGGTCTTCACGTCATCCCGAGAGAGAGGCTCTCGACAGAGAAATTCTTGATTTTGACGTCCTCTATATCGGCGGGGGACCAGCGAACTTAATAAGTCTGTGGCATTTATTAAACCAAATAGAAGAAGCTAAGAAAGAAGGAAAAACATTGCCTCCTCTCACTATTGGCTTGATCGAAAAAGGGGATCAAATCGGAGATCATATTTTCAGCGGCGCAGTCCTCGACCCACAAGCGCTTGAGGAGGCTATGCCGGATTATCTTGAGCGAGGGTTTCCTACCGAAGGACGTGTCCAACGAGAAGAAGTCTGGCTCTTGACCTCGGATCGACAAGGTGTACGGGCACCCATTGTCCCTCCGTTTCTACATAATATAGGGCATCACATTATTTCTCTTTCTAAAGTATGTCGTTGGCTTGCTTCGGAAATCGAAAAGCGATCGATTGAAGGCGTAGATGTCATGATCCTTCCTGGCTTTTCAGCGATGAAAGTTTTATGGGAGAAAGAGACTTCAGGAGTCCCTCGTGTCAAAGGGGTACAAACAACTGACAAGGGTGTGGATCGAGATGGCAATCCTAAGTCCAATTTTGAACCCGGCAATTATCTTCATGCAAAGATCACTATCTTCGGAGAAGGTCCCCGCGGCCATCTATCGCGAGAATTGGAAGAAGTCTTACACCTGCAGTCGACCTCAGTTAATCCTCAGGTTTACGAAATGGGGGTCAAAGAGATTTGGGAAGTTCCAGATGGCAATATCGAAGAAGGATTTGTTTTACATAGTACTGGCTGGCCGCTTCCAGAAGGTGAAATCGGAGGATCTTGGGTCTATGCCCTTGGGAAAAACAAGGTTTCTATTGGCTATGTCGTCAGCCTTGATTCCCGAGATCCCTTCGTGGATGGACACGCCGTTTTACAGGCCTTCAAAAAACATCCCAAGATAGCCCCCTTTCTAGACGGCGGAAAAATGATTCAATATGGTGGCAAAGCGCTGGCTATTGGAGGTTGGTATTCGATGCCCCAACTCGCTTTTCCTGGAGGCATGCTGGTGGGAGATGCAGCCCAAATGGTTAATGCGGCCCGTCTCAAAGGGATTCATCTTGCCATGAAAGGCGGTATGTGTGCGGCTGAAACAATTGCTTCCTGTCTGTTAGTGAATAATTTTTCATCTCCCCAACTGGAGACCTATCCTCAACGTTTTATGAATTCATGGGCGGGGGCTGAACTTTACACTTCCCGAAATTTTCATGGAATCGTCCAACATGGACTAACTCCATCAGCGCTCACGAAGCTCAATGTTGCACTCTTGGCGAATGGCTGGGTGCCCGGTGATCCTTTGCGCGTTCATGCCGATGCCCTCCAAACAGAATCAACAGAGAAATATTATGGTAAGAAGGGTTTAAAATACGGGGACTTACGGGATCTTATTAAGTCAGAAGGGTTGCAATTTTCAAAGCTGGATGATGTCTACGCGAGTGGAACTCAACACGATGAGCATCAACCCTGTCATTTGAAGATTGTTAAAGGTAATGAAGTATGTGTTGAATGTTATGAGGAAAAAGGGGCTCCCTGTACCGTCTTCTGTCCGGCACAAGTTTACGAAATGCACCCAGACGCATCAGGTCATGTTAAGCAAGTTGATATTGCTTTCTCCAACTGTGTACACTGCAAAACATGCGACATCAAATGTCCCGAAGAAAATGTTATTTGGACACCCCCTGAAGGGGGTGGTGGACCTAAGTACACTCTGTGTTGAGGTATCCATGAACCCTAAAATGTTTGATATCCTTTGCTGTCCCGTGTGTCATGGAGATGTCGTTTTGTCTGATCATGAAATTGCCTGTGTCAAATGTCAGCTTCGTTATCCTATTGAAGACGGAATTCCCGTGATGCTTATCGAAAGAGCTCGAAAACCTTCATGAACTCTCCTAGCTCCCATTCGCTTCGCCACCAGATTGGTCAGATTCAGGGTCTCAAGATTATCGTCATCGGTGATTTCATTTTGGACCATTTTATTTTCGGCTCCGTTCATCGACAATCACCGGAAGCCCCAGTATCTATTCTCGATATTGAATCCGAGACACTCATGCCTGGGGGGGCAGGCAATGTTGCAATCAATTTAAAAAAATTAGGATGTTATCCCATTCCATTCGGCATTCGAGGCGAGGACGAAGCAGGCGAGATGCTCGTTAAATATTTAGCCGACTTAGCTATCCCTACTGAAGGTTTACACCTTGACCGTCATCGACCCACGACGACTAAAACGCGTCTCATTGAATTACCCAATCAACATCGAATTCGATATGACCGTGAAGTTCGAACTCCTCTCAAACCTATTTTGCACGATGCCTTGATTCGGTCCATTTTAGACACACTCCCCAATGCTTCCGCGGTTCTAATCTCCGATTATGCAAAAGGCGTCGTTGACCAAGATCTTGTGGATCAAATTCATCACGCTTGTAAATCCCAAAACAAACTTTGGGTTGTAGATCCGAAACCTCAACATAAAGATTTTTACCATAATGCTAAGTTGCTCACCCCTAACACCCAGGAGGCTTCTGATCTTTCGGGCCTGCCTTGCGATTCCGATGACGAAGTTGAACGAGCTGGAAGAGCGCTCATGTCTGAGCTCCATCTTGAAGGCCTTCTTATTACGCGATCAGCAAAAGGGATGTCCCTCTTTCCTTCTCTAGCGGCCCAAGTGATTCACGTTCCAACACTTGCTCGAAAAGTCGTGGATGTCAGTGGGGCAGGCGATACGGTCATTTCCGTTTTTACGGCAGCACGAGCTTCTGGAGCTTCTTGGGAAACAGCAGCAGCTCTCGCTAATCTCGCCTCAGGGATTGTTGTCTCAAAAGTGGGAACTAGTTTTGTGACTGCTGATGAGCTCTATCAGGCTTTGACTACTTGAGCTCAGTAGATAGATGGAAAAGGGTGCCCAAGGGAACTCGTTCTTTCATGGGTTCAAACTCAAGCGTGAAAGAAGTGGTCTCTTTGGAGTTCACTCCCTTGATCCAGGTCCCACCGCTCGCCACACCTACTAAAGAACCCTCTTCATTGAAGACTGCAATTGAAAACGAAGGATATTTCTCGACTGAACTGGCGTTGGTAACTTGAATATTGGCTGTGACCTTGATTTCAGTACTTTTCAAATTAAATAAAGATTTCTTTTGAGTAAAAATAATATGATTCACAATAAGACCATCAACTTCATTTTCTACCCGGATGATTCTATCCCACTGAAACGGTAATTTGCTGTGCCCAAGACTCTTTAGTGGTGATGTTTTATCGTCAGCCGGATTTTTAATGACAGAATCTTGTGGAGTTACCTTGAGCATATCGATCGGTCGACATGCGCACAATAGAAGTATTCCCAGAAAAGCAAAACTTTTACCTGTTTGGGTTCGATTTATATTCATAAGGTGCCTCACTTGAATATACCAAGCATCATAATTTCAGTCTAAAACAAGGTCTCTATGGGATTCATGAAACAGTACTTGGAGTATCCTCAGGGACTCTTTAGACTAGATATTCACAACAAATGATAGGTGCCGTCGTGGCCTCCGGTGTCTTTTTAACGCTTGAAGGAATTGAAGGATCTGGCAAAAGTACCCAGATGCTCCTCCTGTCTCAGCGACTGAGGGAAAAAGGGCTACCCCTGGTTGTATCCAAAGAGCCAGGAGGCACATCCCTTGGCATTCGGATTCGACAACTACTCCTAGACCGAGATCCCAAGATCGAAACCTGCACCCCAGAATCAGAACTCTTTCTTTTCTACGCCGATCGCGCGCAGCATCTTCAAGAAGTTATCCGACCTGCTTTAGCTGAAAATAAAATTGTCCTAGTGGATCGGTTCGAAGATTCCAGTCGTGCATACCAAGGAACGCTAGGGGTTTCTAAAATTCTCCTCGATCAATTGGCTGAAAATATATTGGGATCAACAAGACCTCATCTCACGATTTTGTTAGACATAGATTCTGAGTTGAGTCTTCAACGCGTAGAAACTCGTAATTCATCTCTGGGCGGTGGATTTAAGGAACGCCGTTATGACCAAGAAACTCTTCGATTTCATCAAGAAGTTCGTCAACGTTTTTTGGGTATTGCCAAACAAGAACCCCATCGTATCCATGTTGTCGAAGCTCATCGTAGCCCCGATCATGTTTTTGAATCGATTTGGGATCGAGTATCCGAGACACTCAAAGCGCACGGTCATTTGGTTTCCTGATGCCATCGCGCCTTGTAGGACACGGTGCTCTTCGTGAGCAACTCGAGAAGCGATTTCGACTACAGAAACTAGGTCAGACCCTCCTCTTTCAAGGCCCCGCCGCCATTGGAAAAAAACTTCTTGCCCTAGACTTGGCTCAAAAAGATCTTTGTGAAAAAAAAATCAGCTGTGGTGAATGCGAAGCTTGTCATTTATATCTAGAAACGAATCTTATTGATAAGCCCCCACCCAATCTACTATTTATTGCCCCTGAAGGTAAGGCGGGACAAATTAAGGTTGAAAGCTTGAGAAACGCCCAGGATTTAGAAGGCGGTATTTTTGAGTGGCTCGGGACTTCTCTCGGACCCAGCCTTCATAAATGGGTGATCATTGATGACGCGCATCAATTGAACAGTACTTCAGCGAATATGCTACTTAAACTCCTTGAAGAGCCTCCTGCCCATGTATATTTTATTTTGATTACCCATCGACCTGAAGCGATGCTTCCAACGATTAAGAGCCGTTGTGAACGGGTAATTATCCCCCCCTTAGATCCTAGCGAGATCCAGCAAATTGCCCAATCACATGATTGGGAAAGAGGGATAATCCCCCCCATGCTTTCTCTCGCGGAAGGAACTTGTCGCTATCTCGATCTTGAGCGCTATGATCGGATTCTTATTCAGGTCGACACCTGGATTAAACTTTTAGAGGGAAACGGTGATCTTCGGGATATCGACCATCTCCTGAATCAAAAAAAAGAAGATGAAGATATGGCTTCAAATCAGTGGCTGCGGGAAACTCTTGAATTGCTTTTGAGAATCATCAACGACCTAAACCGTATTCGTAATCAAACTGAACCAAGTTTACTATTTTATGCCGATAGGCTGAGAGGCATCAGCGAGCGAGACCTACCCTTACGAGAAATTGAAGAGAGGGCTCTCGAGGCCTTACGTCATGTAGAACGAAACCCTTCGGCCATTATGATCCTTCAAGAGATTGCTTTTTTGTTCCCTTAAGCAGGCAGCGGTTCTTCGTGTTTGCATTCAGGACAAAGCAAGACGGTGATAGGATCTTTGCCACGAGGCTTCCTGACCTTTTCACCCATGTAGGCATTGGCGCACTGGGGACATGAAATAGGTCGAGGCTTATCCCAAGTGATGAAGTCGCATTTTGGATATCCCGTGCACCCATAAAAGATTTTTCCAAATCGGCTCTTGCGCGGAGAAATATCTGACTGGCACTTCGGACATTGAAAGCCCTCGAGGATTTCGCGTTTGACAGTTTTGCAGGTTGGGTAATTCTCGCAACAAGTAAAGAGGCCGTAACGTCCCCATCGTTTAACGAAATATTTATCGCAATTGGGGCATTTTTCTTCTGTACGTTCGTCGGGTGGAGCTGGAATACCCTTGGGATCGGCTTTGACAATGCCTTTACAGTCCTTGGGCCCATGGGGGCAGGCCCAAAAAGGTCCATATTGTCCTCGCTTCAGAACCATCGGCGTTTCCCCACAGAGTGGACATTCGGGCGGATCAATATTGGGATCCACTTCTTCTAGATCTCGCGTGTAGTCACAGGTAGAGATCTCAAGAGATTCTTCGATCTTCTTCTTTTTGGTCTTTTTAGGTTTTTGATATCGCGTGCATCCCAAAAATAAACCATTACGACCAATACGTTTGATGAGCTTGCCCTTTTCTGCTTCGCCACACTTGGGGCAGGATTCACCAGTTGGAACTCCAGCTTTGAGATCCTGCATTTTCTTTCCAGCCACGTTGACTAACTTAATGAAAGGTTTGTAAAACTCATGCAGCGTAGCTGCGTATGTCTTCTTGCCCTCTTCGATTAAATCCAAGTCTTCTTCTAGATGCCGGGTATAGCCCATTTCCATTAGTTCCGCAAAGCCCTCAACTAGAAGATCACTAACGACCATTCCGATCTGAGTAGGTTTGAATGATTTTTCAATTTTGACTACGTACTCCCTCTTTTGAACAGTTTCTATAATGGCCGCATAGGTACTTGGTCGACCAATCCCTTCTTTTTCTAATTTCTCAATGAGTGAAGCATCGTTATAGCGTGCGGGGGGTTTGGTAAATTGCTGATTCACATCCGTATTAACCAACTCTAATGTTTCATTAGGCTGAAGATCTGGTAGACCAATCGATTCTTCCTCCTCCTCTTCCCCCTGGGTTTTAGTGGCATCCTTGATGCTCTCTGCCAAGGACTCTTCTTCATCGGCTCGGTAAACACTGAGCCATCCAGCAAATCGTTCAATCTCACCCTTAGCCTCAAAGATCACTTCCTGCTTGTTGCCTAAAGTACTCGAAGCCGTGACCGTTGTTAGATCGAAACGCGAAGCCTCCATTTGTGAAGCCACCGCTCGCCGCCAAATCAAGGCGTAAAGCCTGAATTGGGAGGGATCAAGATGTCCTCGAATCGATTCAGGAGTTCGGTTGAAATCCGTGGGGCGAATCGATTCATGGGCATCCTGAGCATCCGATTTCCCCTTATAGATCCGCGGTTCTTTAGGGAGAAAATCTTCTCCATATTTATTTTTAATAAAATCACGTACCCCCTCGATGGCTTCGGGCGCCATGCGGGGAGAATCTGTTCGCATATAAGTGATGAGACCTATCGGCTCTCCTGAGCCTAAGTCAACACCTTCATAAAGACGCTGAGCAGTTTGCATCGTTCGAGTTGCGCCAAACCCTAATTTATTAGAGGCTTCTCGCTGAAGTGCTGCCGTCGTGAAAGGCGCTGAAGGATTTCGATTCTTCTCTTTTGTATTGAGATCTGAAATGGTATAGCTTGCTTTTTTCAGTTCTTGATGAAGAATCTGTGCGTCTTTCTCACTGCCTATTCTGAGTTTTTGTTCTGCATTTCCAAATTGAAGCATCTGGTCGTCTATCTTCTTAAGACGCATCCAGAAAGTCGCAGGCTTAACCTTTCTAAGGGGCTTAAATTCTCCTTTAAACGTCCAATATTCGACGGGTTGGAAAGCTTCAATTTCCTTTTCCCTGTCTACGATTAGTCGCAACGCAATGCTTTGGACCCGACCTGCGCTAAGGCCCCGCCGAACCTTGTCCCAAAGAACCTTAGACACCTTGTACCCTACGAGTCGATCAAGAACGCGGCGCGCTCTTTGTGCATCAACGAGATGTTGATCCACATCCCGAGGATGTTCCATGGCAACCTTGATTCCGTTAGGCGTTATTTCATTGAATAAGACGCGGTGAACAGGCAAGTTTTTAGGAGGCTTGATGACTTCCATTAGATGCCAGGCAATAGCCTCTCCTTCACGATCAGGATCGGTTGCTAGGTAGATTTCGTCCGCAGCCTTGGAAAACTTTCTAAGTTCTGCAACATTCTTTTTTTGACGATCAGGTATTTCGTAGTACTCATCAAAATCATTCTCGACATCGATCGTTTCTCGTTTACCCCCCGTCAGGGTAATCGTTTCTTGAGTCGGAAGATCACGAATATGGCCGGCTGAAGCTAAAACTTTGAAATCTTTTCCAAGGTACTTGCCAATGGTTTTAGATTTGGTTGGACTCTCAACAATGACAAGTTTCACGAGGGGTTCATCTCCACATTAGGGTGAATAGCGGATAATGAGGTATCCCTATAGGGGTCTGTCAATAGGCCATTCAGTCAACCCCCTCTGTTTTAGGGGGCCTAAAACAGTCCGAACCCCTTTGATTTATTGAGTAATTTGATATTTCTTAAAATATATATTTTGTTTCAGAAGCCCCTCTCACATTGGATCCCCGGTAAATCCCTGACAACCAAAGGGCTCCCCACCCTTTGAAATCACACTTTGCGGCTTTCAGCGTTCGCTGATAAACTAATCAATCACGAAAAACGACTCAAAATCGAGGGTTCTTATGTCTCGTCAATGCTCAGTCTGCGGTAAAAAACCTCAATTTGGTAACAATGTTTCTCACTCTAATAATGTGACGAAACGTCGTTGGAATCCGAATCTTCAAACGGTTCGGGCTTTCGTAAACGACGCCCCTAAACGTATTTCGGTTTGTACGTCCTGCATTCAGGCTGGAAAAATTACGAAAGCGCCTCGAGGACTAGGTCGCGCTAAAAAAACTGCTTAGATTCTTTGGACTTGATTCCCAAAGGTTAGGTTAGGATCATGATTCTCGCCCTCGATTCTGCCACCGATATCATTTATTTGTCTGTCCTGAATGAATCAGAATCTTTTTCTTTGGCCGTTCCGTCTGAGCAAGGAAAGCGCCATAGCGTACTTTTGATGAAAGCTATCGATACCCTATTTGCGAAGCATCATTTGGTGCCAACTCAAATTAAGGGAGTGGTCTGCGGGGTAGGCCCGGGTGGATTTACCAGTTTACGGGTGGGTGTTGCGACGGCCGAGGGCCTAGCTATTGGAGGTCTTTCCACTTGGGGTTTTACTTCCTTTGAATTTCGTCATACAGCTCTTTACCTTGATCAACACGTCTCGTCCTGTTGGATTGCCCTTGAGGGTCAACGCGGGGATCTCTTCGTTCAGCCATGGGCACATGAAACACCTTTAGCTCCCGCTTCACTGATGTCCATTCAACACTTCAAAGAGGTGGTTCGCCAAGAGTCTTGGTGGGCTCCCCGAGCAGTCCTTGAGAAAATAGGACATTTTTCACCCCCTATTTCTCTTTCCGGCGATGAAGAGACCATCATGCTTCGAGGACTAATCGAG
>BJFQ01000005.1 GCA_014189895.1 Acidobacteriota bacterium | reverse complement strand
TCCAAGCCCATATGTGGTTCAACCTAGCAGCGGCTCAAGGTGATGCAAAGGGTGCAGAGAATAGAGACATAGTTGCGAAAAGAATGACTCCGCAACAAATCGCCCAAGCTCAGGAACTTGCAAGAAATTGGAAACCTAAGAAATAGTCTTATTCAGCGTTTCACAAAGGCTAGTCAATAATAGATCGAAGGCTTGGTATGAAACCTACCCATGACAAATTAGCCTCCGTTCTTAAGACGGGCATCTTCAATAAGATGTTGAGCGCGTTCAATCGCTTCTAAATCTATCAAAACTTAGATTTCAATAGCCATAGCGATGCCGTTGGCACCGCCGAGGCACAAAGCAGCAATTCCGCGCTTTCCGCCCGTTCGCTTTAGAGCATAAATGAGTGTCGAGAGCACCCTAGATCCACTTGCTCCAATGGGATGACCGAGGGCTACAGCACCACCATGAATATTGACCCGTGAGGCATCCAGTTTTAATTCGTTGATCGTTGCAACGAGTTGAACACTAAAAGCTTCGTTGATTTCCCACACATCAACATCCGAATTAGCCCATCCAAGTTTAGCCATGAGTTTTTGTATGGCGGGAACCGGTGCCATCGTCACCCACTGTGGCTCAAGACCTGCCGTCGCCCAACCTAGAATCGTGGCAGCGGGCTTGAGGCCTAATTTAAAAGCATGATCTTCGGTCGTTATTAGACCTACCGCAGCTCCATCGTTTACCGAGGGAGCATTGCCTGCTGTAACGGTACCTTCTTTTTTAAAGGCGGGTTTTAGGGATCGAAGTTTTTCGAGGGTAGTGTCTTTTCGGGGTCCCTCATCCTCAGAAACGAGAAGGTCCGACCCTTTTTTTCCAGGAATAGCAATCGGGATAATTTCGTTCTTGAAATAACCACTTTCAATAGCCTTAAGGGCTTTCAGATGACTATTTAGCGCATATTCATCTTGCATCTCGCGAGTGACTTTGTATTTATCGGCAACGAGTTCACCTGTTGTACCCATGGCTTGATCCGTCATGGCACAGTGAAGCCCATCGAACATCATCGAGTCAATAGCCTGGGTATGGCCCATTCGGGCCCCTTGACGCATTTTCGGCAGTAAATAAGGGGCGTTACTCATGGATTCCATTCCACCTGCGAGAACGATCTCATGGTCACCCATGAGGACCGAAGCTGCGGCTAATTGGACGGCCTTCAGCCCTGAGCCACAAACTTTGTTAATAGTTAATGCAGAGGATGAAACATCCATGCCCCCTCGTAAAGAGGCTTGACGGGCAGGGGCCTGTCCAACGCCTGCGGATAAGACGTTGCCTAAAATAGCTTCGGTGGGTTTTACATTGGGGTATTTAGCTAAGAGACCTCGAATAACTTGCGCACATAAGTCGGGGGCAGAAAGAGAGGATAGGGCTCCTTGAAACTTCCCGATCGGGCTTCTTAAACAATCGATAATGACTGCCTTAGTCATAGCGAGACTCCTAATTTACAACGATGCGAGTGACGAGTAGTTCATTGATGAAACGCAAGGCGAGGAGAGCAAATAAAGTACTCAGATCAAGCGGTCCTAGCTTAGGAATTAACCTTTGAAATGGCAGCAAGATGGGCTCCACGACGGCATTCAGAATACGAAACCATGTTGCAGAGGGGTTAGGTGAGAACCAAGTGGAGATGGCCCAAATAAAAATAAGTAAAGACCACAATGATATAATGTTAGAAAGTAAAACTACCAGAATCTGAATCATTTTTTTCCTTAGTTTTCATCTTACTACTACGAGCAATCAATGAGAATTGGAATCAGCTGTTATTCGACTTTTGGGGGTTCCGGATCGGTTGCTAGTGAAATTGGTATTGGGCTTTCAAATCGGGGTCACGAGGTTCATATTCTCAGCTCAGCCATACCCCCTCGACTCAATATTCATCGAAACGAAGTGTATTTTCACGAAGTAACGCCTAGCCCCTATCCCTTATTCGAATCGCCTCTTTATGGTGATGCCCTCGCTTCAAAGATGGCTGATATTACGCAGAAATATAACTTAGACATCATTCACGCTCATTATGCAATCCCACATGCTTCATCGGCCTTACTGGCAAAGATGGCCTGCGATAATAAGGTGAAAGTTGTGACCACATTACACGGAACCGACATAACCATTGTCGGCGCCGACCCCAGTTATTTCCCAATGGTCCGATTAGCCATCAAACATAGTGATGCGGTTACGGCGGTATCTCGCTTTTTAAAGAAGCAGACAATCGAAACGTTTGGGGTCGGTGAACAGATCGAAGTCATTTCGAATTTTGTCTGTGGCCATGATTTGATCTACACCCAACCCGATAATCAAACACCGCCGTTACACGAAGTCCCGAGTCTTATCCATGTCTCCAACTTCAGGCCAGTCAAAAGGGTCTTAGACGTAGTCAAAATCTATGAAAAAGTAAGAATGACGTCACCGTGTAATCTCATTTTGATTGGCGATGGACCCGATCGCTCTGAAATCGAAACCTATTGTCGAAAATTGCCTTTTTGGAATGATATTCATTTTTTAGGAAAACAAAACCAAGTTGAGAATTACCTAGCAAAATCGAGTGTGTTCATTTTGCCAAGCGAAACAGAAAGCTTTGGTTTATCAGCCCTAGAAGCAATGTCATTGGGGGTTCCTGTAGTGGCTACTGCGATAGGAGGGCTACCGGAGCTCATTCGCGATAAAATCGACGGCTTCTTGCACCCCTTAGGGGATATTGATTCAATGGCGCGGAGTGTTTCATCCCTACTTCAGGACAAAGTTTTACGATCACAAATGAGTGTGTCATCAAAAAAACGAGCTTTTGATTCATTCGGAGAAAAACACGTGATTGATGCCTATGAAGCAATCTATCAGCGCGTGTTAAGTCATAAGTAAGGACTACCCATATTACAGAGGGCTCGTTAAACTAAGAGCACGGCTGGATAGCTCAGGTGGTTAGAGCGAGGGTCTCATAATCCCTAGGTCGGCAGTTCGAGTCTGCCTCCAGCCACCATTCAGATCTTTTAGGTTTTGCATTGAGAGGATAAACTCAATGTGGCCCCTTAGCTCAGTGGTCAGAGCTGGCGGCTCATAACCGCTTGGTCGTAGGTTCGAACCCTACAGGGGCCACCACTGATCACCCTCGGTTGTATTCCTTCCTTTGGACATAAAGTCCCAAAGTTGATAAATACGATCGTATAAATCCTGAACGCTTCTGGCCTCTAAGAGGAATTGGCGCTCTACAGGGTCAATCTCCATGGACATGGCTATGGTGTTGAGAAGCACTTCGTCACCTAAGTCAGAATCCAAAAGTTCTTGGATTTCAGATTTGGTTTGCTCTTCTGAATCTGACTGAATGACATAATCAATAAAGAGGTTTTGTAGAGTCTCTCGTTGCTCAGGGGATAACCCTTTTTCATCCTGAAAGGTCCTGAGCGTAATATGAGCTTGCCGGTATAGTTTCCCGTCCAGGCTTTCGTTAATATTGATTAAAGCCATGCCTTGGACAAGGATATTCCATCGACCATCGGGTAGGGGGTCTGCGCGGACAATGCGGACCATACATCCAATAGGGTAATAGTTTGAATTTGAGTTGCCGTCCGAGGACGATGGATCTTTAATTTGCGTGATGACGAATGTTCCATGACTTGGAACAATGTCATTAAGCATCTCCCGGTATCTTGGCTCAAAAATATGGAGTGGCATGAAGGTATGCGGAAATAGAACAATATTAGGAAGTGGGAAAATAGGTAATATCGTAGGTATCATTAGGAGTCTTATTTTACCTTTTAGGGAGATCGATTGGACCAGCAAGCTGTTAAAAATACCCTAAATCAGGTACTTAGAGCCTCAGAGCAGGCTTTAGGGGCTCTTTTGGTATCCCTCGACTCTCAGAAAGTGAATGAATGGGCTTCTTCGGTCACGTCAAGTTCTGGAAGAGTTATTTTTAGCGGCGTCGGTAAGTCAGGAGTTATTGCACAAAAGATCGCAGCAACGATGGCTTCTCTAGGAACGCCTTCTTTATTCATGCATCCAACGGATGCTCTCCATGGAGATCTTGGAAATGTAAGCCAAGAAGATCATCTTGTCGTGCTTTCGAATAGTGGCGAGAGTGAAGAACTATCTCGACTCATAAACAGTACTAAACGGCTTAAGATTAAAATTGCACTTATAACCTCTAATAAAAACTCAGAATTAAGCGCCCATTCAGATTGGGTCTTTTACTATGCTTTGCCTCAAGGAGAAGGGTCCCCTAATGGCTTATCTGCCCCTATGGCTAGCTCAGCCTGCCAATTAGCTATCGGAGACTGCCTGAGTGCAGTACTGGCCAATATGAAGGGTTTTACCGACGAAATGTTCTCCCTAAACCACCCGGGTGGAAGTATTGGTTCTAAATTATTGAAGGTACGGGATGTTATGAATGGTAAATTTCCGACGGTCAATGTTAGCGATAACCTAATTACAGTTTTAACAAAATCAACAGAAGGCCGACTAGGGATGGTAGTCGTGGAAGAGAAGGACAACAACCTGGCAGGCGTGATTTCAGACGGTGACATCAGACGATCGATCCAAAAAAACCCAGTCGATGCCCATTTGCTTACCGCTAAGTCTATGATGTCAGCAAATCCGGTCAGGATTGATCCCAATAGCTTGGCTATCGATGCAGCTAACCTAATGGAAAGTAAGAAGATTACCTTTATCTGTGTTGTCGAAGGGAAGAACCCAGTCGGAGTTCTCCATATCCATGATTTGCTTAGGTTAAAAGTCCTATGATTTGTTTGATGTTTGATTATAGGTTACATAATATACATTATCATAACTACCATATAACATGGGCATAATTAATAAATATCTAATCAGAACCTGGATATATCCACTAATCGGAGCTGTAGTTTTTTACGGTGCCCTGATTGTTACCAATGAAGCAATGGCCCTCTCAAAAGAGGTCTTTATCCAAGGTGCTTCAATTATCTGGCTAGCCCTACTGCTTCTATCTTCTTTGCCAGAACTACTATCGATCATCTTACCTATTGCATCTCTTTTGGCCGGGCTTATAGGAACCCAAACCCTTTCAATTAATTCAGAGGTTGTTGCAGCGCAAGGCATGGGCGTTGGCTATAGAAGTTGGATCAAATCCTGGTCGATATTCGCAGCTCTAGTACTTTCAGTCGGGTTACTCAATTCTCATTTCATTACACCCTGGTCAAATTCTCAGCAACAAACCTTCAGAGATTCAATGTCAGAAACTCTTAAATCAAGAGTCATTAAGCCGGGTGGTCAGCCTTGGAGTCCTCCAAGCAACCCTAACATGACTATTTGGAGTGATTACACGGGTAAAACACACATTGCTGAGGTTCGTCGAAATGAAGTTCAACACATGATTGGACAAGATATAAACTACATCTTCTCAAATAATTATGACGGTTCTTCTAACGCGTCTATTCAACTTAAAAACCTTAACGGCGCTCTCTATCAGCCGGCCAACGATTCCATTATTCTTATTGATCAATTGGAGCAGACCTTAATGTTCCAGATCCCGCCGCCAAAGAGGATTTGGAAAGCTACTCCATTACGGACGATGAGTACCGCATCCCTCTATAATCGCCAAGAATTGCAAGTTAGCACTGTTCAAGATAATAAGGTTCGCGCTATTGAATTATCTAGGCGTTGGTCCCTCCCCTTCGCCTCTATAGCATTCCTTTTGCTTGGAATATCAATTGGCTTTCGTCACCCGCGATTCAAGAGATCTAGCGCCTCAATCACATCTTTACTTTGCGTCTTGGCTTACTACTTTTTATACCGCTATATGGAGAATTTATACTTAATTACCGATGATCCTTCCAGGGTAATCCTATACTCGACATCAGCATTAGTATTCGTGGTCGCTGGTTATGCTTTCTATCAAAGCCTAAAGCCAATTCAGCCGAAAAACAAAGTATCTCTATACTTGTTTTTAGTTAATAAAGTTAATCGAATCATAATTAAAATTTATTCCAATTTTAATAGTTACTTAGAGTCGAGATCCGACCAGATCTCCAAATCTAATCGAACCCTCGTAAGGTACCTTAGTTCAGCTCTTCTTAGAAACTGGCTAATCGTCACATCATCCATTTTGTTGATACATCTCGTCGTCACTTTCTCTAACCTTGCTGCCGATATCATCAAAAATAAACACCCTTTTTCACTTTTCTTCCAGTATTGGTTAGTATCGCTTCCGGAGTTTATGACTATTGTCGGCCCAATCATTTTTCTCACATCTGCAGCGTTAACCTTAACTGAGAAATCGATATCTAGAGAATGGGTCGCCCTGAAATCAAGCGGCGTCAATCTACTCGATTGGATGAAGTTTAGTTATCCAACCTTAACCTTCATAGTTACGTTGTCACTTCTTTTTTCTCTATGGATAGGCCCTTCTACAATTACTCCCGGCGATCGTCTTTACCGGAAAATAATCGGTCGAAGTTCGGGTCAAATGCAGACCCTAAACGATAGTTGGGTAACCCTTAAGACTGACCTCTCTAAACCAACCATTCTTTGGTACACCTCACCCCAGCAAGGCCTCCGTTGGGGTTTTCCGCTAGCCAATTACCTGGAGTCAGACCCAATCATCAAGTTTGATGAGAAAAATGGTCAGGGTACGGTTTACGATTGGACCGGACAGAGGCGTGAGAATCCATCATCATGGGATGTCTATTTTCCTAGTAAGGCCTTGAGGACGATTACGCCTGCTTCTACTACCTCGACTGTTGACTTGCTCCCATGGCTGATCTGGTCGAATGACCCAGAGAGAAACTATGAATTTATAAGCCGTTTTTTCGGATGGCTCCTTGGACCACTTTTGCTATTCGCACTTCTAGCTCATACCTTGCCCGACCCCAAGGCAGGTAGAACTCGAGCTTTAGGCATTATTCTTTTTTCAAGCTTGTTATTTTTTGGTATCAACTCAATCATAGTGGGAGCTACGCAGACTGGAGAAATACCTGTTTGGTGGGGAGTTCTTGCGCCTTTGGTCTTTTTATTCGCTATTGGCCTAATTAGACATTCTCGAGTTCATACTTAAGGTATGTTCCATCTATTCAGGCGATTCACTCAGACTTTAAGTTTCATTTTTCTATTTCTAGTTCCTTTCCTTGATATTTTTCGCATTGATATCAAAGAAAATGAATTTATATCCCTTGGTAAACACTATTCCTTCACGACTTTGAATGGGATTTATTTAGCTTTGGGGTTTGTTATCTTTTTGTCTTTCTTTATCATTCTTAGTTATTCAAAAGGTCGCGTATTCTGTGGATGGTCATGCCCTTATGGAAGCACAATCGAGTTTTTTAATGTAATTCGAACGGTTTTTGGATCAGGCACAAACCGGTGGGTTTACGGATTTATGAATAGGTCGAGTATGCACCGAATCTTAGCCCAAACACTTTGCATACTATTTTTGTTCATAGCCCCGATAATTACTGCACTAGGGCTTTCCGCTTATCTTGTTGACCCATCTCGCATTCTCAATACCATCCTGAATCTATCGACTTTAAATACCGAAGGAGTTCTCCTAATCTCCTGGATCTTTTTGTTTATCGTACTGACATGGATTTGTGGGTTCATCGTGCGTTTCGACTTTTGCAGAATAGTTTGCATCTATGGGATGGGGCAATCCATAATTTACAGTTCAAATGACCAGGACAGCAAGTTAAGGCCCCGATTTACTTCAGAGTTAAGTGCATGCGGTACCTGCACTGCTTGCCTGAATACATGTTTTGTTGACTTAGACCCAAGATCGGATTCATTATTTATAGGCTATGGAGAGGGTTGCTTTAATTGCGGAGATTGCGTAGACATATGTACTGTTGTTCAGGGACACCAAGGTAAGGATTCTCTCCTCACTTTTAGGGGTAATAAATGAAGTTATCAGATGAAGAGTGGAAAAAGAGGCTCACACCTGAGCAATATCGAGTGTTGCGAAATAAAGGAACGGACCCGAGGTTTTTGTCGTTACAAATGCCTGGTGGATTTGATGTATGGTCTTGCGCTGGGTGCGGAAATCCACTTTTTACGCTCGCAGATAAGTATGAATCAGGTTCCGGTTGGCCTAGTTTCACTCGACCACTGCGAGAAGATTCAATTGAGCTAAGATCAGATAGTTCTCATGGGATGCTACGCATCGAAGTTGTTTGTTCGATTTGCAAAGGTCACCTGGGTCATGTGTTTGATGATGGGCCTGAACCATCAAAAAAGCGTTTCTGTATCAATGGCTCAGCCCTTACGGGCTAAGTGGAGGCGCCGGTCGGATTCGAACCGACGTATACAGGATTTGCAGTCCCGGACCTTACCACTTGGCGACGGCGCCGATAGAACAAGGAATGGAGCGGGTAATGGGATTTGAACCCACGACTTCAACCTTGGCAAGGTTGCACTCTACCACTGAGTTATACCCGCGAAGTTTAATAATAACAGTTATGAGCACCTGAAAACTAGTTTCTAGAAAAGTATCTAATTATTAGTAACCTGTCATTGATTGGAATGCGTATATGACCCCTCTACCAACCCTTATCGTTACTTTGGGCGACCCGTCCGGCATTGGTCCGGAAATACTCCTTAAATCACTGCCCCAATTAACTCATCGAGCAAGAATAGTAATTATTGGTAGTCGTGCTGGTATCGAGCTTTTTTCAAAATCTCAACATAATAATCATAAATGGTTATGGGGCGATGCCCCTTTCGCCATAGGGTGCACAACAGAGTCCTTCGGCTTTTATCTAGTCGACCCAAGTAATCCCACCGAGATGTATTCTGCGCTATGGTTAGATCCTTATCCTTTGTCGTTAAATAAATTAAATATCGGTGTCCCATCGTCTAACTCGGGGAAGTCATCCATGGAGGCATTGATACTTGCTACTCGGCTAATGAATAACCATAAGGCTGATGCGCTAGTCACTTTACCGATTTCAAAATCATCCATTATTGCTTCAGGAGAAGTTTTCACCGGTCACACAGGATATTTACAGGAAGCGACAGGATCAAAGTATACGCAAATGATCTTCATGAGCCCCAAGATGAATGTAGCGCTCCATACAGTCCATATGAGCTTAAGAAAAGTTATCGAATCTATGGACGAAGAATCTATTGCCCAAAGTATTCAATTTTCTGTAGGATCTTTTATTGAAATGGTGGGGACTTCACGCCTTAGGGTTGGTGTTGCTGCTCTAAACCCACATGCAGGCGAAAATGGAGCCTTCGGAACTGAGGATAGTTTGATTGAAGGAGCTGTTAAAAAATCAATTGATGCATTTAATCAAAATAATTACTCCTTAGATAAAGAGAAATTCGGTGCCTCTATATATTCAAAATATAAACCATTTGGCCAATGGAATCCCTACCCCCATCAAGATGTCGTTAAAAGACAAGCAACGCTCCAAATCAAGGGGCCACTATCGGCTGACTCTGTTTTCAAGAGAGCACATGATGGGGATTTTGACCTTACAGTTGCCATGTATCATGATCAAGGATTAATACCGATCAAGTTTGCTGAACCTATTCTCGCCGTGAATGTGACCTTTGGCCTCCCCTTTGTGCGCACAAGCCCCGATCATGGAACGGGATTTGACATTGCTGGTCTCGGGATTGCGGATCATCGCAATTTTCTCGAATCTTCGAGGTTAGCCCTGAGATTATCCATGCGGTCGAAAGGCTTATTTGAATAGTGTTATCTGCAGATTGATAGATCAGTAGGATAATAAATTAATAGAGGTGTCGTTTGTCATTCACTGCAGTTATATTGGCGGCCGGCCAGAGCAAAAGAATGGTCTCGCCTAAGACGAAAGTCTTACATGAAATCCTTGGTGACCCTTCCCTTTTATGGGTCTTACGGGCTATCCCTAAAGAAGTTAAGAATACGGTGATAGTTGTCAACAAGAATCATGATGAAATTAAGCGGTCAATCAAGATTTGGGAAGAAAATAAACTTTTCAAGACTAAGATTTATTTTGCTGTTCAATCTGCGCCAAAAGGGACTTCTGATGCGCTCCTATCTGCAAAACCCTTAATTGATAAACTTAAAGCGAATAATGTACTCATTCTGAGTGCCGACGCACCTCTCATAACAGAATCAAACTTATCTAAACTGATAAAGAACTGTCCATCATTAGGGATTTCAGAAGTAGTTGACCCCAGGGGTTATGGAAGGGTCTTCATCGAGAAATCCGGAGTCAACCTAGTTTCGATAGTAGAAGATCAAGATGCAACTGAAGCTCAGTACCTTCACAAGGTTATAAATAGTGGCTTCTATGCTCTTTCTTGGAAGACTCTATTACCTTTTTTGAAATTGGTAAAGAATAGTAATAAGCAAAAAGAATTATACCTAACTGATGCAATCAATAGCCTTGCTAAAGGTCTCAAAATTAAATCGATTAGATTTGGTTTAGAAGAAATCTCTGGATTAAATACTCGAGCTGATCTATCACTACTCCATGACTATGCCAAAAAGAAAATTAATAATGCGTGGCTTAAACAAGGGGTTTCAATTTTAGACCCCTCGAATACTTTTATAGGACCTCGAGTCAAGTTAAGTACCGATGTGTTGATTGAGCCTAATGTCAGCTTAATCGGTGCAGTAAGTATCGGAACGGGCAGCAAAATACAAACTGGATCACGTATAGAAGATTCAAAATTAGGTAATTTCACGATAGTAAGACCTTACACCTTGATCGACCGGTCTGTGCTTACAAACCACGTTATTGTAGGGCCTTTTTCACGATTAAGAGAGGGGACAGAATTAGCCGATCATGTGCAAATAGGAAACTTTGTAGAGACTAAGAAAGCCAAGATATCCAAGGGTACCAAGGCTAACCACCTCACTTATCTTGGGGATGTATCCATTGGAACGAATTCGAACATAGGTGCTGGAGTCATTACCTGTAACTATGATGGAGTCAACAAACATAAAACAATTATTGGCAATGATGTATTTATCGGTAGCAATACCCAAATGATAGCTCCTATTAGTGTAGGAGATGGAGCTCTAGTGGCAGCAGGTACGACCGTAACTGAAGATGTTCCTCGACACCACAAAGCCAAAAGTAGAGTTCCTCAGGTTAATCGGCCAATTAATAAGGCGAAAAAATAAATGACTTCATTCGTTGAATTTCTGGGGACTTGGATCATATCTAATACTTCATCGTTTGGAGATTTCATAATAGTTGGTATGAAAAGTATAAGGAGTATTTTTAGGCGACCCTTTGATACGAAATATTTTT
The DNA here is from genome assembly GCA_014189895.1 of Acidobacteriota bacterium. Taxonomy (GTDB): domain Bacteria; phylum Acidobacteriota; class Holophagae; order Holophagales; family Holophagaceae; genus Acidiparvus; species Acidiparvus lacustris. Next base: position 53,840 of record BJFQ01000005.1, on the reverse strand, counting down.
TAAGCCAATGCTCTTTGGTTGGAGTTTCCTCTGTTCCTGTAGTTTTGATGACTTCTCTTGCGGTCAGTATGGTATTCGCCGTTCAATTAGCCTTTGGCTTTAAGCAATTTCAGGCTGAAGGCCTAGCCAGCCAGGTTGAAGGCCTCGCTGTTATAAGGGAGTTGGCACCTGTCATTACTGGTTTAATGCTTGCGGGGCGTGTGGGATCGGCGATGGCCGCAGAGATCGGAACCATGCGGATAACCGAGCAGATTGATGCCCTGGAATGTTTAGCAACTGACCCGGTGCATTATTTATTTGTTCCAAGGTTCTTAGCTTCGATCCTCATGGTCCCAATGCTAACCATACTTTCTATTTATATCAGTTTCTGGGGTGGTCATTTTATTCTTGTCAATTTATCATTTCAGAGTTCAGATTTTTACACATCCGAGTTCTTCAAGCTAATTTCTTCCTCCGATTTGCGAATAGCCCTCATTAAGGCATTTGTTTTCGGCGTCATCATCTCCCTTGTAGGATGCTGGAAAGGCTATAGAACTCAAGGGGGTGCTGTTGGAGTCGGTGCTGCGCCTACCAGTAGTGTGGTTACTTCAAGTCTTTGGATTTTAATTTCCGACTTTGTCCTTACGAAGCTTCTCCTGGTTTAACCAATGCCCATGATCACACTTCATAACGTATCGAAAGCCTTCGGAGATAACCGAGTTCTCGATGGCGTTTCACTAAACGTAGAAGAATCTGAAAGTAGGGTAATTTTAGGTGGTTCAGGAACCGGAAAAACTGTATTACTCAAAGTCGTTCTGGGGCTCCTTCGTCCAGACAATGGAAGTATATTTGTTGACGGAGCCGAGGTTGATTTAGACGAGCCCCTTGCCCTTTTCGAAATAAGAAAGAAGATAGGCATGTGTTTCCAAATGGCTGCCTTATTTGATTCGATGACAGTTACAGAAAATATTTCTTTCGGATTGTCGCGACACACTCTATATTCGCCCGTACAAATTCAGTCTAGGGTCGACGAATGTTTGAGCTTAGTAGGCCTAAGGGGTACTGGAGATCTCTATCCATCAGAACTATCAGGGGGAATGAAGCGTCGTGTTGGATTTGCTAGAGCTATCGCCCTCAAGCCGAAGATCCTTCTTTTTGACGAGCCTACAACGGGTCTCGATCCAGTGATGACCGATGTCATTTCTAAAGTTATTACAGATTTGAGAAATGAATTACGGGCAACTACGATAACAATTACGCATGATCTTAAAGTTGCATTTATGATTGGTCAAAATATATCTCTACTCCATAGAGGGTCAATCGTTGCATCTGGGAATCCTGTAGAGTTTGCCGCCATCCAAGATCCCTTAGTTCAACAGTTTATAAAGGGAACTTCTGAAGGGCCTTTCCTCGAAGACTCTCCCCCGAAAAGGTAAAGAACGTTACTATAAAGATCTATAAGGACACATGAAAACCCAATGAAAACAGAATTTAAAGTAGGTATTTTTTTTATAGCTACCAGTTTGGCGTTGGTCACCTTGGTTCTATCTCTAGATAAATTGGGTCTATCCTCAAAGCAAGGCCTAAAGATTTACACAGCTTATTTCGATCAAGTTGCTGGTCTGAGTCGTCAAAGTGATGTTCGCGCAGCTGGAGTTCGTGTAGGCAAAGTAGAGTCAATTGATCTGGACAGGGGAAAAGCAAGAGTTGTTTTCTCGCTACCGGAAAATCTACTTGTCTATGCTGACGCTCAAGTGAGCCTTGTTTCTTTAGGAATACTGGGAGAGAAGTATATTGATTTCACTAATGGTAATTTAACGAATTCGGTTTTGATATCGGGATCAACCTTAAAAACGGCTCAAGGCGCGGGGTTAGATGAGTTAGTCGCCGTTTTGATCGACGTGGGAAAGGATATTAAAAGTATCACTGGAAATTTTAATGGCGATGGGGGCAACTTAACTTCTATTATTGATAACTTGAATGTCATTACCTCAGATTTGAGGTTACGACTTCCCCAATTAGCTGATGAATTCCAAACTGCTGCAAAAACCTTTAATGCCTTTATCAAAGCGAATGAGTCAGATACCTCCGCCGCCATCAAGGATATAAGATTACTGGCGACAAAGTTCCAAACCACGGCGGATAATCTTAACGCCATGAGTCAGAAGATAAATAATGGCGAGGGTACTCTTGGCAAGCTTTTAAATGATGGGGCAACAGGTGAAAAAATCAATAAGACGCTCGATTCTCTAGAATCAGCCCTAAGTGGGTATTCTAAACTCGATCTAACGCTAGATGCTTCAGCCGCTTACTGGTCCGAAAGAAGCGATGCACGGTCGGGCTTACGAATAGAGATGGCTCCTCGAACTGACTACTGGTATAGCTTGGAGCTTAATAGCTCGCCGGATGGTAAGAATTCAAATGTTATCAAGACGTCTGCCAACATTGATCCGACTACAGGCTTGCCTTCAGGCCTCGTATCGTCACAATCCCTTACCACTTCTGATAAAACTATGTCTGTATCGGCAGCATTCAACAAAAAAGTGGGTAATGTTGTTTTCTCTGCAGGTATTTTCGACGGAAAAGGCGGGGGGTCTATCGAGCTAAGAAACCTTGATGACACCTTAAGATTTGGCGTTACCGCTTATGATTTTTCTAAAGATCCAACGATTAACAAGAATAATCCTCGATATCGCTTAACGTCCAGTTACCAGTTTTATAAGAATTTCTATATCCAAGCTGGGGTTCAGGACATTGCCAATAAAGATTTCAGAACTATGTTCGTGGGTGGTGGAATTCGCTGGAAAGATGAAGACCTAAAAAAACTTCTAGGTCTCGCTTCCCTCGGGAGATGACAGTGGAATCCTCCGGTATACAGACCCTCATTGGCTCTAGGCTTTTCAGGGTATTACGCCTAGGAATCCCCTTTGCCTCACTGGTGGCGTCTCTCTACCTCTTCGTTGTAACGCAGGATAACTATGCGTCTTGGTACCTGATTCTTTCGATCATTTCCATCATCTTGATGGAATTAGGAATGAGGGAGGGTGATCGCTATATCGCTTATCATTCCTCTGTAATGCGTGTGGATTTATTTTTTGTGGACATATTAAGGCCCTTTTTTAAATTCATAAAGAACGAAGAGACTTTTCTGATGAGTTTCTTCAAATGGAATAACGAGAAGGTTTCTCGATCCTTCGTAAATACTAAATCGAGGAAGACGCTCCTTCTTTTGCCGCACTGTATCCAGTGGTCCAATTGTACTGCCCCTATTCTCGAAGAAATGTCGTCTTGCTATAACTGTGGGTTATGCCACATAGAAAACCTAGTGGAAGATAGCGTACAAGAACAATGGAACGTTAGGATTACAAATAGAAGTTACAAGGCCTATATCGAAGCAAAGAAGTCAAATCCAGATCTGATTGTGGCTGTTAGTTGTACAGATAGACTCCTTAAAGGTGTCCGGAAGCTCTCGAGTTATCCCTCTTTTTTGATTCCACTAGAGCTCCCTTACGGTATGTGCGTTGATGCTACTTTCAATTACAATCATCTTTCATCTGCTATGTCCCTACTAGCCCACAGGCGCGAAGTTAATAAACCTGCAATCAAGATTCTTAAACACGGCTAATGTACAGCACAGCTAGAGCTTATTTTTTACATATGAGGCCCAAAGAGTGGCCTGTCGTTACCTTCCACTTGGCTGCAGGAATGATGTGCTCTAAATACTTTGATCTATCAGATGCCATTATGTCCGTATTCATCTTTGTATTACTCCTCAACGGAGGAACCCTCGCTTTGAATTCCTCTTTCGACCAAGACGATGGCGATATTGCTTTTTTGAATAACCCGCCTAAGCCTCCAAAGCATCTAGCAATTTGGGGGTTTTTGCTTTTATTTTCATCCCTTTTTGCATCAATGTATAAAGCAAATAGAACGATCGGTGATAAATACTTTTTTGAGATTGTAATGACATGCGTTTTGATGAGTATTGCTTATTCGACCCCGCCAATTCGACTCAAATCTAGGCCTGGCTTCGATCTATTTATTAATGCCCTGGGGTTTGGCTTCTTTGTGTTCATGGCAGGATTCGTATCCATGGGCAATATCATTACTCCAGAGATTATCAAATTATCGGTCGGCTTCGCTTTTCTATTTGGCGCTCTTTATCCCCTGACCCAAATCTATCAAAACGAAGAAGATAATCGCCGTGGTGATCGGACCCTGACTCTTTGGTTGGGCACAGACAAAGCTCTGACTCTATCAATGGGTTTCTCGCTTGTGGCTTTTTTATGGTTCATTTGGGGAACTCTCCATAATTCTGGATACTCAATCCTCCTTTTACTAAATCTCTTGGTTTGGCTTGTTTTGCTATCTCATTGGCAACGCCGGTTACTCACAATGTCTAGACTAGATCATAAGAAGTTTATGTATATCTTCCTGGGCTTATGGCCGTTGACTGATCTAATTGTTGTGGGCGCACATTTCTCTAGGTACTGAAAAATGGTCCTGCAATTGAAGTCCCCGAAACACCTCCCAATTACTTGGGGCTTTACTGACCGTAATGACTTCTCGGCCGGACAGGATATTAAAACTGCATCACAGGTTCACGGTAATCATATTGCCGAATATATTTCTGATCAGAGCTTAGGCTCGGCAGATGCACTATTCACAACTCAGAGTGGAGTCAAAATTGGAGTAAAAGTGGCGGATTGTGCCCCGATTTTATTTGGAGGAGAATTAATTGATGGCAGAGTATTTGCCGGCGTTGTTCATGCAGGATGGAGAGGCGCAACAAGTGGCATTTGGGGTAAATTTATAGACCTATTCATTGCACGCGGCGGTCTTTTAAAGACCGCCGCGTGGGCCATAGGTCCGTGTATATTAAAGTGTCATTTTCAGGTTGGTAATGAAGTTTTTAAAGCCGCCGAGTCCCATCAACATTGGATCCAAGCGAACGGCAGGAACGAAAACCAAAAGGATTATTTTGATTTACCTGGATTTATACGTTTACAAGCAAGAGCTAAAGGCCTCGATCCAGATTTGGAGTTCGGTCAATCCGAATGTACTTATTGCAATGTTGAGCGCTACTACTCATACCGGAGAGGTGATCTCAAAGATCGTCAGTACGGTTGGGTAAAAATCGAATAAACTAAACAATATGATTACTATTACAGATATACGTATCAATCTCGTTAAAGGCGACGATAAACTTAAAGCCTACGCCACTATCATCATCAATGACAGTTTCTTAGTAAGTGACCTAAGAGTCATTGAGTCTGATGATGGATTCTTTGTAGCTATGCCAAGTCGTAGAAAACGTGACGGGAGTTTCAAGGACATTGCCTATCCATTAAATAATGATTTAAGAATTGAAATTGAAAGACAGGTGCTCGTGGCGTTTGAAAAGATTTCTGGGTCTAAAACCATATCAAATATTGACCATACAGATGGGGTAGTACGACCCGATCTTCTCAGTGCTGAAGAATTTGGACTCACACCCAAATCAGATAACTCATCAAAATAAGCCCTTTTTTGCGATAGAATAAAGTTTCTTATTTTGGGGAGTGGCCAAGTGGTAAGGCAGCTGATTTTGGTTCAGCTTATCGTGGGTTCGAATCCTACCTCCCCAGCCAACCTTACGAATTACAATGCAATAAGTGTTGAATTTAATGTGCAATCTGAGAAGATAATAGAACTTCAGGAAAGGTCTGTTTAATGCTGTTCTATCGAGAAATAGTACTTGGTGTTTATTTCACCATCCTGACGATCTTGAGTATCTACGGAACTCACAGACTTTGGATTTTATACCTTTACTATAAACATAAAGACGAAATACCTGTTCCTCTTGGCGATGCTTCTTTTTTGCCTAAAGTCACCGTTCAATTGGCTATTTTCAATGAATACAATGTAATCGAAAGACTTATTTCTTCAGTAGCGCAGCTAGACTACCCTAAAGACAAACTCGAAATTCAAGTCTTGGACGACTCGACAGATCACACAAGAGACCTAGTTGATTCTATTGTTGCTAGATACCGACAATTAGGTTTCGATATCTATTCCCTTCACCGCATAGATCGGCGGGGCTATAAAGCCGGGGCACTCGAAGAAGGCCTAAAAGTAGTCAAGGGTGAGTTTGTGGCGATGTTTGATGCAGATTTTGTCCCCAATCCCAATTTTTTGAAACATGCTATTCCATACTTCAAAGATCCAAAGATTGCTTTTATTCAGGGTTGTTGGACTCATTTAAATCGGTCATCCTCACTTTTAACCCAGGTTCAGGGCATTCTTCTCGATGGACATTTTGTATTTGAGCATACCGTCCGACATCGATCAAACGCCTTCTTCAATTTTAGCGGTACGGCAGGTATGTGGCGTGTATCAGCGATTGAAGATGCTGGAGGTTGGCAGCATGACACGATAACTGAAGATGCTGATTTGAGTTACCGGGCACAACTTAAGGGCTGGTGTGGTGTCTATTTAAAAGATCTATTAGTGCCCGCGGAGTTACCCACGGATGTTAACGCTTTCAAAAGTCAGCAACACCGATGGGCGAAAGGTAATGCACAGGTCATACGAAAGTTGATGGGAACCATATGGAAATCGAAAGCTTCATTACATACAAAAATTGAATGTTGGTTTCACCTCACAGCCAACTGTAACTATTTATTAGTGGTTATTCTAAGCATCCTAATGATTCCCGCAATGGTTTTAAGGGCAGGTACACCAATTCACGTACTACTCATGACCGACGGACCCTTTTTCGCACTCAATGCACTTAGCATCGGATTATATTTCGGACTCAGCCAGAAAGAGTTGTCGGACAATGTGGGATGGAAATCACGCCTAAAATATATACCAGGACTCATGAGTTTGGGAGTCGGATTAGCTTTCAATCAATCTAAAGCCGTTCTCGAGGGGTTCTTTACTGAAGATACTGAATTCACTAGAACCCCAAAGATGGGAGACGTAAAAGGTGAGAATACGGGAAAGATTAAGTACCGAGTTAGCAAAAGCTTTACTACTTATCTAGAACTGCTTTTTGCCTTCATGTTTCTAGTTTCTATTTTCGTTAGTGTCTATTTACACAAGTGGGCATCCCTACCCTTCTTGATATTATTTTTTAATGGCTATGCCTATATGAGTCTACTGTCTTTAGTCAGTGCAGATACTTTAAGTTTTTTCACTAAAGAAGAGATCTCTGACGAACAAGTTCTTGAAGTCGAGTAGCAATTAGGTTTTTCTATCCAATACAAGATCACAAATAAGCCAACCTATAAGACCGAGGACAATAAAGGTATCTGCAAAGTTGAATGTCCAATAGTGCCATTGTTGGTAATAGACATCAATAAAATCTATAACATAGCCATAGCGAGTTCGATCGAGAATGTTTCCAATACTGCCCGAAAGGATCATTCCAAGGGAGAAGTTGGATAGCCCCGAATAGGAGTTTCGGAAATAAAGAGTTCCAAAATAGATAATAGTTATTAATCCAATAATTATCAGAAATGTAGTTTTGTTCTGATGGTCAGAACTTGATAAAAAGCCGAAGATAATTCCTGGATTTTCAGTGAGACTAACGTTGACGAAAGAAGGAACAATCTCTTTGAACTTAATTGAAACGGCTAAGGATTTCGTATACTGATCGATCCCAATAAGGGTTATCAGCCATAAAGTCTTTAGGGTCATGGATTTCAAGAGAGAACTACCTTATAGCAACGAAGGCATAATTCTCTATGATCAGGCCTCGGGTCTAGATTCACGTGCTTCCAGCATCTCGGACACTTGGGGAGTTTGCTTGGTTCAACGTAATACCTAAAACCGAAAGAAGAAGTTATAGCATTAGACTGTTGTGGCTCTCTCAATGTTCCTAAGACTACTTCCGAGCATACAAAGTAGTCACTAAGACGATCTCCCAGTTTTTGGAGGATCGCTCTACTTGAAGGAGAGTCCTCGAGAGTGATTTTGGTATCCAAACTTGTTCCAATAGTCTTGCCAGCTCTGAGTGGTTCCATCGAAGCATGTATCTCCTTCCTAAGTTGCCAGAAAGTGCTCCAATCTGAAATATCGATCGGGGAGTCATTATCAAGTTCCGTGAAAGTTGACTCATAGATATTCGACTCAGGATGAAGGATCTCCCAGGCCTCACTGGCTGTGAAGCAAAGTATGGGGGCAAGAAGTTTGAGGAGTGAGTTAAGAATCTCTTGCAGGGTGAACAGATAAGAGACTCTTTTTCTATTCCCTAGCGCATCACAGTAAAGTGAATCTTTAATCACATCAAAGTACACACTCGACAATTCATTTTGGCAAAAGGATAGAATGATTCGAGTTGCTTCGATATAATCGAACGATCGATAAGCTAAAATAATTTTACGACTTTCATCATTCAACCTCGTGAGAATCCACTGGTCGATGGGATTTCTTTCTTTGAACGGTATGGAAGGCTCAGTGGGTTTAAAGTCACTCAAGGCACCCAACATAAAGCGGATAGTATTCCTGATCTTTCGATACGAATCTGCTGAACGATCCAGGATTTCATTAGAGATTCGAACATCTTCATGAAAATTAGACGAAGCAGTCCACCATCGAAGAATATCTGCTCCGTAGGTCTTAAATACTGCATCAGGGCTAACGACATTACCTTGGCTCTTGGACATCTTTTGACCTTTAGCGTCAAGAACGAATCCATGAGTAATGACCGTGGAATAAGGTTTATCCCCCGACACCGCCAAATTGAAAAGTAAAGAGCTATGGAACCATCCTCTGTGCTGATCGCTACCTTCAAAATAGATAAAATTACCAAAATCAGATTCCAGGATACAGGGGTGTGTCTTTGTAATAACGGAGGCTGAAATCCCCGAATCCATCCATACGTCGAGTATGTCGGTTTCCTTTTCCCAATCCAAAGGATTCATATCGATCCCACGGCAGAGTTCGTCGACGGAAACCTTCTGCCAGGCTTCAATCCCATTAATCTCAACTAATTGGGCCACTTTTTCAAAGAACTGGGGGTGCACCAATGGTTCTCCAGTCTTTTTATGCTTAAGGATGGGAATAGGCGTTCCCCAGGACCGCTGTCTAGAGATACACCAATCAGGCCTAGCGCTGATCATCGAGGTAATCCGGGTTTCTCCCTGAGAAGGTATCCATTGGACCTTTTTAATATTGGCTAAACCCATATTTCGAAGAGTTCGATTGGATGTGGATGAAAGGTTGTCCATCGAAATAAACCATTGTTCTGTAGCGCGGAATAGAATTGGAGTCTTAGTACGCCAGCAGTGTGGATATGAATGCCTGAGAGGCTCTTCAGCATATAAAGCTTTATGGGTCTTTAATTTATTGAGAATAATTTCATTTGCCTTAAATACATTAATGCCCACGAGTTCTTCATCATTTACATGGGGTAAATATTTACCATCTGATCCGACATACTGGAAAAGACCTAGATGTTGGGCAGTATTAAAGTCGTCAACACCGTGGTCCGGGGCTGTATGGACAATGCCCGTTCCTGTTTCAGAGGTTACGTGTTCACCCATTAGAAATGGTGATGGTCTATCAATCCAGGGATGGACGGCATAAGCATCAATCAGAAGCGCTCCTTTAAATGGTTCCCCTGTTGTCGCTTTAGAGCTAAACAAATCTTGATTGATCTTATCCTTCAGTTCATAGGCGACTAGATACCCAACATCAGCAACACTAAGGAAACAATAATCTAGGTTCGGATTAACAGCGAGCGCTTTATTACTCGGGAGTGTCCAAGGGGTTGTTGTCCAAGCTAAGGCGTAACAGTTTTGTGGAAGTTTGATCGAAGCATTCGAGACTGACTGAATCTTGAATGAAACTGTTACGGCAGTTGTATCATGATCATCGTACTCCACCTCTGCTTCAGCAAGGGCTGTTCGGGCACCATAACTCCAATGGACAACCTTCAATTTCTTTGTAATTAGGCCTACGTCGAATAGTTTCGCTAGGTTTCGAATCGTTTCCGCCTCATAAGCCGGAGTCATTGTTGTATATGGATTGCGGAAATCGCCGAGCACTCCTAGCCTCTTAAAACCCTCAGATTGGGTATGAATCCATTTCTTGGCATAATTCCTGCATTTTTCTATGAACTGTTCCTTAGAAAGATCTTTTCGCGAACTTCCGAGCTCTTTTTCAACTGCATGTTCTATCGGAAGGCCATGACAGTCCCAGCCGGGGACATAGGGAGATTCATAGCCATCGAGCCAAGCTGATTTGATGACAAAATCTTTCAATATTTTATTGAGTGCATGACCAATATGAATCGGGCCATTAGCATATGGCGGTCCATCATGCAATATTCGGCGGCCTTTACCTTTGCCCTGTGTATTTTGTTCTTTTTTGACCATCTCAATTATGTTGTAAATCCCTGTGTGCTCCCACTTCTCAACTAACTTTGGTTCTCTTTGGGGCAGATCTGCCTTCATTGGGAAATTAGTTCGAGGCAAGAATACGGGATACTTTTTTGCCGGTGATTCTTCGTTTGGCATTTACTCTCCTTCCGCCGTCGTGCGTTCGGTTTAATTAATAATCTAACACGAGGAAAGATTTGTCTAGGAACTAGTCTTTTGAGGGATCAGGGGCAATTTCGATCATCGAAACAGACGGGTCAACAACAGCACCTTCCGAAACTGAAATAGACTTAATTTTGCCTTCAATACTGGCTTTTATTTCGTTTTGCATCTTCATCGCTTCTAGGATCAGAAGTGTGTCGCCGGACTTCACTGAATCATTGACTTTAACCACGATTTTGATGACTCGACCTGGCATAGGGGGATATATTTGCTCTGAACCTCCTGAAGCAGCCACAAGGTTACCTGCGTGTTGTTTAGTTGGGTTAATAAGCTCAACCTTAAGGTCCTGATTTTTGAATAGAAGCCTGAATATAGAAAGATAGCTTTTATCAGACTTAATTTTTTCAGACTTTACTTCATAAACTCTTCCATCAATGGATACAGAATATAAATTGGGTCTGATTTCTGCAATATGGGTAATGTATTTTTGTTCCCCAATCTTTAATTCGAAAGAATCGCCGATGGCCTCCATGGTGACCTCTAAAGTCTGATCTTGGTATTTCCAGAGTCGTTTCATAAGTTTATTGCGTTCCTAGTCTATTGAAGATTCCACCGGCTCGAGGAGCTGACCAAGATGATGTTGCTGCACCAATAATAATTGGCGTTGATGAGGATTTAATTTCATCTAATAATGCGGTTGCAATGGCAAAGGGAATAATTTCACTAGGAAATGAAGTGGTGATCCAAAAGGGTTTGTCTAAGAAACTTGTATCAAAGAGACCCTTTTTGAAAGCCTCATTATCCATAACAGTCCGATGAAACTGCAAGTTGGTTCGAATCCCACCTATTTGATATTCACACAAGGCGGATTTCATTCTTCCGATAGCCGTTATTCGATCAGGGGCCCAAACGCTAAGTTTTGAAATCATTGGGTCGTAGTAACTGGAGACCTCACTTCCTTCGTATACTCCGCAGTCATTACGAACATAGGGGCCCGAAGGTGTACTCATGTAAGTAATTTTTCCAGGACTTGGTATGAACTTACGGTCTGGGTCCTCTGCATATATACGACATTCTATGGACCAGCCTTGCATCGGAATCTGGTCTTGTTTTAAGGGTAGGCTTTTTCCGTCAGCAACCATAATTTGCCATGAGACTAAATCTTGGCAAGTTACCCATTCTGTGACGGGGTGCTCAACCTGAAGACGAGTATTCATCTCCAAAAAATAGAACTTCTCGTCTTTATCGACTAAGAATTCAACAGTACCGGCTCCGACATATTGAACAGCTTTAGCAACTTTAAGCGCAGCTTCACCCATGGCTTTACGAGTAACGGGACTGATAAAAGGGGAAGGACACTCTTCAATTACCTTTTGGTGACGTCTTTGGATTGTGCATTCACGTTCCCATAAATAAACTAAATTGCCCTTAGAGTCTCCAAAAACCTGAATTTCGATGTGTCTTGGGGCAACAATGGCTTTTTCAACATAGACAGAATCATCGCCAAAAGCATTGAGAGCTTCGCTCCGGGCGCGTTGGAGGGAACTCAGAAACTGAGATTCGGAAGTTACCAATCTCATCCCCTTCCCACCGCCTCCCATGGCCGCTTTAAGCATGATGGGGTATCCAATTTTTTGACACTCAGTCAATAGTTCATCGTCTTTTAGCGTCTCCTGAATACCGGGAACGACTGGACATCCCGAGGCGATAGCCACTTTCCTTGCGCTCGTCTTTGAACCCATGAGACGCATCGACTCTTCACTAGGACCGATAAAAGTAATGCCTGCTGATCGTATTTGTTCAACAGCATCTGCATTTTCACTCAGAAAGCCGTAACCTGGATGTATCGCATCTGCACCAGTCCGTTTGGCTATATCAATAATCTTAGAGACAACAAGGTAACTTTCCGATGAAGGAGCTGGTCCAATACAAAAAGCTTCGTCAGCCAATCGAACATGTTGAGACTGACGGTCAATCTCTGAATAAACGGCAACGGTTTTTATGCCCATCATGGAGCAGGTTCTCATTACTCGACAAGCTATTTCGCCCCTGTTAGCAACTAGAATTTTCTTGATAGCCATATCTTCTAGATTAAGTCATGATTAACTACAATGAACTCCAAATTTATCAACCTATTGCTACTAACCTGTTTGTTGAGTGGAATTACCGCTTGTGGCTTTAAGGCAGATCCCATCCCATCTAGAAAGATTGCTACTAAATAACTTCCTTTAGATGGTAGACTTAAATTCTGTCTCTATTAGTCTTAGGAGTAATTCATGCCTCGACGTACTATAGTTCGCATTCCACAAGAAATTGGTAATAAGTATAGATTTGCGGTGATCACAGGTCGTCGTTGTGCCCAACTTCAGGAAGATGCGTTCCCTAAAGTAGAGGTTGTCGTTCCCATGGCTAAGAATGGCCAAGCGCAGGATGCACCAAGACTTGCTAGTTTCTGGTCGAATGTTGCTATCCAGGAAGTCGAACAAGACAAGATCGCATGGGAAGAACGTAAGGTCGAAGAAGCAGGTGATATTTTTGAAACTCCTATTTCAGTCGAATAGATAAAAAACTAAAAAAATTTATCCTTCCCTTACTTGGCTTTCTTAATGACTAGTAATCACGCACTCCTGAGTGGCATCCGTGATTCCCGTTTGATTCCTATTGCCCAAAAGGTCTTGGAGAGCCAAAGACTTAATATTGATGATGGGTTACTTCTCTACCAAACCGAGGATTTACCTACCTTGGGTTCCCTGGCCAATCACGTAAGGCATACTAGGCATGGTCGAAAAAGTTACTATGTCCATAGTCGGAGACTTTCTTATACGAATATTTGCTATACCCACTGCCAATTTTGTGCCTTTCAGGCAAAACCTGAAGATCCACGTGCGTATGTACTGACAGCCGAAGATATCATTCAAGATTTGTCTTCAGATATCAATAAAGGAGTTCGAGAGCTTCATATGGTTGCAGGGCATTACCCTAAACTTAAAATTGAATACTTCGAGGATTTATTCATAAAGATTAAAAAAAAGTTCCCCGATATTCATTTGAAGGTTTTTACCATGGTCGAGATGGATTATTACGCTCGAGTGAGCGGGATATCGATCGAGGAATTTCTTGATCGATGCATTGCGGCAGGTCTAGAAAGCTGTCCGGGAGGCGGTGCCGAGATTTTCGATGAAGAAATAAGGCAGAAAATATGTATAGGTAAAAAGGATGCAAACATTTGGCTAAATAATGCAAGGATCTGTCACCAAAAGGGATTAAAAACTAATTGCACGATGCTTTATGGACACATTGAAAAACCTATTCACAAGATCGACCATCTAAACCGACTCCGTACCCTGCAAGATGAGACGAAGGGTTTCCTCGCTTATATCCCCCTAGCCTATCAAATTGAAGATAATGAACTAGGCCGCACATACCCTATTAAGGAAACGACCGGCTTTGCTGACCTAAGAGAAATAGCCGTCGCAAGGTTATTTTTGGATAATATTCCACATATTAAAGCTTACTGGGTCATGATTACCGAAGGTCTCGCACAGGTAGCGCTTTCGTTTGGAGCCAACGACCTAGATGGAACTATTATTGAGGAGGAGATTGCCCATAATGCTGGCGCGAAAACGCCTCAAATGTTAACCAAGCAGCGACTCCGAGAATTGATCACGTCAGCAGGTTATACAGCAGTAGAGCGAGATCATCTCTATAGGGAGTACCCAGAAATACCGGCACATGTTTAGTCATGGATAAAGATCAGCTTCGTAAAGACCTAATAGATCAAAGGCTTAGTTTGCCTGAAGAAGTTGTCTCATTCGCAGAGACGAGAGTCGTTCGGTATATTCTGGATTATATTGAACCTAGCAACTTCACTACAATTGGGTCCTACTCTCCCATCCAGAGGGAGATAAACTTAGAACCAATTGAACTTAAATTACCTAAGGCTAATTTTTACCTCCCTAGAGTAATGGATCTAAAGTCGAGGCTTCTAGTTTGGGGTAAGAGGCCCCTGGAGGAAGGGTTTAAGGGAATTTTGGAGCCCATAGAAATTAAGAAAGATGTAACTTTAGATTTGGTTCTGGTTCCTTGCGTTGGATTTAATAACCAAGGCTATCGTTTAGGGTACGGTGGTGGTTTTTATGACTCTTACCTGAACCGTTTAAAAATCCGGCCGCATATAGTAGGTATCGCATACAATTTTTCTAGATCGACATTTAAGGCAGAGTCTCACGACCATAGACTCGATGCTGTTGTAACAGAATCAGGGATTACTATTTTCTAAAGGGTACTTTGTTTTATCAGAGGACTTTCCTTTGAATAAAATAAGCGTGTGTCCAATGCGATGAATGATAATAATATCGCCCGATATTTTACAAATGGCTGCTTCAATGATCTCTTTTTGTTCCCATGCAACTTTTGAAAGTTTGCATTTAATAAGTTCTTTTTTTTCAATAATTAGTAGCAGTTCAGATGCAAAGGAGGGAGTTAACCCATCCTTGCCGATAATGAGAATTGGCTTTAACTGATGGGCTCGTGCTTTTAAATATTTTCGATCTTTAGTCGTCAGATGATACATCGGGGGAACCCTCATGCTCGATTAATGGTGAAAAAACAAGTCTTTGTCGCTCAAGGCCTTTGATTTGGTCTCTAACCGAAGCAGCATCCTCGAACTTCATCTCAAGAGCCAATTGTTTCATCTGAGATTCAAGAGAGGTTACCATTTTTCGATATTCATCTTCTTTTGCATAAACAGCTGGATTAATCTTTTGATCAAGGTTTTTAATCATGGGAGATACAAATTCATCAGAATAAGCTGAGCCCATAACGTCATCGATTTTCTTGATTATGGATTGTGGAGTAATACCGTGTTCCTTATTGTGTTTTAGTTGCTTGGCTCTTCTTCGGCTAGTTTCATCAATCGCATATTTCATCGAATCTGTTGTACGATCTGCATAAAGGATCACCTTGCCCTTGATATTTCTAGCGGCGCGCCCGATTGTTTGAATTAGTGAACTCTTACTCCTCAGATATCCTTCTTTATCGGCATCCAGAATCGCAACAAGAGCAACCTCAGGAAGATCAAGTCCTTCTCTGAGAAGGTTAATCCCGATCAAGACATCAAAGACCCCTTTTCTAAGGTTTTTAAGCAACTCAACTCTCTGCAGAGTATCGATTTCGCTGTGCATATATTCAGCTTTAATACCCATTTCGGAGCAATAGGATGCTAATTGTTCTGCTAGTTTTTTGGTTAGTACTGTTACCAGTACACGATGATTCTCTTTCGTAACAGAACGGATAGTATCAATCAGATCATCGACTTGGTTATCAAGTGGTCGTTGTATGATCTCGGGATCGATTAGGCCCGTGGGCCTAACTACTTGTTCTATGACAACACCTCCCGATTTATCTAGTTCATAAGGCCCAGGAGTAGCTGATACGAAAACAATTTGTTTCACCCTTTTTTCAAACTCATCGAACCTTAATGGGCGATTATCTAGTGCTGAAGGTAGGCGAAAACCGTAATCGACGAGAGTCTGTTTACGACTACGATCGCCGTTATACATACCATTCAGTTGGCCAATAGCCACATGGCTTTCGTCCATGAAGAGTAAAAAATCATCAGGGAAATAATCCAAAAGTGTGTTGGGGGGTTGCCCCGTCGTTCGGTTATCCAAGAACCGGCTATAATTTTCGATGCCGGAACAATAACCCATTTCTCGCATCATCTCGATGTCATAGCTAACCCGCTGGTGTAATCGTTGTGCCTCAACGATTTTGCCCATTTTTTTAAAATCTTTTTCTTGGGTTTCCAATTCTGAACTAATCTCATTAATTGCATTCCTTAGAGTTTCATCCGGAGTGACATAATGTGTTTTAGGCCAAATCGTTATCTGAGTTCGATTTTCTATAATTTTCCCAGTTAGGGGGTCAATAAGGGATAGTTTTTCAATCTCGTTATCGAACAGATGAACTCGATAGGCAACATCTTCATAGGCCGAATGAATATCGATCATATCCCCACGGACTCTGAACATTCCCCGATCGAAAGCAATGTCATTACGGAGATACTGGATCGCCACTAGATTCCTTAGCAAGAGTGGTCGATCAATATGCAGACCTACTTCAAGTTTTATCGCTAAATTTAGATACGCTGTAGGATTGCCGAGTCCATAAATGCAAGAAACGGAAGCGACAACGATCGTATCTCGGCGCTCATAAAGATTTCTAGTGGCGCTCAGTCGAAATTTCTCAAGTTCTTCGTTAATCTTTGCATCTTTTTCGATGAATAAATCACGATGGGGGACATACGCTTCGGGTTGGTAATAGTCGTAGTAACTAACAAAGTATTCAACAGCATTCTCTGGAAAGTATTGTTTGAACTCAACATAAAGTTGAGCTGCCAAGGTCTTGTTAGGGGCAAAGATTAACGCGGGCCGATTAAGTTCGGCTATAACAGAAGCCATCGTGAAGGTTTTACCTGAGCCTGTAACCCCTAGGAGTGTTGAGTAGGAATCTCCGTTATTGATTGATTCTACGAGACTTTTAATTGCGGTAGGTTGATCGCCTGAGGGGGTATAAGGGGAGCAAAGTTTAAAGTTGCCCATAAACCATTACTTTAGGAAGGCCTAACCCTTTCCAAGAACTAAGCAAGCGTTCGTCCCCCCAAAACCAAACCCATTATTCAAAGCGATAGTCAGTGTCTTAGGTTGGCTCTTGTTGGGTGTCACGTTTAAATTGCAATTAGGATCTTGGTTTTCGACATTCATGGTCGGAGGAATAACTTGGGTCTCGAGGGCTTTGATCGTTACGATAGTTTCAAGTCCTCCAGCTGCTCCAAGTAAATGTCCGTGCATTGACTTGGTACTACTGACAAGGAGTGATTCGACATGAGGGCCAAATACATTATGTATGGCCTTGCATTCGATCTGATCACCCACGGGCGTGCTGGTGCCGTGCATGTTGATATAACCTACTTGGTCTGGAGTTATATTGGCATCTTTCATTGCCAATTTCATGACACGAGAGCCTCCATCTCCATCAGGTGGAGGGCTTGTAATATGATATGCATCTCCAGTCATACCGTAGCCTAGAATCTCTGCATATATTTTCGCTCCTCTAGCAAGCGCGTGATCTCGCTCTTCGAGAACCAAGACCCCTGCTCCTTCACCCATTACAAAACCATCCCGATCTTTATCAAAAGGACGGCTAGCAGTTGTAGGACTATCATTGCGTGTGCTCAGAGCTCTCATTGCTGCAAAGCCTCCGACGCCCAAGGGATTGATAACCGAATCTGAACCACCCGCTATCATCAAGTCTGCATAATCGTGGGCAATAAGACGGAAAGCGTCGCCAATAGCGTGATTGCCAGTTGCACAAGCGGTTGCGACTGAAGAATTAGGGCCTTTTAGGCCATATCGGATACTAACCGAGCCCGATGCCATATTAACGATGAGCGAAGGGATAAAGAATGGGCTAATCCGCCTAGGGCCTTTAAATTGGCTTGCTTCACCCCAGATCGTGTCTAAACCCCCTATCCCTGAGCCTATATAGACCCCAAAACGCTCCTTTTGACTAAGGGTAAGCTCAAATTGATCCAGCCCAGCAGAAACCCAGGCTTCAGACGAAGCCGCCATCGCGTATTGAATAAAAATATCCATTTTTTTTTGTTCTTTTTTCTCAATGAAGTCATCAGGGTTGAACCCTCTGACTTGGCCGGCAATTTTACAGGCGTACTCGGATGTATCGAAGCGATCAATTAATGAAATGCCGCTTCGACCATTGACTAGAGCATCCCATGTATCGTTAACCGTATTACCACATGGATTGATAGTACCCATTCCGGTAACAACGACACGACGCTTGGAAGAACTAGACATTTTTTTAAGATGGTTGAGTTAATTATTTTTTGTTTTTTTGGATATAGTTAATGGCATCGCCTACAGTTTTGATTTTTTCTTGTTCGGTATCAGGGATTTCAATACTAAAAGCTTCTTCCATAGCCATAATAATTTCGACAGTATCCAAACTATCGGCACCCAGATCATCGATGAAACGACTTGTTTCCTTAATTGATTCCTCGGGTTTAGCTAATTGCTCTGCGATGATCGATATAACCTTAGATTTGACTTCAGACATAGGAAATCTCCACAATGAATGTGTTGTGAGATTAACATAGGGATAGCCTTGAGACAACAAGGAAAGGCTGATGGACAATATGCCTAAATCTAACCTCATTTCGACCAAATCAGAATGGCTTTTGACCCTCAAAGATTTCGAGGGCTATCTGATTTCGGAACGAGGCTTAAGTCCAAATACCGTCCAGTCTTATATCTCAGACCTCAGACAATTTGTCAGTTGGGCATCGCAATACAAATTTAGTTTTACCTCATCCAAGAATCGAGAAAAGATGAATGCATTCATTCTTTATCAACAGAGCTTAGACAAAACTAATCGGACAATCGCGAGAATGAATAGCAGTTTGAGGCACTTCTTTTTATATCTTAATCTCGAAGGTGATCAATCGCTTCGACCCGAAGACGTAACACAGATCAAAATAAATCCTCGATCTTTACCTAAATACCTCAACGAAGAACAAGTGGAACGTCTCCTCAATGCGCCGTCTTTAGATACCCCGAGAGGAGTTAGGGATCGGGCTTGGCTTGAGCTTCTATACGCCAGTGGTTTACGCATCACTGAACTAGCACAGTTACCGCTTAACTCACTTTTCATCGATGAAGGCTTTCTCAAAGTCATGGGCAAAGGTAAAAAAGAAAGACTAATTCCTTTTGGGGATGGTGCAGAACTTTGGTTACGCCGATGGCTCCAGCAGAGATCATTTATTGAGACAAAATCAATGTCTCTATTTGTCTCGCTAAAGGGGAAGCCCTTAACTCGACAGCAGTTTTGGAGGTTGATCAAGAAGTACGGATCTATTTCAGACATTCCGGCAGATCGGATAAGCCCTCACGTCCTTCGACATGCTTTCGCTTCTCATCTTCTAGACCATGGGGCCGATTTGCGATCAGTTCAGAGTATGTTAGGTCACACAAATATCAGCACCACCCAGATTTATACTCATATTCATACCAGCCGTCTAAAGAAGATTTATCATACACTTCACCCAAGATCAGAGACAGAGTGAAATAATTACTTAGATAGGATCTCGAGTAACTCATCAGACATGGTTTTTGTAGGGTCTGATGGATGCTCAATAATTGAACCCTTGAGGGCCCAGAGGTTCTTTCTATTCTTCCTAAAGACCCAAACAGAAGGAACCTTAGTCGTGAATTGATAAGGGAGTGCTGATGGCCAATTCTCTATCTGTATCTGTTTTGATCTTCCGGCCCCTATGTAGGAGATGGTGATGTGCGGATTCTTGATTCGATCAAGCGCTAGGATTCCTGGGAGATGGTGATGAGTATCTGAACACCAAGATCCGAAAGCAACGATAACTTGAAGATCTTGATCTAGCTTTTGTAACTTTTCAACTGTCTCCGGAGATAACTTGATAACGGACTCTTGGGTACTGAATATGGTTCGATGCTTTAAGATCATATCCCTAGATGTGACCCCAAGGATGACTGGCTGATTATCCTTCGGATCGCAGGGGAGTAAATCTACATCTTGCGAAGATAAAGATATACAAATGACCAAAAAGGTTAAAATAGTCTTTAGTTTGATAGTGGCCATGCCTTTATAGTAATACCAATAAATCTAACAAAATAGTGATGCGAGCGGTGTCTATGAAAATTACTGCACAAGGCCGATATGCCATTCTTGCCATCTTCGACCTGGCTCACTTAAGTCACGGTAAAGCCGTACCGCTTAGAGAAATTTCTCTCAACCAAAATTTGCCCCTTCCCTTTCTAGAAAAAGTATTCAGAAAACTTGCACAAGCCGGAGTTCTTAAGTCCTCCCCCGGCGCCAAGGGAGGCTATGCACTAACACAAAAGTGCAATGAGATTAGTATTGGTGAAGTGCTTCGAATTGTAGAGTCAAATCTGAGCTCAACTGTCAAAAGAAATAAGTCTAAGCCACCAAGATCGACACCTGAATCTATGTCAAATCTTCTCTGGCGGCAAATTGATGAACGTCTTTTAGGAATTCTCGAAACCATAACCATAGCCGACATATGTGCAGAAAGTTATAGCAACACGTGCCATAAATGTAACTGCCAAGACCATGTGGCTGAAGTTCAATCCATTATGGCCAACGGTAAACCTATGGGATGTGCCAGTTTGATCAGGAACCCTAGCTGAGGCCTAACAGTAAACCTTTCAAGTAGGTCCCCTCGGGATGGTTGATATTGTAAGGATGATCCCAATGAGCTCCTAGATGCTCGAAAATAGATCCCTCGCGACCCGATTCGAGGAGCGAGGTCCATACAACTTCCTGAAAACGTTCGGTGTCAAAGTAATGACTACAAGAAAAAACCCAAAATAACCCACCGGGTCTCACTAATTTGGAGGACTCTCTGAAAATATCTTTATAGGCCTTAAAGGCTGAGGGTATATCTTTTTTTTGCTTAGCAAACGCAGGTGGATCCACTATTACGCAATCAAAGGTTGAAGTCTGTTTTCGCACGAATTCAAAGACATCTGATTCAATGATGTTGTGACGATTGGGGTCTAGGCCATTACTAATCCAATCTCTTTCAGCTATAGATAGTGCAACCTTTGAGATATCGACTGTAGTGACATGCCTAGCCCCGCCGAGGCCTGCTTGAATAGAAAAGGCACCGGTATACCCGAAGAGATTCAGGATATCTAGGGATGAAGCTAGCTTATTAAGCTTCAATCGACTAGCTGCTTGATCTAGAAAAATTCCAGTTTTCTGACCAGTCATTACAGGAACGGAGAGACGAGCCTGTCCTTCTTGTATTTCAACTGGACCAGACAGACTGCCTTTGAGAAGGGAATTAACTATTGTAAGGTTTTCAGTTTTCCGCCCGGAGTTACTGCGTTCAACAAACACAAGAGCCCCGTGGGAGGTCCCTACACGATAAATAGCCGGGAGCCATAATTCTCTTAGCTTTTCGATTCCTGAGTTTGTTGATTGTAGGACCCAGACATGGGAGTACTGATCAATAATTAAACCGGGTATACGATCACCTTCTGCATTAATCAATCGACAAGCACGATTGATTGAGAAAAGACCTAGGAGTTGTCGATAAGAAATTGATTTTTCGATGGCTTTGAAGAAGAACTCTTCATCGATCCTGACATCTTCAAAAGACAACACACGGATAGCTATCGACATTCCTTCATTCGAAGTCATCCCTACAGCAAAGACTGAACCCTGTGAATCAGCAATTCTTACCAAGGGCTCATCCGGCAGAGATTGAAGAGCACCACTAAATATCCATGGGTGACGTTTTCCAACAAGGCTATCCTTGTCTTTTTTTAGCCTGACTATAGGATAAGGTTTAGTTGTATCTAACATTGAGTTGACCCTGGGATGTGTGTATGAAGCGTATTTTAAGTTATTTCGTTCTTGCCTTGACTCTGACTGTATTGATAGGGAAACCGATTCAAGGACAGGCGAATCATGCTCCTAAAGTCGTTTTATTTAGTTTAGACGGTATTGGAGTTGATCAGTTCAACGACAAAACAATGCCCCGTCTATGGAAAATAATCAACGAATCGGGGGGTTGGGGTTCTTCTATTCCTACAACTCCCGCCATGACCTTTCCTTCCCATGTCTCCATAGCGACAGGGGTTCATCCTGAACGACATGGCATAGTCTCGAACTCTTATTACGATTCTTCGACAAATCAGACTGTCAAGTCGTCAGCATTTATCGAATATCTTAATGAAGAACCCCTGTGGGTAGCCAGTACTCGCAAAGGCATTAGAACCGCTGTCTACCATTGGCCTTGTGCTACCGGTGTGTGGAAGGGGGTTTCTCCCGAAGTTTACAAGATCTATGATAAAAAAGTTAGCGATCAAGAGAACTTGACACGATGTTCCGAGGGGCTGTCCCAGGGAATCCAATTCATCATGGCCTATCTTAGTGGTACCGACTCGGAAGGGCACTTTTACGGGGCCCTTAGCCCTGAAGTACTAACAAAACTAAAGGTTACTGACGATCTCTTGTCTGACTGGATTCTGTCGAGTAGAACTAAGTACCCCAATCTCAAAATCATTATGACTTCTGACCATGGAATGGCGTCACCTACTAGAAAAATCAGCCTTTACCCATTGTTGAGTGAATTTGATATTAAAGCTTTTGCATTTGGAGGCTCAGCCTTCATCTACGCAAATAGTGAGCAAATTCCATCAATCCTTCAGAGGTTAAATGCTCTTCCGGGTCTGCGGGCGTGGAAACGATCTGATATTCCTGAGGAGTTTTATCTCAGAAACAATTTTAGAACTGGTGATATTTTCATAATGGCTGACTTACCTAATTGGCTTTCGGATAGCAAAAATGAACTCGAGGCTATTGGGGAGATCATAGGGCGCAAAGGCGCTCACTCTTACATTTCATCGGCCGCTATCTCACCGGGTAGAAATCCAAGAAAAGAAGATCTCCGAGTATCGGCTTTGATGGCTAGTTTTTTTGTATTCATAGGAAAGCGGGTTGGCCATTTAGGTACCTTTAACAGTGTTGATATCGCTCCGACCATCGCTGAATGGCTATCAATTGAATGGGAAACGCCACGAGATGGTAAGCCTATAAAACGCCTGAGATGACAAACCTATGAACAATGTCCAGCAACTAGTAGTGGCAATATCTTCTCGAGCTCTATTTGATTTTGAGGATGAAAATCAACTTTTTGAAACAGAAGGTGATCAAGCTTACATGCGATTACAGCTCTCCCGTTTAGACATACCTGCTAAACGAGGAGTTGCATTCCCGCTTATCAAGAAGCTCATGGCTTTCAACACACACGATGAAAGCTTAGTCGAAGTAGTTATCCTATCAAGAAATGATCCCGTGAGCGGAATGCGCGTCTTCAAAAGTGCTCAGGCAGAGTCACTTGATGTTAAACGGGGTGTTTTCATTAAGGGACGTCCCCCCTTTCCTTACCTCAAACCATTAGGTGCCACCCTCTTTCTCTCAGCCAAAGAAGATGATGTACGCCAAGCATTAAAGTCCGGATATCCCGCAGCCCGTGTCTACCCTTTATCCTCGAATGATGCCGATCACCACCCCAATGAAGTCCGCATCGCATTTGACGGAGATGCTGTTCTATTCAGCGACGAAGCTGAAATCGTTTACCTAAAATCGAAGTTGGCCGGTTTCCAGCAACATGAAAAGACGAATGCATTAAATCCACTGCCCGAAGGTCCCTTTAAACCCTTTTTATCAGCATTAAACCTTCTCCAAGATCGATCAAAAGGCTCCAATATGAAGATACGAACAGCTTTGGTTACGGCTAGGAGTGCACCCAGCCACGAAAGGGCTATTAGAACCTTGATGTCATGGGATATTCACGTTGATGAAGCTATGTTTCTAGGTGGTCTCCCAAAGACTGATTATTTAAAAGAATTCGAACCTGACTTCTTCTTCGATGATCAAACGGGTCATTGTGAGGACGCAGCCAAAAATATTATTCCTACTGGTCATGTTGTAAGTGGAATCAAAAATATTAAATAGATCCAACACTCAGAACAGGGCCGTATACATTATCCCTTTGCCACGGCGTGAATCCCGCAGAAACAATGAGGTGCTTCATCTCTTCCAAGTTGACGGTATAGCAAGTTCCTGCAGCACTTACAACGTTTTCTTCAAGCATGAGGGAACCCATGTCATCACAACCAAAAGCCAGCGCAACCTGCCCAGTTTTTTTCCCCATCGTGACCCATGAAGACTGAATGTGGGGAATGTTATCGAGGTAGATCCTAGATACCGCTATTGTTCTAAGGTATTCATCATCATTAGCGATCGGAAGCTTACCGTCCCAGACAGTATTTCCAGGCTGAAAAGGCCATGCAACGAATGCGGTATACCCGCCTTCATTGGGAGTCAGCAAGGCACGATCTTGCTGGAGGCGAATAGCGTCAAAGTGTTGTATTTTCTCAAGAGTTGTTTCACCAATGCCGTACATCATGGTGGCCGTAGTTTTCATTCCTTCGTCATGAGCCGCCGCCATTACTTCGAGCCATTTCTCGGGACCACCCTTCAAGGGTGCAATTTTCTTCCTAATTCTAGGAACTAAGATTTCGGCGCCTCCCCCGGGGATCGACCCAAGTCCAGCTTGTTTTAATTCAGAGATCGTTTGGTGTAATGTTTTTTGATTGAGTTTAGACATCATTTGAATTTCCACAGGTGAAAATCCATGAACCCACAGTCCAAGATCATGATGCAAGAAAGAAACTAGATCTAAATAGTATTCCCATGGGAGATCAGGGTTAACCCCCCCTTGCAAAAGAAATCCAGTTCCACCGAGCGCCTTAGTTTCTTCGGCTTTTTGCCTCAACTGCTCCTTTGTAAGAACATAACCTCGGGGATCACCGGGTTTCTTATAAAAAGCGCAAAAAGTACAGTAGATATTGCAGATGTCCGTATAGTTAACGTTGCGATCAATAACGTAACTGACTTTAGAGGAATCATTGTGCTTATTCCTAACGAAAGTCGCTGCCTGACTCAATTGCGGAAGGGTTGCTTGTTCATACAGCGAGACAGCATCGTCTATTGATAAGCGCTGTGAAGAATAGACCTTGTCCAAGAGGGAGTCTATGGATTGTTCAGCGGTTAGGAGAGGCATCAGTTATAAACGATAACCCATAACAACCAGGCATCGTTTGCAAACTGAGTCCTGTCCAGATATTCCATGATTAAAGTGGTCCATAACGAAACGACCGCGACATTTATCGCAGACTTGAACGGGCTCTTGAGTATCTTTAGGAGCTGTGATGTTGGTGGGATCAGGCATGAGGAACGCTCCTTCAAGTTTTATTTTATCAATAATACTAGGCTAACGAAAAGCCTTCACCTAGGTAGACCTTTTTGATGTCGGGATCAGCAGCAATTTCCTGAGGCGTCCCGCTTCTAAAAATCACGCCGTCGACAAGAATATACGCTCGCTCAGCTATTTGGAGTGTCTCTCTGACATTGTGGTCGGTAATTAGAACGCCAATGCCCCTAGCCTTCAGGTCGTAGATTAACTCATGAATTTCATCGATACTTTTTGGATCTATGCCGGCAAACGGTTCATCGAGTAGCATAACTTTTGGATTAGAGACTAAAGCTCTCGCTAATTCACAGCGACGGCGCTCGCCTCCAGAAAGTTGCCGACCTAGAACATTTTCAACTTTAGATAGACGAAAAGATTCGATAAGTTTATCGGTGATGAGTTTCTGTTCAGACAGTTGTATTGCTAAGAGTTCAGCTATCGCCATGATATTTTCACGAACAGTAAGGCCTCTAAAAATACTAGATTCCTGAGGGAGATAAGCTATGCCAAGTTGGGCTCTTTTATGCATCGGCAAAGAAGAGATATCGATGTTATTCCAGAAAATAGAACCCTCGTCAGGAGATTCAATGCCAACAATCATGTAAAAAGTGGTAGTTTTCCCCGCTCCATTAGGGCCCAAAAGGCCAACAATCTCTCCAGGACCAATTTCAAGGGATACGTCTTTAACGACTGGATGACCTTCGTAAGATTTACGCAGATTCCTAATAGATAAGACCGGCTTTGATGGCACATGTGGATTAGTCATAGATCTTGTTGGTTCCTCTCACGCGGCCTTCCCAGTGAATAGTATAGGTTTTATCTCCGGGTTTAGGCACAATCTCGAGTCGATCTCCAGTACCTTCTCCCAATCCACCCCTTAGAGTTACCTCACCTTCTAGCCTTATGATAGATATTTTTCTAGAACTATCAAAAGTGATCGAGGCCTTGCGGGCATTACATGACCAACCCAATCCATTGAGGACAATCGGGCCATCAAGTTGCATCACATTATTTTCGAATAAACCACTAGGCGCATCGACCGTAATATCGCCTTTTTGTTCTCGGAACACACCGCGGAGTTGACCCGGAAACTTGATAAGGGACCCATTCTTAATAATGTTGGCAGTCGTAATCAAATCCGAACCGCGTCGCCAAAGTACAGGTTCACCCGATAGCGTCCATTGGAGTTTAGTACCCGTTAGAAACGCGCCCAAAAGTACGCCCTGATCATTTAGGAGTTCATATTTAATGGGACCTTGCATCTTCCATGAATCACGGTTACCGGATGCTGTTCCTCCGCTGTAGATGCCATCTTTGCTCTTCCCTCGAACAGTCGGGCCTAATGACCAAATAAAATCTCTTTTGTTGAAACGTAGAGTTTCAGATGAGAATTTAATGTCATTTAAAATTACCTCCGTTGACTTAGGTGAAAAGATTTCATTAGGTTGAACATCACTGGGATAAGAACTTCCTTGTCGTTCACGTATATATATTTCGGGACTTGTGATTTTTGCTGTATTGGATCCATCAATACGATTCCACTCAACATTCCCGTTAAATCTGGAGATATCTATGAAGATTGATGCATTATCCGAACGGACAGTCTCGGTAATATTGTTCTCAAACCTCGATCCATTGACGTTATTTAGGCTTAGGATGGATGAAAACTCTCTATCGATATAGTGGGCATTGTCGCTTTTTAACATGAGTTCTTTCTCACGCTCAAAAGATACCGTAGTTGGAAAATTAATCTCATTATCCGTTACCGTCGCTTTGCTCGTCTCAAGATTACCCAAAAGGAGAGTTGATCGAATCCGCATCAGGAATATTTCATTCAGGTCTTCTGTTGTTGTGATTACATCGGCTTGTAGAGATTTAAGATTACTTTGACCGTCGTCCTTAGCTAGAAAGGTTGTAGGTGAGGCTTGGGATTCAAAGGCCCCATTAGGTCTCCGAATCCAACCTTTCGGAAGAGTCCAGAGCCCCCCAAAAAGGCCTGGCCGTGATGACCACTTTATCGGAATCAAGCCCTGCCATGAGCCCCGAGACCAAAGAAGACAAGGGCTGTCCTCATTAGCTAGCCCTTCACCGATGAGAATATTGTTAGAGTCTCTAAAAGACACATAAAGCGGGCCGTAGATTGTCCACTGGTCATCGCTTCGGATAGCGGAAGAACCCTCGATAAACCATTTACCGGATTGATCTTCGAAGGTTACACGAGCAGGCTTAATAAATATTTGGGATGTGCGTGTGGAAATTGAATCATAGGCAAGGGTTATTTGGCGGTTTTCATACGTCTCTTTTAGAGTCCCCGTTTTACCTTCAATACCTTCTGTATAGCTCTTGAAGGTAATATTCTTATCGACAGATTTAATATTTCTAATTAATAAAGGAGTTAGGCAGATGATCACAATTAATAAACCCCACCCGAATCGAGTAATGGTTTTAGAATCTATCATTTTAGGATCTCAAATATGGGTGAACTAAGTTCATGGACGTTACCAATCTTTGGAGAATATAGAAAAAAGACTTCGCTGAGGATGTAAGAGAACAAAGAGCCTTTCAATTCAGTAGGTACAGGGTTGACCTTGCCATACTCTAAGTCTAATAGAATGCTTAAAATGTGCCTTTCGTGAACTTAAGGGGGTCCGAAGGGACACTTATGGGAAAATCATAGATGATGACACTTGTTTGGAGCTTATTTTTTTGGGAGGGTTATGAATAAAATGAAACTTAAGTCCTGCTTTATCCTGGTGGCTTGCATAAGCTTGATGGGATCGGATGATTTCCCTAAAGTAGATGGCGCAAAATTAACGACAGTCCCAGGACCCTTAGTCGATGATTCAAGAATGGATCCTAGTCGCTGGCCAGGAAGTTCTAAGGGTTTGGACTTTAGGAGAATGGCACGGAGATCATCAACTATTCCTTCTGTCGCTGCACCAATGATGGAATCGATCATTGAGGATAAGGTCAATGATCAAGCAGGCTGGAAAGCCTATCGATTTGATATTCCACCAAATTCATCATATGAATTTGGAATTAAGGCTGAACGCCAATCTTGGTTTACCCTTCGTGTAGTTAATAAATGGGGGCAAGTAGAAGAAGGAATGACGCAAAATATAATTCAAAGAGGTTATCCCTACGCCAGTTATATCAATAAATCCAATGGAATTAGAACAATATTCGTGGTTTTGGATACTACGGAAGATCATTCATTCGGCGAGCCCTACAGCTTACTCATCAATGTTATGAAGAAAAAATAATTATGAAAGTATGGCAAAGACACTGCAATCTACCTATCGTAGGTCTCACTGGGTCCATAAGTTCAGGGAAAACCCATGTGGCGAAGATTGCAAAGTCCTTTGGATTCCAACACCTGAATTCAGACGATATTGCAAAAAAGATCTTAGTTGAAGTTCCGCAAGTTCAAGAATGGGCGCATAAACTCACCGGTATCTACCCAGTCAGACCCGATAGATGTATCGAAAAAGCCTTCGGCGTGGCCCTTTTTTCTAACCCCAAAATGCTCAGCGAGTATGAGTCCTTCATTCATCCAATGGTCTTCGAACAAATAAAAGTATCTCTCGATTCCTTAATACCCCCATACCCTAAGGGAGTATTGCTTGAATCGGCAATATGGAGACGACTAGAGGAGGTACCCCACTTTGATTCCATGTGGGTCGTTGAAGCACCTAATCATTTAAGAGTTGGACGTTTTTTGACCAAGTACCCCGAAGGGGCAGACCTCTATAGCAAGATTGAGCTCAATCAGCAATATTCAGCGTCTAAAGTCAATGTACCTATGTTTACAATCATCAATGACGGCCGAGATCTCCATCAAGAGATAGAAAAAGTATGCAACGAAACAATTAATTTATGGTCCGAGTCAAGAAATTAATAACCTAAAGGCTGAAAATGCTTGAGAAGTTTTTAAATTACTTAAAAGATGTCTCCTTAGAGAATGAGTACAGAGAGGAGCTTGAATCCATCTTCCCAGATAAGGCACACCTAGATTCAGCGCAACTGGAAGAAATTCAATCCCGTTTTTCCTCTGAGCTTTCATTTGGAACCGGGGGTGTAAGAGGCCTAATGGGTGCTGGGACCAACCGCATTAACCTTCCCACCATCCGAAAAGTAACTAATGCCTTAGGACAAGCAGCTAAGGAGCTCACTAAAGGTCAGATGATTGCAGTAGTGGGTTATGACACGCGAATAAACTCAAAGAAGTTTGCGGAACATGCTGCCTCAGTCCTCTTAGATCAGGGTTTCAAGGTATGGATATCTTCCACACCCTCACCCACTCCATTTCTCTGCTTTGCGATGAGAAGACTTGGGGCTTCTTGCGGAATCATTATCACGGCTTCCCATAACCCAAAAAAATACAATGGGCTTAAGGCGTACGATAACCAAGGAGGTCAAATTGTTGAAGCATGGGACAAGCGCATTGCGGAACTTATTCTAGAATCTCCGCTCATCATGAGGCCTCCTTCTAGTCCTATTGCTAATGCTGACTTGATACCCTCCGAAATTGAAGAGGAATTTGTCCTTAATGCATGTTCATTTTTACCTTTGAACACGAAATCGAATCTTTTTCCAAAGATTATGTACACACCTTTTCACGGAACCGGGGGCGCTCTTGTGGCAAGGATTTTCAAAAAAGCAGAAGTACCACTCTTACTATCGGCCTCTCAATCGGTTATGGATGGCAATTTCCCAACTTGTCCTAGACCCAATCCTGAAGAGATTAGAAGTTATGCATCGGTCATTGCCGATGCAATGCAATCCGATGCACGTTATATATTGGCGAACGACCCTGATGCCGACCGCATCGGCTTAGTGGCAGAACAAAAAGGATATATTAACGAACTAGGAAATAGATGGAAATTAATGACAGGAAATGACTTAGCTTCACTAACCTTAGATTATCTTGCAAAGACTAGGCCGATGAGCGGGTCAATCATAACAACTATAGTTACTTCTGATTTCTTATCTGCCGTAGCCAGAAAGCACCAATTGGGAGTTATCAAGACCCTAACGGGCTTCAAGAATATTGCAAATTCAATGAATCGGCTCGCCGATATTGGAGATCAATATGTATTCAGCGCAGAGGAGAGTTATGGCATTTTAATTGATGGACGTCTCCGTGATAAAGACGGCGTGAGCAGTTCCGTTTTTGTAGCCAAAATGCTCCAAGATATAGAATCTAAGGGAATGTCAGTATGGGATGCTATCTCAGACCTGCAGCAATCCACAGGTTGTTTCTATAATGACTTGGTGAATCTTGAAGACCCTTCTTCTACTGGGCTTGAGAAATTTAACCGATTCATGAAGGAACTAAGAACCATGGATCTTAGTAGTTTTTGGGGTCTTCCGGTAGTTTCTCGTCAAGATTATTTAGTCGGGTCAACTACCCATTCAGACGGCCGTATAACTCCACTCTTAGACCGAGAGGATGACCTGGCAAAAGCCATGCCGATACCCACATCAAATGTATTGAAGTTTTATTTAGATGACAACAGCTTTATCGCATTCAGGCCCAGTGGCACAGAGCCAAAGTTAAAGATCTATATTCAAAGCTGTACTAGCCTTGAGCACCTACGACACCTTGAACAAAAGGTTCGGGCTTTCTTGGTCTAGGCGTTCCCTTCGTATAGTTCGATTGAAAGCGAAGGAACTTTATCCAGTACCCATTCTTTAATCAGAATCAATTCGCTTAAAGTCAGTGCAGTGGCGGCTAACTCGGGCGTAGGTCGTGCGACAGTATAAATCTGGAGTGTTTGTATTTTCGATCCACTGGCTATGAATCTTTGGAGATGGTTTGCAAAGGATTTAATCTCTTCTCGACTCGGCCCAAGGCCCTTCCATTTGAGGAAGAGTGACTGAATAGTCACCGGCCATTGTTGCGAGGTGATTTCGATATTTCGGAGAATTTTACCCAAGGGGATATGGGTGCGATTGATTTCTTTGTAATACTCGTCTGTTCCTGCATCAAGTTTTGCCCAGATTTCTCCCCGATTAGGCATCATAATACCCAGTGCCTCAACAACATGAGGTGCCAGAAGGTTGCTACTATCAGTAATCAGAATGAGTTTAGTTGAAGAGTCATTCCTCGACTTCAATATGCTGACTATTTTCTGGACTACCAAAGGCAATTCCAAGCATGTCGTAGGTTCTCCATCGCCGGAAAAAGCAATATCATTAAGGCGTCTTAAATGATCAGGAATCCCTATAAAGGGTGGGACATTGTATAGGTTTTTCTGATCAATAAGATCTAAAAGTTCTATAACTTCATCAGTAATTTGAGATATTGAAATATCGGATCTTTTTCCTGGAGTATTTCGATCTACTTCACAATAAACACAATCAAAATTACAGATCTTATCTGGATTGAGGTTAACCCCTAAACTTATTCCTTTTGAGCGTCGAGATAAAACCGGGTAAGCATAATCAAATTCACGCCATTCCCTTCTGTGATCCTCGTGGGCTTTGAGTCGTGAATTAGGCATCGAATTCATCAGGCTTATTGCACTTATCGATCATTTCCTTTTTCCACAAGATTGGTTCTGGCTTAAGACCCTCGTCCACAGCTACCATCACAAATTCGCCACTTGTTACATCTTTACGTTTATCAGATATGGGCTGATAGACCTTAACCTTCAAGGTAACCGTTATTGAAGTTGTTCCCATATGGGTAACATGGGCATAAAATTCCATAATATCTCCAGGCCTGACGGGACTGTGGAAAATTAATTCCGATACCTTACGAGTGACAAAACGACGGTTATAACTAACTAGGCTTGCAGTTATTCCTGCCGTCTGATCCATATGCGACATCATGTCACCGCCAAATAGAGCTCCATTAAGCCCGATATCCTGATCTAGGGCCATCTCACGTTTAATTAGCATGAATTAATAGTCAATTATAAAAGACATTAAATCAAGGATTGGAGTGTGGAACCTAATTCTGCAGGGCTTTCTATGACGTGAACGCCAGCCACTCTAAGGGCTTCCATTTTAGATAAGGCGGTTCCTGCGCCTCCCGATATGATTGCGCCCGCATGACCCATTTTCCTCCCTGGTGGTGCTGATTGCCCCGCAATAAAAGCAACTACAGGCTTTTTGAAGAATTTTTTAATCCATTCTGCAGCCTCTTCCTCTGCCGTCCCGCCGATTTCTCCGATCATGATCACCGCGTGTGTATCATCGTCTTCAGCAAAGAGAGATAAGGCATCAATATGACTGGTCCCATTAACTGGATCGCCTCCGATACCAATGCAGGTTGATTGACCAATACCAAGAGCGCTGAGTTGCCCAACAGCTTCGTAGGTTAGGGTGCCGGATCTAGAGACTACGCCAATGTGTCCTTGTTTATGTATTGGGCCTGGCATAATACCAATTTTTCCAATCCCCGGCGAAATGACCCCGGGGCAGTTTGGGCCGATGAGTCTAGATTTAGGGAAATCAGACAAGGAGCGCTTGACTTTCACCATATCCAATACAGGAATACCCTCGGTAACACAGACGATTAGTTCAATCCCTGCATAGAGTGATTCTAAAATGGCATCGGCAGCGAAAAGAGGAGGAACAAAAATCATACTAGCATTAGCAGAAGATTTTGCGATGGCCTCTTCGACTGAATTATAAACATCGAAGCCATCAATTGAAGTGGCTCCCTTGCCCGGCGTCACTCCTCCGACTACTAGAGTTCCATAATCCCGACAACCTTTTGCATGGAAAAGACCTTCTTTGCCAGTAATACCCTGAACGATGAGTCGAGTTGATGGGGTAACGAGCACGGACATAGGATCACCTTTTTTATAGTTGAGATTTGTCTTTATCTAGATTTGGTTTAATGGCGTTAAGTTGAATTAAATACTGTTTTTTTAGAGCGTCCAATTTGAGATTATCTCGATAGATTTTAACTAACAGTGCTACGACAACAAAAAGCGAAAAGAAAGAACCTACAAGCATTAGGGTCGGAGTATGAAAGAGGGTAAGTTCCCAATTCGAGGGGCCAATTATCCATACAAAAGAGTACATAAGGGGCAAGAGTCCAACAAATAAGAAAAAGAAATTCCAACCTAAGCGCCAGGTACTCTGGTGCATTACTTCTCTGAATTCTAATAGAAGTTTTTGATATTTATCTGAATCATGATCAACCACGGTTGCCCTTAGCGGCTTTGACGACTTTCTCAGCAGCGTCCCGAAGATTATCTACAACAATGAGATTCAAACCACTCTTTTTTAATATTTCTTTGCCTAAATCAACGTTTGTTCCTTCCAAACGTACCACAACGGGAACCTTGAGATCCATTTCTTTAGTAGCCTTAACAATCCCTGAGGCCACAATATCACACCGCATAATACCGCCAAAGATATTTACTAGAACAGCTTTAACCTGAGAATCTTGGAGAATAATTCTAAACGCATTTTTTACAGCATCTTCACTGGCCCCTCCACCTACATCCAAAAAGTTAGCTGGCGAGGATCCATAGAAATTGATTATGTCCATGGTCGCCATAGCCAGACCTGCCCCATTGACCATGCAACCTATAGAGCCGTTCAATTTGATAAAGTTCAAACCATATTTAGAAGCCTCAATTTCTTCAGCCACTTCTTCATCTATATCACGATAAGCTAAGAGTTCCGGATGGCGTCCCAACGAATTATCATCGATCGACATCTTAGCGTCTAAAGCGATCAACGCCCCCTGCTTCGTGACCACCAAAGGATTAATTTCGATTAAAGAGCAATCACTATTCAGAAATAATTCATAGAGAGAAGTACAGAAAGAATTTAGTGATTTTATTTGGGAGGAATCGAGCCCATAAAGAGCCAAAAGTCTTCTAATCTGAAAGCCTGTGAGCCCAAGCGCGGGATCGATAGTGAATGTCAGAATTTTCTCGGGAGTC
Organism: Acidobacteriota bacterium; assembly: GCA_014189895.1. GTDB lineage: Bacteria > Acidobacteriota > Holophagae > Holophagales > Holophagaceae > Acidiparvus > Acidiparvus lacustris. The sequence continues at coordinate 19,524 of BJFQ01000005.1, read as the reverse complement.
TCATGGGCGACCTTCTCGATTTCGACCCCACCCTCCTTCGACGCAATCACGGCTACTCGGCCAGTTTTACGGTCAACTAGCAAACTCAAGTAAAACTCTCGATCGATATCCACAGGATTACTAAGGTAAACCTTCTTCACAATCTTTCCTTGAGGCCCTGTTTGGGGAGAAATTAAAGTCATCCCCATGATCGAATCAAAAAGAGCCTTCGCTTCTTCCGGAGTTTTAGCAAATTTGACACCGCCTGCCTTACCACGCCCACCCGCATGAACCTGGGCCTTAAGTATCGTAGTTCCACCGAAAGACTTCGTGACTGCAAGTGCTTCATCCGACGTCCCAACAATCTGACCATCAGGCGTAGGTACTTTAAACTTTCTCAAGAGTTCTTTAGCTTGATATTCGTGAATATTCAATGTCGACCCTACTAGAATATTTCTTAAGTAAGTTTAATAAGTTTCATAATTAACTTTATAAGTAAGTTTGGCAACGATGGAAAAGAAGTTGCCGTTATACGTTGTTAATTACCAGACGATGTTTTCCTCATGCTGACAGAATAAATCATGATGCCTAGTCCCGCTTTAGCTATGATGTCAGCAAGGGTATAGCCCAACTGGATGGATGGGGAGCCCGGATCGAACCCTTTAAACCTCAACGCATAAACAATAGGATAAAAAAGCCATGTTATGGCGATTAGATTCCGAGCGTTTGCAATCAGTGATTTTGAAGAAGCAGGTTGGGCTGAAATGGCTTTAGATAAACCAAAAAAGAGCTGATAGATGATAGCTAAAAAGGGAATACAGGAAAGAATGAAGAATTTTAAGGAATCTGAACTACTTACAGGTGCTATCTCACCAAAATAACCGAAAACGATCATTGACAGAGCTAGAACAGACAATAGGAATGATTTCCAGCGCGTTTCATTCTCAGACAGACGAAGTGATAAGATGAACTCAATTAATAACAAGGGGACAGTTAGCAGCCAATCAACATATCGATAGAGATCTACCGAGCGACCAAGAGAATAATCATAGGCAATACGAGAATAATGATAGCAAGCAATCAAAGTCACGATCCCAGATATAGTTACAGCTGTTCTATATTGAGATGCCACTTGTTGTCTTTGGAGAAACAAGAAAACAGTAGCAGCTCCAAAACAAGCGATTGCGAAAGAATATGAACTACTGACAAGATCATGGCTAGGTAACATGGGCAACCCCTTGGTGAGAACTGGTTATGTAGATATAAGGACTAAGTGCTTATTTTAACCGATCTAGTAATAAATTAGGTAACAACCTGAAAAAGTGAAAGGATTCGCGTTCGTATGCGGGATTATTTAGAATCGCCACAGCTTTTTCAGTTTCTTTCTTCGCAATATCGTAAGTCTGATCGAGAGCTTGGTGTTGATGTAACAATGTTCTCAAATGAGAGCCTACTGAATCTAGAGTGGATTTAGTGCTATTTACAGACCAAAAATCTTCAATGAGGGCTTGTGTTGTTTGAGGGTTTGCGTCCTTCAGAAGTAAAAGCGGGAGGGTTAGTTTACCTTCCTTAAGGTCAGTAAATACCGGTTTACCCAATTCGGTTGCTGTTGAAGAATAATCCAAAAGATCATCTATGAGTTGGAAGGCTCTACCGAGGTGTAATCCATAGTTTTCAAAGTCTTGAACAGTCTGGGAGGATGCGCCTGAAAGAATGGCTCCAGACTTACAGCACGCAGCGAATAAAAGGGCTGTTTTGCGCTCTAGGATCTCAAAATATTGTTCTCGATCAAGATGTATGTCAAAAAGGTGATCGTGCTGTATTAATTCTCCTTCTATGACTTTTGAAGTTACGCCAGAGAGAACTTCCATCATTTTCCAATTTCGACCTTCAATAGCAGAGGACATGGCTCGGAGATAAAGCAGATCTCCAAAGAGAACTGTCAGGGTATCGCCCCAAAGTACATTTAACGTTCTACTACCCCTACGAGTCGATGAGTGATCGATGACATCGTCATGGATTAAGGTAGCCGTGTGAATTAATTCAAAAACGCATGCAAATTTAACAGCAACTTCAGACGACACATTGAATGATTTAGCTGATAAGAGTAGAAGGGCTGGACGAAGTCTTTTACCTGACGTATTGAGAATGTGTGAAGAGAATTTATCAACGACCTCAATTTTATTATGAGTCAGAATACTTGAGAGTTCTATTTCGACCTTTAGTAAATCTTCGCGAATCGAATCGAAGATGCTAGTGGTTGTAGTGATGTTCATTTATCCTCTTAAATTGACAATCTGAATATCAATATTGGCTCTATTTTGTTCCTGACGGATAAAGGCAATGACTTCTTGGAGTGCATCTTTGTCTTTGCCAGATATTCTCAGCTGATCGCCTTGGATTGATACTTGAACCTTGAATTTTTTTTCTTTTATACCGTTAACAAAAATCTTTGCTTTATCTTGTGCAATACCCTGGGAAATGTTGATTTCTTGTCGCACTGTTCCTTTGGAAGCCTGTTGTATCTTGCCATAAGTCAAGGAGCGTATACTAACACCGCGCTTAAAAAGCTTACTCTGAAGTACATCAATAACTGCTTTGAGCTTAATTTCATCATCGCTAGTGAGGATGATCTTATCCGTGCCACTCAATTCAATATTCGATATCGAGCCTTTGAAGTCATACCGCTGTTTGATCTCTTTCAAGGCATGTTCTGTGGCATTCTTCACTTCTTGAAAATCCACCTTAGAGACTACGTCAAAACTACATTCTGAAGCCATAGGCTAGACTCTCCATTCCTTTATTTTATGATGGCATTTCAGCCGTATTTGCACCACAGAGAATGACACCCACGGGATCTGTCGAGAATTGCCAACTATCATCAAATAGGGCAGCTAAGGCTGTAGCCCCCGAAGGCTCCGATAAAATTCGACAATGATTCCAAAGCCAATTTTGAGCTGACTGAATCATTTCATCCGAAACGCGCATAACGGGGTGGCTCTTTTGACTGATGATGTCCCAATTGTATTGACCAATTGAGGGAGCCCCTAGCCCACTTTGGGCTATTCCGGAAGATGTAACAAGAACAGGGTGATTATTTAATTGAGCTTCGTGCAAACTGGGGCAAAGCAGGCTTTCAACCGGAAGAACCTTCTGGGTAGGAAGCGCCAGAGTTAAGCCACTAATCAACCCTCCTCCACCTACTCCGACAAGCCAGCGATCAGGGCGTAGACTATGATCGAGTTCTAAACCAATCGTCCCGGCGCCATAAATTACGTCTAGATCATCGTAGGGATGAATGAAAGTAGCAGTATTTTGCAGAGCAAAGGCAATAGCTTTTTCATAGATCAGATGCATTGGATCATCTAAGATCCTTAACTCAGCTCCAAAAGACTCGATGATATTTTTCTTAAAAGGGGGTGCCCAACTTGGAAGATAAATAATCGCTTTTTTATTAAAGCATCTAGCAGCATAGGCGACCCCTATACCGTGATTGCCTCCACTAAAAGCGACAAGAGTTGAACCCGGAGTAGTAGCTACTTTATTAAGGGCCCCTCGTGATTTGAAACTACCTCCAATTTGGAGATATTCGAGTTTAAGCAATAACTTCTGAGTCCCATTTTTGAGATGAATTTCAGTTTCGAATAAGGGTGTTCGACGTATGAACGAAGAAATTCTCTCGTGAGCCTTATTAATCTCTATGAGTCCATTGTTCATCGTAAGGACCTCTATTTTTTTATCCGGGCAAGAACATGATGAAAAAGCATATCCAACGCAGTTACATTCTCTACCCCGACAGGGATGATAATGTCAGCCCATCTTTTACTGGGCTCAACAAATTCTAAATGCATGGGCCTCACGCTGAATTCGTACTGTCGGATTACACTATCAAACGTTCTCTTTCTTTCATTCATGTCCCGGTTGAGCCTTCGAATGAGCCTAATGTCTGGGTCCGTATCTACAAACACTTTGACATCCAACTGGCTTCTAATCTCAGGTAAAGCGAAAAGTAGTAAGCCCTCTAAAATGACGACTTCTTTTGCGCTCATAGGAGCATCCCAGCCCTTACGGTCGGACACTGTAAAGTCGTAGAGGGGTTTCTGTATAGCTTGGCCGAGCTTAAGTTGTGATAGATGATTAGCCATCAATTCGACATCTAGCGCTTTGGGATGATCGTAATTAATGGGATCAGGTGCGAACTTATTTTTATTAACTTCTTTTGGATTATAGTAAGCATCTAAATCAAGTAATGTAGGAGAAACCCCTTCTTCTTTAAGTTTTTGAAACAGGGCTTTAGCGACAGAAGTTTTCCCGCTTCCAGATCCGCCTACAATTCCGATGAGCCAAGGCCCTATATTCATAGTTGAATCCCCACTTAACATCTTACTCTCGGCGTCGATATACTTCAGTCTATGTTCATAACAAAAGCCTACCGATCTGTGAGTACCCTAGTGCTAATTGCAATACTAGGCTGCTCTTCGGGTACCGCCAAGCTATTGTTGAGCCAATCGAGAACCCTAATAAATGAGAACCAATACCTAGCAGCTCAAGTTTTATTAAATCGGATCATTACTGATTATCCGAATACTGAGGAGGCAACAAAAGCAAAAGCAGAACTTTTCTTTGTAAATAAAAGACTTGAAAAAGACTTCGATAATCGGATGTTAGAAACTAAGAGATCGATTACTAGGATCGTGAGCGCTATTGAGCGTTATCGCTCAGATAAAAAGAAACTACCTGCTACTCTCAATGATCTTTACCCTGATTACTTAAACACAATTCCTCTTGATGCTTGGAAGCATCCATTTTTTTATACTCTTAATTCAGTGTCTCAAGAGTTTTCCTATCAGGTTTTCTCCATGGGAGCTGAAGCTAAACCTATTCCTCACAATATTTTAGATCCTTCCCTTACCAGCCATTCGGTATCTCTAAATAAACCTTAGTTTAGATTTAATGAAGCTTATCATTAGTCGCCAAAGTGAGAGTCTAGGGGCTTTGATGGGGTTTAATTTGCAGTAATTACAAAACCTATTTATAGATTCGGCATCTCCTGACCATTCTAAATGCCCCGATAAAAACAGGGCGTTAGGAGAGCAATAGCCTTCAAGAACAGGTCTAAGATAATCTTCGGATCCCCAGAGGCCAGTCAGAGTCAAAGAAGATGGTTTTAAGGGACCTATCTTGATGTCCTCTCTGCTGTTTGTAACTTGACGAACAATAATCTCTTCCAGTGGTCGACCAGAACTTCGACGATGAAGGGGCTTGAAGAGCTTGGGGAACTTTTGAAAAAGAGCGAGACTACCTTCGACTTTTATTTTGCCTTCTAGATAAGCCTTAAGGCCATCGAGTCTGTTTTCAGATATTGCTATCCAGTCGTCCGCGTTAACCCTAATGGTGACGTCGGGTTTTTTAGACTGCCCTTTCTGGATGGAAATAGCTTGATCTGCAATACTGACCTGAAAGGTGTCATTTTCTGCCTGTCCGCAGATAAAAAGATAAGTAACTGTCAGCCCAATAGCACGGTCAGGTCGGAATAGATCCGGCATTCGCTGAAACACTTTTTCTATCGACATTTTTAAGCCTTATAATAATTTCATTATATTGAAAGGTTAATTTAATGCTTTCTAACAACTTCTGTCAATGGTGCGGCAACCAAACAGATATAATTTGGGTCCATGGCCATGGTCAATGCTCAATTTGTGGGATTAATTCTCAAGAGTGTTGCAATGGCGAAACTTGCCAATTGACATGATTTTAGAAAAAGATGAACTAATGTGCTTTATAAATATCGATGACTTCTCGAAGTAAAGTGAGTGCTTCATTGCGGGGGCGTTGAAAAGCATTTCGGCCCATAATGGAACCGAACCCTCCACCTGCAGCAATTTCAGATACTTCTCTCAAGATTTCTTCTTTGGATTTAGCTTCACCGCCTGAAAATATAACAATGCGCTTACCTGCAAAAGAACTTCGAACGACTTCGCTGATTCTATCTTTTAGCGTCGAGGTCGATATGGATCCTTTCTTGAAAGCGTCGAGGGCTGCCGGATGCTCAATGTGATCCTTTGGAGGCTTAACTTTAACAATATGAGCACCTAGCTGGCAGGAAATGTGGGCGGCATAGGCAACTACGTCTACGGCAGTCTCGCCCTCCTTCGAAAGGCCTTGGCCTCTTGGGTACGCCCAGACAATGGACGGAAGACCTGCGTCCTTCGCTTCAGCAATAATTTCCCGAAGCGATTCGTATTGTTGGTTCCTTAGAGTACTCCCGGGGTAAATGGTGTAACCCACGGCGGTACAGCCTAATCTTACGGCATCTTTTACAGAAGCAGTGATTGCGCTTTGAGGATCATGTCCTTTGCTTAGGACGTCCGAATTATTAATCTTCAGAATGAAGGGGATCTTTGCTCGATATTTTGTTGCAACAAACTCGATGAAGCCTAACGGAGCTGCGTAGGCATTGCAACCTGATTCAATAGCCAGTTCGACATGGTAATTAGGATCATATGAGGGTGGATTAATAGCAAAGGATCGGGCTGGACCATGCTCAAAGCCTTGATCCACAGGTAGAATCACAAATTTTCCACTCCCAGCGAGCGCCCCGTGATTCATTAGCCTCTTGAGATTTGCTCTCACGGCAGGAGAATCGGATTCGTACCAAGATAAAATTTCTTCAATTCGGTTGCTCATTAATCAATCCTTGGGGGTTTCTTTATTTTAATCCACATTGGGGGACTCTACTAATCATAAATAGGGACAGTGAGCACCGATAGTAAAGAATTGCGAAGTTAAGATAACCTTAAGACAAGATGAATCTTAAAGCATGGGGTCGATCCTTCACTAAACGGCGATCTTTGAATTGGATCCCACTAGCTTTAACTTACTCGTGTATGTACATGGGTCGCTTTAATTTCAACTTAGTAAAAAGCGATATTGGGCTCACCTATCATTTAGATAAAGCCGAAATGGGGTTAATCGCTGCCTGTGGTTTCTGGACCTACGCACTATCGGTTGCAATCAATGGATCCATTATCGATCGTTTGGGCGGGCGAAAAGGAATAATCGTGGGCGCCATTGGGTCTGCTATTTTGAATGCCGTGATTGGCTTTTTTTTCCTAAACACTCAAGTGACCAAAATTCTTATACCCCTCAGTATGCTTTGGTCTCTGAACATGTATTTTCAAAGTTGGGGTGGACTCTCGATTGTCAAAATTAACAGCGCCTGGTTTCCGGTTAAAGAACGAGGAGTCTTCGGTGGTCTGTTTGGGGCAATACTATCTACAAGTTTCATTCTCACAAATACTTTTGGTGCTTGGATTATTTCTCACTATTCTTGGACGATGATTTGGTTCGTACCATCGGCACTGATGTTCACTTTTACGATCATCGATTATTTTCTTGTGAGAAATACACCCAGTGAATGTGGCTTGGATGACATCGATACGGGCGATGGGTCTGTTAAGGGTGATACACGGTTAGCCGAAATTACCTTGTCGCACTTCAAGGAAAAGCTTTTTAGTAATCGTGTGATTTTCATGCTAGTTATGGCTGAGTTTTTCACAGGGTTTATTCGTCAAGGGCTCCTGCTTTATTCCACCGAATACCTCAATGAAGTTCAATTAATATCTAAGACTGACCGATTATTTGCATGGTCAGGAATTGCTCTTTTTGTGGGCGGTGCATCAGGGGGATTACTAAGCGGTTGGATTAGTGATAAATATTTTCAATCAAGAAGAGCCCCATCTGCTTTCATATTCTTTGTGGCTCAATTATTTGTTTTTGGTCTCCTCGGTTATTCGCCTTACGCCACTACAACTTTAGGCCAAATCATAGCCATTATGTGCATTGGTCTCGGAGCCTTGCTGGCACTTGGAATCCATGGGCTTTTGAGTGGAACAGCGGGAGCAGATTTTGGCGGGACCCGCGGCGCTGCAACGGTGGTAGGTTTTGTGGATTCTTTTCAATACTTTGGAAGTGGATTTAGCGGGTTTGTGTTGGGTTGGATTTTGAAAACCTATGGATGGGGACCCGGGCCTATGGGCCTTAATGCTTGGTATTGGATGGCTTCACTTCTGCCCTGTAGTTTGTTTGGGGCTTTTGCAATGTTGAAGATATGGGGACAAATCCCAACTTCTAGGGTCCCGAGCGAGAACCAACCTGAATCTTAAATATGTTGATAGTAAAATGATCAACTATGAGCGTTACGAAACAAGTTAAAGACGCAATCGACTTAGTGGCTCTGATTAGTCAGAATGTCAAACTTCAGAAGATGGGTGCAAATTTCAAAGGATTATGTCCTTTTCATTCAGAAAAGACTCCTAGTTTTTATGTCAACCCCCAAGGCCAATACTTTCACTGCTTTGGTTGTGGGAAAACAGGTGATGTTTTTCATTGGATTCAAGAAAGAGAGAATATAACTTTTTCAGAAGCGCTAGAATTGCTAGCTCAACAATCTGGCATCGAATTACCTAACCGGAAGACGAAGTCTTCAATAGAAATATCTCAAGATGAATCTCTAAGGAATATCCTGGACCAAGCTCAACTATTTTTTCAAAAGAACCTCGAAAAAAGCCCAAAATCTATCGCTTATCTTAAGAACAGGGGATTTACCGAACCTCAGATTTCTGACTCTGCCTTTGGCTTTGCAAATGAATCATGGGATGAGTTGATTAATCATCTTCAATTTTCTCGTTTTTCCATTGATCAAATTCATCTATCGGGCTTGTCTTCAAAGACCGAGAAAGGCAAATCTATTGACTTCCTTAGGGAGCGCATTACGATACCAATTCGGGATTCAAGGGGTCGAATTATAGCTTTTGCCGGTCGTACTATGGGAGATCAACAACCTAAGTATTTGAATACAAGAGAAACCCAACTGTTCAAAAAAAGTCATACGCTGTTTGGGATGGATAAAGCACGTCATAACGCAAAAGATGGCCTACTGATCGTCGAGGGGTACTTTGACGTCCTCCAGCTTCAGAAACTGAATATCTATCAGGCTGTAGCCCCCATGGGTACAGCACTCACCGAAGATCACCTTAAAGCATTAAAACGCTACACTAATCGATTAGTTTTTTGTTTTGACGGAGATGATGCGGGAAGAAAAGCGATGTACTCTTCTTTGAAAACTGCCCTGCCGATGGAATTTGAGGTTCGCCTACTAGAATTACCTCAAGGTGAAGATCCTGATAGTTGGTCTTTGAAATTAGGATCTGAAGGATTCAGGGAAGCTATTGTTCATTCACCTGAATGGACTTCATTTGTACTCAACAGGCTGCTATCCGGTAGGGATTTATCACGGCTCTCAGAGAGGATGTCGGTCTATAAATCGATGATGGAGTTTCTGCCCTATCTCCCTAAGAATACTGAAACTAGATCACTCCTTGCTTCGCTAGGGCATCAATTACAAATCCCAACAAGCGAGATGAGCAAAGCAATGAATACAACTGGCATCAAAACACAAGATCAATCTCGGGAAATTAAACCCCAGAGATTACCAAAGCTATCGTTTAATGATCTTGTCAAAGAGATGATCTACCTCTTCTCTAAAGGGCATGGCAAAGATGAAATACGGCAGATTCCTGAAGCGTGGTGGATCGAACTAGAGGGCTCAGACTATCTTCAAAGAGCCTTGGAATCTGAATATGGGGATGGCACCCGGAAAGAAGAGCTTGAACAGGTTATTTCAGCGATTGACGCTCATTATTCCTCCCGCGGAGGTGGCGAATACCTCCCCAATATAGATAGCGTGAGAAGTAGGCTAGAAATGGCGTTTTTAGACCGAGAAAGGCTGAGTTTGCAGCGAAAGACGCAAGAGCCATCGACTTTAATAAATCCAGAAATGGTTAAGCAATTAGAAAATGAAATATCAATTTTAATCAAACGAAAGAGCGATCTTTTAGCCAAGGACCGCCGGACTAAATAGCCTTTATAAACTCATTGGGTTTATAAAAAAATCCCAAAAAAGAGATATAATAGGAGTTAGTTCAACTATTTCTACAAATTAAGAGGTGCGAGTGATTAGTCCTTTCTTAGCTCAAGAAGAATTTTTTGAATTCACCACCCATTTGGTTCGATTAGGTAAGAAACGCGGCTACATTTTAATTGATGAATTGAACAATTTTTTACCTGATGGCTTTTCGCCTAAAGATATAGACGCAATTATTATCTGCTTAAAACGATTGAATATTGGTTACGGTAAAACAGAAGAAGATGGTCTGACAGCCAAAGAAAACATCGAACCCGAATATCGAGTTTTTGCGACTGATAAGAAAGGGGACGGTGATGATGTTTCAGAAGGAGGCTCTGAGGGCGACAAGTTTAATGATCCTGTCCGCATGTATTTAAAAGAGATGGGGACCGTTCCGCTCTTAAAAAGAGAGGATGAAGTCGAAATAGCCAAACGCATCGAAATTGGGGTTAGGTCAGTCATGCGCTCCTTGTCGAGGTCTCGTCTTGCCGTAGGTTTACTCATCGAGATTGGGAAGATGCTTAAAGACAATCCAGGTAAGATACGAGAAGTCGTGGGTCTTTCTGATGAACTCGATGATGATGAGGATGCGGAGAACACAAGCGCTACACAGCATGTCCATCATCAGTTCGAGAAGTTATTAACCTACGATGCTGCCCTCCAAGATTTACTGAACCTAAAGGTGGATGTTGCGGCTGGAACTAAATCTATCGCAAAGCGAAGAAAGTTAGATCGAGAAATCATCAAATCGCGCGCGCATCTATCGAGACAAGTTCGAAAATTGGGATTAAATAGCCTCGCTATCACAAGACTGATTGATAAGATTAATAACAAACATGACCGCGTAGTTGCAGGCGAGCGTCGCCTCAGAGAAATCAAGGAGTACATTAAGAACCCTCTCTATGCCAAGAAAAAAGAATTTTACAAAGAGGAAGTTCTTCACATTGAAAAAGAACTAAAGGACTTTTTCATAAAGAATGAAACAACAAGCGAACTGTTCCATCAGGACTATCAATTTCTTATTGATGCTACAAAAATTTCCAGGTCTGCAAAGGCAGAACTTATTGAAGCTAATTTAAGATTGGTAGTCTCAATAGCAAAACGCTACACGAACCGAGGCCTCCAGTTTTTAGATCTAATTCAAGAAGGTAATATAGGCCTCATGAAGGCGGTCGATAAATTCGAATATTCAAGGGGCTTCAAGTTTTCAACCTATGCAACTTGGTGGATAAGACAGGCGATTACAAGAGCTATCGCTGATCAAGCAAGGACGATACGTATTCCTGTTCACATGATTGAGACCATTAACAAATTAATCCGCACTCAACGTGAACTCGTCCAAAAGCTAGGTCGTGAGGCCACTAGTGAAGAAATCGCTAAAGAAATGGATATGCCAGTGGGCAAAGTTCGAAAGGTTATGAAGATAGCTCAAGAACCTATTTCTTTAGAGACGCCCATCGGAGAGGAAGAGGACTCTCATTTGGGCGACTTTATCGAAGATAAAACAGTCGATTCACCAATTGAGCAGGTCGTTAATTCCAGGCTTAAAGACACAGTGAATCAAGTACTCAAAACGCTGACGGAACGTGAAGAAAAGGTTCTCCGTATGAGGTTCGGGGTTGGCGAGGAAGCCTCGGAACATACACTTGAAGAAGTAGGTAGTGAGTTTGCTGTTACTCGTGAGCGCATCAGGCAGATCGAATCCAAAGCCCTTAGAAAAATTCGCCACCCGAGGCACTCAAAGACCTTAAAGGCCTTCTTGGGCTAATTCACGCCTTATTTTGAGGTTACCGCTCTGTATAGGACAATCTAGAAGATAGGAGTCCTTGGGTGCTCTCTAAAGATCAAACACTCGGTAAATATCAGATTCTTGATCGACTAGGCTCAGGTGGATTTGGTTCCGTCTACCTAGCACTCGATACTTGGGTTAACCGAAAAGTTGCGATAAAGGTTCCTCACCAGCAAGAAGAAGAAGTGGTGGAAATGCTTAAAGAGCCTCGCATTATGTCTGAGCTCAAGAATCTCAACATTGCAGAAATGATTACGGCCGAGAGAACCAATGGAATATTTTTTATGGTCTTGGAATATATTGAGGGGGAAAGCCTCGATAAGATGATCCGAAGAGATAAGAAACTCTTACCGGGTTTGGCTTTGGATCTGGCAATTGGTATCACGTCAGGTGTCGCCTTTGCCCATTCAAAAAAAGTCTTGCACCGGGATATCAGACCTGCAAATATTTTGATCACAAAGGATGGTATAGCTAAAGTTACAGATTTTGGCACAAGCCGTATCTTAGCCTTAACACCTGCCATGACCCGTGTTGGGTCCCCACCCTATATGGCGCCTGAACACTTCAGAGGACTTGCGACATTTCAATCCGATGTTTGGAGTTTGGGAATAACTTTCTACGAAATGCTAACGGGGACTGTACCTTATTATGATCCAGACCCCTTAAAAATAGCTCAATCGATCGATGAACAGAGAATTATTTCACCACACCTGAAAGTAATAGGAGTGCCCAAACTTTTCTCCGAAATTATTATGAAATGCCTTCGAATCAATTTGGGTGAACGATTTGCCTCAACAGAGAAATTATTAGGCGCCCTGAGATCCGTTAAAGAAGGTGATACAGAAGGGCCTAACCATCCAACACTAAATACCCTTTCAAGGACCCTATCGGGCGATCCTAACCCCAAAAACCCCTTAACAGGCAAGGTTTGCGCATTTTGCTATACGCCCCTGGCCAGAATGTCAACGGTATGTCCTAAATGTGGCGAGCGAAACTAGTAATTTTTCTATTGGTTAATTTACTTGGGGCTCGGACCTTGAGCTTCGATGTGGATAAGTCTGTCCAAGAGTCATGGATTACGACAAAAGTAATTAGTATAGTTTCAACGGAAATTGAGAAGCGCACTGGTCTAAATATACAAGTAAGGAATGTATCCGTTCAATTTATCAATCGCACTATTACCTTACATCAAGTTGAGCTAGGCGACGGATTAATCTCCGTACCCGAAGTGAATATTAAATTGACTCTGATGGATTTTTTTAATGGGGGGATTGGAATTGAATCTATTTCGCTAGAAAGCCCTATAGTTAACCTTTCAAAAAAGACTCGATCCAAGATTCGATGGACAACCCAGGCACCGTCAGCAAGATTTTTCGTGATCCCTAAAATCATCATCAAATCGGGTACAGCTAATGTTTTAGATCAGAGCCTACTTTTGGGGAAAGGCCTTTATCGGTTTGAAGCCCTTCTCTTTCATGGAAAAAATGGCTATATCAACTTCACAGGTGAATCTAGATTCACTTTCAAAAAAAAGAAAATAGTTGAACCCGCTAGTATAAGTTTGGTTGGCGAATTGTCTCCAAATAATTATTTGACGACTAGAATTTCATTCACTACGCCAGTGATGTCTGGTAATGGAGATGGTCAGATTCAACTCGATACTGGTGAAACCAGATATTCACTTTATTCCAGTAGTAATATTTTTTCTAAATTCGATACCTTTCTATCCTTTATGAAGGGCTCTAATATTGAAAGTTCCAAAACAACGATTAAAGTTAACCGAGATTCCAAAGACTCTGATTGGAGATTTTTTATCAGCTCGGATATAAAGTCGATTTCTATATATCATCCTATCAAAGCCCAACTAGTCGCTCATATTCCCAATAACATAAATTTAAAAGTACTCAAATTAGACTACGCACAGATTGCAATAAACCAGGGTCTGATGAAATTAATAAAGAGATCAGAAGGAGAGTTTTCAATTCAGATCAGGCAATACTCAATGGGATTATTCAACCAAGCCCTTTTAATCAATGATCTAAACAATACGAATGTTAATGCAGTCGGGCGAATCAGGATAAATAATCTTTTGGCCATCAATGAAGTTAATTCTTTAAGTTTAACCGGAGATTTCTCCAGAAAGGACAAGGACTTAGGTAGGTTTGATTTCGATTTTGTAAATGGGAAAATGATATTAAATAATCTATTTTTCAATAGTCACGACTTTTCATTTAGGACAATTCCATCGAATTCATCATCTATGGGTAGAACCCTTTTTATCTGTGAATCTAACCTTGAATCTTTGAGTGTCTATACTCCTTTCTTCAATGATGGAACAAGAACTCTCAAGGGACGTATCGAAGCAAAAGGGTCCCTTTTTCTGGAAAAGGGTTCGAGTTCTATCCATGCAGATTTCATCGTTAAAGACCTTAATTTTAATTTGCTCCGTGTTAACACTCTTTCGGGGAAGCTATCACTCACACCAAATAATATCTATTTAGAAGATTTAGAATCTCAGGGGGAAACTCAGTTTTCCGGATCTCTAAATTACCCTATTGGTGCTTCAAAAGAGGGCATTAAGGGCCGAATCGCTTTTATTCAAAGTGATTATCGACAATTGATGAGTTTATGGGGTTTAAGCTCTATATTAGATTCAAATCTAACTGGGCGTTTGGATATTTCCGGACAACCATCCCGCATATATATAAGTTCATCGATTATTTTAGATAATCCAAGATGGTTGGACTACTCCCTACCTCCGCTTTCTTTTAATCTTACCTACGACCAGAATCAGAAGAGTCTCGGTATAACAGAATTTAAAACCATAACTTCGAACTTATCGACTTCAACTCCTACTACTGAATCATCCGGTCTCAAGGGGCAAGCGATATTCAATTTCAGAGAAAACACATCCTCGATAAAGCTCAATGGCGATTTGAAGTCTACCCTCCAAACGCGAGGAGATGTTATTTCTGGTTTGATCGATGTCGACCTCGAGGGAGATTTAAAGAGGCCTTTTGGATATGGCTACTTTCCACTAGGTCAGATAAAGATCACTCCTTATCCGGACTCAAAAAGAAAACTAAGTTTCTTATATATTTTTGATGGAGATGAATTAACTATAAACCTTGATGACGTTGAATCGGAACGGCGCCTAATCGAACTCAATGCAATTGGAAACCAAGCTTCGAGTAAGGGCACCTTCTCATTGAAGCAGTTGGATAATAAGTATTTGAATTACTTTCTTGCTGATACGTATTTTGATCGATTCTTGGGATCGTCGGTTTTCGAAGTGGAAGGACGGTATGTTTCAAGCCCCTCCACATTTAATTACTCAGTTAACGTTTTGAACCTCGGCGGCATCTTGGATCATTACGGATTAGACAAGAAAAAAGCATTCAATCTCGAGGGTAATCAAGATCAGATAACGGTAAACTTATCGTTTGCCAATTTGAGCGAAGAAACAACTACCCAATCATCATTCTTCACACTTAAGGGCTTATTGCCCTTAACCTCTGCTGGTCAATTCGATCTTGAAATTTCAGGCCAGAGTACGATCAAAGATCTCTCCAGCATACTCATGCGCATTGCCACCGATAAGGGTCCTTTGGGTAGAAATGAGTACGAATTGGGCGGACGAAGTCTTTATCGAATAAAAGCTAAGGGCGCCATTGATGTTCCTATCTTATCGGGAGAGATTGATGTCCAAGATGCTTCTTTAATCTTTGAAAAGGTAAGATTGCTGGAAGGCTTTAAGGGCAAATTTAATCTGACTGATCAACGAATTCATATCGATTCTAAAAATCCGATGGATGGGAGTCTTCTCGGGTCTCCAATAAAAATATTTGGAAGTGCTGATTGGAATTTAAGGACAATTGGAAATATATCGCTATCGGGCGAAGCTCAGAATATCAAGATACAAAGTTTACCTGGATGGGAAGGACTTAGAATTCGAGGTGATCTTTCATTAGACTTTAATTCATCACCCTCTTCAAAATTATCCGGTCAACTCATAATTCATGAGTTTTCTTATCTCGACGAGAAGCAACTATATGAAGTCATATCCTTTGGAGGGGAGAACAAAGGGAGCGCATCTTTAAAAGGAGACTCTCTACTTAATAATATTGAGTTAGATATCGATGTTGATTCTAATAATGTTTGGCGTTATAACTCAGAATTTATTAAGGCTGAATTCAAGCCACGTGGAAGAATCAAAGCCATCGGTACCCTTCTGCAGCCTAGTTTCCAAGGACAACTTTTACTCGTCCCTGGCGGAAGGCTATCTAATGTCTTCCCTGCAGGGGACTTGGTGTTAGAGCGAGGAGTAATACAAATAATAGAAGACTTCAGGGATCCGCAACTAGACCTTCAGGGATCTCTTCTCTTACCTGGCTACAAACTTAATCTAGGTTTAATAGGAAAGTTGTCAGATCTCAGAATTCAAGCTGCGTCAACTCCTGCTCTAAAAAGGGACGAAATATTTGCTTTGTTGATGGATCCTGACTATGCAACACGTCTGTATTCGTCAACTGTATCCTATACGGGTGGTACAGGTTACCAAGTGCTTACAAACCAAGCCTATAGCACTAGTGGCAGTAGCCTCTTCACCTCTCTTATTCTCTCGAATCTCCAAACTCGACTGAGGAAGTCTTTAGGGTTAGATAGGGTTCTAATCAATATTCACACCGGACCTAGTGGGAGACTGGAGAGTAGCTATCAAGTGGGGATCAATGTATGGGATACTGCATACCCTCTTATTTTGAGTCAGAATCAGATTGGTGACCTCAGAATCAACTCAGCTAAGTTTCAATGGAATTTCCCTTTTGGGCTCGCCAACTTGGGACTTAGTCAAGCAGCTGGGTACTCTATTTACCCTTCGGGTGAAGTAAGATTTAATTGGAGTTCGCGCAAATGATACAAATTGTTTTTTATGCTCGATATCGAGAACTCATGGGCCAAAAAAACTTTAAAATTGAATTCACAGGAAGCCTAAATGACCTCCTTAACCGAGATGAGTTTGTTCGAATACCACCCGATGCCATTATCGCTATTAATCATAGAGTTGCGTCAAGGTCAGAAACCATCGAATCGGGCGCACAGGTATCTTTCTTACCCCCTGTTAGCGGGGGTTGATTCTTAACCTATGGTTCCACCGGTCATCTTTAAAAGATCATCTAGCCCTTTGTCTGGTTTGGCAACTATAGTCGGAACGGTAGAAGGAGACTTATCTTTTTCCTTGAATACAGATGGCTCAGGTCGGATTTGTGACGTAGAGGGAGAGAGCAGTGCCTCAAGTGGTGCAAGGTTGGGTAATTTAGAGAGTGTCACCAAGGTAATTTCTATAATAACTCTAGGCAGTGAACTCTCTTTAATGTCCCTCTCGCGTGAGACCAAGATTTGGAGAATTCTTGCCCATTTAAGAATAGCTTGAGGAGTGGAGTTCGATTTAATTTCGGAGTGAAGACGATCTTGAAAGTTAATCACTAATTCTTTCCAAAAAACAATCCAATCAATGCCTAGCTGAGCCAAAGAATCGATCAATATAATTAGTTTTGATGTATCCGACCGGGATATGGCATCAGATATTTCTTGCATAGTAGCCTTCGGTACAACCCCAAGCTGATATCTCACAGCCTCTTCAGAAATGCTAGAGGCAGTAGTTGAAGCAATAATGCGATCAAGCGTAGTTAAAGCGTCTCGCATAGATCCATCCGCTGTTTCAGCTATCAGACGGGAGGAATCGGGAGTTAATTGAAAGGACTCTTTTGAAGAAATTGATTGCAATCTTTCATCGATCAGAGGTACAGGGATTAGTCTGAATGGAAATATTTGAACCCTGCTTTTTATGGTGTCAGGTACACGATCAATTTCAGTCGTAGCAAGAATGAATATAGAATGGCTAGGCGGCTCCTCAAGCATTTTAAGCAAAGCATCAAAAGCTTGCTTTGAAAGCATATGAACTTCGTCAATGATATAGATACGATAGCGACTAAATGCTGGAAGCGTTTGGACTTGTTCCCTAAGATTGCGGGCGTCTTCAACGGATGAGCGACTGGCCGCATCAATTTCCACTATATCCAGGTGTCCATCCGGAGAAATGGAAGCAAGGCAAGAGGGACACTTCCCGCAAGGATGAGGCGTAGGCCCTGACTCGCAATTAAGAGCCTTGGCCATGATTCGAGCCGTACTGGTCTTGCCAGTACCCCTTAAGCCCGCAAATAGATAAGCTTGGTGGAGAGAACCCTTCTCTTTTGCTCGGGTTAAAATATTTGTGAGAGCGCCGACACTCATTTCTTGACCAATCAGGTCTTTGAGCAAAAGGGGTCTATATTTCAAGGCCAAGGTCGACATATTTATATTTTCTCACACATTAAGAAGTTAGGCTTCCAAGTTAGATCTCTTCATCCAAGAATCAATGCCCTCCACAATGTCTTTGACACCTGGGCCAAATCGAGCTCCACCAATCCAATCTAGGCCCATAGGGAGGTCTTTTAGTGCGGTAATAATCTCGGGAGATTGTCCTAACTGCAGTTTGGGAATAGCCAATAGAGCTGTTTCAATACGACTAAAAGCACAAGGGCTTAAGTCCGGAAGCCATTTGAGTAATTCGCTATAAATATCCTGCCAATTAGGGGCTGGGCTCTGGTTTGCCTTTATGAAAGTTCTCAATTTAAGAGTTTTGGATTTATCTAGCGGCTCTAGAGATGAAGAAACGAAGCAGCCTAAAAGAAATTCCGATTCGTTGGGATGTAGAAGAAATCCAAGGCTATCATCCAAAGTCTTATTGTAAGAGTGGGTTGAATGACATAAATGCAAGGATGTATATTCGATATTCCTTAGAACACTTGATAAGCGTGGGGATATTGAAGTTAAAAGGGTCGCAGCCTTGTGGGCTGCAGTTGCTAAGAAAATAGAATCGAATTTTTCATGGTAACTAGCACCGGATGCATGCCAATGTTGTTGCCGATACTCTAGGGTAGTAATTTCGGTATTGAAAACGATGGTGCATTTAGACGCTAGGACCTGGGTAAGCTGGCCCATTCCCCTACTCGGAGTTGCCAAGATTGTAGAACCTCGCTTGATCGACTCCCATAATAGGCTTCGGTCATTAGATTTGCTAAAGATAGGAAAGGACTCCTGTGACACTTCGGATGCAGGAACAGCAAGAATGCCATTGACTAGTGCTGGAGCAAGACGGTTGGCAGCTTCAAAACCAAACCTCTTTTCAATAGCTTCGTGGAGGGTATACTCCTTATCTTTGTCCACAAAATGATAAAAGAACGGTTCTAAGAAAATGCGTAGCTTACCCTGTAAAGTCAACAAGGGGCTCTTGAGAAATTCCATTAAATTTCTCGGAACGCGTATCAGTCTGCCATCGATACCAATAAACCTCGATAGATGTCGGTGAGTAGTTAGGGGTATTTCCAGTGAACACAAAAGTAGATGAAGAGGAGTTCCGGCTTCAACTGCCATCAATTGAGGACCCTTTTCAATTCTTCCTCCATGTGAATCCCGATCTGTCTGAACCCAGCCTCCTGGGGCATTACCCGATTCAACGACCGTGACATCATGGCCATCTAATCTGAGACGGTATGCTGCAGTGAGCCCAGAGATACCAGCGCCGATGATGAGGATTTTCTTCATACTCATCTACTTCAGGTTCTGTATCACTAAATCTGATAGACAATGAATGTACTCTTTGTTGATTCCAACGGTTTGAACTCTTGCATAATTACGTATGCCAATCTTTTCGGCGATCTCTCGGTATTCAATATCAAGTTCGTGTAAA
>BJFQ01000004.1 GCA_014189895.1 Acidobacteriota bacterium | reverse complement strand
CCATTCCTGTGGCTATCCTTTCTCTCAGTTGTTTTGCGCTCTACCTTCTTTTGAAAAGGCGATCGATAGTTCCGCTAAGGCTCCCCCCCTCTCTTTGGGTAGTTTTTATAGGTTCGTTGTTAACTGCTCTTATTGCTACTTTTTCTTGGGTCTCCCCGGGCACTATTACCCGAGTCCAAATCCCCCCCAATGTCTTTTCTGATATCCATCTTCCTAATTGGTCAAGACTGACTGAATTTCAAATTTGGGAAGTGGGAATCCCTTTAGGACTTCTGGCTTCTCTTGAGGCACTACTTTGTGTCAAAGCCATTGATAAACGCGATGTGCTGAATCGCGAAACTCCTTTGAATCGAGAATTAATCGCCCAAGGCGTCGGCAATATTTTCTGCGGACTTTTAGGAGCCATACCCCTTACCGCAGTCATCGTGAGAAGTTCTGTTAATGTCGATTCAGGAGCACGTACCCGGCTATCTTTTTATACGGAAGGTTGCTTGTTGCTTTTGTCTATTTTGATATTCCCTTGGGCGCTTAATTACATTCCCCTAGCCGCTTTAGCGGTCGTCCTAATTTTCACGGGTTATAATTTAACGCTTCCCTCTATCTATCAAGATTTATGGCGTCAAGGATGGAAAGCCTTCGTGCCTTTTATGGTTACGGTTCTTGGCGTGCTATTGGCTGGACTACTGACCGGAGTCTTCTTCGGCCTCGTCGTTGCCTTTATGATCCATGGGAAACTTTCCCCAGTGGATCAAAATCTAGGAGCCTGATCTAAAAAAGATTGCGCTTTAAGAAGGGCTCCGCTGGGATAGGCAGCGCCTACTTTCGCGAAGGTTCGCTCAATACCCTCAATCGTAGCGGCCATATCATTCGCCGAAATAAAACCTAAGTGACCAATACGAACGATCTGGCCCTCGAGTGTACCCTGGCCTGAAGCCACGATGATATTTTCCTCCTGTTTGAGACGCTGAATGAACGACCCTGCCTGCGGTAGAGAGAAAGCTGTAACCCCATCTCCAGGATGCCTAGAAAAGAGAGAAATTCCCCAATGAGTTAAAGCTGATCGGATGGATTCTGCAAGGAGATGGGCATTGGATTGAAGAATTTGAACTCCGCCTAAGTGATGAATCCGATCAAGTGAACTCCCTAGAGCCCCAATCAAACCGATGGCAGGAGTCCAAGCGGTTACTTGCTTTTGCTGCGCTTCCACCTCTCTTTGTAAATCAAAATAAACCCGAGGAAGATGCAACTCACCGAGTTGATTCAGGTATCGTTCAGAGAGTCCAAGAAAACTGAGACCCGGGTGAATTCCCATGGACTTTTGACTTCCAGTGATCAACACATCAATTCCGTCCTGAATCGAGAGGGGGTGAACCCCTAATCCTGTCATGGCGTCCACGACAATCAGCGCTTGGGGGTGGTGCCGTTGTATCAAGGTAATTAATTCCTGTGTGCGATGACGAGTTCCCGTGGAGGATTCGTTATCTTGGAAAAATACTGCGTTGAGTGAATGAGCGCGGGACAGCAATTCCTCAACTTCCCCTAGATCAAAGGTGTGACCATAAGGCGCGGATAATTCATAGGTGTTTATTTGATGGGCCCTGGCAAAATCCATCCATCGTTCTCCATAGCGGCCTGCATGGAAGACAGCAATCGATCTTCCTGGACTCACAGCATTGACAAACGCAGCCTCCATCGCACCCGTACCGCTCGAGGTCAAAATGATGGGCCAATCCTTAGGACCTAGACCCAAGAAAGGACGAAGACGCGATTGACAATGCGCCATCAGTTCTTTAAATTCCGATCCTCGATGATGAAAATACACAGCTGCTTCAGCTGTTAACGATTCGGGAAGAAGAATAGCCGGTCCTGGGGTCATCAATCGCTGTGTATGCATCTATTTAGTGTCAGATAATTCTGATCGTCCTCCCTTATTTTTTTAGGACAGACTCTTGCTGGACCTGTTCTTGTAAGGCTTTAAAAGATTCAGGATGATTTTGGCCCCAGGTTAGGACCCAGGGTGGGAGAACCTTAAGTTCCCGCGACTCAAGTCTACGGAGCTGGCTCAAAAGGGTTTGCGCCATAGCATAGTCTTTATCGGAGGGAGGGACGGGGTATTTGCCTTTCCAGAACTCATAATTCCATTTAGGGATGGCAAAGTAGTGTCGGAGGAGGCCCTCGGTGGGCTTACCCCAAGGACTGAAGGTTCGATCCAGGGGTCCGCCGGGTCGAATGCCGGCCTTAAGGTCCTCTCCATATAAATAGTAGAAAATACCTTCTCCTTCGGTCCAGTGCTGCAACACGCGAAGAGCCTCTTCCATCAAGAGGGCCTGACGTTCAGGGTAAGGAGGGGAGGGACTCCGAAAGTCCCAAGGATCCCGGTGAGCGGATTCCGACGACGCGTAACCGATCTCCGTGATCATGACCGGTTTATTAAAACGAACTTCTAAGGTCCGTGCTTTGTAGAGAATCCACCACCAATGTTGATAAATGGTTTCTCGAGAAGGAAAATCTTTTTCTTTCGTGATGGGATCGTAGGTATTCATTCCAATAACATCGAGAGCTTCCCCAAAATCAAAAGAATCTTGAGCATCAAAATTAACGCTGTAGATAATTTTCCCCTTGAAAACTTCTCTCACGGACTGGATTAAATGGATCCATTGATCCTTGAAGCGTTGAGAACTCTCCATCTCGGTTCCTACCGAGTACCATTCCGCCCCTTCCTCCTGGGCGATGCGGGCAAAATGCACATTAAAGGCTTGATAATTGGTCCACCAGAGGCCCCAATCATTCGGTTCAATATTCCCCCGCCAATGTTTGTCGTCTTGGGCTTCATTTCGAAGGTTGAGGGTAGGGAAAATCATGACCCGCATACCGAGCGATCGTGCTTGGCGAATC
Organism: Acidobacteriota bacterium; assembly: GCA_014189895.1. Taxonomy (GTDB): domain Bacteria; phylum Acidobacteriota; class Holophagae; order Holophagales; family Holophagaceae; genus Acidiparvus; species Acidiparvus lacustris. The sequence continues at coordinate 62,406 of BJFQ01000004.1, read as the reverse complement.
GTTCGACGTAAATTCTCATTCGTCGGCGAGTTAATCGGATGCTGGGTGATCTCGTGAGACGAAAATTCATCCATGTAATAGATGAATTGAAGACTCGCCGCTCGAACGCCTAGGGAAGCCATTCGCTTGAGGGGTTCTCCGTAGTCGAAGTTCGGATCGTTGGCATACAACCCTAGTACCATTCCTCGAGCCTGAGGATGATAACGCTCAGCTTTATGTAGCATGAAGCGAGTCGGCACCACTACTAAAACCAAAAGTCCCAAGAGAGTTAAAGTCGAAGCAAATCGCTTGATGAAATTCACCATAGCGCTAGGGTTGCCGGCGTTGAATAATCTCAAGCTTCTTTTTCAAAGTCGCTTCGGAATACGTTTTGCCACGCCGCTTCATTTCTCTTCTAAATTCTTCTTCATTGAGCGCCATGCCATCCGATGTCGGAGGAAGTCCCTTCCGGATGCGAGCCGCGTTAAGGAAAGGGTAGGGTTCCGTCGCCAGTTCGGGGCTCTTAAGATAGTAGATATAGGTCCACCAATGACCTACTAAAAACCAAACCAATAAGATCGATAATCCTTGCAATTGAAGGCGATGCATTACCAAAGGCTGCTTCCTGATCTTTTGCCATTGTACGGCGGCCACCAGATTGATGGCAATAATGACCACGATAAAGATCAAAGTCCCTAATACATCCTGAGAATACCAACCCCAGCCCGTCATATTAGAAACGAAGGGGTAAAGCAAGATACCGAAAATAATTTGTAAGTGCAGAATATAAACCAAGAGAGATTCCCGACTGACAATATCAAGGAGTGAGAAGAACTTCCAGTGACTCCAGCGCGATTTAAGAAATCCTAATGTGCCTCCGATCATGAACACCCAACCTAATCGCTCCATCACACTGGGCAACGTTTGATTGTAGAGAGCGTAAAGTTCATCTCGCGTCCACCCATTCAAACGTTCAATACCGGTCGGATCGGCCACCCAAGCCCCTGACCAGAGCCAGGTATCTTTTTGCCATTGTCCCCATAGCCAGATGGCTAAACCTGTACCTATAAGGGTGTAGATAAAGGTCGATTCGCTCCAGCGAGCTTGGTCTTCATGAACATCTGTCCGCCGAGAGGCATAAAGTGCGCCGAGGGCACTTCCAAAAGCAACAAAAGCAAACCAAGGGAACAGGGGAAAGAGAGCCGTGACGCCGCGGTCTGGGATTCCATTGAAGAGGCCCCGGAGAGGCAAACTAAGCCATTCGCCAAACCCCGTGATCCACAAATAAGGAGAAAACCATGCAATGGCAGCCCCTAGGGCTAGGGCCGTGAAACCGAAGGCACCACGATGACGCATACAACGAGCTAGACCCTGGAGAATGAGTAAGGAGAAAACTACGCATTGCAAAACATCAATTTTAAATAGTTCTCGAAAAAGCTGTGGAGTACTCAGAACCGTCCACTGTGCTAGTGCGAGTCCAGGCGCATGAAGAAGATAAGCACACAAAAGAATAAAACCGTATCTTGGAAGTACCTCTTTGAAGGAGCGCAAGGATCCGTCGATTTGAAAAGTGGAAAGTGTCATGCCGAAGCCAGCACACATAAGAAAACTAGGAGCTACAAGTCCGTTGATAAAATTTAACCAAGGGGGAACCACCCCTTCATACCAAACATTCGTGGCGTGGACTTCAATCATCACGACCACGGCTAGGCCTCTCAACAAATCCACCCATTCTGAGCGGCGTGATGGAATTCGGTCAGACCATGTATCTACCACAGGTAACTCCAACGGAAAGAGACTCCTCAAGTCTTAAGGGTCTCTTAAAAACACATAAAATTCAAAGTCTAAGCACCCTTGAAAACCGTCAGAAGTCTTTTTCGTCTTGGGTTTCTTGGGCTTAACTGCTACATTGAGCCTATTCGTTTTTAACCCTTTCGAGGAGCTAAAAGATGTCTGAACTAATGGTGAAAAAAGATCTCGATCGTATTATTCGGGAAGCCAACGATCCCAATGTAGAAAGTTCTCAGGGAACCCTCAAGCGCCACTTGGGCGCTTTCAATCTGACGATGCTAGGCATCGGAGCGATTATCGGCGCAGGAATTTTTTCTCTCACCGGAACCGCCGCGGCTACATATGCCGGGCCGGGCATTATTTATAGTTTTATATTGGGTGGAATTCTTTGTGCCTTTGCAGGACTGTGCTATGCCGAAATGGCAGCCATGATACCCGTTGCGGGATCGGCGTACGCCTATTCTTACGCCACCATGGGTGAATTTATTGCTTGGCTTATTGGTTGGGATTTAATTTTAGAGTATGCCTTCGGTGCCGTGACCGTGAGTATTGCCTGGTCCGGCTATTTTCAATCTATTCTCAAAAATTTCGACATACATCTTGGTGATTTTGCGTTACGTTTTTTTGCGGGTCCGTGGACCAATGTAATGCTCAATGATGGCAGTATGGCTCGTGGTATTTGGAATATCCCCGCATCCTTTGTTGCCTTGGCCTTAGCGTCTGTTCTTTATCGTGGTGTCCAAGAAAGTGCCAAGCTGAATAATGTGATCGTTCTCATAAAAATTGCAATCGTCGTCACCATTATTGTTTTAGGCTTGTCGGTCATTGATATGAATAATCTCAATGTCAACCCCGATGCTACGGGTCTCGGCTCCCTTGTCCCACCTGTGGAGAATGGTCATTTTGGGTGGGGCAAAGGTGGTGTACTCACGGCTGCCGGCGTCGTCTTTTTTGCTTATATTGGTTTTGATGCCGTCAGTACTACAGCGCAAGAAGCCAAAAACCCAAAACGCGATCTACCGATCGGCATCTTAGCTTCTCTGATAATTTGTACCGTTCTTTATATTTTGATCTCGCTCGTCTTAACGGGCGTTGTGAATTATAAAGAACTGAACGTAGCGGCTCCCATGGGTGTTGGTATCGATAAGATCGTCGAGCTACGTAACTGGTCTCCAGCTGCTGGAGCTTTTTTAAGTAGTGCCGTCAAAATTGGCGCCATCTCAGGGCTCACTTCGGTCATCTTGGTGATGATGATGGGGCAAACCCGCATCTTCTATGCGATGAGCAAAGATGGTCTTTTGCCATGGTTCAGCCATGCACACCCGGTTCACGGAACCCCCCATGCAGCAACGATCCTTACAGGACTTTTTGTGGCTATTTGTGGAGGCGTTATGCCTCTCGGACTTGTCGGAGAATTGGTTAGCATTGGTACACTCCTAGCTTTCCTTTTGGTCTGTATTGGTGTTCCGATTCTTCGTATCACGAACCCTCATGTAGAACGTCCTTTCAAAATACCCGCTCCTTGGGCCATTGGTCTTACCGGCGCAGGCTTTTGCTTATGGCTCATGTCAAACCTGCCGCACGACACTTGGATTCGACTGATGATCTGGATGGAGGTGGGCTTGTTAATCTATGCCTGCTACGGATGGCGCCATTCTAAAATGGCTTCTACACAGTCAGCCGAGCGAAAATCGATCAACATAACCTTGGTTCTGATTGCCATTGTCACGTTGATCCCCACGCTTTATTGGGCGTATCGAACTTTTGGTAAACCCATCCTTTGGTAGGGCGTAAGATCCCACTTTCTACATGACTCTTGATACAGCGAAAATCCGTTTTCGTCATCGTCTCGAATATGCCCTTTTTAGGACGTTCGATGGCATTCTAGCGGCATTGCCTTGGAGTTTAATTTGGACTCTCGGGGAGATGGTCGGCCTGCTTTTCTGGGCTCTTGATGCTCGTCATCGCCGAGTCGTCCGACATAACTTACGGTCCTCTAATCTTTTGTTAACTTCAGAGCAAATAGACGGACTCACTCGACATGCGTTTACCCACTATGGGTCCTTTTTCTTGAGTTTGATTAAATTGAGACACGCTTCTCGGGAGGAATTGAAACAGTGGGTTCATATCGAGGGCTTGGAGTATTTTGATGAAGCCCAGAGAGAGGGCAAAGGCTTTATTCAACTGACGGGGCACTACGGTCATTGGGAAGCCATTGCATTAGCCCAAAGCGCAGAAGGCCGATCGCTGGATGTGATTGGTCGAGCGCTTGATAATCCCTTGCTTGAAAAAATCAGTTTAGATTTCCGTACTCGTATGGGTAATCGCGTCATTTTAAAAGACGGAGCCTTGCGAGAATCCATCAAGGCCCTCAAAGAAGGTCGCGGGGTCGGTTTTCTTCTTGATCAGGATGGCTTAGGCGGGGGTATCTTCGTAGAATTCCTGGGTCAATGGGCTTCCACCCATCCTTCCGCGGGAGCTTTGGTCGCCAAATACCAAATCCCCATCCTCCCGGTATTTAGTTGGATGGATCGTGGTCGTGTGCATGTCCAGTTCCAGCCATTGGTCCGGATTGCATCTTCTGGAGATGCGGACCGAGATACATGGATCGCCACGCAGGTCATGACGCGTTTACTTGAAGCACAAATTCATCGAGATCCCCGATGGTGGTTTTGGCTACATAACCGCTTTAAAACACGCCCAAACCCTCAAGATTCAGCCCTCCCCCCCCTTCCGCCCAAGGAGTGGGTAGAATTGAGTAAGTCCATATAAATCGGAGCCCCCTGTGGGGCTCTATCCTTTCAAGGGGACACCATGCCCAAGCACGTCTTAGCCAAGTTAGAATCTGAATTGCGAGAGCTCAAACAGGCTCTTTTGAATGAGATTCCGCAAGAAATTTCTCGAGCTGCGGGCCAGGGGGATCTCTCTGAAAATGCCGAGTACGAACAAGCACTTGCCAAGCGAGATATGTACCAATCGAAGGTCGTCGCCCTCGAAAAACGCATTACGGAGATCTCATCCTTAGACACGAGTCGTCTTCCGAAAGATAAAGCCGCCTACGGCTCAGAGCTCACCGTCATTGATCTAGACACCAATGAGAAAAAAACCTATCAACTCGTCTTGCCTGAAGAACTCTCTGAGGACCATAAAGATTATTTATCCATCTCTTCCCCGGTGGGCATGGCGCTCGTTGGACAGGAAGAAGGCAACGAAGTCCGTGTGACGATTCCCCGCGGAACCCTCAGTTTAGAAATTATTAAACTCAAAACTGTTCACGATCGCAAAAAATAAATTGAGGTCACGATGACCAAAGCATCTAAAAGAAATCAAACATGTTCCTTCTGTGGGAAACTCGATACCGAGGTCGCACAACTTCTTGCAGGACCGGAAGCGTTCATCTGTGATGAGTGCATTGAAGCCGGTCAATTGCAGATCAAGATGTCCCGAGCCGAAAAAGTACCGGCGAAGCACGAGGCCAAGCTCGCACGACCTAAAGAAATTAAAACCTACCTCGATGAATACGTGATTGGCCAAGAAAGTGCCAAGAAAAGACTCTCTGTGGCGGTCTACAACCACTATAAGCGCATCCTTCACCCCACCAAGGCTTCGGCAAATGCGGTTGAATTAGCAAAATCCAATATCCTACTCATTGGGCCTACCGGAACCGGCAAAACACTTTTAGCGCAAACCCTTGCTCGGATTTTAGATGTGCCCCTTGCGATGGCGGACGCCACAACGCTCACAGAAGCGGGTTATGTTGGAGAGGACGTTGAAAATATTCTTACCAAATTGCTCCAAGCTGCCAACTACGATATCGACCGGGCTCAAAAAGGTATTGTTTTCATCGATGAAATTGATAAAGTAGGACGCAAAAGTGAAAATCCATCAATCACACGCGATGTGAGCGGAGAAGGGGTTCAACAGGCCTTACTAAAACTCGTCGAAGGAACGGTAGCTAATGTACCTCCCCAAGGAGGACGCAAACATCCTCATCAAGAATTTATCCAAGTGGATACTAGCAATATTCTCTTCATCTGTGGCGGGGCTTTTGGTGGCATTGAAGACACCATTAAACAGCGTGTTCGGGCTAAGGCCGTAGGCTTTGGATCCACCCCTAGTTCCAAAGAGTCGCTGGACGACTTCTTGCCGCTTGTCGAGCCTGAAGACATCATTAAATTTGGTCTTATTCCTGAGTTGGTCGGACGCTTACCCGTGGTTGCCACGTTGGAAGCCCTCGATCGCGAAGCCCTCGTCCGTATTCTGACCCAACCTAAGAATGCCGTGACCAAACAATTCATCAAACTCTTAGAAATGGATGATATTGAACTGAGTTTTGAAGAAGGTGCCCTTGAGGCGATTGCCGATCAGGCGATGGCCCGAAAATTAGGAGCCCGAGGTCTTCGTTCGCTCTTAGAACAGATTCTTCTAGAGCCCATGTATGAGTTACCTTCTAAAGTACGAGAGAAAAAAGAACCGTTGCGTATCACCCGCGAACAAGTCGAAAAGATTCTTGGGCTTCCTCCGGATTCCATTTCTGTTGCAGGCTAGGTTATGGCTAACTTTCTCTCCTCTCACCTACTTCATTTCATTGTGATGGGGACAGGTATCGCCATGATCATGGGGCTATTAACCCCAACGCAGCGCTGGGATCGTACAAAGAAAAGTATTGTTAAGTACTGGTTAGGACTTGTCGGAATCGGTTTTTTATTAGCTTGGTTGATGTATTTATTCCCCAGGAACCCCGTTAGATTCTGATTACGATAGTTGTTTCTCGTGATGTCGGGTGTGGATTTCAATCAACTGATACCATTGATGGGCCGAAAGAAATCCCATCATAGGATGATTCCAACCGCGATTCGAGGGAATAGAGTCTAAAGTGGGCATTACTTTGTGCAGATGTACTTTGAACTTTTCTAAGAGGTCTGATGCTTCTTTCTTGGAGAGTAAACTTACTTGATCTTGAATCACTTTAGGCGCTTTGATTTTCTTTGGCCCTAGGGTGCCTAGAAAAAAAATTAGTCGGACGAGCATGGGTTGGCCCTTGGATTGCTCATAGGTGTTGTTTGGCCAATCCTCGACCCTGGCTAAGATCCATCCGTTGACTCCGAAGACGTGACTAAAGACCTGGCTGCGCGACCATCCCCCCGAATCAGAGGGGCACGTGAAAGTTTCTTCTGAGGAGGTCTGAAGGACCCGTTCGTAGGTGGTAAGCGAACGGAGAATCTTTACATAAATTTTTTGGGATTGCATGGAGCGTGGCTCGAGGTGCGTTCACTACTATTATAGGGCTCAAAAAAAGAGGCCAAAAGGCCTCTTTTTTTGAGGAGAAAACCCGCCTGATATTAGAGGTCGAGTTCCTTGAACGCATCTCCAAGAGTTGGTTTCTTGAAGGGTTCAAGTCTTAATTTGGCATTTTCCTCTTCCGTTGGGGAAGGAGCGCTGCCCTCTTTCATTTGTTTGACTGAGAGACCAATACGATGTTCCTCGGGGTCTAGTTTCACGATCTTCATCGTGAGTTCTTGGCCAACCTGGAATTCGGTATTAATATCTTGGACAGGATTCTCAGAGAGTTCTGTCACATGGACGAGACCTTCAATGCCTGAACCGAGATCGATAAAGGCTCCAAAGTCCGTGAGGCGGACAATGGGGGACGTCAGGACATCACCCACATGATGTGCATTAAAGAAGATTTCCCACACATTGGGTTCGAGTTGTTTCACCCCAAGGCTTAAGCGTTGGGCTTCGGGGTCGAGACTAAGAACTTGAGCCGTGAGACTATCGCCCTTCTTCACAACTTCACCCGGATGCTTGATTTTTTTAGTCCAAGAGAAATCAGAGACATGAACGAGGCCATCAATACCTTCTTCGAGCTCCACAAAGGCGCCGAATTCAGTAATGTTACGGACGGTTCCGGTCACAGACATGCCCGGTTTATATTTTTCAGCCAATTCGAGCCACGGATTGGTGGTGATTTGTTTCATACCGAGGCTGATGCGACGATTATCAAAATCAATGCCGAGAATGACGGCTTCCACTTGATCACCGAGATTGACCATGCCTTTGGCTGATTTGATCTTCTTGGTCCAAGACATTTCGGAGACGTGGACAAGTCCTTCAATACCGGGTTCGAGTTCCACAAAGGCACCGTAATCCGTAATGGAGACGATCTTGCCTTTAACCGTGGCATTCACTTGATAGCGATCTTGCACAGAGAGCCAGGGATCGGGGAACTTTTGTTTGTAACCCAAGGAGACACGTTCCGTTTCCTTATCGTATTTCAAGATGGCGACTTCAACCTTGTCTCCGATTTGGAACATTTCGCCTGGATTATTTAAACGACCCCACGACATGTCGGTGACATGCAAGAGTCCATCAATTCCACCAAGATCCACAAAGGCGCCGTATTCGGTAATATTTTTAACAATACCTTCAACGAGTTTGCCTTCTTCGAGGGTGAGAAGAGTCTCGCCTTTGAGGGTGGCATTAATAGTTTCCATAAAGACTTTGCGTGACAAGACAATATTGCCGCGTCGTCGATTGACTTTAATGACCTTCATATCGAATTGTTTGCCCAAATAAGGATCTAAATTACGAACCGGCTTGGTATCGACTTGAGATCCGGGTAAGAAGGCGCGGATACCGATATCGACACTGAGGCCCCCTTTGACTTTTTCGACCACGGTACCGGTGACAGTCATGTTTTCCTTGAAAGCTTTTTCAACTTCATCCCAGACTTTCATCTTGGAAGCACGTTCTTTGGAGATACGAACGTTGCCGTTAGCATCTTCTAGATGCTCCAAGAGGACTTCCACCACATCGCCTACGGCGAGGGTGCTGGTTCCATCAGGATTATTGAATTCATCCAGGTTGACGGTGCCGGTCCCTTTGTAACCGACGTCAATGATGACATCTTTGCCACGGATATCCACCACGTGACCGGTGACGAGTTGGTCTTCACGGAGACCACGGGCTTCGCCCGAGAGTGCCTCAAGAAACTCATTCGTTTCTGGGGTGTGGTCCTCGAGTAGAGAACCGTCAAGCACGGTAAGGTTGCCCATCTTTTTAGGGGCCTTGCCTTTAATGGTATTGAGTAGTTTGGACATGCAGTCCACCTCTTCTTTTAGTTGCCTCCCCGTTTCCATTTGGGGGGCTGGAATCCCGGCACATACTCTCCGGCAGAACTATTAGTTTGCCCACGATTGCCCAAAAAACCAAGGGAAAAAGAGAAGTTCAGACCGAGACGACGGTCAACTCTGGGTCAATCTTTTGATGGATGAGATTTTCAATCGCCGCGAGGGTGCCCGTCAGACTGCTGGGGCAGGTTCCACAAGCGCCTTGATAGCGTATGAGGATCTGCTTTTCATGTCGTCCAACAACCTCAAGGCCACCTCCGTCGGAGGCTAAGGCGGGCAAAATCGTTTCGTTTAGGACCGCTTGGACCTTCTGGAGAATCGGATCATTGGGATCATAAAGATCGCTTGCGACCCGAGAGGGGGGAGCGTCGACTGGCGTATCGCTGACTTGGAAAGAACGAATGGGGGCCGCGAGTTTGGGTAAGAGGTCGGTCCAGGTGGTGTGGTCGTCCTTCGTGACAGTGATCCATTTATCCTGCATGTAAATTGACAGAACATGACCCACCTCAAATAAACTTTTGGCCAGAGGATCAGACGCAGACACTTCAGCCGAAGGAAAGTTTTTAGGAAATCCCTTCGCGATACTCTCTTTCAAGAGAAACTTAACGGCATTAGGGTTGGGGGTATATTCGATTTCTGCAATTTTTGGCACAGTTACTCCGTGGAAGCGATGGGAGAACCATCAAGCGCACTTTGAAGGGTGGCCCAAGGGAGGACAGCGCATTTGACACGCACGGGAAAATTCTTAACCCCCTGAAAGACCACCAGTTTCCCGAGATCTCCATGTGTCGCCGGATTCCATTCACCTCGAAGCAACGCTCGAAAGCCTTGGATGAGCTTTAAAGCATCTTGAACAGTCTTCCCTTTGACCGCTGTGGTCATGAGGGAGGCACTCGAGACATCAATAGCGCATCCTCGCCCTTCAAATTGAATATCTTCGATGATGTCTTCATGGACTATCAAGGTAAGTTGGAGTTGATCGCCACACAGCGGGTTGTGACCTTCCGCTTGATGGGTACAGCCATTGATTTTGCCAAAATTACGAGGCTTTTTATTATGTTCTAGAATGACCTGCTGATAAAGTTCCCTTGAATCAGCCATGGAACATCTCCACAGATTTCTGAGTCGCTTGGATAAGCGCATCGACATCGGATTCGTTGTTGTAATAAGCAATTGAGGCTCGTGTCGTTGCGGGCACCTGAAATCGATCCATTAAAGGTTGGGCGCAATGATGTCCGGCACGGATCACGATGCCCTCATGATCGAGTAAAGTTCCAAGATCATGAGGGTGTACTCCTTCTACCACAAAGGAGATCACACTGACTTTATTCGAAGATTCTCCGAGGATGCGAAGACCCGGTATTTTCTTTAAACCTTCAGAAGCTCGGCGAAGTAGGTGTTGCTCGTGAGCATGCACGTCTTGAGGATCGAGTTTGGAGAGGTAACGAATCGCTTCTCCTAAGCCAATGGCGGCGGCAATAGGAGGTGTTCCCGCTTCAAATTTTCCAGGGGCCTCGATATAGGTGGTCTTATCCCACGTCACGGAGAGGATCATGTTGCCTCCTCCGTGCCATGGAGGCATGGCATCCAATAGGGCTTTACGGCCATAGAGGATTCCGATACCGGTAGGTCCGGAAAGTTTGTGCCCGCTGAACGTGTAAAAATCAGCGCCGAGGTCTCGGACATCTACAGGGAGGTGGGGAACGGCTTGGGCTCCATCCACGAGTACCGTCAGAGTGGGAATTTGCTGTTTGGCCGCGGTAATGATTTTTTTGATCGGATTAATGGTGCCGAGGACATTGCTGACATGTGTGAGGGCTAATATTTTGGTCTGGGGCGAAAGGACTTTTGAGAGTTCATCAAGACGAAGTTCACCTTGATCGTCGACGGGAATAATGTTGAGATGGGCCCCAACGGATTGGGCGAGCATCTGCCAAGGAACAATATTGGCATGATGTTCCATTTCAGTCAGACAGATTGCGTCACCCTCTTTAATGTTTTGACGGCCCCACGTTTGAGCCACGAGATTGATTGCTTCGGTAGTTCCGCGTGTCCAAATAATTTCTTTAGTCGAAGACGCATTCAGAAACTGAGCCACGGTGGTGCGTGCCATTTCAAAGTGATCCGTCGCTTCTTGACTGAGCGTTGAGACCCCGCGATGAACGTTGGTGTGTTCGTACATTTCGTAATTCCGCATCCGCTCAATCACGGAGATAGGCATTTGTCCACTCACAGCACTGTCGAGGTAATAAAGAGGCTTCTTGTTAAAGGGCCGATCGAGGAGAGGGAAGTCTTTTCGGATGCGACTAACGGAGTAGGTCATGAGAGTTCTCCGAGGATCTCCATCTGCAGTCGATGAATTATTTCCTGTTTGAGAGCCTTTTGGAGTAATGGGACTTGAATACGCCCTAGAAGATCTGAAGCAAAAGCAAAAGTCAGAAGCCCTCGAGCTGCAGTCTCTGAAAACCCACGGCTTTGTAGATAAAACAATTCATCGGGATCTAGTTGGCCAATGGTGGCACCATGAGCACACTTCACATCATCGGCATAGATTTCGAGCTGAGGCTTGGTATCAATACTCGCGTGATCGCCCAAAATTAAATTGCGACTCTCCTGCTGCGCATCAGTTTGTTGCGCATTGAGTGCGACCAGAATCTGGCCGTTAAAAATACCTTTGCTGCGATCCTGAACAATACATTTGTGAAGTTGACGGGACTGAGCGTGAGGATGAGCGTGATGAATAAAGCTATGGGTATCGCCGAGTTGTTGGTCCCCTAAGAGACACAAACCGTCGAGTTCCACGTTCGCAGCTTCCTCTAGAAAGATATCCGGGATGTCGCGACGAAGTCGAGATCCTAGGCCTACAGTGCGAACCCCTAAGTGAGCTCCTCGTCCGACGCGGGCTTGAAGATAGGAGAAATGAAAAGATACGGAAGCATCATAGTGGAGGCGTTCAAAATCCATCTGTGCTTCTTTTTCGATCTCTAGCGTGACGACTGAAATGAGATGATACGCATGGGAACCTTTAAAACGCTCAACAATTTGCACGTCAGCGCCTGATTCCACCACGATATGAAGTCTCGAAAAAGCTAAAGCCACGTTTTGAGCAGATCCTTCGAGAGCACTCTCTAGATAAATAGGATCCTTGGCGTGAAAACTCTTTTGGATTCTTAATTCATACGCCTCGGGGAAGAAAGATTGGTTCATGCGGAAGAAATAATCTTGATCTAAACGAGATGTGGAACGCACTTGAGGGGCGAGAGGACGTAAGATAATTCCGTCGGGAAGCGCAGCGGGTAATTGGAGCCGACCCTGATTCCAGTAAAGACGAAGAGATGAAGGTTCAACGTGAAGAGTAATCGGAACCTGGGTGTCGGAAACTGAGACGTACGTCACATCGTTCAGCGGACGTAAGTCAAAATATTTCCAATCTTCATCCTGAAGGGTGGGCAGGGGCATCGAAGCCCAGGCTACTTGGTCTTGGCGTTGCAGTGTTTGCCAAGCAGGGGAACCCTGCGCCTCTAAGACGGTCGCCGGAAAGAGAGAAGCCAAAGACATCACCATTAGGGGCGAGTTTCTTCAAGGAGCCAGTCGTATCCTTCTTTTTCTAGCCGAAGGGCTAATTCCGGCCCTCCTGATTTAATGATTCGACCGGCTTGAAGGACATGAACAAAGTCAGGCGCGACATGATCAAGAAGGCGTTGATAGTGAGTGATGAGAATGGTCGCATTATCTGGTCGTCGGAGTTGAGTAATGGCACTTCCGACAATGCGTAGAGCATCAATATCTAATCCAGAATCGGTTTCGTCCAAAATTGCGAGCGCAGGATTCAAGACTGCCATCTGTAAGATTTCATTTCGTTTCTTTTCTCCACCTGAAAACCCCTCATTGACACTTCGGTCAAGAAATATATCGCTCATGCCGACGAGTTCTGTTTTGGCGTGAATAAAATCTTCAAATTCTAAGGGATCGAGTTCTTCATTGCCGAGGGCTTCGGCTCTTTTGTTGTAAGCCATGCGTAAGAACTGAGAATTACTGACGCCTGGGACTTCGATGGGATATTGAAATCCCAAAAAGAGACCTTGGCGAGCCCGTTCATCAGCCTCCATGTCGAATAAATTTTTGTCGAGGAAGGTCACTTCGCCTCCGGTGACCTCATAAGCGGGGTGACCCGCCAGGACTTTGCCTAGCGTGCTTTTTCCAGAACCATTGGGGCCCATGATGGCATGGATTTCACCCGCTTTAATTTCTAAAGAGATCCCCTTGAGGACTGGAATCTCTTGTACGGAAGCGGTTAAGTTTTTAATAGAGAGCATGACGAGATCCTTATCCAACACTGTTTTCAAGTTTGAGACTGAGAAGTTTTGTAGCTTCCACAGCGAATTCCATAGGAAGTTCTCGGAAAACTTCTTTACAAAAACCATTAATGATCATGGAAATAGCTTCTTCAGGATTAATTCCTCTCTGCTGAAGATAGAAGATCTGATCTTCTCCAATTTTACTGGTGGTCGCTTCGTGTTCTACTTTGGCCGAAGGATTCTTAACTTCCAGATAGGGAAAGGTATTGGCACTAGAGAGAGAGCCGATCAGCATGGAATCACATTGGCTGAAATTACGGGCCCCTTGGGCTTTAGGAGACACCCGGACTAGACCCCGATAGGCGTTTGAACTCTTTCCGGCAGCAATGCCTTTCGAAATGATGGTGCTTTTTGTGTTTCGCCCGAGATGAATCATTTTAGTGCCCGTGTCAGCTTGCTGATAATGATTCGTAAGCGCTACGGAATAAAACTCTCCCACGCTGTCATCGCCTAAGAGAATGCAGCTCGGATATTTCCAAGTGATGGCGGATCCTGTTTCAACCTGTGTCCAACTGATTTTACTTTTGATCCCTTTGCATAAACCGCGTTTGGTCACAAAGTTAAAAATTCCCCCCACTCCCTTTTCGTCACCAGCATACCAATTCTGGACGGTACTGTATTTAATGTCAGCACGATCTAGGGCAACGAGTTCTACGACTGCCGCATGGAGCTGGTTGGTATCAAATTGTGGGGCAGTACACCCCTCGAGGTAGCTCACGGTGGCTCCTTCTTCCGCCACAATGAGAGTGCGCTCAAATTGACCACTCTCCTTGTTATTAATACGGAAGTAGGTCGACAAGTCCATGGGGCATTTCACGCCTTTAGGGATGAATACAAAAGATCCATCGGTAAACACAGCGCTGTTGAGTGCGGCGAAAAAATTGTCACTAGGGGGGACGACGGAACCAAGATATTTTTTGATGAGTTCAGGATGTTCTTGGACCGCTTCACTGAAGGAACAGAAGATAATGCCTTCTTTAGCGAGGCGATCTTTGTAGGTCGTGGTAACGGATACCGAATCAAACACGACGTCTACTGCCACTCCAGCTAGGGCAGCTTGCTCATGGATGGGAACGCCTAGCTTTTCGAAGGTTCGAAGTAGTTCTGGATCTACTTCATCCATAGAAGTATATTTTGCCTGCTTAGGTTTGGGGGCGGAGTAATAAACAATCTCGTTATAGTTAGGTTTCGTGTAATGAACGTGGGCCCACTCAGGTTCGGTCATGGTGAGCCAATGTTGGTAAGCCTTAAGTCGCCAAGCCAACAACCATTCGGGCTCTTTCTTTTTGGCCGAAATCAAGCGGATCACATCCTCGGAAAGACCTGGGTCTACTGATTCCGATTCAATATCGGTCACAAAGCCATATTTGTAGGCTTGACCAGTCAGGGCGCTTAAATCTTGGGCCATAAGTATCCTGTATCTCTAAACATAAGTATAATTGTGGACTTAAAAAGTCCACAATTAAAAATCTAGAATATGACCTTATTTTAAGGACTCAAAGCCTAAGTCTTGTAATGTTTACCCTTAGCAAGCTCTTTAAGAAGCTCTTCCATTTGGTTCTTTAGATTTTGGGCTTGTTTATCTGAGAATTCATTCGAATAACAGGAAAGCCCTTCTCGAAGGGTCGCGATGGCTTCTTTTCGTTTCTCGAGAGCAGCATAAGCCGTTCCCAGTTGGAGAAAGTCCAGCAAACTTGGATCAAGATCAAGGACGGGAAGGAGTATGGCAGGTATTTGTTCGGGATGGTTGAGGGATAGCAGCATTTGACACAGCAGCGTTCGAGCACGAGCGACTTGACCAGGAAGGGGGTGCAGGTAAAGGTTTCGCACTTCTTCAAGATCGTTTTCATTAATCTCATCATTCATCATCAAAAACGATTTAAACGCTAACACAGCTTCCCATGCTCCAGAGGTTTGAGGGTATTTTTGGAGATAACCTTTAAGCGCTTCCACGATCTCAGCATTTCGTTTTTCTTTAATTAAGTACTCCATCGATAGATGGAGGGCTGCAAAGCACAGACGAGGGTGATGATCGGAAGCAGAAAACTTCACAGCCTTCGCTGAACCTTCGGCAGGGTTCTTCTTAAATTGAAGAAGGGTTTCTAGCCACTCGAGACGATCACTCACGTGTTGGCGCCTTGCTTTCCTCAGGAGAGGTTCGGCTAGGGAGTAGCTTCCCTCTTCCAGCAAATCCTCTGCCTCATTGAGTAGAGCCTTGGTAAGGTTGGATCCATCTCGGGCCGACCTAAATTGGGGATGATTTTGTGCATCAAGCATCAGGAGTAAGGAACGATCTTGGGGAGATGTTTCTAAGAGGCCATTAAGGATGTCATACGATTTGGGACGCTCATTTTGAAGTAAATAAGATTCAGCGAGTCGTTCACGCAACATAGAATCACTGGGGTAAAGAGACGTTGCCTCCTGAAAAATTTCTTGAGCGCGAGCGCCGTCACCTCGTGACAAATAAATCTCGCCTAAGCGCGAGAGTGTTTCACCGTCTCGACGTCGACCTACCGCCTCAAGAGCTGCCGAAAGCGCTCCTTCTAGATCATCTGTTTCTTCAAGTAGGGTCGCTAATTGAAGGCGCGGCTCCGCTTCGTCGGGCCGCAAGTCCGAAGCCATATTCAGAGCCACCATTGCCTGTTCAGGCTTGTCTCCAATCTCTTGGTAAAGTTTGCCCAGCAACATCCACCCTTCAAAGTGTCGGGGGCTGAGGGACACGAGTTTACGACCCATCCCCTCGGCTTCTGTCAGTTGAAAATCAGACTCTAAGAGTGAGGCTGTTAAAAAGAGCAGTTCGTAATTTTTGGGTTCGACCATCAGGGCTTGCTGGAGTCGCTTACAGGCTCCGGTTAAATCCCCCTGCTCGAGGAACCCACTGGTTTCTAGTAAGGCACGTTTGATAAGCGCGAGGTTCTTAGGGCGCGTCAGGGGAACGATGCGCGTTCGGTAACGACCAAAGATTTCTCTGGCACTGATGAGATGCAAATTATCGTCTACCAAATCTTCCCAGCGGTCTTTGAAGGCAAGAACGTTGAGTTGTTTATGTTGTTCCATTTCTTGAACAAGAGCTAACATACCATTTCGAAGAACAATCTCGGCCCGTTCAAGCTTACCCAATTGTTCCGAGATGGATTCGAGATAGCTTTCGGCTCGTCTAAGCGTTTCCTCCGCCACCGTAATGCGTTCTAAAAAATGTTCTTCAAGATCTTCGCTAGGCTCATCAATGGACTCATCCCAGCGCTCTTCGCCGGTGACGATTAAAAGTTTGGTACCACATTTACTACAAGCCGTGCGTTCCCCGCTATTCCACGCGAGACAACTTTGACAAAAGGAACCGGAAAGATCACTAGGCATCTCTTCATACTAAAGGATGCCTAGTGATTTTTATCAGAGGACTTAAGAGTCAAAAAGTTGGTTATGCACTCTTAAGTGTGCTGTCGATCTTTGCAGCCAATGACTTCATCATTGGAACAAATTCTTTAGGTAACCGCGCAGACAATTTAGCGAACAGTTCTTCATGCCCTTTTATTTCAGCGTTCCATTCGTCCTTGTTGATGTCCATAAGTTCATCGAAATGCAAGAGATCAAATCCCATGATCCCCTCGAGGTTAATATCTTGAGGTCGCGGAACGATCCCAAGGAGCGTCGAGGCGCCCTGAGCCTGCCCATGGACGCGCTCGGTAATCCATTTAAGAACACGCATATTCTCTGTATAGCCCGGCCATATATATTTACCTTGGGGATTTTTGCGGAACCAATTGACGAGGAAAATCTTAGGCGCTTTTTTAAGTTTCTTACCTAAGTCTAGCCAATGTTGAAAATAATCGCCCATGTGATAGCCGCAGAAGGGAAGCATGGCAAAGGGATCTCGACGAACTTCACCAATCTTACCGGCCGCTGCTGCGGTCGTCTCGGATCCAATTGTAGCCGCGAGATAGACGCCACTATTCCAATCTGAAGCTTCTACCACTAAGGGCACTGAAGAAGCACGGCGTCCGCCAAAAATGAAAGCATCAATGGGAACTCCCGCGGGATCTTCCCAGGCTTCGTCGATACAGGGGCATTGGCTGGCCGGGGTGGTAAATCGTGCGTTAGGATGTGCCGCAGGTTTGCCGGACTTCGGATCGTAGGGTTTGCCCGTCCAATCGGTGAGACCTTCGGGGACCTGATCGGTCATACCTTCCCACCATACATCTCCGTCGTGGGTGAGTGCCACGTTCGTGAAGATCGAGTTTTTTGTAATCGTGTACATGGCATGAGGGTTTGTCTTCATGGCCGTGTTGGGAGCCACGCCAAAAAATCCAGCTTCAGGATTGATGGCGCGAATTTGTCCTTGGTTATCAATCTTGAGCCACGCAATATCATCTCCGACCGTCGTGACTTTATATCCTCTAAATAATTCAGGAGTTTGCATCATGGCAAAGTTTGTTTTTCCACAAGCGCTTGGGAAAGCGGCGGCGACATAGGTCTTTTTATGAGTTGGAGACTCGAGACCTAAAATCAACATGTGTTCCGCATGCCAACCTTCCGATTTCGCCATAGTGCTGGCAATGCGAAGAGCAAAACATTTTTTTCCGAGTAAGGCGTTTCCACCATAGCCCGAACCAAAACTCCAAATCTCTCGGGTTTCAGGAAAGTGACAAATATATTTATTATCAGGGTTACAAGGCCAGGGAACATCTGCTTGGCCGGGGTTTAATGGGGCGCCGATACTGTGCAGGGCTGGAACAAAGTCCCCTTCTTTAAGAACATCGAAAACTGCTCTACCCATGCGGGTCATGATTTTCATGTTCACAGCTACATAAGGAGAGTCGGTGAGTTCAATGCCAATTTGAGCAATAGGACTTCCAAGGGGACCCATGCTGAAGGGAACCACGTACATCTTACGGCCGCGCATACAACCTTTGAAAAGTCCCGTAAGGATGGATTTCATTTCTTTAGGATCTTTCCAATTATTATTGGGACCGGCATCTATCGGATCTTTTGAGCAGACAAACGTGCGATCTTCTACGCGAGCAACATCGCCAGGATCCGAAAGGGCTAAAAAGGAATTTGGACGTTTCGCTGGATTTAGTCGTATGAATGTTCGACTTTGAACCATCTCTTCGCACAGACGATCATATTCTTCTTGCGACCCATCGCACCAATAGATGGACGCAGGCTCACAAAGCGCAACGACCTCTTCGATCCACTTGATCAATTTGGTGTTTTTTACGTAATTTGGAATTTGTAGATTCATTCGATAGATTCCTTCAGGCAGCGTGAATGGAAAATCTTATTTTATCAGTTTGGGCCCGAGAGATCACGTGAAGATTCTAAGAATATTAGACAAGGTATTTGTTCAATATAAGGCCTTAATCTATGAAATCATTAGAGGAGAGAAGGCCCCCTGATGATGTTGGAAAATTGGCTTAATATTCCCCACGCCATTCCTTTGGTTTTAACGATGTGGATGGCGGGTCTCCTTGGCTCCGTTGGGCATTGCGCTGGAATGTGTGGACCGATCGTTCTTAGTTTTGGTGTGGCGCAAGCAGAAACGAAACGCCCTCAATGGAAGCAACATCTTTTTTTTCAATTAGGCCGAGTAACGACGTATATGATCCTCGGTGCCATTATTGGTAGCCTCGGTTCCTTCGCCCGTCTTCAAAGCGTCCAAGAAATGGCGGATTGCTGTAAGCCGGAAGGACAAGCGTTGCTGTCCATGGAAGCATGGCCTTGGCAACTATGGCTCAAATTAGGGATCGGCTTCGCAATGATGACCCTAGGTATTTTTTTAACCCTAGGCCGCCGTGCGGATACACTCATGGAATTTCAATTACCTGATCGATTTCAACAATTTTTGGGCCGTAGTATTAAATGGGCTCATTTTCCTTATTGGGTAGGCATGATTTGGGGACTTATCCCTTGTGGCTTAGTTTATATGATGCTACTGAAGAGCCTCGAAATGGGATCCTGGCAAATGGGTGCCCTAGGGATGGGGGCTTTTGGCCTTGGTAATTTACCCCTCCTTTTTGCCTTGGGCTTCGTCTCCACTCAACTATCTCAACGCTGGAAGCATCGGCTCCTTCGTTTTAGCGGCGTGTTAGTAACCGGCTTAGGGATTTTCGTGCTGTATCAAGCGGTTCAGTTATTAAAATTAGCTTTTGGAACTCCCTGATTTTGAGGTGCTACGATGTCTTCTACTATTTCACCCCTCGCTGCCGCCCTTGGCAAAATTCCGAGTGGACTTGCCATTGCAACCTCAGCCGGCGCCCATGGTCGCACAGCCTTTCTCGCCTCGTGGTACCAGCAAGTTAGTTTCAATCCTCCCTTAATAGCGCTCTCAGTTAAATCGGGTCGTCCGATCGAATCATTGATCGAAGAAAGTGGCTTGATCGGTCTCAATTTGCTTCGAGAAGGAGATTTTTCAAATTTAAAAAAATACGGCAAGGGCTTTGAGCCTGGGATAGATCCTTGGGCCGATGACCCTTCGGTGCTACTTAGTGATTACCCCACGCCTCTATTCGCCAATGGTTATGCTTGGCTTTTATTAAAATTCATAAAAAAAATCGACGTGGGTGGGGATCATCAACTTTTCATTGGAGAGGTGATCGAAGGTCAGTTGCAGGGCACAGAAGGTGAGAAACCCTATACGCATATCCGTAAAGACGGGTTGGGCTATTAGAGTGCCCACTCATCTCGTGATTGCCCATTCCCCAGACTCTGACGACGCTTATATGATGGCCCCGCTGGCCTTGGGTTGGATGGATCAAGACTCTGATCGCCAAGCTTTTACTTTTGACTTCGTTCGCCTCGATATCGAAAAATTAAATCAACATAGTTTTGAAGAGCGCTATGACATTAGCGCGATTAGTTTTGGTGTCTATCCCCACGTTCAACATCAGTACGATCTTTTAACGGCCGGTTCAAGTATTCAAGAAGGTACGGGACCCTTAATCGTGAGCCGGGTTCCGTTGCTTCCAGAACAGTTAAGTACCCATACCGTCGCCATACCCGGGATGCATACCAGTGCTTATTTATCCATGCAAAAGTATCACCCTCATCTCAAAGTACAAGTGATGGCTTTTGATCAGATTCTTCCTTCCCTCGAACGCGGGGAGGTCCAAGTGGGCCTACTAATCCACGAAAGTCAACTCATGTATCAAGAAAAGGGACTCCACTTGGTAGCCGACTTGGGCCAATGGTGGAAACAACAATTTAATCTCCCCCTTCCCATGGGAGGCAATGCGATTCGACGTGCCTTGCCCGAGGAGATTAAACTTACGTTCGCGCGGTGTATGAAGAAAAGTGTCATCATGGCTCGCGAGCGACATTGGGAAAGCGTAGACTATGCTCAAAGTTTTGGTCGCGGGATGGATCGCGAAATGGTCAGTCGCTACGTGACGGCTTGGGTGAATAATTTCACCGTTGACCCCGGTATTCGAGGCCGCCTGGCGGTGAATCACCTTCTTGATCTTGAGGCGATTTGGATACAGGGATAAATTTATTCTATATAGGAGATTGTATGAAATTCGAAGAAGCAGTAAGTCATGGATTCGACAACTACGCTGAATTTGATGGTCGGGCAAGTCGTAGTGCTTATTGGTGGTGGATCCTTTTTGGGTTTTTAGTAGGTGCTGCACTTGAGGTGATCTCTGAACCCCTTTCACATGTGTGGGGTATTGCCATACTTTTGCCCAATATTTCTAGTACAGTTCGCCGAATGCATGATGTCAATAAGTCAGGGTGGTTTCTCTTAATTCCTATCTACAATATTATTCTTGCGTGCAAAAAGGGAACGGTGGGAGAAAATCGATTCGGAACTGCCCCACTCTCTTAAATAGGCTAGACGGATTCCATCGTGACATCCCAATGGATGAGTTCTCGAGGAATGAGGGCAGGCCAGTAGGCGACAATTTCTTCTGGCTTAGGCCGTCCCCCCGCAAAACCCGTAACACCCGGGGGCCCAGCAGTGATCAGAGGGGCGCATTCGCGTCCAAAGCGCTCTACCTTTTTCTTATCTCGATCTTTTACACTGAGGCGCAAAACAATTTCTGATGGCTCCACAGGTATCGCTGTAATACCCGCATGAACGGTTGAAGCACCTAAATACTCAACGTCACGGTTTTCGAATTGGATACCGGCTCGGTCTAAGCGTTTCCAGACGATCTCGGCACATAGTTTTGCTTTGTCAAGCGCGCGAGGTCCCGAGATGGTTAATTGCCCCGTGGCTTTAAAGCCTTTGAGATAAGCACCGCTGACTTTTAAGAAAGGGGTCTTCGGTTGACCTTTAACATGCGAGACCCGGACACGGTGGGGACCTGCTTGGGCAAGTTCAATCGAAGTAAAATCAGCAACGCAGTCTGGAGTGATATATTGTTGCGGATCGCCCATTTCATAGACTAACTGTTCGCTCACCGTATCGATCGTGACGAGCCCTCCACTTCCTTCTGGCTTGGTCACGATAAACGACCCATCTTCAGATACTTCAGCAATCGGATAGCCTACTTTCCATAAGTCAGGAACTTCCCACCATTTGGAAAAGTTGCCACCCGTGGCTTGAGCCCCGCATTCTAAAATATGACCTGCAACGGTTCCGGCTGCTAGGCGATCCCAATCCTGATTTGACCATTTGAATTCGTGAATCAGGGCTGCCAGGGCGAGGCCTGGGTCTGTACAGCGTCCCGTGAGGACCACATCAGCTCCGAGATCCAGTGCGTCGACCATACCCTGCGTAGGTAAGTAGACATTGGCTGCAACCATCTCTAAAGGTTCTGAAAAAAGACTCTTGGACGTATCCATATTTTTGAGTTCAAGGCCTAGACCATTGAACTCCGGAAGTCGATCCAAAATATCATCCCCTGTAACCGTTGCCACCTTGAGACCCTTAATGCCTAAATCCTTGGCTACCTTCAGGAGTGCTTCCCGACAAGCCTTGGGATTTACACCCCCTGCATTCGCGATAACTCGAATCCCTTTTTTCTTAAGATCGGGAAGAATGCGAGCCATTAAAGTGATGAAATCGGTGGCATAGCCCAAGTTAGGGTCTTTGCGCTTTTGCTTATGCATAATACTAAGGGTGACTTCAGCTAAATAGTCGAGGGTGAGGTAATCAATTTTCCCCCATTCGACCAAGTGGACGGGAGCATCGATACTATCGCCCCAGAAGCCTTGTCCATTTGCAATTCGAATGACTTTTGTCATGAAACGTCCTCTCAGCCTAGTGTAACGAGAGGTCTATTCGTAACGAAGAGCTTCAATCGGATCCATCTTACTGGCTTTGTTTGCGGGGTACATTCCAAAAATAACCCCAATGGCTGCTGGAACAACAAAGGCACTGATAACTGACCAGAGAGGGATGCCCCCCATTTCGCCTAATAGTAAGATACCCACACCTGCGCCCAAAGCGTAACCCAAGAGAATACCGACGGCCCCGCCAAGAACACAAAGGAGGGAAGCCTCAATCAGAAATTGGGTCAAAATATCTTTTCGTTTGGCCCCCACAGCCTTGCGAACCCCAATTTCACGAGTTCGCTCGGTCACCGAGACAAGCATAATATTCATAATTCCGATACCACCAACCAAAAGAGCAATGGAAACCATGCCTCCGGCAACACTGGTGATAATGGCGGTGATATTCCCCACCAAGGCAGTGATCTGTTTCGAGCTAAACACTCTAAAGCTGTTGGGCTCTCCGGATTTAATTCCTTTAATACGTCGCAAACTGTCTTCAACTAACTCCGCTCCATCATCGGCGTTGAAAGAAGGATCAATTTTTGCCTGGAAGAAGAGTTGGCGGCGAGAAATCTCTGGGAGAATTGGGAGACCCGTACTGAGGGGGATCAAAATTTGATCATCCGGATCATTGCCGAGGCTACTTCCCTGAGTTTCTCGAACGCCAATCACTTCCAAACTAAGGGTAGCCGTTGAAATAATTTGACCAATTGGATTGCCTTTAATGTTGAGTTTGGTGATGAGCGATGATCCCAAGATGCAAACTTTGGTGCCAAGTCGAACATCCGCTGGTACAAAATTTCTACCGGAACTCAAATTGAGTCCGTTGAGATCTAGATAAGTTTCATCGGTCATTAAGATTTGTGTTGTTGTGGATTTTCCGGACCACTTCACTTGTGCGCCGGTGAAGAAAAGAGGCGTCACTTGCGTCACAATTGGGAGATCTTCCTTAAGGGCTCTCATATGCTCAAGAGTCAGATCTCGGTTTCGAATACGGTTCCATTCTTCGTCGGGCGTTTCTCCTTTAAAGCGAGTTCGAACGAAGAGGGTTTGGCTACCTGCAGATTCCACCTCTTTGAGTACGCTTTTTTCAAGTCCTTGAATAAGGCTAATGACGACGATCACAGCGGCCACGCCAATGATAATGCCCAAGGCCGTCAGGGCTGAACGAAGCTTATTCGCTCTAAGGGATCGAATCGCAGCATCAAGGGGTTCTTTAATATTCATTTAATTACCTATTTGGGTTTGAACTCGGAACTCGGGCCTTCTTTGCCATCTTTTGCATTCATGGACTCAACTATTTGCAAATCGGACTTACGTCTCAGCTTAACTTTTGACCGATCTTTCAATTCTTTTAGTTTTTTGGATGGACCCGTGACGACCTTGTCTCCTAAAGCAAGGCCCGATTTGACCTCATAAAACTTGGTACTAAAAATACCCGTGACCACTGGTGTCTCATAAGCCCGACCATCGCGATAGACCATGACTATCGATTTAGGTGTGGGAGAGAGTAGCCCCATTTTTTGGGCTTCCTCGGGGCTTCCGAATCGTTCTTGGACCGCTTGAAGGGGAACTCGAATGACATTGGGTGCAGCCGCAGCTAAAATCGTAGCTCGGGTACTCATGCCTGGACGGAGTTGATTCAGCTGCTCTGGACTTCCTTCAAGGCCAATTTTGACTTTATACAAATTACC
This sequence comes from Acidobacteriota bacterium, assembly GCA_014189895.1. Taxonomy (GTDB): domain Bacteria; phylum Acidobacteriota; class Holophagae; order Holophagales; family Holophagaceae; genus Acidiparvus; species Acidiparvus lacustris. Next base: position 38,235 of record BJFQ01000004.1, on the reverse strand, counting down.
TTGGGATAGATTTGCTTCACTCCCCGTAGCGACTTCTTCCACGATTCCTTGAAAGACTATCCCAGGAAGAGACTCAATCGTAACTTGTGCCGTTTGGTTAACGTTGATACGGACAACTTCATTTTCATTCACCATAATCTCGGCTTGCATGTGCGACATATCCGAAATCACCATGAGTAAGGCGCCGGCAATGTTGGACATACCGGGAATAGCGGTGTCTCCCTTTTCGGCTTTTAACCCTGTGATACGACCTGAAAATGGAGCTCTAAGAATCGCTTTGTTTACGGTGTCCTGAGCCGATTCAATATTTTTAAGAGCAGCCTGATAGGAAAGAGATGTGGCTTCGGCATTATTCTTTTGGTTTCGGTATTCCTCCTCGGATACTAATCCTTGACGATAGAGAATTTCAGTTTTTTTGAAGAGTTCCCCGGTTCGTTCGGATTGATTCTTCAGACGTTGTGCGTCCTTCCGAATGGCTTCTAGTTGGGCTGATACGCGAACGTTATCGATCGTCACCAACAGATCCCCGGCTTGGACAAATTGACCATCCTTGACGTGAATCTCTTTAATTTCACCTGCAGTACTGGTTCCAATATTGCTCTGACGCTGGGCGCGCACCTGTCCTGAAGCCGTGATCGTCTCTCGGACCTCACCTTGACTTACAAGATCCCAAGCGTAATTTTGGGAGTCGTCCTTAGGCCCCGAGAAAAAATATCCAAGCATTAAGAGAATGAAAAGGACAGCGCCTACCATCCCCATTTTTTTCTTTCGCTTTGTATCGAAGATCGCCAAGATAAACTCCTGATAATTAATAGATTAAGAAGACCGAATAACTCGGATAGCAATGAACAAGATAGGCATCAAGGTCGCTACCAGAGCCCCCCTTTTGCTTGTCCCCATCACGTGAAGGCTTCCCCAATAAACGATGCATAAACTGAAGATCATAAACGGGTCAAGGGTCGTAAATAAGGTTTTAAGCTTAGTGTTTTCAGGACTCACCCAGTAGGATAGGGTCGTTGGACTCAGACTTTCTGGCCCTAGGCCGCCCACGGGTCGAAGGAAGCAAAACATAATAGCCAAAAGTGCTTTTGGTGAGACCGCTAATCCACTGTAGGTCGTAACGACTAAGGCTTGCGTATAGGTGGGCGCTTCGGGAGTCAGGAAAGACGCACGGCCTATCCCCCAAAAAAGGGCAGCTGAAATGAAACACAGGATCGGAGTTCCGATCAAAACTCCCACGATGCCAAATGTGGCACCCCATTTTTCTTGAAAACTAATCACTGTATCCAACATGTCAGGGGTAATTCGCGAATTACTTTGCATGGCATTTTCCATTAAAGCCTGCCAATCTACCTTTTGGCCCCAAACAATGACGAGAATGAGACTAATTGCCATCTGGGTCAGCAGCGCCCACTTCCACGAGTCACTTCGGGCTTCTTTGAGCTCTGTGTTAGGTTGCATGAATAGATCGATGTAACGCGCAGCTAAAGACTTCGGGGAGTTCATACGTTTTTCCTTTAGATTAAGTATGTTCAATCTAGGTCTATTGCCAATTAAATGACTTTAATCGGAGGTAAAGGGCACCCAAACGGTAGTCTCCTTCCACTGATCGGGTCTTAAAAAAATAACTCGGAGCCCTTACACTAAGAAGAGGGGGCGGTATGGGTTTTAAGGATGAATGCGGGGTATTTGGGATTACCCAACATTCTGAAGCTGCCAATCTTACGTACCTAGGTCTTTACGCACTCCAGCATCGAGGCCAAGAAGCGGCTGGAATTTGTGCTGCCGATGGAACCACGCTCCACCTTCATAAGGATCAAGGCTATGTCGCAGACATTTTTGATGAAGATAATTTAAAGTTACTGACCGGTAATCAAGCGATTGGTCACACTCGCTACAGCACCACCGGCGGGAATATCAAAGAGTCTGCACAGCCCTTCATTCGCGAAGGGCGTTTTGGTCGGCTGTCCCTTTGTCACAATGGCAATCTTACCAATACGGAACAACTTCGTTCCCGCCTCATCAAGGCAGGAGTGACTTTTCAGAGCCCCTCGGACTCAGAAGTTCTTCTGGCACTCATTCAGTTATCCCAAGCCGCGTCGCTTTCGGACGCTATCGTGGAAGCTTTAAGACAAGTCGAAGGGGCATACTCGCTGCTTGTCATGGATCAGGAGCGTCTTTTTGCCATTCGTGATCCTCACGGATTCCGACCTCTTGTTATGGGAACATTAGGACCCAGTTTTATTTTTTCTTCCGAATCATGCGCTTTCGATTTAATTGGAGCCACTTACGATCGTGAAGTAGCCCCGGGAGAACTGATTCAAATCCATCAGGGATTGTTAGAGAGTTTGTCACCCCTCGAAAAGAGAGCTCCTAAGCCTTGTGTGTTTGAACATGTCTATTTTTCGAGACCGGACTCTTTTGTTTTTGGTCATAGTGTTATGAAGGCAAGAAGAGAAATGGGCCGTTTGCTTGCCCAACGACATCCAGCGCCGGCGGATTTGGTGATCCCCGTCCCGGACAGTGGCGTGGCGGCGGCCCTAGGATTCGCTGAAGCGAGTGGAATACCCATGGATTTCGGTTTAATCCGAAATCATTACGTCGGACGTACTTTTATTGAGCCGAAACAGAGCATTCGGTCCTTCGGCGTCCGCATCAAGTTGAACCCTGTCCGTCATCTCATCGAAGGGAAACGAGTGGTCCTTATTGATGACAGTATTGTTCGGGGAACCACTTCTAAAAAAATTGTTGAGATGGTTCGTCAAGCAGGTGCTCGAGAAGTTCACTTTAGAGTCTCGAGTCCGCCGACGACCCACAGTTGCTTTTATGGCATCGATACGCCCTCCCGAGAGAATTTAATCGCCAGCCATATGGATAATGAAGCCATGAATCAGTTCATTGGCTCCGATACGCTAGCTTTTTTGACGCTTGAAGGTTTATCACAGGCTGTTCAAGATCCGGCTCAAGGAGAAGGGTATTGCTACGCCTGCTTCAATGGGGACTATGCCGTCCCGCCACCTGTGTAGATTGAAGAAACTATGAAACTTGCCGTTGTGGGCCCCACGGCTTCAGGGAAAACCCAACTCGCTACTGCTCTCGCAAAACTAGTGGGCGCCACTATTATTAATGGGGATCCCTTTCAGGCCCTCCAAGGGTGTTCGATTGGAACCGGGCAACCCACATTGGAGGAATTAGACGGTCAGTTGAACCAGGGATATGGTTGTTTCCCTTTATCGATTCACCTGAATCCCATGGATTTTGGTTTATCTGTGAATGCATGGATCAAAGATCTTTCGTCGATCATTTGCGTTACCGGCTCAGGACTTTATCTTAGGGGAATCTGGAATCAGTTCAGCCCTCTTCCCGAAGTACCTGTGTCCGTTATTAAGCGTCTCCGTGAACGTACCGACCGTGAGAGCGCACCTGTCCTGTATCAAGAACTCGCAACGATTGATCCTGATCGAGCGCGTGAAATACACCCTAACGACCGAGCTCGAATCGAAAGAGCTCTCGCGCTCTATGAAGTCTCAGGAGTCTTGCCTTCTCAACTAAGGGCCGGAGTCTCCCTTGAGGTACCGTCGGATTGGAAAGTCATTGTTTTGGATCCTCCTCGTGATCTTATTCGAGAGTCCATTGAGCGTCGGATACAGCGCCAAATCTCCTCGGGCTGGCGCGAGGAGATTGCCTCTTTGAGGGCCCAGGGACATGAATCCGATTTGCGGCGCCTCCGCCCTTTGGGCTACGAAACCCTCATGGATGAAGTCAACCCAGCAGTGGCTCAAAATCTTATTACCGTTGAGACTCAGCAATACGCTAAAAGGCAGAGCACGTGGTTTCGCCACCAAATCAAAAATGTCTTACGTCTCGAAACTATTCCTAGTAACCCTATGCATCTTATAAATGTGCTAGGTGTCTCGTGATGCAAACGACGTTAAAAGTAATCAAGTTAGATCAGTCTGCTTGGATTCAAATGGAATCAGCGGATGGACTTCCACGGCTCTCTCGACTAACTTTGCAGGACTTAGATCGAACAATGAAAGCCCTCAAATGGAAGGGGTATGAGCGATTGATTTTAAGTGGGCGTTTTGATGGATCCACAGCCTATGATTTTTCTGCAGGAGCTGATTTAGGTGAAGTACAGAGTCTAGAGCCTATAACGGCCCTCGAATTTTCCGCTTTAGGGCAACGCGTCGCCGAACAACTTCTTTGGCCAGGATGGAAAACACTAACTTTACTATCCGGCGTAGTAATGGGTGGGGGCTGTGACTTAGCTCTCCACGGCCAAGAACGATGGGCGATTGAGAGTCCGAGTAAGCCTCTGAAACTTCAGCACCCGGCAGCGCTCCACGGACTGATTACGGGCTTCGGTGGAACTCATCGGGTTAACCAATTACTCGGACATGTCGAGACGTTGAAATTTTTTAAAAATCTCGAAGTGTGGAATGGAGCCATGTGTCAAAAAACAGGACTTGTCAGTAGAGTGTTAGTCGCGGAAGATCTTGAACCCGCCCTTCGAGCATGGCAATCCCAACGGACTCAGGAAGACTAAAGTCTAGATTGATCCTGTTCAATCATCGATTTAATTTGATGGCGCACAGCCTGCATCAAATCATCAGCGGTTTGAAAATCTTTAGGCCAAATCGGATCAGCGAATCGAACAATGATCTTTCCTGGGCAGACCTTTAGGCTCCCTGGAGGCAAGACTCTGAACCCGCCGGTCATCGAGGAGGGAACAATGGGGACCTGGGCTTGCATGGCCATTACAAAACCTCCTTTTTTGAAGGGCATGAGCTCGCCGGTTCGCGTCCGTGTACCCTCGGGGTACATAAAAACAGATTGTCCACTACGAATACGGGAAGTTGCTTTCTCGATACTGCCCCGTGCTTTCTCTGAATTTGATCGATTAATAAAAATGGCATCAGCCGCCCATGCTGCAAAACCCAAGAAGGGAATCCATGCCAGTTCTCTCTTAACAATTAAGGTCGTGCCGGGGGGACAGATACCGATATAAAGAGGTGCATCCAGCAGGGTCTCATGATTCGACATGAAGATAGCGGGTTGAGCCCCAGACAAAATATTGCTAGGAATTTTATGTTTATCAAAGGTCTCTACGTCAATCCCCCCTGGGGTAAAGATGAGTTTGTATAATTTGGGGGCCCAAAACCAGAACGATCGGATTCGTCCGACAAAAGGCCATCCTATAAAAATACAGATAATGATGCCCAATAGGGCCAGAATTCCCCAAAGGGCCAGGAGCGAGCTGTACAGGGGATTCGAGCGCCAATTCATATTTTCCACCCTATCAGCAACCATCATAGATCACCAAAAGGTTATCCCTAAATGTCCCAGTTTGGGCAAACTGAAAGTCTATGATTTCGATCCATCGACCCCTGTCATCCCAAAACATTCTCAAAAAAGTATTGGATGACTTTGAGCAACGTAAGCGTGAATGTGTATTGGTTTGGTTTACGTCCGAAGACCTCAAGCGATTAAATATTTCTCTTCCCATCATGAGTTGCATGCAAACAATCCAGCATTCCCTCAAATTAAACCGTTCAACGCTGCGTGTCGACGCTCGAGGGCAACTGAATCGCTTCTCGATCACCGAGAGCGATCTTTAGCCAAAGGAACAGGATCATCTCCACCCCTAGAGAAGGGGTGGCATCGGAGTAACCGCCAGAGAATGAGCAAACTCCCGCGCAGACTACCGAAACGCTCTAAGGATCCATATCCATAATGTGAACAGGTGGGCTGGAACCGACATTGCGAGGTGACATGAGGTGAGATAGCCACTTGATAGAGTCTGATTAATTTTTTCAGAAGCCAGGCGCTGGGTTGTCTAGGGGGAGCACACCAAGATTCCAGAAAGACGACAAAAACTAGAAAGGCTCCGATATGCTCGGTGACCCATAGAAACATGTCGGATAACACTTTAGACCCTCAAAAAAAGCCCTTAAACCTTCACCGTATCCATTTCTTTTTTAAATTTACGAGCTTCTTCTAAAAAAGCCGAGACAAGATCTTCTTCTTTGACTTTGCGAATCAGTTCGCCTCGACGATAAATGAGGCCTTCTCCATTACCACCGGCCACCCCTAAATCGGCATCTTTAGATTCACCAGGTCCGTTCACTACACAGCCCATCACGCAATAGGTGATGCCTTGGTGATCAATTTCTTTCAGCCCCTTTTCGATTTCGTTGGCTACTCTTTGAAGATCAATTTGGACACGGCCACAACTGGGACAACTCACCATACGAATTCCACCTGAACGAAGCCCTAGCGCACGGAGCATTTCGTGCCCAATTTTGGATTCTTCTTCTCCATCGCCCGTCAAGGAAACCCGGATGGTATCTCCAATACCTTCGCCGAGGAGGATACCGAGGCCAATACTGGAACGAATGGTTCCGCCAAAGGGAGTACCGGCCTCTGTAATACCCAGATGGAAGGGGTAATCGACCTGCTTGCCCAGAAGGCGATAGGCTTGGACTGTACGGATGACATCGCTTGCCTTTAGAGAGATTTTAGTTTGGTAAAACCCCTCCTTTTCTAGCATTTCTAAGTGACGCAGGGCGCTTTCAACCATCGCCTCAGGGGTTGCAGTTCCAAATTTATCAAGTAAATCCTTCTCGAGAGACCCTCCGTTCACGCCAATGCGTATCGAAAGCCCCTTTTCTCCTGCTTTGTCTACGACCGCGCGCACACGATCTTGACCACCAATATTTCCGGGATTGATTCTGAGGCACGCAGCTCCACCATCGGCAGCCGCTAAAGCTAATCGGTAATCAAAATGTATGTCGGCGACAACAGGAATAGGCGAGCGAGCACAAATCTCAGGAAAGGCATCAGCAGCTTTTTTGGTGGGGACACTGACACGAACAATTTCGCAACCAGAAGCTGCGTAGGAATAAATTTGAGCCACAGTCGCTTCGACATCTCGTGTATCCGTTTTAGTCATACTCTGAACCGTGATGGGCGCATCTCCCCCCACAGCGACTTTTCCGACCATAATTTGGCGGGTTTTACGTCGGGGCGAAAGGGGGTGAAGTTGAGACATGGAGGCCTTTGTAAGTTAGAACTTATAGTTTACTAGACCTGAAGGTTATTGATTCAGTTACGTCTTTCTTTCAAGGTTTATCTGAACGAGGCTCGAGCCTATTGGTAAACTGACCACACTGTGAAACACATTTATAAAGCTTTAATGCCTCTGCTCGTCCTTCTGGATTTAGGGACTCAAGCCGTTATCTTTTCACAAGAAAGACCCTCATCTCAGACCATCGTCTCCATTCAGTTTTCGGGGGGATCAAACGACGATCGAACCTTGGCTACACTAGCGTCTGGGCTCAAGATCAACGAACTTTATTACCCAGAAAAGAAAGGGACTTATGTTAGTGCTATCCAACTGACGGATCGTTTCAAGCAGGTCGATATTCAAGCCAGTCCAGTAGAGTCAGGCGTAACTCTCTTGGTCACCCTAGAGCCATGGTCACCTATTCTCCGGCACCAAGGTTTGAGTTCTCAAGATATCCATCCTACCTTGGCGAAAGAGTTTCGACGTCTTCCTGTTGGTCGAGCCATGGGTGACTTCGAATTAGAAAAGTGGCGTCAAGAACTTATCCGCCTGGGGCCTGAACATGGCTATCCCAATTTGCAATTATCTTTTGTGCGATCCAAAGTATCTTCTGATGTTGATTGGAACCTCAATCTAGGTCCGCCAAATCGAATTCAAAAAATAATCATCAAGGGCTTGGAAACACATCCGATACAAAAAAAGATTGAGGCCTCATTAAACGATCGGAATTTTGAAGATCTTTGGTCTGAGACCCTCCGATCCCGACTCAGTCAAAAACTCGAAAAGGTATTTTTAGGCGAGCGATATTTTCAGTCCTCCTTTGGCTTTTCTTATCAGGATAGTGGCCTCTTGATCCTTCAAGTGGAATTAGGGCCTCGAACTGAGATTCGGTACCAAGGAGAATTTTTAGGCCCATGGGTGGGAACCAAATCTCTTGAAGAGATCCTTGGATTGACAACGCTTAATTCGCCCAATAATGACCTAGCCGACGTCGCTAAATTTCGACTTGAGAAATATTATAAGGATCAAGGTTACCTCCAAGTTCAAGCCGTGTGTACTCTAGAAAAAAAGGAAGGGTCTAGCAACCCTGAAATCCAACTACTGCGCCTTGAGGTCACGAAGGGCTCACTTTTTACAATAGGGAGCCAGACCTATCAGGGAAATATTGCTTTCTCGAAGTCAGCCATCGAGGCATCCCTCGCTGAAGTAATACCGGCCAAGAAGTCGAAGGATCCTCTCGAGGTAATTAAAACTCTCCAGTCTCGAATAATAAGTTTCTATGATGCACAGGGCTATTTCGACATAAAACTTTTCCCTCAAGCAGACCTTGATATCGCTTCCTCTAAGGTAAATGTGTCATGGATCATTGAAGAGGGGAAAAAACGGGAAAGCAAGCAATTCGAATTGGATTACGCCAAAGGCTTACCCCTAACTCCTGATTATTTGAAGTCCTCTCTTTCTCTTCTGATCAAGTATCAAGCCTCTAATGAAGATTCAATTACTGCAGATCGACCCTTGATGGAAGACCGTAAAGGGCGCTATCAGTCAACAGCCAGCAGAGAGATGGACATCAATCTAACCCTTTATCTTGATCAACCTATTCCTGTCTCCAAAGCTTTATTGTCTGAGGTTGTGACCGATCTGCGCTTTAAACTAGCCCGCGCAGGCTTTAAAAATCCTCAAGTCAATATTGATGTAGAAGATCGCCAAGTTAGGTTTTCTATTCCTAGTCAGCCTTTTGATACTGTCAACCGAATTATTATCCGCGGTCTCGATATTACTCGGGCCAATACCGTTTTAAAACAGCTCAAAATTCAACTTAGCTACCCTGTGGATCCACAGAGATTTACGACAAGTCAGATCAATCTCTCTTCGCTGAATGCATTTGATCAAATTGATTTTGACAGTTTAGATAAGGCTGCTCCAGAGAAGGGAACTTGGGAAAGAGGAGACATCCTATTGAATTTAGAAGAGAAAGGACGTTGGGACTATACGGCAGGTTTCGGTTATGACCGCAGTCAGGGCTATTATGTGATTGGTGGTATTCAGAGAAATAATATTGATGGCCAGGGGCGCACTTTAGATTTCAATATTCGTGCCGGTGACAACACCCTAGGAAACGGGACCCTTCGAAAATGGTTTCCAACAGGGCAGGGGCAAAACAACCGATCGATTGATACTTATGCCTTGGGCTACACGGACCCCTCCCCGGGTTTCATAAGGGATTGGTTCGATCATCAGGTGAGTTGGAGAAGTCAAGGGGCCTATATTGAGGAATCTCAGGCTGCCTACTTTGCTCATCGTCGTATCTTTACCTCTGAATTCGAATGGCGGACATCCGATATCCGATTTAGGCTGGGTGAGCGTTTCGAACGTACCGATTACAATCCTCAAAGTTATCAAATCAATCTATCAGACTTTCTTTTAGAAGTTGCGCGAACTAATAAGCAAACCTATACGATTTCAGCTCCCTATTTAATTGCCACGATCGATCAACGCGATCGGCCTATCGACCCAACGCGAGGTTTGTTTTTTTCGTCTCGTTTTGATTTAGCGACTCAACTGACGGGAACGAGTCGAGACAGCAGTTATGTAAAAGTTGATCTTCGAGGTCAATGGAATGTTCCCCTAGGATTTGGCGCCCGATACGGCGTCTTTATGGTGTCGTGGCGACTTGGTATTGCAAAACCTACAGCCAAAGGCATCGAACTCCCGCTCTCAGAACGTTTTTATGGGGGAGGAGCCAATTCGGTTCGTGGCGTGGGTTCAGATTTACTAGGTCCCGTAGTGAATATTCAATTACGGGATGTCCAGGGACGACCCTTGGCAGGCGGTTATCAATACGTTCCCACGGGTGGAGAAGCCTTAGGTTTTGCGAGTATGGAATATCGTTTTCCTATTTGGGGGCAAAATATTTGGGCAGAGATTTTCCTAGATTCAGGTCAAGTGTATTCCAAACTAAATCCCGGGCCTCGTTCATCCCTTGATCCTGCCCCATTTCCTTCCTGGAGAACTACCGTGGGTGTGGGTCTTATTTTCAAGATAGGGATTCCCCTCAAGATTGAATATGCTCAAGACTTAAAGAAATTGTTCAACCAATATCGAACCCCCATAGAAATACAGACAGAATTAAGGGGCGTTCTGGTTTCCGCAGGGTACCAATTCTAAAGACCTTTTGGACTCACGTCGCATTCAGGATAAGATGGAGTTTTCGCACGTAGCTCAGGGGTAGAGCACTACCTTGACATGGTAGGGGTCGGGGGTTCGAGACCCTCCGTGCGAACCAATCCCTTAAGTCTTTATTTCTTTTCTAATGTAGGATATTTAATCCCAAGTTGATCGAGATAAGTTTTATATTTCGAAGCATCGTAATAAAAGGCCTTCATGGCAGGTCTAAATTTATCCATCACCTCTTTGTTGAGATAGGTAGGCGAGGGATCCTTGTCGGAAATGAAGGGTATATAGCGAACTTCTTTAGTCTGGACATCCCTGAAGTAATCCCTAGCCTCTTGTACGAGTTGAGGCTGAGTTATTAAATCAATCAAAGAGAGTGCAACGACTTTCGCTCCGGCTAGACTTCCTTTGTGGGCGATGGGAGTTGCCATGGCGATGGCGTCCCCCCAGTGATGTCCTTTGGTGCCAGGAATATTGGCAGGATATCGGAGGGTAATAGTAGGGATAGTCCATGCGACATCAGCAATATCATCCGAACCTCCACCCCAAGAATAAGGGACAGAACCCTTCAAGGGAGGAATAGAGGTCTTTAGTCCATCAATGGGATTGCCCTCGGAGTCTTTTGAGGGCGAGTCGAGGACTTTTTGGACAGCCCGGGCGAGTTGTTGATCCTCGGCGCTCCACTGCGGCATCCCAACAGCTTCAATATTTTTATAAAGTGTTTCTCCTAAGGTTTTGTTGAAGTGTTGAGGCCAGGCAGTCCCAAGAATTTGATAGGTCACTTTATTGTCAGTCATCATAGCGGCCCCGTTTGCGGTCTTAATCCCGGTTTCAAAGAGGCTTTTGATATCTTCATAGGTACGCTCTCGGAAGTAATACCAAACGCTGGCGGTCGAGGGAACTACGTTTGGTTGGTCTCCTCCGTCGGTAATGACATAGTGTGAACGCTGAGTAGGTTTCAGATGCTCGCGTTTGAAATTCCAACCTATATCCATCAGTTCAACGGCATCAAGAGCGCTTTTGCCCCTCCAAGGAGCCCCCGCAGCATGGGCAGCGTCTCCCAGAAAATTGAATTTTACAGAGACTAAGCCATTTGCCCCGTTGTCCCCGTAGTTAGAACCAAATTGGCTATCCACATGTGTGAAAATGCAGAGATCGACATTTTTAAAGTAGCCATCTCGGACATACCAGGCTTTACTGGCTACCAATTCCTCTGCGACCCCGGGCCAGATGATCAACGTTCCAGAAAGATGATTTTTCTCCATCAACTCTTTGACAGCTAAGGCCGCATAAATGATAACGGCTTGGCCTGAATTATGCCCTTCGCCATGCCCAGGACCTCCTTCAATAATGGGATCTTTATAGGCAACCCCAGGTTTTTGGGAGGCCTTAGGAATGCAGTCAATATCAGAACCTAAAGCGATCACCGGGCTTCCACTGCCCCATCGAGCAAACCAGGCTGTGGGAATATTGGATACATTGCGTTCGATCGTAAAACCGTTCTTTGCCAAGATCCCCGTTAAGTATTTAGACGTCTCGACTTCTTGAAAGCCCAATTCTCCAAAACTAAAAATGGAATCTACCATTTCTTGAATTGCCTTCTCGCGGGAGGCCACAAGGGGGAGAATCTGTTTTTTTAAAAGCGCAGTCTGCTCAGGAGAGATAATTTTTGTTTGGCCAAAAAGGCTGAGACTTGCGAAAAGAAAGGGTAAGACGAGCTTTAGATTATTTTTCAACATAGACCTCTAATGAGAACGCTTTAAGAACCAAATCAATGCTTGGCCATAGTTGTCTGGGTCATCCCACATAGCCGCGTGTCCGCCACTCATCTGACGGTAAGAGCCATTTTTGACTTGCTTAGATACCCATTCCATATGCTTGGGGTCCATCGTATCGTGAGTCGCTCCAACAACAAGAGTGGGGACGGTAATTTTGGATAGATCAGCTTTTCGATCCCAACTGTATAGGGTAGCTTCAGGAGGAACACCGAATTCTGATGGCCCTTGCATGTGTCTATAGACTTGCTGATTGATTCCTTCAAAAAGACGAGGAATTATGATGGGCCACTCATTCAGAGGGGCATGATAAAGATGTGCAGTGTAATAGTGCTCCATGACGAGCTCCATGTATTTAGGATTCCCGTAATCCTTGCGAGCCTCATAAGCCCTAATCTGCTTCAGTACCTCGGGAGGCATTTGGGGGGCTAGAACCTCGTTAGCATATTTTACATAATCCGGAATGCTCATCATCATGTTGGAAATAATGAGACCTTTAAGATTCTTCTGATATTTTAAGGCGTATTCTGAGGCCAAAATGCCGCCCCAGGAATGACCTAAAAGATAGAAATTTGAACTATCTAATCCCAAGGCGAGTCGTACTTGTTCTACTTCCTCTACAAAACGGGGAAGATCCCAAAGGGAAAGGTCGGTCGGATGATCGGACTTACCGGAACCCAATTGATCGTAATAAATAAACTCAATTCCCTCTTTAGGAAGGTAGTTTTCTAGGGGCAAGAAAAATTGATGATCTCCACCGGGTCCACCGTGAAGAAGGAGAACTTTAATTCGGGGGTTATTCCCAATCCGCTTGGTGTAGACATTAAATTTACCTTTAGGGGTCGCGATCTCAATATATTTGACCCCCCCGTGTTTAGTCGGTTCATTCGAGGTGTGATAACTCTCGAGCGTTGGACCACTTGATCGGGAAAAGAGAATGGAACCAATGACCACACCATAAATTAAATACTCAGTAATTTTTTTCTTATCCATCAGGAATGCTCCTCTAGTGAATAATTTATGCAAGATTCAAATTAATATTTACTACCTTATTTTCTGATAGCTTCTATATTCAGAGAAATTTCGACGTCATCTCCTAAAATACCTTTTCCATAGACAATACCAAACTCATTTCGATTAATTTTGAAGACAGTTTCGAATCCCCCACGGATATCCTTGAAAGGGGTTGGAGCGCTCCCTAGAAAAACAACAGGTACCGTCATTACTTTAGTGATACCCCGCATAGTAAAGTTTCCGGTTACAAGGAGTTCGGAAGAAGAAGAGCCCTTTACTACCTTAGTTGAGATAAATTTGAGTTCGGGATACTTCTGAACATCAAAAAAGTCTGATCCTCTGAGATGTTTATCTCTAGATTCGTTGTTCGTATCAATACTGTCTGATTTGATGGTAAATACGACCGATGATTTCTGGATGGTGTCTGGGTAATGAATGATCGTCCCTTCAAATTTTGAGAATGTGCCTGTTGTCTTACTAAGCAAGTGTCGAATTTTAAAACTAGCATCGCTATGAACAGGATCCACTTGGTAAACGTCTTGGCTCAACAATAGCAAAGGAAACAGAAAAAACGTCGCTCTAGATATCGCTTTTGTGAGGTTTCGGTACATTATTCTCTCCATCGAATGATTGGTGAACTAAAGGTCATAGGGAGTGTGTAAATCGGCACAGTTTTCTTTGTGATTATAACTCGGAAGATTGGAGAAAATGAGTATCCCTAGTATTTCGCTACTCCACCGTAACACTTTTCGCTAGATTTCGAGGTTGGTCGACGTCGCACTTACGATGAAGAGCAATGTGGTAAGCCAATAGTTGCAAGGGCACCATAAAAACTAAAGGAGCTAGCCAGGGATGCGTTTTAGGTAACTCAAGTAAATCTTTTGCAATCAATTGTAGTGTTGCATCCCCCTTTGTCACCAGTCCAAGAATTTGCCCTCCGCGAGCCGCCGCTTCTTGAAGATTAGATGCAGTTTTGTCATGGTGTGCATCTTGAGGCAATAAAGCGACGATGGGCAGTTGAGAATCAATCAGGGCAATAGGGCCGTGCTTCATCTCACCTGCAGGATAACCTTCTGCATGGATATAAGAAATTTCTTTGAGTTTTAAAGCCCCTTCAAGGGCGATCGGATACATAGGGCCCCGACCTAGATAGAGGAAATCCCTAGACCCGTACCAATCGGAAGCCCACTTTTTAACCCCTGGTTCAAGATGAAGGGTCTGTGCGAGATGGGCAGGGAGCTCTCGTAGACCTTGAATAAGTTCATTACGCTTTGCAAGCGGTAGCGTTTGCTTGAGGTCACCTAATTTCAAAGCCAGTAAGATGAGTGCAATGAGTTGTGTCGTGAACGCTTTGGTCGAAGCCACACCGATTTCAGGCCCAGCGTGCGTAAGCAATGTCGCTTCCGCAAGACGTGTGACCGATGAGCCTTGCATATTGCAGATGGCCAGTGTGGTTGCACCTAATCGTTTGAGTTCCTTCAGAGCAGCCAGGGTATCCGCTGTCTCACCGCTTTGCGTGATTCCAATTGCTAGGGTATAGGGACCCACCACGGCATCGCGGTAGCGAAATTCGGAGGCGTAGTCGACTTCAACGGGGATTCTGGAAAAAGTTTCGAGATAAAACTTTCCAATGAGTCCCGCATGCCAACTAGTCCCGCAGGCCACAATTAAAATTCGTTCAACCTTTTTCAGTGTGTCATCGGAGAGATTTAATGTGAGGGGCATGGCCTCATCCCCGAGGGGGAGACGATTGTAGAGTGTGTTGGAAATAGCTTGCGGTTGCTCAAAAATCTCTTTTTGCATGTAGTGATCGAATCCAATTTTTTCGACCGATTGAGGATTGTAAGTAATATCGTGAACAGGGCGTTCAATTTCTTTGTGATCAGATGAATAAATACGAATACGGTCCGTAGAGATTTCAGCCCGATCTCCGTCCTCAAGGAAAATGATTCGTTGCGTATGTTTGAGAAGCGGGATGGCATCCGAAGCAATGAACATTTCACCTTGTCCCATGCCTAGGACAAGGGGAGGACCGCTCCGAGCCACTAGAATCTGCCCAGGATCATCCGCATGCATACACGCGAGAGCGTAAATGCCTTCGACTGACTTCAGAGCCTCTGAAAAAGCCTCTCGAAAAGGGAGACCTTTGCGCATCGATCTTTCTACGAGATGAGGAAAGCACTCGGTATCAGTTTCAGACTTAAAAAGGAAACCCTCGGAGACAAGTTGAGATCTCAGGTCAAGAAAGTTTTCAAAGATACCGTTATGAACAGCTACTATTTTGCCATTCTGACTCACGTGAGGATGCGCATTCTCTTCCGAGGGTCGACCGTGTGTGGCCCATCGAGTGTGGCCAATTCCCACTTGAGCGGAATGCTCAGGATCGATCTTTGTGGCTAGGTTAGCTAATTTGCCACTCGCACGAATCAGATCGAAATGTCCATTGTGAATTAGGGCTATGCCTGCTGAGTCGTAACCTCGATATTCCAGACTTTGGAGCCCCTCGAGCAGAATCGAGGAAGCCCTGCGATGACCGATGTATCCCACAATGCCACACATATGTTATGGACCTCAAAATCTAATCGTCCCCCAAGCGGCGCTTTCGAGCCCCGTGGTGTCGATGCCACACTCTGTAGTGAGTCCTTAGGGCAGGTTATTCGTGGATCCTAGGGAAGAGCAGGCTTCGGTTGACACGCTCTAAATTGCCTTCTAATCCGACCAATCGCCAGGCTTCAACCATGGCAGCTCCAAGCCAGACCCACAGGAGTCTTGGGTCAACCGGTGTGCGTGCAATTTTTTCAAAAGGGATATCTTTTTGAAGACCGTAAATAAACCAAACGACGACGCCAAATCCAATGACCAAGTAGCCCCATGTAATCCAGTATGGGCGAATGCACTCTTTGATCTTCCACTTCAATAGGAGATAACGGCTCGAAAGCTCAAGACTTTGCTCTCGGAAATTCAACTCGATTAACCGATCCACAGACGGGGCATAGCGATGAATCTTGAGTTCTGCAATTTCCTCTTCTCCATTGATTTTCCTTAAGAAAGCGGAACGGATCTTGCCAACACATTCTTCCCAATTCGGGCTCTCTCGGTTAATTCTAAAGTGCAACCTCAGGAGGCCTACCCACAGAATAATTTGTCCTAAAAGAACAAACCAAAGGGACGTGCCTTGCCAGCCTAACGATGCGACGGAGTTGAGAAACTGCTGAATATCCATAATTGTGTGGCTCCAAGCTCTTCAATTTATCATTAGGGACGAATCAGATCCTTAATCTGCTCTAAACGCGATTCCTTATCTTTGAGGTCTTGTTGCGCTTTAGCCAAAGCCTCGGCTGGGGCCTTGGCAACGAAATTTTCATTCGCTAAACGTCCAGACAGCGCCTCAATTTCTTTGCCCAGCTTGTCACGCTCTTTAATTAATAGGTTAGGATTCTTCGAGAATGAGGCTTGGCCGATTTCGATAGCTACTTTACCGTGTCCCACGACGGCGATTGCACATTCATTTGAGGGTTCAATCTGATTCTGAAAGGTGATGCTCTCGAGTTTTCCTAGGCTCTTGATCGGTTCTTCAAAATCTTCGACTAAAGCCACTGTTGCATAAGCTTTGACGCGCTTACCGGGATCGATTCCATGCTCGGCCTTCAAGCGCAAAAGGGTGGATAGAATTTCTTGGAAATCGGGAACTCTAGAAGTAGGATGCACACCCTGTAGGAGGGGATGTTCCGAAGGCCATGAACGCTGGGCAAGTAACTTAGGTTCCTCAGAGGCAAGTCGATCTTTGATGACACAGGCATGAATCTCTTCCGTCAGGAAGGGAACCATCGGATGAAGAAGCCGAAGAATAATATCAAGGTAATTAAGAATGACTGCTTTTTGCCCACTACTGCCTTGAAGCAGTTGGACTTTCACCAGTTCGATGTAGGTTCCACAAAAGTCATCGTAAATGAGGTGGTAAAGCTGGTCGGCCGCATCGTGAAATCGATAATGGGCTAGCGCCTCTGATACCTTGATGGAAACCTCCTGAAGCCTTGAAGCCATCCAATGGTCTGCTTCCCCAAGAACCAATGGAGAACTGAGGGTAATGCTGGGATCTACATTCATGTGGACGAATCGAGCGGCGTTCCAAAGTTTGGTACAAAAATTACGTGAAGCCTCCAGCTTAGATTTAGAAAGGGCAATGTCAGTGCCCGGAGCGGACATGGAAATTAACGTGAAACGAAGGGCATCCGTTCCATATTCATCCATCACCTCGAGAGGATCAATGACGTTACCTTTGCTTTTAGACATCTTCTGTCCAGACTGATCACGGACGAGAGAATTGAAATAGACTTCTTTGAATGGAATGTTGTCTGTCCACGTGAGACCGCTCATAACCATGCGAGCAACCCAAAAGAAAATAATGTCGTAACTTGTGCACATGACATCGTTAGGGTAGTAATGCTTGAGATCGGAAGTCGTCTCGGGCCAACCTAAAATGCTAAAAGGCCAAAGAGCTGAACTGAACCATGTATCCAAGGTATCTGGATCCTGCATTAGTTTCCCAGAAGAACACTGAGAACAGGCGGTAGGTACTTCGAGGGCAACGTTGATATGCCCACAATCTTGGCAATACCAAGCGGGGATTCGATGCCCCCACACCAGTTGCCTCGAAATACACCAATCTTGGATATTGGTCAGCCAGTGTTCCCATACGGCGACATGATGGTCGGGCGTAAATTTAATTTTTCCTTGGCGGACGACATCAAGGGCTTTTTGAGCGCCTTCATTCATCTTCATAAACCATTGCTCTGAAACGAGAGGCTCGAGAACGGCGCCACTTCGTTCTGAAATCGCCACTTGAGAAATATGATCTTCGATTTTAACCAGACAGCCCGCCTCATCAAGATCTTCTATAATCTTTTTCCTACAGGCAAATCGGTCAAGGCCTTGATAAGACCCAGCGGCTTCGGTCATTTTTGCGTCGAAGCCTATAACAGTAATTGAATCTAGATGGAGCCGGAGTCCCGCTGCATGATCATTAGGATCATGAGCCGGCGTGACTTTGACACACCCAGTTCCAAAAGCAGGATCGACAAATGCATCCGCTACGATAGGGATCAGTCGGCCAGTTAGGGGTTGGCGGATCTGCCTACCTACTAGGGATTGATAGCGCTCATCCTCAGGGTGAACAGCAACAGCCGTATCTCCCAACATAGTTTCAGGGCGAGTCGTTGCCACCACGATAGACTCTGAACCGTCTGCGAGGGGATAGCGCAGATGCCACAACTTGCCATGTCTCTCAGTATGTTTAACTTCAAGATCTGATAGGGCCGTTTGGCTAACCGGATCCCATTGGATCATTCGGGGACCTCGGTAAATTCTTCCTTGCTGGAACGCTTCAACAAAAACTTTTCGAACGGCGGCGTTTAAAGAATCATCCATGGTGAAGCGTTTACGAGACCAATCAACACTAGCCCCTAGGCGCCTCATTTGGTTCTCGATGTCATTTTGATTTTTGTGCTTCCAATCCCAAATGCGCTTCAAGAAGGCTTCTCGCCCTAATTGATGACGATCGGTTCCTTCTTCTTTAAGTTGTCGCTCCACGATGATTTGTGTCGCGATTCCCGCATGGTCTGCGCCGGGTACCCAGCAAACATCGAAGCCCTGGGCCCGCTTTGTGCGTGCAAGAACGTCGGGAAGGGTGTAACAAAGCGCATGCCCCATATGGAGATTGCCCGTGATGTTGGGTGGAGGCAGAGACATAGAAAAAGGTTTTTTCTTTGAGGAAGGGCATCCCTTAAAAACACCCGTTTTCTCCCATAGTTCGTACCATTTAGTTTGGGCTGTTTGGAATTGATAGGCTTTATCCATCTTGATTTAATCTTACACTGAGCGCATTTTGACTCATGCAATCTGTGAGTCTTATTGTTCCAATAGCCTATACTTAATTAGAGTTAATTTGGGTAAACCTATCGTTTCGTTTCCGATTGCAAATATCTAATGAAGAAGAATTCTAAGAAAATAGCACCTCCTAGTTCTCCCAATCGGGAGGAGCGTCTTTCTATGCTCAGGTCAATTTATGCTTCTCGCAAAATTGATGATAAAGAAATAATGGGTAAGCGCCAAAATCGTGCTTTTTTTCAAATCAATGGTGTGGGGCATGAAGCTGTTCTGTCGGCTATGGCTCTTGTTGCTAAGCCAAATTACGATTGGTTCTTTCTCTATTATCGAGATAGAGCCTTAGCTTATGGTCTAGGCTACACAGCTAAAGAAATGTTCTTAGGGAGTGTTGGATCTATCGATGATCCTGCGAGCGGGGGTCGCCAGATGCCTAGTCACTGGGGACATAAAGACCTCAATATTTTTACAACCAGCAGTCCTACAGGCTCACATCTTCTTCAGGCAGTGGGTGCTGCAGAAGCCATTTTGCGAGCTGAAAAACTCAAGCTTACCAAAGCGCTCGGTATGAAAAAAGATGAAATAGTTTTCGCGACTACGGGTGATGGTACTTGTTCAGAGGGAGAATTTTGGGAAGCTATTTCGAACGCCGTGAATTTGAAAGCCCCGGTTGTTTTCCTCGTTGAAGATAATGAATATGCGATCAGTGTACCCAGCGAAATACAGTATCCAGGAGGCAACGTGGCGGAACTCCTCAAGGGTTACACCCAACACGGACTCCTGATTATTGATGAAATTGATGGCTGTGATCCTATCGCAAGTTATCAAGCGCTGACCAAAGCCGTCAACTACACTCGAGCTCGCAAAGGACCCGCTCTTGTCCGTGCGAAAGTTATACGCCCCTACAGTCATTCCCTTTCCGACGATGAGCAACTTTATAAAACAGAACAGCAACGAAAAGAGGAAATAAGTCGAGATCCATTTATTAATTTCCCTAAACAAATTTTAAAGTGGGGAGATTTAAAACAAAAAGAATGGGATCTTCTCCAGAAAGACATTGATGCAGAAATTCAAAAGGGATGGGACGAGGCTTGTGAGGCTCCGCTACCTGCTCCCAATACTTTTTTGAGACACCTCTACAGCGAAGAAGTGGATCCCGCATCCGCTGAGTTTGATCGCGAGTCTTCCAATAGTGATACTACCGGCCCCAAGACACTGATTGATAGCGTGAATCAAGTTCTGAAACAGGAAATGGCTACTAATCCAAGAATTCTTGTCTTCGGTGAAGATGTAGCGGATGCGAGTCGCTCCGCTCTGCTTGGAAAAGTAAAAGGGAAGGGCGGTGTCTTCAAAGCTACCCATGGTCTCCAAACTACTTTTGGGGATTATCGTGTCTTTAATTCACCCCTAGCTGAGGCTACGATTATCGGCCGAGCCATTGGGCTTGCAGCTCGAGGATTCAAACCCGTGGTTGAAATTCAATTCTTTGATTACATTTGGCCAGCGATGCAACAACTTCGCGATGAACTACCCATTATTCGGTGGAGAAGCAATGGAGCCTTTAAGGCACCGATGGTCGTCCGAGTACCTATTGGGGGTTACCTCATGGGGGGATCCATCTATCATTCACAATGTGGAGAAAGTACTTTCACCCATATACCTGGTCTTCGGGTGGTATATCCCAGCTCAGCATTGGATGCTGCGGGTCTGCTAAGAACCGCCATTCGTTGTGATGATCCAGTTTTGTTCTTGGAACCCAAACATCTTTACCGCCAGACCCACAATAAAGGTCCTGAAGTTGATCCTGATTTTATGATCCCTTTTGGTAAGGCGCGTCGCGTTCAGGAAGGCCATGATCTATCTGTCATTACCTACGGGTCAACGGTCTATCGAGCCGTTCAAGCTGCTCGGGAAGCCGAAAAAGAAGGTATCTCGGTTGAAATCCTTGATCTTAGAACATTGAATCCGTACGATTGGGAATCCATCGCAGCGAGTGTTCGTAAAACACATCGCGTGCTGGTTGCTCACGAAGATACCCTATCGTGGGGATATGGAAGCGAGATTGCGGCACGAATCTCCGATGAGCTTTTCTTGGAACTCGATGCCCCTGTGCGACGCATTGGCGCAGAAGACACCTGGGTTTCCTATCAGCCCTTGCAAGAGGATGAAATTTTGCCCCAGGTGAGCGATTTCATTGAGGCTTTTAGAAAACTAAAGGCTTATTGGTGACTTAGAATCATTCCGAGTGCCATGACTGCCATAAGCAAGTCTTCCCCCAAGGTAATCCATGTCATCGGAAGTTTAATCACAGTACCCAAGCAAGCACATGGTATTTTTCGATTAGATTTGAGGGTTTGATAGACAGATAGAGCGGAAAAAAGCATCAGAAAAAAGGTAAATATATTCAACCATAAAGACTGACTGCCCAAAGCGTAAGTTATACCTAGACCTAGTTCTATGAATGGATAGGCCCAAGCATAAAAGGCCCAACGTTGAGCAAGAAAATCATAGGATCGATAGGACTCAACGAATCCTCGGAGATTGATCAACTTGAATAAAGAAAAAATGATAAAGAATCCTGCCATGAATTGCCTCATAGCTAACCCTGTGTCCCAAAAGCCATGGCTGACTTGACCCCAAGCGCATAAGATCAGAAGTCCTAGGAAAATCAAAATCAGCGGCAAGAATGTTTTAAGGGAGTGATCGACAGTTGATGCTGGTTCTTCATGAATATGATAGGAACGGAGGTCTATAAGCACCTGTCGAATCTGTACAAGGGATATAGTTGAATTAATTTCGATACTGGGCGGCTGTAAGTAAACTTTGGCCAAAGGATCGAGCGGCATAAGTAAGGGCTGGATGCGCTGAACACAGGCGTCACAGTGCATACCTGTGACATGAAACGTTTTTCTAGTGATGGTCATGCTCTTGTGGAGCAGGGGTAGAGAGAACATCCACTTGGCGTCCTTTGAAAACGATCCAAAGACTATACGCAAGCAAAATAAACCCGTTAGCAGTTTTAATTAAGGGAAGAGCACCGACTAATTTATGAGCAAGAAGAGCCACGAGACCTACGATGATCGACAATGACGACCAAGTGATGAGAAAGACACCCGTCCACTCTGAAGGCTCTAGGGACTGACCCACTTCATCGGGTACGGTTCCTAGAGGAGATTTTTTTTCACCCAGGAGTTGCAGACCTTGAAAAAGCAAGATAGAGGAAACAATGAAATAAAAAATATTTGAGATCATGGAACGCACTCCGCTCTTTAAGAATAGTATGATTTCAGGGTCTTTTATAGAGTTCTCCATCATTACTTGGTAAAGTGAATGCATGACAAATCTTTTTTATGAGGCCGTGGACTCTCGTCGGACGGTTCGAGACTTTCTTCCCGATCCTGTACCGACTGAAGTTCTAGAACGATGTATCGATGCCGCCTGCAAGGCTCCTAGTTCAAGTAATTTACAACCTTGGGAGTTTGTATGGATTGAAAACCCTCAGAAAAGAGAAGAAGCCAATCATATTTGCTTAGATCAGGCCCCTGCCAAAACGGCTCCCGTGCTCTTGGCTATCGTGACTCATTGGGCTTATTGGAAAAGAAATCGAAATGAGATCCTGAGGGTTTTTGAGAGCAGGGGTTCGGTGCGGCCCTCAACTCGTCGATATTATTCCCGAATCATTCCATTGGTCTACACCAACGGCCCCTTTAATCTTTTAGGATGTTGGAAACCATGGGTAGGTCGCATCCTCTCTCTTCTTAGACCCACACCGAGTTTACAAACTAAAAATGATGTTCGTGTCATGGCACATAAGTCAACTGCGCTTGCTGCGGCCACTCTGATGCTTGCACTGCGTGCTGAAGGTTTCGATTCCTGCCCTATGGAAGGCTTTGATCCTTGGCGAGCCAAACAACTCCTCAATCTTGGAAACCAATCTGAAGTCTGCATGTTCCTTGCCGTGGGTAAGCGGTCTTCGAAAGGCCTTTGGTGGGAGCGCATTCTTATGCCCCGAACCTGGACTTTCCGAAAAATATAAAGCCGAGGTATCGGTTGTCCAAATCAATGCTCATTCCCGTTGCTCGACCACCCTTAAAGGGAGATCGATTGCGATGGACCTCCCCTTCTGCCTTAGCAACCTTAATTGCCTCATGGGATCTTGAAAAACCTCTATGGGTAGATGCCCCTTCCGAGCAAGAAGCAGGGATATTGGCTCAAGATTTACGACAAACACTTGGACCCATCGGTATCTATCTCTTCCCAAGCCTCATCGACTATGTGGCAGGGGAGATTTCTCCTTCAGGGATGATTCTTCAGGCTCGGCTGAAGTGTCTAGCTGCTTTAGCGAACTACAAAGTGAAAATCTTAATCACGGGACCCATGGCGCCTAGGGAAAAAATACCCCAACGCGATTGGTTTTTGATGCAACAAGTCCATATTTCATCAAAGCATTCAATAAATCGGGACCATCTTTTAGAAAAACTCGTGGCTTTGGGCTACGGTCGTGCTTCCTTGGTTGCCAACCCTGGCGAATTCAGTTCTCGCGGGTTAGTCCTTGATATCTGGCCGCATCAAGAGGACCAGCCTATTCGTATTGAATTAGATGGCGACGATATTGAGTCCATGAATTATTTTGATGTGCAGAGTCAGCGGCGAACATCGCTTGCCATCGAAACTCTTACCCTTTTTTCTAAATGCGAAGGGGATCTTAGACCCGAGGCCATGTTAAACGCTTTGATGCGTTGTGCTGAGAAGACGGTTGATCCTGATGACGATTTGTCATATCGAATTAATAAAATGAAATTGCAAGGCCATCATTCTGGCGAAGAACTCTTTTATCCCTTACTGGGTCATCCCATCGCAAGTCTGAATGACTGGCTCACAGGTTTTGATCGCCTCAAGCTCGAACCTCGATGGAGTTCAACCATCGCTGAGTCCTTTAAAAAAGAAATCGAGATAGCCTTAAGGCAGCTCAGAGAGGGCGGAGTTATTTGTCCCAACTTTGATGACCGCTTTCAGACAGTAGACCCATCAGAATCGACGTGGATTCTCACGGAGTGGAAGGTCGAAGCCTCCGTGGATTATGGGTATGAATCTATCCTAGATCACAAAGGTGACACTCTAGCTCTTGTCCGGACCTCAGAAGGATTCCTCGATCGAGGGTATCGAGTGATGTGGTGTGGAGCCACCGAGGGAACCGCGCGACGATTCCAAGATCTCATTGAGGAACATCACGAGGGCTTCTCCAGCATAGCGCCTGAAGCGCTTCAATGCGATTTAAGCAGCGGATTTATCCTTCATGCCTACCAATGTGTCTTCATTACTGAGTGGGAGGCGTTTGGGCGTAAGAAAGTCTATCTTCCAAGCCAGCGATCGCGCACACATGCTTTCCTCAGTGATCTTTCTGATTTGAAAGTAGGTGATCCTGTAGTGCATTTAGACCACGGAATCGGAGAATTCGTTGGATTTGTGACCATCGAAGCCGGTGGCGAGGATCATGACGTTGTTCGGCTCCGTTATGCCGACGGGGCCTATCTCGATGTCAGTCTTGAGCGAGCCGACTTACTGCAACGCTATAGCTCATCAGAAGGCGCGCAACCTAGATTCGACAAACTAGGGGGAACTCAGTGGGCAAAAGTTAAGCGCCGAGCTAAAAAAGCCATTCGAGATCTCTCCGAAGAGTTGTTAAAACTTTACGCCAAGAGGCAGCAAGAAGTAGGGTATGCCTTCCCTATCGATGGACCGGAGATGGCTGAGTTTGAATTGAGCTTTCCCTTTGAGCCAACACGAGACCAGATTGAATCTTCTGAATCTATTAAATCGGATTTAGAAAGCGCTAAGCCCATGGACCGACTCTTGGTGGGAGATGTGGGCTTCGGAAAGACTGAAGTTGCTATGCGGGCTGCAGCTAAAGTAGTTTTTGGCGGCAAACAAGTAGCCTTTCTTTGTCCTACGACCGTACTTTGCTTTCAACATTACCGAAATCTTAAAGAACGTTTTGCAGCGTTTCCCGTACACATTGAAATGATGAACCGTTTTGTCGAAAAATCTAAAATAAATCAAATCCGAGACGATCTAGAGAAGGGTACCGTCGACATTCTGATCGGCACCCACCAAGCTTTGGGTAAAGAAGTTCGATTTGCTGATCTAGGCCTTGTGATTATTGATGAAGAACAGCGTTTTGGAGTAGGCCACAAGGAAAAATTAAAACAACTAAGAGTCAATGTGGATCAATTGGCGATGAGCGCAACCCCCATTCCTAGGAGCCTCCATATGAGCCTGGCAGGTCTCAGAGAAATTAGTTTGATTGAGACTCCTCCAAAGAATCGACTGGCGATCGAGACCATTGTTGCCCCCTGGAGTGATGAATTAATTCAGTCGGCGATTCATTTTGAATTGAAAAGAAAAGGGCAAGTATTTTTTGTACACAACCGAGTAGAGAGCATTGAATCGATCGCAGCTCGGATCCAGGAATTAGTTCCAGAGGCTCGGATCGGCATCGGGCATGGCCAATTACGCGAGCACGATTTAGAAAAAGTCATGCTCAACTTTATGGAAGGAAGAGTGGATGTGCTCGTTTCCACAACGATTATCGAAAATGGACTCGATATCCCGAACGCCAATACTTTGATCGTCCATCGTGCTGACTTATTTGGTCTCTCTCAACTTTATCAACTTCGAGGCCGGGTGGGCCGCAGTGAAGTGCCAGCATTTGCTTATTTGATGATCCCTTCTCGAACCGAAATTACCGATGAAGCTCGAAAAAGACTCCAGGCTCTCGAAGATTTCTCAGAGCTTGGGTCTGGATTTAGGATTGCGGCTCTTGATCTTGAATTGAGAGGAGCTGGAAATATTTTGGGAGCTGAGCAGAGTGGGCACATTGGTGCTATCGGTTATGAACTGTATATGAAAATGCTTGAGGAAGCCATACAAGACTCCCAAGGTCATCTACCAGCCATTAATGAAGTTCATATCGACTTGGGTAAATCTCAAATTTCTTCTCAGTGGATCGATCAATCGGCAGATCGCCTTGTCATTTATAAACGCATTTCTCGGCTCAAGGAGTTAGTAGATCTTGAGACTTATCGTCAAGAACTCGAGGATCGGTTTGGGAGTATCTCCTCTCACGATACGGACACCCTTGAATTTTTTGAAAAGATGAAACTTAAACTATGGGCACAGAAATTAGGTATCCATGCAATAGTTGCCAAACGGAATGATATTTTTATAA
This sequence comes from Acidobacteriota bacterium, assembly GCA_014189895.1. GTDB lineage: Bacteria > Acidobacteriota > Holophagae > Holophagales > Holophagaceae > Acidiparvus > Acidiparvus lacustris. The sequence continues at coordinate 12,092 of BJFQ01000004.1, read as the reverse complement.
AAATATCACCCGCAGCGCCCATCAACATTCCTCAGATTATTGAAATGACTACTCGAATCTCAGGGGCACAGTTTCATATAGATGGAAGCCTTAGTGTGCCCTCTAAAAGTAGCATGACGGAAACCTTAATGATGCTGATGAGTCTCTTTAAGTCTTGGCACAAGACCCAAAAGAACGACTAGGTTATTCAACAGCAGAGTTAGAATAAACCCAACTGCTTAGGGAGTTTACATGCGACGTTCCTTTCAATGGTTATCTCTAGCTTTAATCTCGACGTTCCTTTCAGCTCAGGGAAAATTGGGTTTTAACGTCAAAGATATGGATCTTTCTGTTCAGCCTTGTGAAAACTTTTATCAATACGCTAATGGTGGCTGGCTTAAGAGTCAGATTCTTCCTGCGGACAAAGCTCGTTGGGGAAGTTTTAATCAGCTCGCTGATTCGAACCGCGTTGTTTTGATGTCTATCGTGAAAGATCTTGCGGCCTCGAAATCACTTAAGTCAGGAAGTCCCGAGCAACGTGTCAATGATTTTTATGCGAGTGCCATGAACACGGAGCTTTTAGAAAAAAAGGGAATTGAACCCATGAAGCCTTTCTTGGCTTTGGCCAGCTCACTCAGAACCCAATCCGATCTCCCAACACTCTTAGGCGAACTTCATAGCCGCGGCTTTGCTGGAGGATTCTCCATGGGAGTAGGTGTGGATCAGAAAAACAGTAAGCGTCACATGGTCACCTTTAGCCAAGGCGGTACCACCTTGCCTGATCGAGATTTTTATCTCAAAGACGACTTGCGATCTAAGAATATCCGAGATAAGTATGTTCCCCATGTCGCCCGAATGTTTGAATTGGTGGGTTTTGAAACTGCTCAAGCCAACAAAAATGCTCAAGTGGTTATGGCCATTGAGACTAAATTGGCTGAAATCCAAATGGATCGAACAGAAATGCGCGATCCCAATAAGCGCTATAACGTAAAAACTCCTCAAAAATTTCAAGAGGAGAACCCTGGGTTCGATTGGTCGACCTACATCGCAGGCCGCGGAGTTTCTAAAATTGAAGACCTCAATGTGGTTCAACCTAGTTTTTTTAAATCGTTTGCCACCTTGAGCGATCAATATTCAACAGAAGATTGGAAAGTTTACCTCCAATGGCATGTCATCAACGGTTCAGCAGGTGCCTTGAATAAAGCTCTCGGTGATCAAGCGTTTGCGTTCAGTAAAGTACTCAGTGGAGTTGAGGTACAAGAGAGCCGTGACAAACGCATGCTTTCTGTGGTCGACAATATTCTTCCCAATGAATTCGGTCAACTCTATGTTGCCCGTACGTTTAGTCCAGTTGCCAAAAAGAAGATGATCGAAATGGTGAAGAATCTCCGCTTGGCGTTAAAAGATTCCATCAATAAACTCGAATGGATGGGCCCCGAGACCCGACAAAAAGCGATCGCAAAACTCGATGCTTTTGGTGTCAAAATTGGCTACCCGGATAAATGGGAAGTTCACGACTTTGATATTAAACGTGATGACTATTATGGAAATCTTCGACGTCATAGTGCAATGCGACTCAAAGAAAACATTGCCAAGCTGGGCCAAAGCCCTAATAAAGACGAATGGAGTATGACGCCCCCAACGGTCAATGCTCGCTACAGCCCCTCGCTGAACGACATTCTCTTCCCAGCGGGTATCTTGCAAAAACCCTTCTTTGATCCTGAGGCTGACGATGCAGTCAACTATGGTGCAATTGGTTGGGTCATTGGACATGAGATTACTCATGGATTCGATGACAGTGGCTCCAAGTATGATGGGGAGGGTAATTTGGTCAACTGGTGGACCCCTGAAGATAGAAAAGCCTATGATTACCGAACCGATCTCGTGGTCAAACAATTTGATGCCTATGAACCCATCAAAGGAGAGCGGGTCAACGGTAAATTAACCCTAGGCGAGAACATCGCGGATTTGGGTGGTATGAAGATCGCTTATGCTGCATGGAAAATGAGCTTAAACGGAAAACCTTCAACCGTGATTGATGGCTTTACGGGCGAGCAACGCTTCTTCATCGGAGGCGCTGTGATCTGGCGTCAACTGCAACGCGAGCAAGCCCTCTTTCAGCAACTTAAGACGGATCCTCATAGCCCAGGTGAATTCCGGGTTATTGGTCCAATGAGCAATTTGCCCCAGTTCTATGAAGCTTTTGCCTGCAAGCCTCCGGCTACCATGGTTCGTGACGAAAAAGTTCGTCCATCAATTTGGTAGAAGGGTGTCTTGGTTCTAAAAAAAAGAGGGCCTATGGGCTCTCTTTTTTTGGTTTGTCGCAAATTATCTACTCTTAAAAAAATGAATAAAAGCGTTAATCTGAGAGTCGGAGATTACTTTGCTTAAAGTTATCAATATTGAGCCTACGCCTAATCCCGATGCGCTTAAGTTCATTGTTCAACCTGCAATCCTAAAATCGGGAACCCGTAGTTTTAAGGATTTTACTTCTTCAGTCGGGGATCCTCTCGCTAGTGCCGTCTTTGCTTTAGGAAGTGTAACTAGTGTTTTCTATATGGATCGATTTGTTACGGTAAATAAAGACGCTAAAGCAGAGTGGAGCAGTCTGATTGATTCCATCTGCGAAATTATTGAAGGTCTCAAACTTGAACCCGAACAAGAGGGTAATTCTAAAGCTACAGTTACGGATGTATCCGCTGATGAAAAACTTAAACTTATTCATCGATTGTTGGATGAAAAAATTCGGCCGGGTTTAGCGGGAGATGGCGGCGGCCTAGAGGTCATCTCTTTTGATGGCCAGACTCTGCAAATTAGTTATCACGGGGCGTGTGGCTCGTGTCCTTCTTCGACGTCAGGCACTCTCCGCTACATCGAAGGCCTCCTCCAGACCGAAATTGACCCAACTCTTCGTGTAGTTTCTTACTAGTTAATAAATCAAGGGTTTATAGAGAGTCCACTCTAGTGAGATAATAGAATTTCGCCTCGATGAAGTTCTATTTTTGTGAGGGTGCATTGTCTAAAGGCAAATCTCAGAAAAATTCTAAGGTCTTGTCCCAGGACGAATTAATTCGTTGGTACGAACTTATGCATATGGGTCGTGTCCTTGACGATAAGGCTCCTAATTATCTCAAACAGGCCATCGGTTGGTCTTATCATGCCCCCAGCGCTGGCCACGATGGTATCCAATTGGCTCTCGGCCTATCTTTTCGTCCAGGGAAAGACTTCCTCTTTCCCTATTATCGAGACCTTACCACCTGTCTCGCCGCTGGACTGACCCCTGAAGACATTATTCTGAACGGGATCTCCAAAGCGACAGATCCGGCTAGTGGCGGACGCCACATGAGCAACCATTTCGCTAAACCTTCTATCGGTATTCAAAATGTTTCAAGCCTAACGGGCAATCATGCTCAGCATGCAACAGGATTGGCCCGTGCCGTTAAAAATTATGACTCAGATGCCATTGTTTTTTGCAGCCAGGGAGAATCAAGCCTCTCAGAAGGTTATTGTTATGAAGCGATCATTGGGGCAGATCGAGAACAACTCCCGGTAATCTTTATCGTGCAAGACAATGGCTACGGCATTTCTGTTCCCAAGAAAGATCAGTCTGCGAATATTGATCTCTCAGATAATTTTTTAGGCCTTCTTAATCTTTTCATTAAAAAATGTGACGGGCTTGATCCTTTGGCCTCAAAAGAAGCTCTAGACTTAGCCATCGAATACATCCGATCAGGCCGAGGCCCTGCCATGGTGTATGCGCATTGCGTTCGGATCGGATCGCATTCTAATTCCGATCGCCATGAACTCTATCGATCGGTCGAAGAACTAGCTGAAGCTAAACAATCCGATCCCCTACCTAAATTTAGAAAGTTTTGCTTAGACCAAGGTATCGCTGAGTCAACACTTCAATCTATCGAAATAAGTAACGCGCATAAGCACAATGAGGCTCACGATCGAGCTATGAGGGCTCCCAATCCCGATCCTCAATCCATCTTTAAATTCGTTTGCCCCGAGAGCTGGGTCTCCTCTGAGTACCCCACCGGAGATCACACGTCCTCCGAGAATCCCATCAGTATGATCCAAGCCCTTAATCAGACGCTCAAAGAAGAGTTCAGGGCTAATCCAGACACCTATATCTGGGGTCAAGATATGGCCAATCAAGATAAGGGGGGTATTTTCAATGTATCGAAGGGTATGCAACAAGAATTTGGTATCAAAAGAGTTTTTAATGCACCGATAGCCGAAGACTTTATTGTAGGAACTGCCAATGGGTTTAGCCGATTCAACAATAAAATACGCGTTGTGGTAGAAGGCGCTGAATTTGCTGACTATATTTGGCCCGGTGCCGAACAGATTGTCGAGATGAGTCATGAATACTGGAGAACGAATGGACAATTCTCTCCTAATGTCACCATTCGTTTAGCAAGCGGAGGATATATCGGTGGCGGGCTCTATCATTCACAAAATATCGAAGGTTGGTTGACCACTTTGCCGGGTATACGAGTCGTTGTTCCTGCTTTTGCCGATGATGCAGCGGGCCTCTTAAGGACGGCCATGAGATCCGAAGGTCCAACCCTGTACCTCGAGCCCAAATTTCTTTATAATTCCAAATTGGCTTATGCCCCCATCCCTTATAACTTTGCAGTCCCCTTTGGAAAAGCCAAAATTCGTAAGTCCGGAGAAGATTTGACGGTACTCGCTTATGGCACGGCTGTTCATTTTGCGCTAGAAGCCGCCCAGGTCCTTGAATCAGAAGGATACTCGATTGAGGTGATTGATCTCCGAAGTTTGTCACCTTTAGATGAGGAAACGATTCTTCAATCCATCGAAAAGACCCATCGGGTCGTTATCACTCACGAAGACAAAGTCTTTGGAGGATTCGGAGGAGAGCTGGCTGCTTTAATTGCGTCGAAAGCTTTCTCTTGGCTCGATGCACCAATCGAGCGCGTTGGAAGTGAATTCACTCCGGTCGGGTTCAATCGGATACTCGAAAGAGCAGTACTCCCCAATACAGAGAAAGTACTTAAGACAATTCGTCAAACACTTGTCTTCTAATTTTTAACCGCGCGCGAGATCTTGATAGGCTTTTTTGAGTGTGGAGGCAATTTCTTCAGGGCTTCTGCCTAGAAAATCGGGACGCTGCATGAGGAATTTTAACTGACCGTTCTCAAGAATAGCTGCCTGGGGTGACGTCGGAGAGACTCCTTCAAAATATTCACGAGCTTTAGAGGTAGCTTCTTTCTCCATACCGGCGAAAACTGTTGCTAAATGATCAAACTTAAGACCTTCTTTGAGTGCATGAAGCACGCCAGGGCGGGCGCCTGCTGCGGCGCATCCACAGACACTATTAACCACCAAAAGAGTTAAGCCTTTTTGGTTAAGTGCTTGCTCGACCTGTTGAGAATTCATAAGTTCCATAAATCCAGCCTGAACGAGTTCTTGCCTCATAGGGGTGACCATATTTTCAGGGTAGTTCGACATCTTCCATCTCCTTGCTGCTCCTAATTCTAACCTAGTGCCTTTGGCCAATTAGGCCAAAATAGACTCCGATTAGGCGAATAAAGCCTCCGTCTACCCTGCCTCTCGTTAGTTGGGGCTACATGCGTTATAAACTATTTATCTTACAGGCCTAATCTTGAGGAGAAACGCATGAAAAGCTTCTTAAAAACCTTTTTGGCTACACTAGCAGCTTTTGTAGTTATCGTCTCAATGACGGTTTGTGGATTCATCACTGTAGGTGTGATGGCTGGCGATGAAAATGAAGTAAATATCAAAGACAAAACCGTTCTCATATTCAAAATGAATAACAATATAACGGAAGCCCAGCAGGAAGATGATCCTTTCGGCGGCCTCGAGAGAGAATTAACAGGTCAGGGGGGTTCTAATTCGTTATCCATGACTCAGATTATTCAAGGACTCGATAAAGCAGCGAAAGACGACCGTATTTTAGCCCTTTATCTAGAAGGTAACCTAGTCTCAGAGAATTATGGATCAGGCCCCGCCGCCCTGTTGGAGATTCGACAAGCCCTAGGTCGGTTCAAGGCTAAAAAACCTATCTACGCCTATAACACTGGATGGTCAAAGTCTGATTTAATGCTAGTGGCCGGAGCCTCTCATCTCTACCTCGATCCGATGGGTGCAGTTGATATGACGGGCTTAGTCGCAGAGCCTATGTTTTATGGGGATGCTTTCAAGAAATATGGCATCGAAGTTCAAGTTACGCGTGTAGGAAAATTCAAGGCCGCCGTCGAGCCTTTTATTACCAATAAAATGAGTGATGCCAATAGGGAACAGATTAGTAAGATGCTTTCTGATATATGGTCTGAATGGAAACTCGTCATCGGCTCAGATCGCAAACTTCAACCTGAACAGATCCAAGCCATTGCTGATCAAAAAGGTTTCTTGTTGGCTAGCGAGGCTAAGTCAGTTGGCATTATCGATGAGATTAAAAATTATGATGAGGTTCTGAATGAACTGAAAAAACTCACAGGCAAAAAGGAATCGGACAAGGCTTTTAATCAAGTCTCATTGCAGCGTTATCTCGATGTAGACGTCGAAGATGCCGCCCCCCGTGAGAGTAAAAACAGAATCGCTATTGTCTTTGCTGAAGGCGAAATCGTTGACGGCAACGGTTCGAGCACCCAAATCGGAGGTAATTCTCTCAGCCGACAATTACGTCGGCTCCGTATGGACCCCGCCGTGAAAGCGGTTGTACTGAGAGTTAACAGCCCCGGGGGAAGTGCCGTTGCTTCAGACTTGATCCAACGGGAAATTATTTTAATCCAAAAAGAGAAGCCTGTGGTGGTCTCCATGGGTTACGTCGCAGCTTCAGGAGGTTATTGGATTTCGGCCTATTCCAATCGTATTTTTGCTGAGCCCAATACCATCACTGGATCCATCGGCGTTTTTGGTCTCTTACCAAATGTGAAAAGATTAGCCAATTCGGTCGGTATCACTTGGGACAGCGTCCAGACATCTAAATTAGGAGCGATGCAAACTTTATCCCGGCCTAAGACGGAGGCTGAGCTTGCTCGTATTCAAACTAGTGTCGATATGATCTATAGCGAATTTATTCGTAAGGTTTCAGAGGGTCGACGCCTCAAGCCTGAATTTGTTAATGAAATTGCCCAAGGTCGAATTTGGTCGGGTAAAGAAGCCATCAAATTGGGCTTGGTCGATGAACTTGGAGGATTAGGTCAAGCGATTGATCACGCGGTCCTCATCTCGAAATTAGGTGATGATTATCAAATCGATTATCCACAACCTCCCAAAGGTGGTTTCAACAAAATTTTCGAATCTTTGGGTAAAAAAGAAGAGCCTATGGGTACAGGAAACTTCTCTGAGATCGCTCGGCAGATTAAGAATCAAATCAACTGGCTCAATGCCCTAAATGATCCCAACGATATTTATGCTCGAGTTCCCTTCGATCTCAACCTAAAATAAACCTACTCGTCCAAGCTCTGATCGACCAAACCCTCGGGAGGATCGACTTGTAGCAATCGCTGGGACAAATCCACTTTCCACCACTTCTTGATATAAGGAATCAGAAGAGTAGATTTCGACTGTTCAGGTTGAACCACGACCATGTCATAACCCATAGGCGTCGACTCCAATCGAAGAACGTGGCCCACAATGGATCCATTGGATAGCGTCACAGGTAAGCCGACCCACTCATGGCGGAAACTTTCTCCTGGAGACAGGGAAACTTGATCTTCTGGCATCCAAAGACTCATACCGACAAAGGGCTCCACCGAGGTTCGATCATCAAATCCATTTAATCGAATACAGGGCTTGTTTTTTTGCTCCCGGACATTCGCCACTTGGCAAGGAATCGCACGATGATCAGGACTGACGTCGCTCCAATCAACATTGGGTGGGCCTAGGACGAGACCATGTCGATGAGGCAGCAGCGAGGGGTGGTCCGTCGTGGCATAAAGAATGAGTTCACCTTTAAGTCCTTGGACCTTGGTGATCTTACCAACGAGAATCACGAGGAAACTTCTGAGTTCATGGAGACCCTAAAGTAAAAAGGCCGGGAACCCCAGCCTCTTTGAAAGATAATACAGAGCGATTAGATAATAGAATGTCTCTTGAAAAGTTCAGCCACAGACTCGGAAGGCTTAGCACCTTTGGCAATCCAAATTTTGGCTCGTTCAATATCAATTTTAGTCCCTTCGGGGGAATCATTTTTAGGGTTTACATAACCCAAAACTTCAATGGATTGACTGGTTGGAATTTGGGCATTTTCAGAAACCACGATTTGATAAAAAGGTTTCTTTTTAGTGCCATTTCGGGCTAATCGTATAGACAGCATTGAGTCTCCTGAACTTCTTAGTTTACCCAAGGAAATGGCTCTTTCCAAGTCGAAAGAGCCTAAAGATCCTAAGAATCACGCGTGAGACTATAAAAGGAGCCTCTAATCCTATCTAGGATCCACCCCGTTTATGCCCAATCGATTGAGCCAGAGCCTTAGCCCCTACCTGATTCAGCACGCTAATAACCCTGTGGATTGGTACCCTTGGTCCGAAGAGGCCTTGGCCAAAGCTCGTAGCGAGAATAAACCCATCTTCTTGTCCATTGGCTATAGCGCCTGTCATTGGTGCCATGTGATGGAACATGAGTCTTTCGAGAACGATGAGGTGGCCACGGTCTTAAATCGTGGGTTTGTATCCATCAAGGTAGATCGTGAAGAGCGGCCAGATTTAGATGATCTCTATATGGATGCCGTTCAACTGATTACCCGAAGAGGCGGATGGCCAATGAGTGTATGGCTCACCCCTGATCTAAAGCCCTTTTTTGGAGGAACTTATTTCCCACGAGAACCTCGACAGGGTATGCCTGGGTTTATTCAGTTGCTAGAGAATATTGAGGTGCTTTGGTCTGAAAAATCTAAAGATTTAAAACTTCAAGCAGACGAACTCGTTTCAGAAATGAAAAAAATGTCTACACCCGAAGGAGCCAATGTCCCTCTCGACTCAAAGGGGGTTGACCAAGCGATTAAGCAGCTAGCTCAGGAATTTGATGAGGAGTGGGGAGGTTTCGGATCGGCTCCCAAGTTTCCTCAACAGATGGCCATTGATCTTATTTTCAAACACAACGGAGCCGCCTATCAGGCCATGGCCTTTAAAACCTTGGATGCCATGTGGGAAGGGGGCCTCTTTGATCACCTAGCGGGCGGGTTTGCCCGATATTCGACCGACCGACGATGGCTCGTACCGCATTTTGAAAAAATGCTCTACGACAATGCTCAATTAGCCTCTATTTATTTCGATGGTTACATGAGGTCAGGACAGCCAGGCTACCGAGTCATTGCCGAGGAGACGCTCGATTACCTTTTAAATGATATGGCCGACCCTGGGGGAGGCATTTACTCCTCGGAAGATGCCGATAGTGAAGGCGTGGAAGGAAAGTTTTATGTTTTTACCCAGGAAGAAATTGAAAAGTGCTTAGGTGCGGACGCTAAGGTTTTTATGCGCGTCTATGGCGTCACGCCTCAAGGAAATTTTGAAGAACATAACATCCTTCATCGCTTCACCGGAAGGGGAGGGGCTCAACTCGACAAAGAAAAAGAGAAATCCTGCAAAGAAAAGCTCCTGCGCTACCGTAATCAACGTATTCGACCCCATCGCGATGACAAAATACTGGCATCTTGGAACGGGTTAGCTCTTTCAGCCTTTGCGAAAGGGTATCGAGTGACGAATCGAAAGATTTATCTCAATCAAGCACACAAAATAGCTGATTTTGTGATGAGAGAACTCTGGGATGGCTCTAATCTTTATCGGGTTTATCGTAAAGGCCAACGCCACACTTTAGGATTCTCTGAAGATTATGCTTTTGTAGCCAACGGCCTGATTGATCTTTATGAAGCGAATCATGATGAACAGCGACTTTATCAAGCCCAGGCACTCGTTGAATGTTTAGTGAGTAAATTTTATGACCAAGAACTAGGGGGATTCTATTCTAATGATCCCCAACGGTCCGATACACTTTTTTCCATCAAGAATGTCTATGACCAAGCCATTCCAAGTCCCAACTCCCAAGCCCTGAAAGCCCTCCTGAGGCTTTCGAGATACTTTAACCAGACGACCTATCTTCAGATGATCGAACAATCTTTTAAAGTCTGCGGAAAATGGTTAGAGCAACGACCTCGAGCAATGCTGGGGATGCTCTCGGTGCTCGATAACTATCTCAAACCTTCTCTTGAAATTATTATGGTGGGTGATCCTGAACATCCTTTGATTGTGGGAGCGTTAGCATCCCTTAATCAGAAGTACTTACCTCAACTCAGCCTGATCGTTGGGCCATCGGGAGCTCTTCCACATTATCAAGGACGACAGGGTTTGCCTAATGAGGCTTCCATCTATATCTGTGAAGGACAGACCTGTTCAATTCCCTTGAGTCGTCTTGAAGAGTTCAATAAATTAATTGAAAAATACTGATCGCTTTAAGATCTGCGCGACGCCATCAAATGACCAATAGCAACAGCTGCTGCATCAGCCGCATCGACAGGTAATTCTTCTTTCAGGCTTAAAATAAATTTGACCATCTTACCTACTTGGTCTTTTCCCGCCCATCCATATCCGCTGACGGCCTTTTTGATCTGCATGGGGTTGTAATCCCCCACTTCAAGATTAAATAACGACCCAGTCAACAGGATCGCTCCGCGTATCTGTCCCAATTTAATCGCCGTGGCTGCATTTTTTTCTACGAAGGGGTATTCGACGGCCATATAGGTGGGTTCATGACTCTCAATGGCTTTAGCAAGGGCTTGATGAATCTTAAGGCAACGCTTGGAGAAGGTCTCGCTGCTTTTCGAGCGAACCACTCCAGAATCAACGAGAATTAATTGATTACCTTTGTGCTCAACAATAGCCCATCCACAGGCAATAGATCCTGGATCTACCCCTAAACATCGTCTCGCTAGTTTGATGGCCATAACCCTAGACTATAAACCCTTAGCGTTTCTTTTTTCTGCCTTTTTTGTGATGGCTCGAAGAACGATCTTTCTGCTTTTCTTTTTTTGAAGACCACGGGCGTCCTGATTTACCGCTTCGGGCAAGAGGACGTTTTGTTTTATCAAATAAATCATTCGTGCGTGTGCTCTTATTGGGCTGGAAAGAGAAGGTCTTTCCTTTGCCGTCCTTCGCCTTGGCATCCAGAATCCATCCGAAAATACGGTGTTGGTCTTCATCGATCCCTGCTAGTTCAATCGTGACAAAATCTCCGATCGCAATGACTACAGATCCTTTGGAGCCCACCAGTTTAGTGCGGTGCTCATCAACCTTGAATCCTAAGCCTAAGGACGCAATGGGAGATCCAATCTCCACAAAGGGATCCTGTAATTGGATATAGATGGCCTTGGGAGAGAAGCCTTGAACAAATCCACTGAATGTTTTACCTAGGAAAGGACGCATGAGATCGCAGGCTTTCCAACGAATATTTTCTCGTTCGGCTTCGACAGCTTTCTGTTCCGCGTCACTGCATTCTCGAGCAATACTCGAGACTTGGTCATGAAAATTCTCCGGAAACGAATCTTTTCTTAAAGATTTTCTGAGACTTCGGTGCACGATGAGGTCGGGATAACGACGAATCGGACTTGTGAAGTGAAGATAATCCTTCAAGGCGAGTCCTGAGTGTCCTATGTTGTCGGCACTATACTCAGCTCGCTTAAGTGATCGAAGCAACATGGTATTCATCAAGGCTTCGAGGGCGCCTCCGCGAACTTTATCGAGTAATCGATTGAGATTATCGGGGGTGGGGGCGTCATGGACGCCTAGGAGTCCGAAGGCACGAGCTAAGCTAGCAAAAACTTCTAGCTTGATGGGATCGGGCTCATCATGAATGCGAAAAATAGTGGGTATTTTTTTGTCATTAAAGTAACGAGCGACCGCTTCATTAGCTAGCAACATAAATTCTTCGATCATCTTATGAGCGTTGTGTCGATCATAGGGATTGGCTCGATTGACTTTACCGTTTTCATCAAAATGGAACTCGGTTTCTTCACTAGCCAGATTCACAGCGCCACGAGCTAGTCTAAGGGCCTTCAATCCTTAAGCTAATTCGAGGCCAGTGTACAGCATCTGACAAAGTTCTGGTCCTAGTTCAGCTCGGAG
>BJFQ01000003.1 GCA_014189895.1 Acidobacteriota bacterium | reverse complement strand
CTTCTGCGGTTGAACGAACGATTACAGGTCCAAGAAAGCTTCAAGCCTTTTGATCTTCAAATTCATTGGATCGATGCGTCCAATGAATTTCTGGATGGCTTATTGAGTGTCAGTGATCCCGAATTCAAACGTAAAAAAATTGGGGCTATTTTTATTCAGGTCTTCGAGCGAGAAGCCAAAAAATTAAATGCTAAATTTTTAGCACAGGGGACAACTTATCCAGATGTCATTGAAAGTCAAGGTATTGGCGGCGCAGTTCTAGTCAAATCACACCATAATGTAGGCGGACTGCCTGAGCGTTTAAAACTAAAGATCGTTGAACCCCTCAGGGAACTCTTTAAAGACGAAGTTCGATCTGTAGGTCGAACGCTTGGGCTTCACCCCCAAATGGTGGCTAGGCACCCTTTTCCTGGCCCCGGTCTTGCGGTCCGAATTCCTGGCCATGTTGATCGCGAGAAGGTTCGGATTCTGCAAGAAGCTGATGCCATATTTATTCATGAATTGGTGATCTCGGGGTGGTATGAGCGTACCGCCCAGGCTTTTGTCGTGTTGCTCCCCGTAAAGACCGTAGGCATTATGGGTGATGAGCGCACATACGAATATATGTGTACTCTTCGAGCAGTAACCAGCGAGGATTTTATGACGGCTGATTGGGCTCGATTGCCATATGATCTTTTGGAGAAAGTAGCCCAGCGGATAGTGAACGAGGTGAAAGGCATCAATCGGGTTTCTTTTGATATCACCTCAAAGCCCCCTGCCACGATCGAGTACGAGTAATGATTCAACGATTGATTTACCCTGTAATGATGTCTTATCCCCCGTCCACAAGGAGGTTCCTCAATGCGTTTCTTTTTCTATCTCACTCTCGGTTTCCTCTTGTCAGCTGCTGATGCCCCGATGCTTGCTCCAATCAAAGTAACCATTTTGCCGGTCAACTTGGCCCAGCATCAAATTGAGGTCCATCTGACTCTCCCTTCAGACCTCCTCAATGAAGGAGGGACTTTAGCCCTTCCTGCATGGACGCCAGGAAGCTATTTGATTCGAGACTATGCAAAGTTCGTCGACCAGGTCCAAATCCTTAAAGGCGAACCACTAGTTAAGGTGGATAAGCAACAGTGGAAAGTCCCTCCCCATCAGGGTGCCCTGACTATTCGCTACCGAGTCTACGGGAACCTCATGAGTGTTCGCGAAAACTATATCGATGAGTCACAAGCGCATCTCATCGGAACCAATACCTTCATGTATGCGCCGAATCACTTAGAGCGTCCTTATGAAATCTCGTTTAAAGGGTTCCCTGCATCTTGGAAGATTGCCTGCGGGCTCCTCGACAAGGAAGGAGTGGTTCGGGCTGCTAATTACGACCTCCTCGTAGATTCACCTATACAAATAGGCACCTTCCGTTCTCATCAATGGGAAAGCCAAGGGGCCCGTTTTGAGTTGGCGATCACGGGAGATCACAACGGTGATGAAAGTCGTCTCGTTCGTGACATAGAAAAGATTGTCAATGAAACAGGCAAAATCTTTGGGAATTTTCCTTTCAAAAAATACGTATTTCTTCTTGGATTTTCTCCTAATACTCGGGGGGGTCTTGAGCATCTACAGAGTACGTCACTGTTGAGTGATCCATTCAGATTCGACAAAGAAGAGGGTTATTACACCCTCTATCAACTAGTCGCCCATGAGTTCTTCCATGCATGGAACGTCAAACGTATTAAAGACGTTGTGCTGGGACCCTTTGATTACTCCAAAGAAAATTACACCAAACTGCTTTGGTTTCATGAGGGATTTACTTCTTACATGGAACATCAAATCGTCAATCGAGCCGGGGTTGTCCCTTGGAAATATTCCATAAAACAGTATGAGAACCTATGGAACCTGGTTGCCCAACATCCTGGTCGTTTGAGTCAAAGTCTCGAAGAATCGAGTTTTGACACGTGGATCCGTTACTACCAACAGAATGAATGGACCGAAGTTTCATCCATTAGCTATTATGATCACGGCGAATTAACGGGTTGGTTGATGGAGGCTGAAATTGTCGAAGGAAGCAAGGGCCAATGGGGGCTAAAAGATCTTTTCCGTGAGCTTTGGATTAACCACGGAACTCAAGGAATCACAGATGCAGATATTCAAAAAGTATATGAGAAACTTTCGGGTAAACCATCAGCTCCATTTTGGGATCAATACATTCGCCGATCTAGCGCACCCAACAGTAAAACCTTGGCTTCTGTCTTTGGCTTAAAATTTAAATTCGAAACACCCACCGATCGATTATCAGAGGATGAAAAAAAGAATCTCCAGATTGTCGAGCGCTCGAAAGTCTACGCTGGCATTAGATTTCAAGGCGAATCCTCGGGTGGGACGAATATTATCAGTTCTGTTATTCCGGGAGGCCCCGCTGATCAAGCCGGACTTTCGGTTGGCTATGAAATTCTCTTTGTCAATGGATGGAGAACCCTCAGCGCAAGCGAGGTTAATAAGCGCATTGCCGATGCCAAGTTAGGCGAAACAGTCAAAATTGTCGCCTCTCACCGCGGACGCCAAAAGGTGCTTAATCTCGTTGTCTCTGAAAACCCCCTGAAGAGCCTAAAACTAGAGTTTGCCAAGAGTGCTTCCCCTGAGGCTCAAAAGAATTTCTCTGATTGGTCGGGTCATTCTTTTCTTCCCTAATTCTAAGGCGCTGAATGTCAGATTTAGTAAAATGGGATCTGAGCCACAATTCAGTTTCTGAAACCTGGGCCGGAATTGACGAAGTCGGGCGAGGCTGCCTAGCGGGACCCGTCGTAGCTTGCTGCATTATTCTTAATCATCAAGTCCTTCGAACATACCCGGATATTTTTAACCAGGCTCGGGATAGTAAAAAGATATCCCCCAAGAAACGAGAACACCTAGCTAAAATCTTGGAAACCATCCTCCCTTTTATTGGTTATGGGATTGTAGATTGTATTGGGATTGATCGAGACAATATTCTTCAAGCCTCGCTGAGCGCCATGCGGCAGGCTACTCAAGAGATCTCATTGCCAGTGAACACATTTTATATCGACGGAACAACCTCGCCCGCACTTGATCGAGCCGAAGTCCTAGTTCCGCAGGGAGATGACACCAGTTGCTCGATTGCCGTGGCAAGTATTTTAGCCAAGGTCTACCGAGATAGGCTTATGCAAGAACTGGGGCAACAGTATCCCCGATACGGCTTTCATAAGCACAAAGGGTATGGAACCAAAGACCATTTACGAGCGCTGGATCTGTATGGAGCTTCTCCTATTCATCGATTAACTTTTGAACCTGTTCGCAATCGTATCCAAGAAGATTTAAGAATTTTTCAAGCTGTTCGGGACACACTATGTGCTACTCAAAGCGAAAGCGATCTTGCATCATGGTTCCATGATGTCTTTAGGATTAACTACGGGAAAATTAAGATGGAACGGGTGGAAACGCTTAGAAATATCTATCTTGAGCGCCTCGTATCTTTACACAAGGAATCGTCACGATGACTCAAGCCGAAATTGTAGTTGCCTTAATTGTTAATGTCGAAGGGCGTTTTTTATTCCAAAAGCGTCATGCTCTCAATCCAGTGATGCCCAATCTTTGGGAACTTCCAGGCGGTAAAAAAGAAAGCGATGAAACCTCTCTAGAGGGGGTCAAAAGAGAGGTATTGGAGGAACTTGGGATATCCGGCTTGGATTGGGAACCTATCCTCCCTTCTTTGGAACCCCAACAAGGAGAAGGGAGGTTCCTTGGGCTCTATCGAACACGATTCGAAGGCACTTTCATAACCTCTTTATCTTGGGGTTGGTTCACGGCGGCAGAAGCCCTCCGTCTTCAACTTCCAGACCTTACCCGTGAACTGATCTCTGACCTTCTTCCGGGTACCTAACTTTGCTTAATTAATTGTGAATGAGTAACATAAATCTATGCGTCAAATCCTTTTTCTGATTCTTCTTTCGATCAATTTACTGCTTGATGCTCAGGTACCTACAGAAGTAAGTCTCCAGGCCAGTGCAAGCACAAAGGTGGTTTTGCATGTTGATACCCCACAATTCGTAGGCTCAGGAATTGATCGGGTGGTAGAAGACTTTTCTACGACCCTCAGGAAAGATCTTCTAAATTCTGGAGTATTTCTGCTGTCGACTTCCTCTCTGGCGGATAAAAAGAATATGAAAGAGCGGGGGATCGATTGGTCGCTTAGTTATATTATTGGTGAAACCGAAAGCGGCTACGAAATGAAAGCACAAGTTACTGACGCTGGAAGTCTGAATGTTATTCATGAAGTGAAATATCAATTCGGAGTGTTAGCAATTCACAATTACGCTCATATTTTGGCTGACGATATGGTTATGTGGCTCACGGGGGAGCGGGGAAGCGCCTTTTCTAAGATCACGTTTGCTCGTCAGACAAAACCGGGGGTGAAAGAACTATTTCAAATGGACTCAGATGGAGACAATATATCCCAATTGACCAAGTGGGGCAGTCTCACTATTGCCCCTTCTGTAGCAAAGGATGGACGAATTCTCTATGTAACTTACAAGAGCGGTAGTCCTGAAATTTGGGGTCAGAAATCCGAGGGAGGCCCCCATGAAAAGCTATTTCCCTATGACCTCAAAGATCGGCCTGCCTTCTGTTCCTCCCCGGTTTGGGCGCCTGACGGCAGGCGCTTTGCTTTTGTCCTTGGGGATGCTCAGGGAAGAAGTGATATCGCTCTCTATGATCTTAAAACCCTTAAGGTTCGAAAACTCACTTTTAATGAAGGTATTAATACGGAACCTTCTTGGAATCCGAGCGGAACTCAGATTGCCTTCACTTCTAATCGGGGCGGTGGTCCACAGATTTTTCTCATGGAAGATGATGGGACGAATGTCCGCCAATTGACTTTCGACGGTGCCTACAATGCTTCTCCAAGTTGGAGTCCATTAGGGAGCATGATTGCTTTTGTGTCACGCTTTGAAGGGAAATTTGACCTTTTTATTTTTAAGCTCACGGACGGAAAATCCTACCAAATTACTACTGGGGTTAGTTCTAATGAATCTCCCTCTTGGTCTCCTGACGGGAGAAGCCTTGTATTTATTGGTTCGCGGAGCTCGGGTGGGGCTATTTACCGATCAGATCTTTCGGGGGCTTCCGTCTCACTGATTAGTAATTTAGGGCTCTGTCAAAGTCCCGTTTGGTCCATCAAAAATTGAAGATGCTGCACGGCGATTTTGTGCACTTTTAGACGACCCCATTTAATGAACTTTCGAGTATGATTATTTGAAAGGAGTCTTCCAATGTTTACAAATCGTCTGGCCTTAAGTGTCATTTCCACTTCACTCCTCCTCCATCTAGCCTGTAGCAAGCCCACTGTAGCTCCAACTATGGTTGCTGAAGCACCCGTGGTGGATATGAAGGCTGCCCAGGAAGCTGAAATGAAATTAAAACTAGCGGATGAAGTTCGGCAAAAAGAAGAACAAGACTTTCAAGAGGCCAAAACGAAAGCAATGGCAAGTATTTATTTCGATTTAGACAGAGCAATCATTAAAGAACAAGATAAATCCTCTCTCCAGACGCTTGCAAACTTCTTGAGAAGCTACCCTCAAATTAAAGTGCAAATTAGCGGTCATGCCGACGAACGAGGAACTAATGAATATAATCTCGCCTTGGGCAACAAGCGCGCTTCGGCCACGGTGACTTACCTAAAGGGCTTGGGGATCGACGAATCCCGTCTTCAGTCCATCAGTTTTGGAAAAGAAAAGCCGCTCTGTAATGAAAGCAATGAATCCTGTTGGTCGCGAAATCGACGAGCTGAATTCACCCCAATTAACTAGACATGACTAGGGCTAATCCCAAGAGATACCCATGTATAAAATCTCTATCCCGCTCCTGGTTGCTGGAATCCTCACTCTTGGATGTGATTCGTCAGAGCAATTGGCTCGAGTCGAACGTGAGGTCGGCGATCTAAAAATCGAGGTGTTTAAACTACGCCGGCAAATGGAAGATACTCAGGAAGTTAGTAAAAATGAACAGAAATCCGATCAAGACTACCGGACCCAAGGGAGAAGATTTCAAGCTGATCTTCAATCAACACTCTCCGAACTTACGGAAGTAACGAAGGCATTAAATGCCCGGCTCGCAGTACCTTCGCGAACCAAGTCTCCCGAAATGTCGGATGACAAGGCTTCCGAGGACTCTATCGTTCTCGATAGAGACCGAAAACCTTTTATACTTTCTAATACATCCGACGCTAATGCTTCCGGAGTCTCCAAGATTGATGAAAGTAGTTTTAATGCCGCAGTCCTTGACTATAACCGTGGGAATTACACGGTGGCATCGACAGCTTTGAAGAATTACCTTGAAGCCTACCCGTCGAGCCCTAATAAACCATCGGCTCTGTTTTTTCTGGGACTATGCTCCTATAACACTAAGGCCTTCGATAGTGCTCAGATTATCTTTGAACAAATTATTCGTGAAGTACCATCATCTTCGCAATTCTTACCTGCCAAACTCAAGCGAGCTCAATGTTTACTTCGCCAGAATCTTAAGCCAGCCGCCATCAAAGCATTTCGAGAACTCGCTGAGGGTTTTGCGGGAACACAAGAGTCTAAGATTGCGCAGCAAGAACTCGATGATTTAGGCGTTTCCTAGAATTATTCTTTTTGTACCGGAATAATGACCATAGGATGTTTAAAAATATCTTTGCTGATTTGTGATTGCAGACTCCTTGATAGCTCCTCTTTAGGCTTAAGGTGGTGCATGTGCTTAAGCATCAACTTGTCCCGATTCCCTAAGGGTAGCTGAGACAATTTTTTAAGGTTGACCCAGCGATAAGGTGACGATGGGGCTGTGTTATTCACGCGAATGACTATTGGGTATACATGTTCGATGAGGTGAGAGTAGCGGTGGGCATATGACACACCGGTGCGATCTTTAGGTGAAAGACTGGCAGTGGGAAAGCAGTAAACACCCCCCAGAAGCCCTACCGCTCTAGGTTTCTGAAGCAGAAGGCGATCTCCACTGTAAACAATAAGAAGACCCCGATGTGCTACTTTGGGTACGCTCTTTTTCTTGGGTTGAGGGAAAAGATCAATCTGACCCAGCCTAAAGGCCTGACAATGCATTTTGAGTGGGCAGGACCCGCAATGAGGTTTGCTCTTTTTACATACCAGACTCCCAAACTCCATCAGTGCTTGAGTGAGGCGCGAGGGCCCCAAACTTTGAAGCGCAGGTTGGAGCCATGCTTCCATAGCTAACTTCTGCTTTGCATTTGTCAGATTCGTTGCATGAAGGCGAGAAAGAAATCGGATGACATTGCCGTCAAGGGCAGGGCTTGACCATTGAAAAGCGATGGAACCAATGGCTGCAGAAGTATAAGATCCGATGCCCGGTAAAAATTGCATCTGAGAGCGATCCTTGGGCCAGCCATGTTGCTGTATCCACTGAGAAGTTTTATGAAGATTACGACATCGTCGATAGTAACCCAGCCCTTCCCAGTATTTCATGACCGTCTCAGGGGAGGCGTTGGCTAATTTCTTCAAATTAGGAAAGCGCTTCATCCAGCGTTCAAAATAAGGGATAACAGTATTCACCTGGGTTTGTTGCAGCATAAACTCAGAGACCAAAACAGCATAAGGATCGCCGTGTTTTCTTCTGAGATTTATCGCCCTCCAAGGGAGGATACGTTTATTGCGATCGAACCAGCGTGCCAATGGTGGCAAGATTCTTGGGGCACTGCTTCGTTCCAAGATGGATGTCATGACACGTCTCGTTTGGGGCTTAAGAGTGGTGCCCGCGAGCAGACTCGAACTGCTAAGGCTTGTGGCCACCACCACCTCAAGATGGCGTGTCTACCAATTTCACCACGCGGGCTACGTCATTCAATATTACCGCTTCAAAGTGCGGTGTCAATGTCTGATTAGCGAGAAGGGTTGTTTTGAGGTGTATCCGTCGGGGCCGGGGTAATGATCGCAGGTTTCGTATCGAGAACCGATTGATTAGATCTCACGATCAAGAGTTCAATAATAAAAGACGTCGTTAAAAAGCCTGCCGCTAGCCAGTAAGTGGCTTTTGCCAAGAAAGGAGTTGCACCCTGGGGGCCAAAAGCACCGCTCGACCCTCCTCCATAAGCAGATCCTAAACCCCCACGGCCTTTTGAGCCCGGCTGTAAAAGAATCGCTGACACTAACAGAACGCTGACTAATATATGAAAAGTTAGTATGAGACCTGACATTTATTCTCCAACATCTAGAATAACCTAGGCAGGTGTCCCAAGGAAATGAAATAAGTTCTAGAAGCCCAAGTGTAGCGCTGTTTTGGCTTGAAGAAGTTTATGAATTTCTCTGCACTGATCGACGAGGTCCATGTAGTCAGACTGCAAGAGTGCTTGAGGACCGTCACTCAGGGCTTGTTCGGGTTGACAGTGTGTTTCGATCAAAAGGCCATCGGCGCCTACAGCAACTGCAGCTCGTGCACAGGGCAGGACGCTATCACGCCGACCTACAGCATGACTTGGATCGATAAAAATAGGCAGATGAGTAAGCCTTCGAGCGGCAGGCACTACTGATAAATCAAGAGTGTTACGCGAGTGATCAGACCATGTACGAATCCCGCGCTCACATAAGATTACTCGAGAATTACCCTCACTCAGAATGTACTCCGCCGCCAAGAGCCACTCGTCTAGCGAAGCCGAGTTGCCCCGTTTGAGGAGGATCGGCTTACTGGAATGCCCAGCTCGTTTTAGCAGACTAAAGTTTTGCATATTCCGAGCTCCAATTTGAACAATATCAGCCACCTCCTCGACTTCATCGAAGGTCATGTTGTCCAAGCATTCGGTTACGATTCCGAGGGAAAATTCTTTCTTGACCTCGGCGAGTAGAGTGAGGCCTTCAATCCCGAGTCCCTGAAAAGCGTAAGGGCTAGTTCGAGGTTTATAGGCTCCAGCCCGAAATAATTTAACACCAGATTCTGCCACATAGCGGGCGATTCCAAAAAGTTGATCGCGAGACTCCACTGCGCAAGGTCCCCCCACCAAACACAAGGAGCCATCGCCTATTTTAATACCGGCAACATCGATCACCGTGGGAGTATTGACCCCCTGAATAGACGCATATTTGTAGGGACTGGTAATGGGAACCGCTCGAACGACGTCCTCGAAAGCCTCTAATTGGCGGATCGTAAGTTTCTTGGAAGCATTCGGGGCAATAATTGTTTGTGAGTGCTGGTCAGAATGCGCTTGGCTTTCAATGCCGTGATCTTTGAGGAAAGATTGCACTCGCTGGATAGATTCGACAGGAGCTTTGACGTCTAAAACGATCAGCATGGAGATCTCACAGTGAATTTTGATCTTGTCTTATAGGTTAGCGTTGATGAAGAGTTCGATCAAAGCAATAAAATGATCCAAATCTAGACTTGCAGATCCCACAAGTGCCCCATTGATATTCTCGAGATCAAGGATGGGAGAGAAGTTCTTGGCGTTCACGCTCCCGCCATATAGAAGCGGGATATTCAACGCTTGTTCTTGGCCATAAAGATTGACTAAATGTTGGCGGATATAGGTTGATACTCTGTGAATGTGTTGAGGCTCAGCCTCACGACCGGTACCAATAGCCCATTTGGGCTCGTAGGCTATGATTAAATGCGTTGAAGGGAAGTCCTCTAGGATCCCTACTTGTTCTTTTAGAAGCTGGTCTAGATTTTGATCTGACAAGTCGGTCGTCTCTTCTCCTAGGCAATAGATAGCCCGCATCTTAAATTGTTTTAAGGCCTCCATCTTTTGGACTAAGATCTCAGAAGTCTCATGATGCAAACTTCGTCTTTCACTGTGCCCAATGATAGATCCCTGAGCACCACAATCGCGCATTTGTTGCGCGCTAACTTCTCCTGTGTGAGCTCCCTGAGAAGCCTGCGATATGTTTTGAGCGTATAAATCAAGTGAGGATGAAGTCTTAGAGAGTTGAGCTTGGCAGCTGAGGAGATATGGGGAAGAAGGGGCAAGTCCTATCTTCAGGTGCACAGGCCTCGGTTTTTTCAGGACATCGGATTGACTGAGTTGAGAGACATAATTACGAATCTCTGAATCTAAAAGATTCATTTTGAAATTGGCGATGAGATGCTGATGAACCATATGCTTTCAGTCTATCTAAAGTCTTACCGTTTAATTAGGTTAGTGAGGCCCGGAAGTTCAACCCCACTTAGATATTCGAGGCTAGCGCCCCCTCCGGTACTCATATGAGAAATCTTCTTTGTTACACCGGCAAGATTGACTGCTGCGAGGCTGTCGCCGCCTCCTACCGCTGCGTAAGCACCATTTTGACACTGCAGGGCAATCTGCTCCGCAATGGCTAGTGTTCCCGTTGAATAAGCAGGTTCCTCGAACCAACCCATGGGGCCATTCCAAAGTATGGTCGCAGCTTTTCGAATTTCTTCATTGTAAGAGGCAATGGTTTCAGGGCCAATATCTAAAGCTTTTTGATTGCCTGGTACTTCTACATCCTCGGTGATGCTAGCTAGCACCTCACTCCCCTCGGGAGGAGATGTGATGTGATCAATTGGAAGATGTAGTTGAGTAGAACTAGATTTAAGAAGACTTAGAATTTCTTCGGCTTGCTCCATGCTCCCCTCGTGGATTAAGCTGGATCCTATGGGGACTCCTTGAGCTTTTAAAAAGGCATAAGCCATGGCTCCACCGATGAGAATATGGTCAGCTCGATTGATAAAGTGTTTGATCAATGAAATTTTATCCCCAATCTTTGAGCCACCAAAGATACAAACCAGAGGTTTTTGGGGATGAAGAATATGATTGAGTCCTTTGATTTCCTTTTCCATCAAAAAACCTGCAGCAATGTGACCTGGTTTGAAATACTGTAGGGCAGAAACAACGGAAGCATGGGCCCGATGAGCTGCACCGAAAGCATCGTTAATGTAGAAGGGGGCTAAGGAACCATAAAATTGACCCAGCGATTCGTCATTTTTGGTCTCACCGGAATAGAAGCGCACATTTTCCAAGAGAAGAATTTGACCTTGATTTAATTGTTCTGATCTTACACGTGTCGCCTCTTGGTCCCGGAAAGCATCAAGCTGGACATTGTAGCCCCTACTTCTGAGATCACTTCCGATGGGTTCTAGTGAAAACGAGGATTCGTATCCCGACTTGGGTCGACCAAGATGAGAAGCCAAAACGATGGAACATCCTTGTTTAAGAAGAAAGTCAATCGTGGGTATGGCTGCCTGGATTCTACTGAAATCCTGTATAACTCCATTTTTAAGGGGGACATTAAAATCGCATCTTAAAAATATACGCTGATGGGCTAGAGGTAAATCCTGGGGGAGTCTTAGATCCATTGAGGCCTCAATTTAAGTTTAAGAACGTTGATAGATGCCTATCCACCTAGGCGCTAAAGGGTGAAAGCTAGTGCCATCATAGCCCCCCAAAGTTAATTTTAATCTTAGATCGTTGGCTTCCATTAAGTTGTTCATCTCATCGGGCTGGTAGAGACGAATGCGCTCTTGTACACGCCTTTTAGCCCCTGTCGACTTTCGAGTTATTAATATATCTTTGGTTAGTAGTGAGCCCTCCAAGCGTCGTTGATTTAAGAAGAGATAATGTTCTGTCTCCTGGGTATCTTCGGAGACCAAGGATTGCCGAATAAGCTTTTCATTAAATAGGTCCACTAGAAAAAATCCCTTAGGTTTCAGGGTATTACTAATATTTTTTATCAGGGATCGATTGTCAGAGTCATCGAAGTAGCCGAAAGAAGTGAACCACATAAAGACAGCAGAAAGCGAAGATGTCTTCAGTGGGAGGTTGAGCATATTTGCACAGAACACCTGAGATCGAAGGGTAGGTGTAGTCTTTTTTAGTAATGTTAATGATAGGTCCATCCCGAATGCCTCAGGATACCGGTCTGATAAGCAAATGAGGTGACGCCCTAGTCCGCAAGCTAGGTCAAGCATGGGTCCTTGCGGCATAGAAGACATCAAGGGGAGGATAGATCGGATCGCTTGGCTTGCTTCTGCCTGACTGCGATGCGGATAGAGTTCGAGATAGACTTCGTCGAACCAATTTTCATACCATTCGGCCATGTATAATTCTAACGCGATACAATTAGGGCATTATGAATCGCCCTGAGCGCCTTGAAGACCAAATACAGTTTCTCATCTCTAATTTAATTCAGAGGGAAGTTCGGGATCCAGATTTGGGCTTTTTGACTGTTACCGCGGTCCGCCTTTCTCCCGATAAGAGCCAAGCGAAAATTTACTTCACAGTTCTTGCAATGAATGGTCAGTCTCAAGAGCAACAGGTGGCTACAACGCTTTCCATTCTAAATAAATCTAAGGGCTTTTTGAGAACCCGAGTGGCTGCACGTTTGACCATACGGAGAGTTCCAGAGCTGTATTTTATCTTCGATGAAAGCATTAATGAGGGCAATAAAATTGAAAGCCTCTTTACTGAGATCGAGAAAGAGCGAAGTGAGCGACCTTCAAATGAGGGCGAATGAAATCAGGTCTATATCTCGTCCATAAGCCTGTTGGACCCAGTAGTGCTTCTTTAGTTCGAACTTTTCAAAGTAGGATCAAAGACGCAGGGCTCGATCTTGCAGTCGGGCATGGAGGAACTCTAGATCCTTTTGCCAGCGGGCTGTTAGTGATTATGGTGGGTCAAGCAACGCGCCTGATGGAACTTTTTCACGCTTTACCCAAAGGATATAACGCGGAAATTTCTTGGGGAACCGAAACGGATACAGGGGATCACCAAGGGGCGATTATACGAACTTCAGATTTTATTCCCTCTGTACAGGAAGTACAAACGAGCCTTCGATCTTCGCTTGGGTGGATAGATCAAATTCCTCCCGCAACCAGCGCAAAAAAAATTAAAGGGATTTCCGCTTACAAGCTAGCCCACCGAGGAGAAAAGGTTGATTTACCAGCCTCTTCGGTCTACCTCCACGAAGCGAAATTAAATCAGCCCCAGTCCATCAACCAACTCTCCCTGATCTGTAAAGGTGGTTTTTATGTGCGGAGTTATGTGCGCGATCTTGGAACCGGGCTCGGGACTGCAGCTCACCTGTCCGGGCTTCACCGGACCTTCATAGGACCTTGGGAATGTCCTGCCGAGGGCAAGGAAGTCTACTTAGAGGGCGCTCAATTGATCCCTTGGTGCCCAAAAATTGAGCTAACAGAAGCAGAATTTAAGGCCCTATCCTTTGGACAAATGATTCCTAGTAGAATCTGTATTCCTCCAGAGTATTCTCTCCCTATTGATTTTCCAGCTGTCCCGCAAGTGATCCGGGGAATGTTCCAAGATCGCTTGGTCACCCTCCTACGCCATGAACGAGATCAGTTTAAAACGTTTGCGAACTTGAGAGGCGGTCTCTAGCGCGAAGCCCAGTTTAATTTATCTCTCAGTAGGGAGAAATAATTCTGGTCGGGTTCATGTAGGAGAGTTATCTTATGTTCGCTTTTCTCTACGAGAACACAATCAGAGGTAAGGAGTGGATAGCCCACCTGACCATCCAGGGTCAAAAAGGCCTCATCTGAAGACCGGAGGCCAACCTTAATCATCGTTTCACCCTTTAGTACTATGGGTCGCCAAGAGGGCGAATGAGGGCAAATAGGGGCGAGGAGACAGGCATCTAGTTCGGGTTGGACAATAGGCCCACCTGTTGAAAAAGAATAAGCGGTGGAGCCCGTAGGTGTTGCGATGACAAGACCGTCGGCTCGTAAGGTTCCAATCTCTGATCCTTGAACGCTTAGATCCATTTCAATGATGCGAGCGAGGGAGCCTTTGGATATGACGACATCATTTAGAACGATACCTTCGGCAATAAGATTTCCAGATCGTAAGAGTTTGACCGCTAGCGTATGTCGGTGATCAGAGATTAGTCGTTGTTGAAAATAATGCTCGATCAGCAACTTGGCTTGAGGTGCTGCATTCGAAGCGATAAAACCTAGTGAACCTAAATTGATACTGACAATAGGAACGTCTCGAGATCCGAATTCTCTTGCAGCGGATAATAAGGTGCCATCCCCTCCTAAGCACAAACACAAAGAAGGCGTTTCTTCCTGAGCAGAGTTATTTTCTAAGCCACTAGAAATCCCAGACTTCTGCCATGCTTCGAGAAGGGCAGAATCTGACGAAAATCTCCAACCTTTTGACTCGAACAGCGGGATGACCTGAGACAAAACCTGAGGTAAAAGGTCCGATTTAACTTTGGCAACGATAGCCAGCAGGGGCTTTGACATATCTTCTAGTTTAGCAAGAGCATATATGGCCATGAGGTATCATAAAAAGATCGCTTAATCACAAAGGAAAAAGATTGAAATGCAAGTCAAACGTTACCTTGTTCCCGTTTTATTGCTCTGCTCGTTTGGCTTGACCCCTCCCGTTAATCTCGGTCTTTCAGGTACCGACGATACGCAAGAATTCTTGAAACTATTTGCTCTTCGGACTCCCAAGACGATTACGAAGGTTCTAGATCGGACAGGCAATACTCTTGGGATCTTCTCGGAAGAGAATCGAATCATCATTCCTTATGGAGATATCCCCAAGGGATTTGTCGATGCTCTTGTTGCGACGGAAGATGCAGGTTTTTGGACCCACAACGGAGTTTCCGTCAAAGGTCTTTTTCGAGCGGGTAAAAACTTTATTTTGTCTCTCGGTACCAAAAAGCAAGGAGGGTCCACCCTCACGATGCAGTTGGTGAGGAATGTGACTCGAAAGCGGCAAAAGAAAATAACTCGCAAGATCCAAGAGATCAATCTTGCCCTTGCCCTTGAAAAGAAATATACGAAGCAGCAAATACTAGAACAATATGCCAACGAAGTGTATTTCGGCGGCGGTCGCTATGGCGTTGAATCAGCAGCTCAATTCTATTTTGCAAAAAGCGCCTCTCAATTGAGTATCGAGCAATGCGCACTCTTGGTTGGACTTGTTCAGTCTCCTGAGCGGTATTCCAAGATGCTATTGGGCAAAAGCACTAAAGATCGTCAATTTGTCACAGATCGAAGAAACTATGTGCTCGATCGCATGGTCATAGAGGGCTATCTCAAGGAACCTCAGGCCAACATCTTAAAAAAACGTCCCGTTCTTACAGCTCGAGAGAATCTTTCAGGCGAGACCATTGGGGCCTATGCTATCGAAGAAGTCCGTAAATACCTCTATACAAAATACGGAAAAGATATGGTGATGAATGGGGGTCTGGAAGTTACAACAACCATCGATTCACTTTGGCAGTTAGCTGCTCAGGATGCTCTACAAAATGGAGTTCGCTCTGTCGATCGTCGCTTAGGCTATCGGGGAGAAAACCTAAAACAAGTTAAAAATATTATGCAAAGCCACTTTATGAGTTGGGATCAATATATATCCAAGGGTGCCCAAGTTGATGGAGTTATTTTGGGATGGGAAGGGGACCAATTAAAGGTCAGAATCGATAAGACTGAAGTTACTCTGAGTCGTGAATCCTTGGAATGGGCAGGCGCCAAAGCAGAAAAAGTCTTAACCCGAGGAACGGTAGCTAAGTTTTTGGTCACCGCAGCCGATGGCGGCATCCCAACTCAAGTCGAATTGCACCAAGACCCCGCCATTCAAGGAGCTCTTTTAGCCGTAGATCCGTTTACGGGAGAAATTCGAGCCATGGTAGGAGGCTATGATTTTAATCGATCTAAATTTAATAGAACCACTCAAGCCAAGAGACAAGCTGGATCAACACTAAAGCCATTTATTTATGGCGCAGCTTTCGAACATGGTTTTGCCCCTAACTCACTTGTTTCCGATATACCTACACGTTTTGTCAGTACACAAGAGTTTTCGATTGGACCAACTCAGCCCGATGGAACTTTTGATTTCAAGCCTCTCTACGGAATATCAAAAGTTTATGAACCCAAAAATTACAAATTTGACTACGCGGGTCCAATGACCATACGGGAAGCTCTCACTGAATCAAGGAACATACCGGCGATGCGAACTTACACTCAAGTGGGACCCCAAAAAGTCATTGATTTCGCAAAACGCTGCGGTATCGAGAGCAATTTACCTTTGCTGCCTAGTGTGGCCTTGGGAAGCCCCGAAGTATCGCTGGCAGAATTAGTACGCGGTTACGCAACGATTTCCAATCGCGGTATTCGCTCCCCTAAGCCTTTTCTCATTCTTAGAGTCAAGGACCGTGAAGGAAAAATCCTCGAAGAAGCGCAGGCGCCAGCCCCAGAAACGGTTGTGGATCCCCAAACAGCATTTCAAGTTATCCAAAGCATGCAAGGAGTGGCTCGACGAGGAACGGCTGCTAAAACTAATGAGCTAGGTTGGCCCGTAGCGGGTAAAACGGGTACGACGGATAATTACACCGATGGTTGGTTCGTAGGTTTTTCAACCAAAGTAGCCTTTGGAACCTGGGTTGGTTTTGATGAAAAGAAAACCATATTCTTTGGAGCGGATGGGGCCACCGTAGCTCTCCCTATTTGGATTGAGTTTGCTAAGTCAATTCTCCCTACCACCCTCCGAGAGGACTTCCTGCCCCCTGAGGGAATGGTGACGGTCGATATCGACCAAACAACTGGCAATCTGGCCTCAGGACAAAGCGAAAAAACCATTAACGGCCTTGCTTTTAAACCAGGCCAGCAACCCACTGTAAAAGCTGATACTGCTTCCATTCAAAATATGAAGCGAATCATTGCAAAATCGGCGTCTCAAAAGCCAGAAACCATGCTTTGGACGCCCAATAAGTGATCGAAACTATGACGCGTTAAACTTCTTCTTAAAGCGCGATGGCTTGCCGCCAAATTTCTTTTTTCGATCGAATTTTTTATCGTGAGGACGAAAGGGACGCTTTCGGTCTGACTTGTAGTCAGCCTCAGAGGGTCTTTCGATCGCAGGGAGGGCTGAGACCCCATTCATTTCCGTCATCCCCAGGAGTCCAGCAATAAGATTTTCAGGTGTATCAGTTTCAAGCAGCGTGCGCGCACTTTCGAGCATAGAAGGGGTTATTTTTGCTTGAATTCTTTCAAGGAGACCAATAGATTTCGATTTCATTACTGCAATAGGATCGGGTACGTCTCTCCACTGAAGCTGAAAGCCTAATCGCTTTGACCAGGATCGTAAGAGCTGCGATTCTTTCCGATTCACTAACGCAACGCTAACCCCTTTAGCCCCAGCGCGACCTGTTCGCCCACTGCGGTGGATATAATTTTCCATTTGATTGGGGACACCTACGTGAATTACCATCGGTAAACCACTAATGTCTAACCCTCTTGCGGCAACATCGGTAGCCACTAGGTATTTCAATTTACGATGTTTAAACTTATCCAAGACACGGGTTCGAGAATTCTGTTTTAAATCTCCGTGAAGAAAGGCTGCACTAAGCCCTAATGCATTTAATTCATCAGAGACTTGTTCGCATTTATGTTTTGTTTTGCAAAAAATTAGCGCAGCATGAGGTTGATCATGGGCCACCAAGTTTACGATGGCATGGACTTGTTGCCTATCTTCTACTTGTATGGGCGTATGTTCAATGTCTATGTGACTTCCAGTGCTCGCTTCAGTGGCCTGATTGAAGAGAAAAGGGTCTTTTAGGAATCGGTTTGATAGTTTTTTGATGGGAAGAGGCAGAGTTGCAGAAAAGAGAAGAATTTGCGGTTTGCCTTTGATTTTAGTTAAGATTTTCTCCACATCGCCTAAGAAACCGACGTTGAGCATCTCATCGCACTCGTCTAAGACAATATGTTTGATGTCAGCCAGTTTGAGTGTTCCTCTTTCAACATGGTCGAGTACACGCCCAGGTGTCCCCACTATAAAAGAAGCGCCTGTTGAAAGCGCCTTTAGTTGAGGTACATACGAAACTCCTCCAACCAGAAGAGCAATCGGGATATTCGGTTGGAGTATCTTGACCTCAGCATGAACTTGTTGGGCTAATTCTCGAGTAGGCGTTAATACAATTGTCTGGGGCTTAGAAGCAGGATGCCCACGATGCAGAAGAGGAAGGGCATACGCTAAAGTTTTACCTGAACCCGTCTGACTTTGGACAAGAACATCTCGGCCCAAGAGCGCCATTTCGAAGGTTGACGCCTGAACAGGCAAGGGATTAGTAAACCCGCGCCGATTTAAAATTGATAGAAAAGGCTCCTTGCAACCTAATTCGATAAACGTAATAGTGCTCAATTCAACTCCAACCCATCCAAGTTCACCCTGTACATTAGTGTCAGGCGTTAGGCTTGGCTGCTTCCTACTAGTCTCTCATGTATTCTCAATTATTGAGTTAAAGTCTCGTGCTTACCTCTGCTGAGTCATTGTTAAAACTCGTTATGCTCTGCAACAATAATCTTTATATTCCTTCGGTGCTGCGTGGCCTTCCCCTTCGATTCGTTCAAGATCGCGACAACTTCATTGTCTCCACAGCTCGTGATGGCACCCCTTCACGAAATAACAGACCAGCCCTTTCGACGTTTCATACGAGAGATCGGCGGGCCAAGTTTAGTCGTGAGTGAGATGATCAGTTCGGAAGCCTTGATCCGAAAAGCCCGAAAAGCTGAACGAATGATGGCTGGTTCGGAAGATCGACCACTCTCGATGCAAATTGCAGGTAGTTCTCCTGAGGTCCTAGAAACTGCATCTCAAATATGCGAATCCTCTGGCGCGAATTTTGTGGACTTGAACATGGGGTGTCCCGCCAGTAATGTGACCAGTGGAGGAGCCGGGTCGGCGCTTCTTAAAGATATTAAGTTAGCCGAGAGATGCTTAACGGCTATGGCTCGATCGGTTTCAGTGCCCATCACAGTGAAGATGCGTGCCGGGTGGGACCAGTCCCAAAAAGATCGCTCTGAGTTTCTTGATTTCCTAAAGATGTTTGAAGCTGTCGGCGTTCAAGCTGTAGCCATTCACCCTAGAACAAAAGCCCAACAATATGCGGGTTCAGCCGATTGGACCATTATTCGTACTGCAGTTGAATCACAAATGGCTTTCCCGATCATTGGCAACGGAGACGTAATTACTCCCGAGGATGCGTATCGAATGCACCGAGAAACAGGATGTCAGGCTGTCATGATTGGTCGTGGAGCTCTTTATAACCCATTTATTTTTCAACAGATCCTCGATCCAACACTCAGGGTCACTTCGGAAATGCGAATCCAAGCCATGACTCGGTTTCTCAATATTCTTATGGAACTTTTGGAGCCTCGCGAGGCTCTCCATAAGATTAAAAAGATCGGCTCATGGTTCACAAAGGGTTTGCCTGGGGGGGTTAAGTTTAGGCAAAAACTTAATAGTTGTCATGATGCGAGTCAATTAATCCAAGACATTGAGGAGTTAAAGCACGCTCCTGCGCTTCAAGAATAATTATTTCTTAAGTCCTAAAATGGGTCTGGTGGATCCAGGCAGCACATCAGAAGTTAGCCACACATTTTGAAGATCCTGTGCCGATTGGCGGGCAGATTCAAATCCATTCATGCCTTCGAGTCGATAGGCTAACCAGGAGGAAGATAAGTAGCATCCTGTGCCCCTTGGTTTAATCTGACTTCGGCCATGCGAGGCTATCAAATGACACTCGTTACTAGTAATCCAATAGTCCCTAATCTGGTCGTCTGTTCCGTGCCCCCCCTTCAGCCATAGACTCGAAAAACCGTAATCTAGAATCGGTTTTGACGCATGGATTAACTCCTCTGCTTGCATTGAAGTCGTCGCCGAAGTGAGAGCCATAAATTCATCCCAATTGGGACTAATCACCCAATCGTAGCCTTGAGTTCGGGCTGAGCCGATCTGTTTAGCCATATTGCGAAGGCTCTCCCCTGTATGAAGGCCCACACCTTGTGTGGGACCTGAGATTGGATCCCAAATCAAACATTGAGGCGGCGATTGCTTAAGTTCTTTCATTAATCGGGATAACTCATCCACCGAAATAGCCATAAGCCCTAATTTCGCTCCCCAAGTTTTGGGCAACGTAGGGGCTAGGCTCGAGAAGATAGATGAGGGGGCACACGTAGGGCTTTGGATTTCAAAACATTCGTCACTACTTTGAACAGTTTCGGATGTCAGAATTGCCATGACGTAGATTTGATGGCTATAAAGAACAGAGAGGTCCCTGAGAAGCCCAGCACCTCCTGAGGGGTCTAGACCGCTAAAGCAGACGGCAGTGGGTTTCTGATCAACCATAGATATATAGTATTGTGACTGCTTCTTTGTAAACTTCTTAAATGACCTCCTCCTATCTAGCCTCCGTATCTTATGTCGGAACTCATTACTCTGGTTTTCAAGTCCAATCGGCTCTTCCGACCATTCAGGGAATGCTATGGAGCTCTCTTAAAAACCTAGAATCTACTATTGGACTTCCTTCGGGAGCAAGTCGAACAGACGCAGGTGTGCATGCCGAGGATCAAAAAATATTTTTCAAGACTGAAAGGTATTGGGATCCAACGGTATTAAAAAAAGCCATCCAAGCCTATCTCCCCGAGGATATTCAAATCAATACCGTGCACGGCGTGGCAGAGGACTTCGCTTTTCGTAAAGCCATTGTCGCCAAGCGCTACTGCTATCGACTTTCACTCGGAGGGTTAAGGAACCCCATGGAAAATTTTCGACGCTGGCATATCCCCGGTTCATTTCAAGTAGATCTTCCTCGAACAAATGAAGCACTCAAGTCTTTCTGGGGAACACACGACTTCAGTTCTTTCCGTGCCTCTGAATGTGTCGCTCCATCAGCAGTTAAAACACTCTACCGGTTTGAGGTTATAGAAGATGAGCGGGGATTGAGTGTCTTGTTCGATGGAAACCAATTCTTGATGCATCAAGTTAGGATTTTGACAGGCACCCTCGTTGAATTTATGAAAAATAAACTGAGTACCGAAGATCTCCAATCCATTCTTGCGATCAAGGATCGAACTCAGTCAGGACCCACTGCGCCACCCCATGGGCTAACCCTCGAAAAGATATGGCTTGATCCAGGCACAGGTTTTAACGAACCCTTTGGAATTCCTAAAGTTTAGTGCGTCCTTGAATCGACTGACCCAAGGTTAATTCATCGGCATATTCAATGTCACTTCCAAAAGGAAGTCCAAGAGCGATGCGGCTAACTGTAATGCCCGACGATTTAAGATTTTTGACGAGCCAAGAAGCGGTAGATTCACCGTCTACTGTAGGATTAGTTGCAACGATAATTTCTTGGTAGGGATGACCAAGGAGACGGGCTTCTAGTTCTTTGATTCGCAGGTGTTGTGGTCCCACCCCCTTGAGCGGCGAAATGAGTCCTCCTAGAGCGTGATAGTGGCCTTTGTATATTTCAGACTTCTCAATCGTTAATATGTTGGACGCTTCAGCCACTATGAGAAGTAGAGAGGCGTCTCGTTTTTCATCGGAACAGATCGCACAGATCTTCTGATCTGCAAAACCCCCACAGAGACTACAAAAACATAATTTTTGAGAAGCATCGCTGAGCACCGATCCCAGACGGCTCATTGATGAAGCCCCATCTTTCAGGAGAGAAATCACCATTCGTTGGGCTGATTTACGACCCACTCCCGGAAGGGATTGAAGGGCTTCAACAACGGACTCAAGCGCTTGGGGTAATTTCATAAAGGATAGAGGCCTTCAATGGGCGGTGAGCCTGTTTCAAAGTTTATAGTGTATGAATCATTTTTGAAAATGGTTAAAGGTATAGTTTTCAACCTTTGACCCCAATGAATCGACCAAAAAAGAGCCCTGAAGTGGCTCTACTTGTGCAATTTGTTGAAAAGGGAAAGGGAAACGTTGGCTCAATTCTTCTAACGATAGCGATGAGGCAAATAATCGGAGATAATCCTCTCCTCCGTGAAGTTCTGAATCGCTAAAGGATCGAACGAGGCGGATCGTCTTTTGATTCATTTCAGCTAGAATCCCTAAGTCCTTTGATAGTCCGTCAGATACATCCATGCAAACGTGCACCTGTGGGATCTTTGCTAAGGCCACGCCGAGCCCGATGTTGACTTTAGGATCTAGGTGCTGCAAAAGGGCAGAGCTGGTGGATTCTAAATCCCAGCGTTCACCCGCTCGTAAGGCACTTAATCCTTGGTCACTGAGTCCCAGGGGGCCGTCGACGTAAATATTGTCACCGACTTCTATCCCCAGCCGGGTCAAATACCGATCAGCATATCCAAAAACCGTAGCAGTCAAATGGAGGCCTCGAGGACTTCCAAAGGTATCACCCCCGATCACCTTAACCGAATGTTCGCGAGCGCAGTCACCCAAGCTTCTTAAAAAAGTATCGATCCACGTTTCTTCAAGATGAGGAGGTAAGCCAAAGTTGAAAGTAAATGCATAGGGGGTACCCCCGGAGGCATCAACGTCAGAGAGGTTAATTTTTAAAAGTTTTCTAGCGAGAAGATGAGGGGGATGCCAATCAAGCCTGAAATGCGTCTCTTCTTGCATTGAGTCCGTTGAGACCACGATTTTTTGTCTAGATTCCACTGGAAGGACACCGCAATCATCGCTTAATAATTCCCCGCCAGGCAGAAGGCCTCTCATCTTCTGAATAATAGAGTTTTCTGTCCACTGCACCATGATGTTATCTTGACTCCATCTGGAAAAAACTAATGAGAAAAAAATCTAAAATTTCGATAAAATGATAATGTCCTAGGAGCAGACATGGCTATTACCTCAGTTTGGATCGAAGAAGGTTGTATTGTTTGCAATGCATGTGAAGCAGAATGTCCTGATGTTTTTCATGTGACGGATACTACCTGTACCATCCGTGATGGTGTCCGCCAAGATGGCGTAGAATCAGAAAATCGCGATGAAAAAGCTGAACTCAATTCAGACCTTCAAACTTCTCTAGAAGACAGCATTATTGCTGCGGCGGCAGGATGCCCCGTTGAAGTGATTAAATACAATAAAATCTAAGTTACTTGGGTAATTTGGAAACTTATTAAGGCCCTTGGGATAACCTAAAGAGGGCGTGACCGTGGGTTACGCGAAGGGACTTTATGCTGAATCAAATCCAAGCCGACTTAAAAAAAGCCATGCTCGAAAAAAATACTATGCATGTCCAAGTACTTCGCATGGTGGTATCAGCCCTCAGAAATGAAAGCATTGCGAAGGGACTAGGGCCCCAGGGAGAGCTTCCCCCTCTAGAGTCCTTGGCTGTGGTTAAAAGACTTGTTAAGTCTCGGCAAGACAGCATCGATCAATTTAAGTCTGTTGGACAACACGAGCGAGCCGCAGTAGAACAAGAGGAAATCGACATGCTTCAAATCTATTTACCTAAGCAAATGAGTGAAGGGGAGTTGCGTCAAGCTATTCAGTCAGCCATCACAGCCACCCAAGCCCAAAATGCTAAGGATCTCGGGAAAGTCATGAAATATTTGCAGTCTGAATATGCAGGAAACTATGATGGTAAATTAGCAAGCTCTCTTGTTGCACAACTTCTGGCTTCATAAAATCTATGCGCCAATCTAAATTCTTATTCCAAACCCACCGCGAAGTTCCTAAGGATGCCGAGGTTGTCAGTCATCAACTGATGATGCGATCAGGCATGCTCTTAAAACTTTCTTCGGGGGTCTATAGCTATTTCCCCTTGCTTTTTAGGGCTATTCAGAAATTTGAATCAATCGTTAGGGAGGAATTGGAGAAATCAGGTTGCCAAGAACTGCTGATGCCTTTTGTCCAACCTTCTGATCTTTGGGTAGAAAGTGGACGTTGGGGTGCCTATGGGAAGGAGCTCTTGCGGTTCAAGGACCGAAAGGAGAATGATTTCTGCTTAGGTCCCACCCACGAAGAGGTTGTTACGGATATGGTTCGCAAGACCATCAAGAGTTACAAACAGCTTCCGATCAACGTCTTTCAGATTCAGACCAAGTTTAGAGATGAGATTCGACCCCGTTTTGGTCTTCTGCGTGGTCGAGAATTCATCATGAAGGACGGCTACTCCTTCCATGTTGACGACACGGATTGCGATAAAGAATACTGGAATATGTTTGAGACATATAAACGTATTTTTACTCGAGTGGGTTTGGCGTTCCGACCCGTGGAAGCAGACAGCGGAGCTATCGGAGGGTCCTTCACCCATGAGTTCCACGTTTTAGCCGAAAGCGGGGAAGATGCCATTCTCAGCTGTAGTCATTGTGACTATACGTCTAATTTAGAAAAAACAGAATGTCGACTACTTCCGGTAACTAACGAAAACCCTACGCCGTTAAAACCCTCTTATTTCTCTACGCCAGGCATCTTGGGCCAAGTTGAGCAAGCTCGTCATATGGTCGACGGCGACCATCCCCAAGGGATGCCCTTGGAGCAAACTACTAAGCTTTACCTCATGAAAGTGGTTGATCATTCAAATTCTGAATCGGTTTGGGGAGCGGTGATTGCCGGATCTCACGAGCTCAATCTAGTCAAAATGAAAAACGCCATTAGAGCCCAATCCATTGAGCCCCTAGAGTTAAAAGCTGCCGAAGCTATGACTCAATGCAAGTCGGGCTTTATGGGCCCTGTCGGTTTAGATCAAGTCAACTTCATTGTGGATCACCAACTAAAAGGTCAAACGGGTTTAACTTGTGGTGCTAATAAAACGGATTTCCATCATTTTGGCTTTACACCCGAACGCGACATCAAGAATCTTCATTGGGGCGATATACGCAATGCAGAGGCTAAAGATCGATGCACTCGATGCGACGAGGGAACGTATCTGGCGTTTAGGGGCATTG
Organism: Acidobacteriota bacterium; assembly: GCA_014189895.1. GTDB lineage: Bacteria > Acidobacteriota > Holophagae > Holophagales > Holophagaceae > Acidiparvus > Acidiparvus lacustris. The sequence goes on along the minus strand of BJFQ01000003.1, from coordinate 59,481 downwards.
AAGTGGGGCAAGTGTTTAAATTAGGTCTCAAATATTCTCTTCCTATGAAATGTAATTTTTTGGATATGAACGGAAAAGATAAACCAATGGTGATGGGTTGCTATGGCATTGGTATCACCCGAACAGTTGCAGCAGCCATCGAACAAAACCATGACGCAGATGGAATCATCTGGCCAGCATCGATTGCTCCCTATCACTTCCATCTACTCAATCTAGACTCAGATAATACCGAAACTTCCTCAGTGGTCGAAGGTCTTGAAGTTTTTCTAAAAAAAGAAGGCATCGAGTTTTTGATTGATGATCGATCGGCTCTGAGCCCTGGAGCAAAATTCAAAGATGCGGATCTTCTAGGACTTCCTTATCGAATTACCGTTGGTTCCAAGGGGTTGAAAGAAGGAATCGTAGAAATTCGTAATCGCAAAACGAAAGAAGTTCACAAATTGTCCATAGATGGACTTCAAGCCAAGATTCTCGAGCTCAACAAGAGTTTATTTTAATTCAGCTCGAAGGAATTGAAGAAATAAGAAACTTCGAAGGCTGCGCTAGTAAGTGAATCCGATCCATGTGTCGCATTGCGTCCAATGGAAGTCCCAAATCGCTTTCTGAGGGTTCCTTCGCTAGCATTCGATGGATTTGTGGGGCCCATTAAATCTCTCCATCTCTTGATGGCATCATCTCCCGAGAGGCACATTAAAACGACAGGTCCTTCTGTCATGAATGCTTCCAACTCAGCATAAAAGCCTTTGCTTATGTGTTCGTGATAAAAGCCCTGGCAGATCGTTGTCGTTAGACGCATTCTTTTAAGACCGATAATCTTAAGACCCGAATCCTCGATGGCTTGAATAATCTGTCCGGAGACACCTGCGGCCACAGCATCGGGCTTAATGATCGCGAACGTTCTTTCTCGAGCCATTTTGGTTCTCCCGTAGATTCAATTTAATTTTCGCAGATTTCGATCAGCATGGGAAGTTGCTCTAGCGAAAGAGGCTAAGTCTAGAGGCCATTAAGCCACTTTCGATCGAGCCGCAAGATCGATTTAGCGATACACTTAAAGATCCTAATATTCCGTGAAAGTTCACTAGACAATGCTTGACAACTTAATCAAAAAAATTGTTGGGTCAAAAAATGACCGAGAATTGAAAAGACTCTGGAAAATTGTCCAATTAGTCAATCAATTTGAGCCGACTATTCAGTCCTTGTCAGATCAAGATCTTCGTGCTAAAACACCTTACTTTAAGGAATTGCTAAGCCAAGGAAAAATACTAGATGACATCCTCCCCGAGGCTTTTGCTGTTGTGCGAGAAGCTTCTAGGCGAGTTTTGCGTATGCGACACTTTGACGTTCAGCTCATTGGCGGAATCGTTCTCCATGAAGGCAAAATAGCAGAGATGCGAACGGGAGAGGGTAAGACTCTTACTGCGACGCTACCTCTTTATTTGAATGCGCTCACAGGAAAAGGCGCCCAATTAGTCACCGTTAATGATTACCTTGCTCGTCGAGATGCTGAATGGATGGGCCGTCTCTATACTTGGCTCGGATTGTCGGTTGGGGTTATTCAACATGGCCTCAGTGACGAACAGCGGCGTGAGGCTTATGGCAAGGATATTACCTACGCCACAAATAATGAAATAGGGTTTGACTACCTTCGGGACAACATGAAATGGGATCTTTCTGATTTTTGCCAACGCGGATTTCATTTTGCGATTGTGGACGAAGTGGACAGTATCCTGATCGACGAAGCAAGAACCCCCCTGATTATTGCAGGCTCTAGCGAAGAAGACACCTCTAAATACTATAAAATTGACGCCATTGTTCCCAAATTGAATCTTGATGCAGATTTCAAAATCGAAGAGAAAGATCGTCAAGTTGTCCTAACGGATAGCGGTATTGGACGAGCGGAGAACCTACTTGGGGTTGGCAATCTTTACGACCCGACAAATATTGAGCATCTTCACGGACTTAGTCAGGCATTGCTTGCTCATCATATGTATCACCGAGATAAAGAATATATGGTGGCGAATAAAGCAGATGGGAAGGGCAAGGAAGTGGTCATTGTTGACGAGTTCACTGGACGACTTATGCCCGGACGTCGTTGGTCTAACGGCCTCCACCAAGCGATTGAAGCCAAAGAAGGCGTAGAGGTTAATGCCGAAAATCAAACCTTAGCGACTGTGACCTTCCAAAACTTTTTCAGAATGTATGAACGCCTATCAGGAATGACGGGAACCGCAGAAACTGAAGCCAAAGAATTTTACCAAATTTATAAACTTGAAGTGATCGTCATCCCTACTAATCAGCCTATGATCCGAGGTGATTATTCCGATATGGTTTTTGCTACAGCCACTTCTAAAATCAAGGCTATTGTGTCAGAAGTCCAGAAACTCAACGAGATTGGACAACCCATCTTGATTGGTACTGCAAGTATCGAAAGCAGCGAAATGCTCTCGAAAGAATTGAAAAAAGCGAATATTCGTCATGTCGTTCTCAATGCCAAGCACCATGAAAAAGAGGCTGAGATTATCGCCCAGGCTGGTCGAAAAGGGGCTGTAACCATTGCGACCAATATGGCTGGCCGAGGAACCGATATACTCCTCGGAGGTAACCCTGAAGCTTTAGCCAAAACGGAACACCTTCAGTCCCAAAAAGATGTTTACGATCAAGACAATCAGGAAACCCTCGAGTATCGACAAACTCTTGCCCGACTTCAGACAGAGACGGAAAAAGAGAAACAGGAAGTTATTGGGTTAGGAGGCCTCCATATTTTAGGTACCGAAAGACACGAGAGCCGACGTATCGATAACCAGCTCCGAGGCCGTGCAGGTCGACAAGGAGATCCCGGGTCATCCCGATTCTTCTTGAGTCTAGAAGATGACTTAATGCGCATCTTTGGCGGAGAGAGAATTAAAACCCTGATGGCTGCTTTTGGCCTGAATGATGATGAGCCTATTGAAAGCCGTATGGTTAGTTCCTCCATTGAAAAGAGTCAAAAGAGGGTAGAGACACATCATTTCGAAATTCGAAAACACTTACTCGAATATGATGACGTGATGAATAAACAGCGAATCTATTTTTATAACCTAAGAAATGAAATCCTTAAGGGAAATACTAAGGACTACATTCAACAGATATCTTTTGAGATTATCGAGGGCCTTTATCATCAATTCTGCACTACGGTCGCTACGCGTAATCTCGAACATTTCTCTGAGCGATTAACGCAACTCTTTGGGGCTCATGACGTTGATTTATTTCACCTCCCATCAGATCCCTCCTCGGCAGTGACTCAAATTAGTCATGCCATAAAAACCAAATACGATGAAAAAGAAAATCGCTTCCCTAGGATGGAAGTCTTGCGGTGGCACGAAAAGGTATCTATTATCCAGATCATTGATGCAGCTTGGAAACGACATCTATTGGTCATGGATCATCTAAAAGAAGCTATCGGATTCCGGGGGTATGGTCAAAAAGATCCTTTGGTTGAGTACAAAAGGGAGAGTTTCGAATATTTCCAAGAAATGCGTTATGGCTTTGAGGATGAAATCATAACTTATCTCTACCGAGTCGAACCACAGGAAGAATCGCCCCAAGAAACACTTCCCAAACTAACACTACCGAAGCGTCGAACGAATGAACTCTCGTCTGATCAGTTACAGAGCGAGGTAAAACGCATTCTGAGATTTAATGCGGGTGGCCTTGATAACGAAAACTAGGCCCGTTGTTCTTTTGGCCTTAGAAGGTAGATCGGGATACCCATCAATACGATCAGTAATCCGGGCCAGGTATAACTAGGCCTGAAGATCAATAGAGCAATCATGATTGATCCCGATAATAAAAGGTATAGAAGCGGCGTTAAGGGGTAGCCAATTACCTTGATCGGTCGCTCTAATTCCGGTTTGCGGATGCGCAAAATTATCACTCCCACGACAGTGATAAAGAAAAATAGTATTGCCGCAAACATTACAAAATCAAGGAGTTGGCCGTAGGTCCCTGTGAGCGTCAAGATGCAACTCCAGATTGCTTGATAGGCCAAGCCGTACCCAGGGACACCATTACTGTTCAAAGCCTTAACGCTTTTGAAGAAAACGCCATCTTCGGCCATCGATTGGTAGACTCTGGCACCGGATAAGACGATTCCATTCACGCAGCCAAACATGCTTATTAAAATGCCACCTGCCATTAAGTAGGCCCCCGAAGATCCGATCATGGTTTGCAGGGCCAAACTTCCGACCCGATCGTTTGGAGCCGTTGCAATACCGACTGGTCCAAGGAATTTAAGATAGATCAAATTGACTATGAAATAGATCCCGCAGACAAGAGTTGTCCCGATGAAAAGAGCGAGTGGGATCACGCGTTTCGGGTCTTTAACTTCAGAAGAGACAAACGTGATTGATTCCCAAGCTGTAGCGCTAAAAAGACTGCCGGTTTGCATAATAAGCAAGCTGATCAACAACCCGTGATAGATCGAGTCTTGGGTGAACGGAAGTGGGCTTGAGTCCGGAGGGACTTGAGGTTGTGAATAAAGCCCCCAAAAAATAAGAACCGCTAAACTTGCAATTTTGACGACAGTCAAAATATTTTGGATTCTTGAGCCAGCTTTAACCCCTAAGAGATTAATCCCACTCAAGAAAGCAATGATAACGACACCCGAGAGCCTAGAGGGGGTAAGACCCATATCATAAGGTCCAAGGGTAATAAAATTGAAAAGGTTTATTTGGTCAATGTGGATATGCGCGCCCAACCATACTGTGTCCGATATACCCGGGAAGAAAGTACCTAGATATTTACCAAAACCTACAGCGACCGCTGCAATCGTACCGCATTCGATGACTGTAAAAAGGGTCCATCCATAAGTGAAAGCTGTCATGGGTCCATAAATTTCTTTAATGTAGAAATATTGACCTCCAGCCTTTGGAAACATACCTGCGAGTTCGCCAAAAGATAAAGCACATAGAACCGTGATAACACCCGTCAGTAGCCACCCTAATAGAAGCGAGGAACCCGTGTGTCCAATACGGATCATATCGGCGGCAACAATGAAGACTCCGGAGCCAATCATGGATCCAGCAATCAACATGATGGAAGAGAAAAGCCCCATGTGTCTTTGATACGTATGCTCAGCCATTGAATACCTCGAGTCAATCGTTCTTTGGGTCTATCTAAGGGATAATAAATCATTATGTCCTTAAATGCCTCTAAATTAATAAAAGTCTCTCTCTGCATACTCGCTATTGCCATAGCCGTCGGAATAATGCTGTTACGGCAGAGAAATCAATTAATGGAAACTCAAGTTGTCTTAGTTAAGAAAGGGATGTCCGCTTCTCAAGTTATCCGCCATCTCAAGTCATCGAGTATTATCGAATCCGATCTGCTTATTCGAATTTGGGCTAAGGTAGATTTTAGGAAGATCCAAGAAGGCGAATATCTAATTCCTCCTAGGGCAACTCTATTCGAAATCATCAGCATCATTTGGGGTGGTCATAGCACTTTTGTCGAGCTCGTTATCCCTGAGGGCACAAATAGCTGGCAGATAGAGAAAGTCCTCAAGGATTATGTGCCGAAAGATCAATTTTGGTCCCTCTGGACGGACCCCGAACTCATTCTTTTGACGAACGAGCCTTTGGCCAGGAATCTGGAGGGCTTATTGGCACCTAATACTTACTATATTAATCACGCCATGGAGCCGGTCGACATTATCAAGATGCTCGTCGCAGGCTCCAAGAAATATTATCCTCCACGGCAGATAAAGAACGACCTTTCACCTTATGAAACACTTATTCTCGCCAGTCTAATCGAGTCGGAAGCGACGATGAATTCTGAACGCGAGCGCATCGCAAGCGTATTTCTCAACCGCCTCAAGAAGGGAATCCCACTCCAATGCGATCCAACGGTTCAATATAGTAAATTCAAGTTAGGATTACCCAACCCGTTACGCATTGGGGGAACAGACCTAAGGCGATCTCATCCCTATAATACCTATCGCATTTCAGGACTTCCTCCTGGACCGATATGCTCACCGGGCCTACCTTCGATGCAAGCAGCTGCCAAACCCTCGACGACTGAAGAACTCTATTTTGTAGCTGATGGTAATGGAACTCATATTTTTTCAGCCACACTCGAGGATCACCTCAAGGCTGTTCAGGCCTATCGGAAGATTCAAGCAGAAAAGAAATTGAACAATCAGGAAACGCCATGACATCCATGAGGCTCGATCAATCTGTGCTTTCGCTCGGATTAGCAAAAGATATCAGCCATGCACACGGCCTTATTCTGGCTGGAGAAATCTTGGTAAATAACCAAATCCAGGACAAAGTGGGAGTCTCCGTCTCGATAGATGCTGAGATTCGCCTTAAGCAAGAGAAAATACCTTTTGTTAGTCGCGGGGGCTTCAAATTGGATAGCGCCCTTAGACATTGGAACCTTTCGGTACATGAACAGATTTGCTTGGACTTAGGCTCTAGCACAGGCGGTTTTACAGATTGCCTCATACAGCGGGGTGCTCGAAAAGTTTACGCCGTCGATGTGGGTACAAATCAGCTCGATTGGAAACTCAGAAGCCACCCCAAAGTGGTCTCCATGGAAAATACGAATGCCCGCTCTTGGGACCCCACCTGTATACCAGATCGAATTGATTTCCTTTGTGCTGATTTGAGCTTCATTTCACTCAAAAAAGTTATCCCCTCGGTCCAAGGCTCTCTTAAAGAAAAATCCAAGGCTGTCTTACTGATTAAACCTCAGTTCGAAGCTAAAAGAGAAGAGGTCGGTGCCGGCGGGATCGTTACAGACGCTCTTACCCATCAAAGAATTTGTGATGACCTTTTTTTATTCTTTAGTACAACCGATCTCAAGCCACGAGAGGTGATTTCATCGCCTATTTTAGGCCAAAAAGGCAATCAAGAATTTCTGATGCTTCTTCAGTATGATTAAATCTAACGATGCGTAAATATGATCTTATTGTGGTCGGTGCCGGAATTAGTTCTGGATCCCTCATCTACAACCTCCTAAAACTAGGCTTCAAAGGAAGCATTCTTGTTGTGGACCGTGGGGATAAGATCGCCAGTGGTCCGACAGCTTTTAGCGCCGGAGGTTTTCGGAATCTTTGGACCACTGATATCAATCAAAAACTCTGCTCTTACTCCATTGAACTCTTAAAAAACTTTACCCAAGAGATGGGCGTAGGGTGCGCCTATCAAGGATCTGGATACCTCTTCACCTACTATCAAAAAGCCTGGGATAAAATGCCTGCTGCTTTTGAACAGTGGAAGGCCAATGGTGTTAATTTCGAAGTTCTCGAGCCGCGCGACATAGAAAATAAAATCCCCGGTCTTCTTTGCGGTATCGATCATATGGACCCTGAAATTGTCCAAGCACTTGGGTTCGAGCCTATTATAGGGGGAGTCTTTGGTAAAGACTGTGGGAGCTTTGATCCTAGCCAAGCAGCGGTAGGCTATTTTGAGCGTGCCCTAACTGATTATGCAAATCCTCCAGTCATCGAGCTAAATACGGAAGTCCTAAGTGTGCGGATTGAGAACGGGGTGGCGACAGGCGTGATCTTAAAGACACCTGAGGGACTCGAGGAATCGGTTAGCGGGGGGATGGTAGCTTTGTGTACGGGTCCATGGATCAATCAGCTCCTGAAGCGGTCAGGCATGAGTCAAGAAGATCTGACACCAGTCATTGCCCAAAAAAGGATGATGTTTATCACCGAATTCCCTGGATCCCCCAACGTGGATCCTCGCTGGAAAGAAATTCCCCTGACCATTATTGATCAAGGTATTTATTTTAAATACGAAAGCGGCAATTTGATGATCGGTAAGGCCAGACAGGATGAACCGGATAGTTTTGATACCACTCTTGAACAGGACTACTACATCAACGAAGTGAATCTTCCGATGCAGGAAAGAATCCCCTCGGCATCCTCCTGTAAGTTGAAGTCAGGATGGGGCGGCCTCTACGATACTAATTCCCTCGACCACAATGCGATTGTGGGGTGGCACGATAATTATAAAAATCTCTTGCTTCAGGTGGGTTACAGCGGTCACGGAGCGATGGAGTCCCCAGCGGTTGGGCTATGTCTAGCAGAACTCATTTTCTTTGGCGCTTACCGAACGATTGATTGCTCTCCTCTCCGATGGAGCCGATTCAGAGAAGGTAAACTAGTTAAGGAGACCATCGTCATCTAATGTTTGATAATTTTTCACTTCCAGCCATCCTGATTTCATATGTAGCACTCCTCTTTTCTTTGAGTGTTCACGAAGCTAGCCATGCGACCGCTGCTTTTCTTCTCGAAGATCGGACAGCGCAAAGGATGGGTCGTATGACTCTCAATCCTATAGCCCACATGGACCCTATTGGAACCTTCCTTTTTCCTCTCATTGGAATGTCCACGGGTATACCTTTCATCGGTTGGGCGAAACCTGTTCCCGTGAATCCCGTCAATTTAACTCGCCGATTAAGAATGAAGACTTCATATGCCATGGTGGCTTTTGCGGGCCCCGCATCTAACCTCGTTTTAAGCCTAGTTTTTTTCTTTATTACCGTTTTCCTCATTAAGGCATCCGTGGTCGACATCGATCAGCGGAATATGCTATTTGAATCTTCTCTATCGGGCTATGCCGGGATCGAACGATTGGGAACGATCTCAAGTCAGACAGTTCTTATTGCACTCTCTGGGCAATGCATCCTCATCAATATGGGGCTAGCTATTTTCAACATGCTCCCTTTAGGACCCTTGGACGGTTCTTCCGTCTTGAGAGCGTTTATTCCCGATTCATGGTTACCACACTATGATCGCCTGCAACCCTTCATGCAGATTGTTCTTTTGATTCTGGTGTTTACCGGTTTATTTCGAATTATTCTCTACCCTATTTTTATGTTTCTGATTGGTATACTCGGTCTATTGCAAACCGTTTTCTTGGGGTAGGGTTTATGTCGGTCGTTCTATCGGGAATCCAACCGAGTGGGTCCTTACACATCGGCCACCTCGTGGGAGCCCTAGAGAATTTTTCGGCTCTCCAAAAAGACAACAAAGTCTTTTACATGATTGCCGACTGGCATGCACTCACTTCCAAATACAATCAGGTAGAAGTCATTCGGCCTTCCGTGTACGAGTTGGCTGCAACTTTTTTAGCCGTAGGCATCAATCCAGTTTCAGCTTCCATTTTCGTCCAAAGTGCTGTCAAAGAGCATTCGGAACTCCAATTGCTATTAAGTATGACTACACCCCTGTCTTGGCTCGAGCGGGTCCCAACGTATAAAGAAAAGCAAGCAAATTCCAACGCTGATCTCAATAGCTTTGGGTTCCTTGGGTATCCCCTTCTGCAAGCAGCCGATATTTTGATGTATCAAGCTGATAAAGTCCCCGTCGGTGAAGATCAACTATTTCATCTCGAACTCACAAGGGAAGTTGCTCGAAGATTCAACCATATCTACAGCACAGACTTTTTCAAAGAACCCCAAGCGGTCTTAACTCCCACAGCGAAAGTGTTGGGTCTCGATGGACGTAAAATGTCCAAGACATACAATAACTGTATTTATCTGTCGGATGAAGACAGCGCAATCAAAGAAAAATGCACACGCCAAATGATTTCAGATCCTAAAAGAGTCAAAAAAACTGATCCCGGTAATCCCGATCAATGTCCCGTCTTTGGCTATCACAAAATCTTTTCATCCCAAGATGACCAAGAAGAGATCAATCGAGGCTGCCGTGCCGCATCGATCGGCTGTTTTGATTGCAAGATGAAGGTTGCTGAAAACCTCATTGTTAAGATCGCTCCCGTCCGAGAGCGCGTGCAAACTAGCCTGAAGAACACTAAGTCTTTAGACGATGTTCTGGGGGACGGAAATACCCAAGCTCGAAAAGTCGCCCAAGAGACCATGGAAAAAGTTAGGGAAATCGTAAAACTACCAAAATTTTAACCCTTCTTCTTTTTCTCTTGAGAATTGATCGAAAACTGAGAAACTAATAGGGCTTCCGTAGCTCAGTTGGTTAGAGCAGCTGACTCTTAATCAGCGGGTCACCGGTTCGAGTCCGGTCGGGAGCACCAATCCATTAGATTTAGGGCCTTAGTCTTCGAAGTCGACAGGCCCTAGTCCCAATTTTTAGCCGATCTACCCTTTTTGATTTCTGATCGTAACTTTTTCGATTGAATGCGACGATGGGTGGCGTTGGCTGAGGCCGAAGTGGGAATTCTCATCTTAGAAGAAGCGATGGATTTAGCGATCAGCGCCATGGCCTTTTCCTTTGCATCCTCAAGATTCTTCAATTGACTCCGTGTTCGCTGACTTACAACGAGCACTTCCCCTTTGAGAGAGATTTTTCCCGCTAGTCGTTTATATAATCGTACAGATTCCTCTGTGGTCAGGCCTTGAATCAAGGCGAGATGGATGTACATTTTGACCTTCGTGGACAGCTTGTTGACATTCTGTCCCCCCGGCCCCGAGGAGCGAGTTGTCTCGATACGAATCGCCTGTGCGGGGACGAATACCCTAGTGTTGATTCGAAATGTATGTTGCATAGGTCCTCATGAGAACTTGTAGATAGAATAGACCAATGCTAATTTTACGCTCAATGACACCCCAAGATGTCCCATTGGTCGTCTCTTATATTAAAGAACTGGCTGAATATGAACGGGATCCTGATGCTGCGGTAGCTACGGTTGACGATATTTTGCATTTCGCTTTTAGTGATCATCCTTTAATCCATGTCGTGATGGCCGAATGGGAGGGAAAGCCGGCTGGTTTTGCCCTGTGGTTCTACAACTTTAGTACCTGGGAAGGGAAAGCAGGTATTTACCTTGAGGATCTCTATATACGGCCTGAATACCGGCGTAATGGGATTGGTAAAGCGCTTTTGATTCATTTAGCTCGCGTAGCGGTCCAAAATAATTGCACCCGATTCGTCTGGCAGGTTCTCGACTGGAACGAGCCCAGCATTAATTTTTATCGTCAAATGGGAGCCAAAACCATGGATGCATGGTTAACCTGTCGTGTCGAGAAGGAATCCCTTGTGGAATTAGCAAACCAACAAAGCGAGCTTTTATCTTGAATACCCTCGACCTTTTTTTAAAACAACTTCCTGCTTCTCTTCGAGACCACCTTTATGGCGTCGGAGGAGCTATTCGAGACCATATCTTGAGCAAACAGGGTCAGATCAGGCCTCTTGGAGATATCGATTTAGCTTGTTCGCTGCCTCCCCATGCGATGTTGGACGCCTTTGAACAATTGGGAATGAAAGTCATCCCCACGGGCTTTAAACACGGGACCATTACGGTACTTTGCGGCGACTCAAAATATGAAATCACTAGCTTTCGATCCGAGAAGGGCTATAGCGACTTTCGACACCCCGATGAAGTTGTCTTCAATGTGACCCTAGAAGAGGATTTATCTCGTAGAGATTTTACGATGAATGCCCTCGCGATCCCACTTGCTCATATGCCGAATGAATCTTGGAATCCTTTCCTGATTGATCCCTTTGGGGGCAGGGAAGATATTCATCAAAAGGTGATTCGATGCGTGGGTGAACCTAACGAACGATTTACTGAGGATCCCCTAAGGATGCTGCGTGCTTGTCGCTTCGCATCACAATTGGATTTCGAGATCCATTCGCTCACGCTTGAAGCTGTTGCTATTAAAGCTGACCTTATCAGACATGTATCGCGTGAACGTATCGTCGATGAATTCAATAAGCTCTTAGTCACCAATAGCGCTAGAGGCATTGAGGCTGCCATTCAAACGGGGCTTCTTGATGAGATATTCGAAAGCAAGAGTTCTTGTCGGTCTTACTTCAAGGAACGACCGTTCATAATGAAGGCATCTTGCAGCATAGGAGAGCGCTGGTATCTACTCATAGATTGGGCCATGAAAGCTCACGATCGAGGTTCACTAGAATCGAACCTCAATCAAGTTTTGACAAAATTTCCTTTAGCTAATCGTGAACGCGATCTCATATGTTCTCTATTTGATTCACAAAAGATGGTTACGACTATCAGTCAGGATATCTCACCCCTGACTGAAGAAACAATGTACACCCTAAGACTCAACTTATCCCAAATTAAACAACAAGGTCTAGATCCTATGTGCTTTTTGAGAGTCCACAGCGTAGCAAACCCATCTTTGAGTGATTTGGAATCCCTCTGGGTCAAAGTTTTATTAACGAACCCGCCCCTTTTGATTAAAGATCTCGTTCTACAACCGTCTGAGATCATCGAGTTTTATAAACTTACCCCCGGAAGTTGGATCCGATCAGTTCAGGAGTATCTTTTAGACCACGTTCTACGAAATCCTTCAGAGAATACTCAGTCTGCCCTGAGAAACCATCTTAGTAAGTACGATATTAAGGTTTAATTGTGATAACGGATAAATTTTTAGCCGAGCACATCGATGAATCATTTATAAAGGAACATAATTTATCCATTTTCTATGACCCTCATTTCCTCAGCCCTGAGGATGCCGATCTCTCTTTTGGCCTTCTCGAAAATGATCCTCAGCTCAAACAAGATCAAATCCGTATGATGGGTAAATGGATTAACGAACCCCGATTAACGGCCTGGTATGGCGATCCAGATAAATCTTATAAGTATTCAGGGAAAATAATGGTGCCTAAGCCTTGGTCGCCAATTTTGTTAGACCTAAAGGAGAAGATTGAGCATAGGGTTAAAAATCTTGTTTTAAATATTGAATTCAATAGCGTTTTGATCAATAAATATCGCAATGGTCTCGATTCCCAAGGATGGCATAGCGACGACGAGAAGGAACTCGGACCTGATCCCGTAATTGCATCTCTCAGCCTAGGAGCGACGCGAACTTTTGAGATTCGCCTAAAGGACAACCACGAAAAAAAAATATCAATCCCGCTCACTCATGGATCTCTATTGGTTATGAGCGGTCGAACGCAGTCTCTTTCTCAGCATCGAGTCCCCAAAATTAACCCCAAGGAAGCGTTGCTGATGCCGAGCCGAATTAATTTAACCTTCCGTACTATTCGCTAGATAGTGTTGCGACGGCTTGGGCGGCTAGCCCTTCGCCTCTTCCCGTGAATCCCATGTTGTCCGTGGTAGTGGCCTTAATATTAATTCGATCGGTTGAGATTTTGAGGACGGCGGAGGCGGAAGACTTCATCTCTGGTATGCGAGAGCTGATTTTGGGACTTTCACCAATTAGACAAACATCCACATTATGAACCTTAAATCCCTTTTCAGCCAAGAGGTCAACGACTTTGGCTAAAAGATCCATGGATTTGGACCCTTTATATTCAGCGGCATTACTAGGGAAATAATGGCCGATATCGCCAAGTCCCGCTGCACCCAAAAGGGCATCCATCAGAGCATGACTCATGACGTCTGCATCACTGTGACCCTCTAATCTGGGTGAGTCAGGGAAACGGATCCCCATTAATACAAGAGGCTCACGACTTGCCCCTTCGGAAGCATAATGGGCGTTGAAGCCTAGATGATTCTCTGTAAAACGATGTGCATCGAACCCTAAACCTACTCGAAGCATGTCCGTCTCCTAAGGCACCCCTTTGGGAAGCCCTTACTTCAAGATTAACGCGAGTTAAACTAGAAAGGCATCCTTCTTGGCTTATTCATTTATGACTACTTCCCGACATCCCGATTTAAACCCCAACAATATTGAGACGGATGCCGTCGAATTTAGCCTAAGACCCCAAAAGCTTGATGAGTATATTGGTCAAACTAAAACCAAAGCCAAGATTGATATCGCTCTTGATGCCGCAAGAAAGCGATCGGAAGTCCTTGAGCATGTTCTTTTATTTGGACCTCCCGGACTAGGTAAAACAACCCTTGCTAATGTGTTGGCCAACGAGATGGGAGCGCATTGCCGAGTCATTCAAGCGCCCGCCTTAGAGAAGAAAGGCGATCTGGCTGCCATTTTGACAAATCTGGAAGAGGGAGATTTTTTATTCATTGATGAAATTCATCGCTTAGCGCCGCCTATCGAAGAGATGCTTTACTCAGCGATGGAAGATCGTCATCTCAATATTTTGATTGGGCAAGGTCCCAGTGCCCAGACCCTTCAGGTCGATCTTAAGCCTTTCACTTTAGTGGGAGCCACGACGAGGGCAGGGTTAATCAGCAAGCCACTTCGCGATCGTTTTGGCATGACATTTCGACTCGATTTCTATTCTGTAGAAGATCTCGGTCATATCTTGATACGTAATGCACAACTGCTTAAACTTCCCATGGATGCTGAAGCCTGCTCAGCGATTGCAAAGCGTAGCCGAGGAACCCCTCGGATATGTAACCGACTGCTCCGCCGTTGTCGTGACTTTGCCCAAGTGAAGGGGTCAGGGAACCTAACTTCATCCCTTGCCGAAGACTGCCTGTCGCTTCATGAAGTTGACGAGCGAGGTTTAGATGCTCTGGATCGACTCTATTTAGAAACCCTCGTTTCCAAATTCAATGGGGGGCCCGTGGGACTCAAAACCCTATCTTCAGCCCTTGGGGAAGACGAAGGGGCCTTGGAAGATCTCGTAGAGCCCTATTTAATGCAGGTGGGGCTCCTGGACCGAACCCAGCAAGGCCGAAGAGCGACTGAAGAAACTTATCGGTTTCTCGGGCTTCGCTAGTCGCCAGCGATTCAGCCCAACCAAGCTTTTAATGGGTAGATAGAATCCTTAAATGTTGAAATAAATAGAGGTAGGATCTTTGTAATTATTCTTTGACAATAACGCTACACCTTTAAGGAAAATGTGCCTAACATTAGGGGCATAACTCATCCCTTAAGGAGGGCCTATGCAATTACTCGATACGATCTCCGATGTCATTAAAAGATTCACCGGTTTTATATGGGTGCTTTTAACCATCGCTATCTTGCTTGAAGTTTTAGGTCTGCCGATGGCGGGCCTTACCCCAGTTAAAAATTTATTGACCCTATCTCAAGGCTTTAATACTGGTGTTGTCGGTATTCTTGCTGCTTTCATTGCTTGGAATATGGCTACACGCAATAGCTAATAGCAATTTTGTAGCCCTGTAAAACCCCCAAGCATCTTTATGTTTGGGGGTTTTTACTATTTAAAGACTTTTACATATTTACTTAAACTCAATAAAAACAGTATTTACATGAAATGTAATTATTTTGTGACCTTTTGCTTTATTTTGTGGGCAGTCGGGAGTATCTTATGCACATAACTATCCCTGAGGAGGGAACCATGCAAATACTCGATATGATCGTGGATGCCGTCAAGAGAATCACTTCTCTTGTTTGGGTACTCTTGACCATCTCAGTACTTCTTCAAGTTTTAGGCTCCAGCATGAATGGCTGGGCACCTATTACGAATCTGTCAAACATTGCCAGCAGCTTGTCTGCCCAAGGTCTTGCCGGACTCGTAACCGCTTTCATTGCTTGGCATATCGCCAACCGATAAGCTTTACTTTCATGAAAAAAAGCCAAGACTTTCGGGTCTTGGCTTTTTTTATTTACAGGAAGAGGTAGGGGTAACAAAGGCTAAGGAAATAAATAGGTCCGACCCAGGCATTGAGTTGGAAGAAGGCCTCATCGAGTCGCGATAGATCGCCGGTTCGCATAATCCATTGCTCGCGAGCCAAGATGCTCCCAATTAAGAACATCCCGGCCCAGGCGAGAGGTTGGAGCCCCAAAGACAGAGCTACTGCTGATGCCCATAAGAACCAGGCTAGTAAGTGAAACAGCCTAGAACAATAGAGGGCTCGTTGCATCCCCCATTTGGCTGGGATAGAGTGGAGCCCTTGCAGGCGATCAAAATCTTGGTCTTGGAGAGCATAGAGGATATCGAAGCCCGCTGTCCAAAAGCAGACTCCCCCGGCAATCAAGATAGGTAAGACATCCAATGCTCCGGTAACAGCTACCCAGGCCCCCATAGGCGCACAACCTAGAGAGAGTCCCAGAATCAAATGGCAAAAGGCCGTGAACCGCTTGGTATAAGAATAGCCCAGTAAAATTACCAGTACCCATGGAGCCAATTTTAAACATAAAGGATTAAGGGACCGTGCCGCAAGGAAGAAGGCCGCAATCGAAAGTAAGACCATGATCCATGCCGCTCTTCGGGTGAGTCTTTGAGCTGGTAGGGAACGTATTTGAGTTCGGGGGTTAATAGCATCAATCTCTTGATCGATAAGACGATTGAATCCCATGGCTGCTGTCCGGGCCCCTACGGCAGCGAGAACCACCCAGGCGAAGACAGGAAGGCTAGGCCAGCCTTTCGACGCTAGTATTAATCCCACCAGGGCGAAGGGGAGGGCAAAAATCGTATGTTCGAATTTGATCATACGACCAAACTCTAGAACCTTCTTCCAAAGAGAACCTATGGGATCAACGGTAAAGGTCATCGATCTGCTTCTGGTATTTCTCATTAATGACGCGACGTTTAACCTTCATGGTGGGGGTTAATTCCCCAGATTCTTGGGTCATTTCCTGACCGAGAAGAGCTATTTTTTTAACCTGTTCATAATTGGAAAATTGAGTATTAACCTTGTGGACCCGTCTCATAACTTTCTCTACGACAAGCCGGTTAGTAATCAGATCCTCTCGAGAGACAAAAGATATTTTATGGCGTTTAGCCCAGCGTTCCAGGACTTCAAAGTCCGGAACAATTAGGGCCCCAATGAAATGCTGCGCATCTCCAAGAATGACCGCTTGTGAAATGTACTTGTCACTCTTGAGGGCATTTTCAATGGGCTGAGGGGCTACATTCTTGCCTCCGGAAGTGATGATAAGATCCTTTTTGCGATCCGTAATGTAAAGGTTTCCATCTTTAAAATAGCCAATATCACCCGTATGAAAATAACCATCCGACGAAATAGCTTCGCGGCTGCCCGTTTCATTTTTCCAATACCCCTTCATGATGTTAGGGCCTTGGCATAAGATCTCCCCATCCTCGGCAATTTTGACAAAGGGTCGACCCGCCCAAGTATCATAGAGCGGTTTACCCACAGATCCTGGCGCAATGCTGCCAAACCGGTTGAAAGAGATCACAGGGCTTGTTTCGCTGAGCCCATAGCCTTCAAGAATATCGAGACCAATTGACCAAAAGAATTCGAGGATCTTAGGTGATAACGGGGCTCCCCCTGAAGCAGCCATCCGAAGGTTGCCGCCGAGTCGTGATAGAACCTTTTGGTAGACCAATTTACTAGCCACTTGGTGGGGGTATTTCAGATAGAAGGGTAAGGGGCGACGGGCATAGCGATAGGGTAGTGACCACCGACCAATACGCATCGCGAGACTAAAGATAAATCGTTGAAGTGGGGGTGCTTGGGCTGCCATGAAGAAGGTGCGGTTGAATATTTTTTCATAAATCCTAGGGACAGCGAGAAGGATGGTGGGTTTAACTTCTAAGAGATTATCGGGAACTTTCGCAACCCCCTCCGAGTAGTAAATGGATACGCCCACATGCATCATCGTGAAGTGCCCTACCATGCGTTCAAAAATATGATTAAGGGGCAAAAAACTCAGCGATCGGTCACCTTTACGAAACTCTAGAAATTCAGCACAATCCACAATATTTGTTACCAAGTTGTGGTGCGTTAGCATAGCCCCCTTGGGCTCCCCCGTTGTTCCGCTGGTGTAGATAATCGTTAATAAGTCCTCAGGTTTTACCGCCGTAGCCCATTGCCTTACTTCGTTTTGCTCGGAGGAGAGGGCTCGACCCCAGGCGACCATTTGGTCCCAGGTATAGATATTTTTATGGGGAACAACCGGCACTTCGCCTTCCATTACGACTATGGTGTGGAGATCGGGTAGTTGCTCCCAAGATTCTATAATTTTATTTAATTGATTTGAATCGGAACAAATCGCCCAAGAGACTTCGCTGTGCTGAAGGATAAAAGCAGACTGATTAGCTACTAGAGTAGGGTAGAGCACTACGGTGGGCAAACCCAAAATAGCACAAGCAAAATCAGCGACTGCCCATTCAGGCCGATTCTCGGAAATGATAGCCACACGTTCTTGGGATTTAAGCCCCTTTTCGCGAAGAGCCAGGGCTATCCACTCAACAAGGTCCTTGTATTCGCGATGCGAGATCGGTTGGTATTTACCATTCTGCTTATAGGCCAAAGCGTCCGGCAAATCTTTCTCGATGGCTTTATAAAATAAATCAGGGATAGTCTTTATTTCACTCGACACAAAAATCCCTCATAATGATGCATACCTTGGGGCTAATTTCATGAAAAAAGGGTTACTTAAGACTTTAACTCTTTTTGCCTCTGAGCAGAAGAGTCGAGGCCTATCCCCGCATACTCTTCGGGCTCAAGAACTCGATTTAAAAAAAGTACTACAATACGCCCATGAGGGCAATTGGGAATCCTGGGACGTCTCAGTTAGGCAAATTAGAGGCTTTGTAGCCTCTCTTGCTCAGATGGGACTAGACCCTACGAGCCAATCTAGAATTCTTTCGACGACCCGTACTTTTTTTCATTGGATGTGGGACCACGGCTATATTTCACGAAATCCAACCACAGGGATCAGGAATCCCAAAGAATCAAAAAAACTACCCCATTTTTTGTCAGAAAAGGATGTCCACACACTTTTAGACGCCCCAGTCCCCATTAACTTTCAGGAAGCGCGAACCCTTTGCCTCGTTGAAACTCTTTACGCAACCGGATTGCGTGTCAGTGAACTGGCTAGTTTAAACCTCCAGGACATTCACAAGCGAGACCAAGTGCTTTTGGTGGTTGGTAAGGGCGGCAAGGAGCGCATGGTGCCATTTCACAACCAAGCTTTGCGATCTCTAACGATTTATCTTTCATTTAGAGGGGACGTTCTGAAAAAGGCCAAGGGAGGACCGACCAATGCGGTCTTCGTGAATACGAAAGGAACCCGATTGAGCACGACTTCTATTCGTAATTTATTGTCTAAATTAATTATTTCTAAGAGTGTTGAGAATAAAATATCCCCACACGGACTGAGACACAGCTTTGCCACCCACCTCTTGAATAAAGGGATGGACCTCCGGATCATTCAGGAATTATTGGGTCATGCCAGTCTTAGTACAACTCAGAGGTATACTCATTTAGGGATTGAAGATTTGTCTAAAACTTACCTTAAGTCCCACCCTCGTGCTCGAAAAAAAATCTAAATCAGGAGTATCGTTATGTCACTTAAACCGCTATTCTCCATACTTTTAGCAGGAGTCACGCTGATGGCAACTGAAGAGCCTAAATACAAAGTAGTTGAAAAAGTGGGTCGAATTGAAATTCGGCAGTACGAGCCCTATATGGTTGCACAAACTAAAGTGAACGCGTCTTTCGACCAAGCAGGCAATCAGGCCTTTAGAATCCTATTCCAGTACATTTCAGGCGCTAATAAAACCAAAACCTCCATCGCCATGACGGCTCCAGTGGCGCAGACTAAAAACACAGGCACTTCCATCGCCATGACGGCTCCTGTCGCACAGACAAAGGATTCGGATGGGAGTTGGAATGTTTCCTTTATGGTTCCTTCAGAATTTACGCCTGAGACGGTTCCCCAGCCGACCGATTCAAGGGTGTCTATTGTGACGATTCCTGGATCCTTGGTCGCAGCCATTAATACCTCGGGTTTTTGGTCTGAAAACAAAGTTAAAGAAGCCGAAGTTGAGCTTGATCGCTTTATTCAGTCCTCTGCCTATACTCGCCAAGGACCCTTCACCTATAGTCGGTACAACGCTCCCTTCGTTCCTTTCTTTATGCGACGAAACGAATTGATGTGTACAGTCGTTAGGAAATAACCCCCCCCTATTTTAGGTGGGTCAATATTTCGTGAACTGCCCTAGAAAAACCTACGTAGAGCGATCGAGCGACGATAGCATGCCCAATATTGAGCTCGTCTATGATGGGAATTTTTGAAATGGCTTGGACGTTGTGACGATTCAAGCCGTGACCGGCCAAGACTCTAGCTCCATGATTGTGAATGAGTTGAGCGCATTCTTTTATTTTTTCTAAAGCCTCGATAAAGCCCGGAGATCCGACCGTTTGAAGAGAGTAATGGTTGGTATTGATTTCGATGGCATCGGGTTTCAGAGAAAGGGCTTGATGAATGACCGACGGATCTGGATCGATGAAGAGACTACTGTGAACCCCTCTTTCTTTGAGGGTCGCTAGCGCGAGGTTTAGAGTTGAAGGATTAAGGCCTACTTGGAGCCCCCCTTCCGTAGTGACTTCATTGGGACTTTCAGGGACCAGGGTAACTGTAGAGGGCATCACACGCCCCAACAAAGCATCTAGATTGGCGTGTACAGCAAGTTCTATGTTTAAAGGCGTTTTGAAGTTCAAGTGAATCATTTCAAGATCTTCCATCTGTATATGACGTAAGTCTTGCCTTAAGTGAACGGTAATTCCATCTGCGCCGGCTTTCAAGACTTCAATAACGGCTTCTTTTAAATTGGGCTCACCACCCCTTCGAACTTGTCGCAGGGTAGCCACGTGGTCAATATTAACGCTGAGTTTCAAGGGAAGGTCCTAATTAAGGTCGCGGAGGGCAGCGTGTTGAAGGCGCTCTAGGGCTATGTTAACCGAATGGAGGTCGGGGGCTTCGGCCATAAGGCGTAATTTATTTTCAGTACCCGACCAACGAATAACGGTTCGAAGGCTTGGGAATTCTTTTGGAAGATTATCGAGTACTTCGTTAAGCGATGGGCACATATCGATAGGTTTTTTTAAACGAGTGACAAAGCTGACTAACTGGTGAGGGAAGGGCTTAAACCGTGATTCAAAGACTTCCCGAATACCCACATTCTTAAGGATCCTGCAGACGGATAAAGCGGTGGCCAAGCCATCTCCTGTCGGACCTAGGGATTTTTGAATGACATGGCCGGAGGCTTCTGCGCCGATGGGGTAATTGCAGGTGGCCATTGCTCGAAGGATGAATTTATCACCCACGGGAGTTCGAAGGAAGGGGATGCCGGCGTCAAGAATTAAGTGCTCTAAAGCCCCGTTGGTCATCACGGTGCCTACAACACCCTCTGGAGGACGTCCTGCGCGAATACCCTCTTTGACCAAGAGCCACAGGATCTGATCGCCATCAAAAACATCACCCTTAGAGTCTACAAATAGGCATCGATCAGCATCACCATCAAAAGCGAATCCAAAATCAAGATTACTTTCAAGAATGACTTTCTGCAGGGTCTCGAGATGAGTGCATCCTACAAAATGATTGATTCGAGCCCCATCAGATGGAGTTCCAATCCAGTGGATATTTTGGCTCAAGAAAATATTCTGAGCTAAGGTGCTGGCGGCGCCGTGAGCACAATCTATGGCGATACGCCAGGGAACAGGCACCGGAAAGGGTTCGTGAACGTTGAGATATTGATGGGGTTGGATGGCTGGGAGGTTGGGATTGACAATCTTATCCGCGACCGGGGTCGAATCGAAAATAGTCTCGATTTCCATCTCAACAGCCTCTTCAAGTTTTTCACCCGAGGAAGAGAAGCCCTTGATTCCATTATCCAGATGCGGATTATGACTTGCGGAGAACATAACCCCCCAAGCTCCCGACGTCCTGGAGGTTTCATAGGCTAGAACAGGGGTAGGGACCATCCCTAAGTAGATGAGGCTAATAGAAGGGTCCATAACTGAGATGAAAGCTTTGAGAAGGGGCTCTGAACTTAGCCGAGGATCATGTCCAAGAACAAGCGTTTGAACTTTATGGTTAAGAGCGGCCTGACTCCAGGATTTACCCCATCGTGCTACTTCTGAAGTGGTTAGAGGGGAGTCGAAAGCTTTTCCCCTAATTCCGTCAGTCCCAAAATATCTAAGCGACATGGTGTTCCTTTAATCTAAGGATATCTTGGCACGGCATGGACTCTGAAGAATCGGTAGCCTTCGCTAAGGAGAATGGATACTGCCTCGCGGGTCAGAGCGTCCCTTTGCTCAGGAGGAAGGTCGGGCTGTTCCGATCTCCAAGCCAACAAGCGCTTCCGAGATATGCCAATGCAAAAGCGGCTATGGGGCCAGGCCAGTTCTGTTTTGTGATAAATCAGTTGATCCCATAGAGCAGCATCTTCACGATAGGTCGTCCCAAATCCAAAACCCATATCCATGAGACATTGCTGAGGATTGACCGAAGCCGCTTGGAGCCTAGCACTTAAGCTAAACAGTTCATCGAACTTACCAGAGATATCGGATCTTGGATCTGCATATGGGGGCATTGAAAAGGTGTTATTAACGACAGTGCTTCGCATCGCGATTGCACCAATCGATTTGTCACAGAGAAGGTGAAGCATTTTAGAATCAGAAAAGCCCGTGACATCATTCAAGATTGCCACACCTAGGTCGAGAGCGCGCCGAGCAGTCGATGCATGTCGTGTATCGATACTTAGAAGAGTCTGCGCTGGAAGTTCATGACGCAGGACGGGTAGAATTTTTTCTATCCTCGACCATTCTTCAGCCTCGCTGGTGGGACGAGCCCCTGGGCGTGTACTTTCAGCGCCCACATCAATAACCTTTGCGCCATCTTCAACAAGGCGAAGGGCTTGATGAAGGGCAGCAGTGGGTTCGACAAATTGTCCCCCATCACTGAAACTGTCTGGCGTGCAGTTGAGAATCCCAATGTAACAAGGACCCGATTTTATAAGAGAAGCCCAATCAAACAAATTAGACAGGTTTCAAAGCCTGGCCTAGGTTGCTCTCACCGAGAGCAAGATTGTCAGGTTGAGTGGGATCTACGGGTGGAATATCAGTTGTTATTTTTCTTGGAGGCAACGTTCCTCCCATCATTAATAGTTTGATGTCTTCACCCGTGAGCGTTTCATGAGCCAAGAGGGATTCAGCAATTGCTATTAACTGCGTTTTCTTTTCAAGAATGATATTTTTAGCCTTTTCATAGTTGCGATGAACAATATCTCGTACCTCAGCGTCAATCAAGCGGGCAGTATCTTCAGAGACATCTCGTCGTTGACCAAAGTCGCGGCCAATAAATACTTCTCCTTGGTCGCCCGCATAATTGAGAGGGCCAAGGCGTTCGCTCATACCGTACTTAGTAACCATGGATTTGGCAAGAGAGGTGGCTTGTTGGATATCGTTGGATGCTCCAGTAGAGAATTGATTAAAGAAGACTTCTTCAGCAATGCGACCACCCATAGAAATGGCAATGCGGGCTTCCATATAGGATTTTGTAGTATTGAAGCGATCCCGCTCAGGTAACTGCCACGTTACACCTAGGGCCTGGCCACGGGGGATAATGGTGACTTTATGGAGAGGGTCTGTTTCTTCTATGACGGCGGCAAGAACGGTATGACCTGCTTCGTGATAAGCGGTAATTTTTTTATCCTCGTCTGTCATTACTAAACTTCTACGTTCAGCCCCCATATAGACTTTGTCTTTTGCATTTTCAAAATCAATCATTTCTACCCAAGCTTTGTTGGAGCGCGCAGCATTGAGGGCAGCTTCATTGCAAAGATTGGCAAGGTCCGCACCGGCAAAGCCAGGAGTGCCCCGCGCTAAAGTTTCGA
Source organism: Acidobacteriota bacterium (assembly GCA_014189895.1). GTDB lineage: Bacteria > Acidobacteriota > Holophagae > Holophagales > Holophagaceae > Acidiparvus > Acidiparvus lacustris. The sequence continues at coordinate 36,068 of BJFQ01000003.1, read as the reverse complement.
GATCGACATCGGGAGCCAATGGAATCTTATTGACGGTATGTACCTTGAGGATGGAAACACGACCCCTGATATCAGGTCGATCGACTACTACTCGACGATCGAAACGCCCCGGTCTCAGAAGTGCAGGGTCTAGGACATCGGGTCGATTGGTCGCCGCAATGAGAATAACACCTTCGGTACCTTCGAATCCGTCCATTTCAACCAATAGTTGATTCAAAGTCTGTTCACGTTCGTCATGACCACCCCCAAGACCTGCACCTCGGTGGCGACCTACTGCATCGATTTCATCGATAAAAATAATACAAGGGGCACTTTTCTTTCCTTGTTCAAAGAGGTCTCGGACTCGACTAGCTCCAACTCCCACGAACATTTCAACAAAGTCTGAACCCGAGATACTAAAAAATTGCACTTTGGCCTCACCCGCTACGGCGCGAGCAAGCAACGTCTTTCCTGTTCCTGGAGGTCCTACGAGAAGTACGCCCTTGGGAATACGACCTCCTAATTTTACAAATTTAGAGGGCTCTTTGAGGAACTCAACAATTTCTTTCAGATCATCCTTGGCTTCGTCGCAACCGGCGACATCGTTGAAGGTAATTTTCTTGGCGTTGCTTGACAAACCCTTGGCTTGAGCTTTTCCGAAACTCATGGCTTTATTGCCACCGTTTTGAGCCTGGCGCATAAAGACAAACCAGAGCACTACGAAGACGATCAACGGGCCCCAAAACAGGAGGTACATGGACCAACTGTTGTTGTCATTAGGCTTTGAGGCTTTGAATTCTTCGAGTTGACCATCTTGCTTCCAAGCCATAATCTTGGCACCCAAATCCTGCATGGGAGGCGTAACCGTTTTAAAGCGCTCAATGGTCTCGCCTTTATTATTTTTAAACGAAGTCTTGTAAGTTCCTTCGACTTCAAAACCCGACAGTGAAACAGATCGATATTTACCTGTCTGGCCCTCCACGTAGAAAGTAGAGAAAGGAATTTCTTGCGTGCGTGCTCCGGAGGGAACATTTTGCACGACGAGAAGGAGCAAGAGGACGATACCCACCCACACCAAAACACTTTTCATCATTGAATTCAAAAAATACTCCTTAGAGGACTACCGCATTCATCGGTAGCGGCTAGGCGCTAGACCCCCGCCTTATATAATCTCATGCCTTGTGACTCCGGCAGTAGGTGCAAAATATAGCCACCATTGGAGGCTTCAGATTGATGGTGCAGTCCTTGGCAAACCCATCGGCTAAGATTTTGCAGATGTCTAGATTCTCTTAGATCCCCCCATTCCTTGAAAGCAAGGTTCATAATCATGGCCACCTCGGTTTCGTTCCATTCACGCACCTTAAACAGAATAGATTTTGTCGAAAGATCCATGTCCCACGCCTTGGGTCTTAACGCCAGAACAAATTGCTCAGCTAACGCAAGGGTAGACTCACTCTGTCGATGAGTATCCCAAAGATGTTCATCGAATGTCGGACATTCATCTCGGATAGACTCTAGGATGGTTCTCCAACGATTACGAGGAGTAATGGGCAATACATTGGTGGGGTCGTCACGCCAAGGGATCCTATTTTCTGAAAGATAAGATCTCAGGGTAGGGCGTGTCATTTGAATTAAAGGAGACCAGCGCGGGCTTTGGCATGCAGGGAGTGGAGTGAGCGCTCTCATGCCCGAACCACGAGCCAACCGCATGAGTACGGTCTCGGTGTGATCATCTAAAGTATGTCCCGTGGCGATCCATCGAACTCCTTGATTTTTAGCAATTTCGTTCAGACATGACCACCGTGCCTCGCGGGCTTGCATTTCGAGCCCCCCCTTATAGTCATTGGCAAGGGAAAGTTCTTCGAAATAGAATGAAAGATCTAAACGAAATGCCTCTTCTTCAACAAACTTTCGGTCTTCGGCGCTTTCTGGCCGAAGGTGATGATCAACATGCGCTACTTTTAGTTCTAAATGGAGACTCGCACGAAGAGCGACGAGAAGATGGAGCAAAGCCATAGAATCACCGCCACCGCTACAGGCAACGAGAACTTTAGTTCCCTTAATTTGATCACCTCGGTCTTTGATTTGACCCAGCAGAAGTGATTCAAGGCGCTTCACCTGAGTGAATCCAAAAAACTAATCAAAACAGGCTGCATAGGCTTATCAAACCAGAAGGACTCACCATGATCTGATTGAATTAGGGACCCCCAATGCATGGAGCGACCCTCAATACCCCTCATGAAGGAGGGGTGTGAAATTCGAGTTTGGCTCACATCAAAATCAGGATCAAACTGGCTTCGGTAAGATTGGATAGCTTTTATTTTATGCGACCATACCGATGAAATATCGACGACGACCTCGGGGACAGGAGGATTTTCGCCACCAACCCAAAGGGTTGCCTCAGGTCTCCAGGGTTTTTCATTACTGGGGTAACGGGAGAGGCCAGACAAAAAGACAGCCCTTTGGAGAAGCGAGTGCGCATTTCGATGGTCGGGATGGCGATCGAAAGGGGAGGGCAAGACGCAGATTTTTGGGCGTTGCAAACGGATAAAAGTTACCACTTGATCTACGAGCGCTGGAGTATCCAGGATTCCGCCGTCAGGAAGTTGAAGATTGAAGCGCTGGCAGCCTAAAATTTCCGCAGCTTCATGTGATTCTTGTTTGCGGAGATTGCGATCACCTCGACTACCCAGTTCCCCTTCGGTCAAATCGAGGATGGCCGTCTTCATGTGCTTAGACGAGGCTAAGGCAATAAGCCCCCCTGAATGAATTTCAGCATCATCAGGGTGAGCTCCAATAACTAGTAGATCAAAGGAATGACTCATAGTTCTTTCATTATGACAACAGGGGAAGCCTTCGATAGTGATTCCGTTAGACGGGTCAGCATTGAAGGGTCTAGCAGCCAAGAAGCTCCCGATAAAATACGCTCTTGATCTCTGCCTAAAGGGAAAAGATATTGCTGAAGGATTTCTGGGTCTTCGCCTAGTGCCTTATGGAGCAAGACGCGTTGAATTTTTCGATCGATCTTTTCTAAACGCTCTTTGGTTCTTTGTAATTCTTGATCAATTCTTGAACGGGTATCTGGATCCCAATTTGGATTCGTGGTGAGCGTAAAAGATTCTGAGGGTAGAGGCGCCCCTGCCGGTAATAAGGCTTGCCAATTCCCTTGGCGAAGAAGAGGAATTTGATCAGCCTCCACGGAACAATGGGAGGGAATACTCCATAACGAAGGCCTCAGTTTGAGAGTGGGCTTTTTAATTTGAAGTAGTTCCCATAGGGGATCAACAAGTTGCCAGTAAGATAGTTCCGATGGGCCTACGACGACGGTGTGTACATTTAGCAAGTGAGATTGCAGAAGAGGACGCAGGGCGGCCCCAGGACTGAGCCAAAGCTCGGCCCCTAGAGGATTTGCAGGCTCTAGGCGAAGGCGCTGTCCGCTAATGGGGTTTAGAGAAAACCAAGTGGACTGCTTAGACGGGTCTATCGAACATTCGATTCCTTGACGAGATAAATCTTGGTAAGTCTGATTCAGTTTCGATTCTAAATTCAGTTCTCTCCAATCCCGAAGGATAGCGTTCAGTTTGAAACGATCGATATCGCGCGTGGGAGAAAAGAAAGAAAGCCCTAGTTTCTTAAGGGGCTGACCGAGGGCTTCAAAGTGTCCTCTCAAAGTAGGCTCTTGTGGGGTTGGGATTGAAGATCCCCACAGATCTATGGCCTGCCTTTGGTGCTTGTCGTCAAATGGAAACCACGCGGCTGAAGTTTGTGGGTTTTGATCAAATTCGAATTGTACTTTGAGGATTCTTCCGTCTTTTCGAAGAGCGGTTCTCGATACTTCAACCGCATCATGATCTTCGTCGGCCATCCAAAAAATAGCTTCACCACCCAATCGCTTAGCCTCATCAAGAGCCACGAGAGCTTTGATGACACTGAGGGCGGGAGACCAGCCAACGCCAATCTGCTGTCCCGTTAGAACTAAAGGAATGTTTTTTTCCATCTTTTAAGTTTACCCTTCAAAGAAGGCAGTAAGAGCAGCATCCTCTTCTTGGAGCACATTCCTTACTGAGGCCTAATTTTAGGGAGTTAATTTGTTTTTTGACCAAGAACTTGAGCCCTGGATTGTCCCCTCGGCCCCCTCGCTTGAACGTCTCGCGATGGAATTAGCGGACTTAACGGGCTTTACGGTTACGCCACTGCCTTCTGCGGCTAAGGGAGGAATAGTTTTAGGAAATCTTCCGCCCTTTTTAATTTGGAAACATGTCGATTTAGAAAAAAAATTACATTTACTTTTTTTTCAACCTAGAGAAATCGGTTCTCTAGTTGATGGCGCTTCGAACATGAATATAGATCCTTGGATTCTTTCATTCCCTTTGTTTCAAATGAACCAACTTTTGGCCCTGCATCCAGACATCGGTAGACCGCTAGAGGTAACCCTCGTCAAAGTGGAGCAGGGGCCACGGGCTTACGTTAGATCAACTGCCTCTCAAACCCCATTTTTAGCGGTGTTAAAGGTTCTGAACCGTATTAGCGCTCAGCCTCTCTGGACTGAAGGCCATATTAAGGCCCTTTAGGTCTTAATTGTGGCTATGGGCGCCCATTCGATTGATGGTGGGTTGCTGGCGCATCTTCGATTGGGTGGCAACCAGCTTCTTTGAAAGGGTATTCCGGTGTATACCTAACTCGCGAGCTGCAGCGCTTTGATTACCATCATTAGCCGCCAAGACTTCTTCTAGATAAAGTTTTTCAAATTCTTTCTTGGCCAAATCGAGAGAAATACCACCCCTCATCATTTCTGCAATCAGTTCACGAAGTTGTTCTCTCATGGCTTAACTCCTCAAAGACTTTGGAATAGAAAAATTACCATCACGCTAACAAAAATCAAATAAGTTTTTCCTTCTGAAGACCCTGCCAATTGTGGAAAAGTCTGTGGATAAGTCGGCGTAAAAAAAAGAAACGTTGCGTGTAATCCTAGAAGGATAGAGACTTTAGGCTTGCGACCAATATAAGGGCTCTTATGGGTTTTTTCACGTATCCTGACCTTCAAAAACTATCTACATACCACCGCAACTATCTCCAGCTATTGGATCCCGAGATACCCCTTTTGACTACCCTCGAGGAACAAAGGCTACAACTAGACCTGCTCAGTCGAGAAATCTATAAAAATAAGGGCAACTTTAGGTACGAGAAAGACAAATGGTCTCTCTTCGAAATGCTGGTCCATATAATCGATTGGGAACGCATTATGCTTTTTCGCATCATGTCCATTTCACGAGATTTGGGTAATCCTCTTCCTTCCTTGGATCAGGACCACGTGATGTCAACATCACGAGCAGACGAAAGATCCCTAGATGATTTAGTAGCAGATTGGCATTCTTCCAGAGCCTCAACTATCTGCTTTCTTACAAGTCTCAACTTCCAAGATATTTCGAAAAAAGGTGAAGTTTCCTCATACCAGATATCTGCAAATGATCTAACTTACGTTCATGTAGGTCACGTGGCTCACCATATGAAAATCCTAGATGACCGATACTTTCCCGGTTAAATTGATGAGTGAGAACCGTCACAAAGCACACCATTTTTCGAGTGTTTACAGCCACAAAACTGAACTATTTTGGTTTCTGTAGCCTTGTAAGGCGTAGGCCTAAACTCAGTTCCCTGATGTCCGCCATCGCAAAAAGGTTGTTTTTTGCTAAGCCCACAGGAGCACCAATAATAAGTCTGTCCTTCGGTCACTTCGACAGCAAAAGGACACTTTTGTACGATTTCTGGTTTCATAGCAACTCCCCGAAGGATTAACTTTGAGTGTAGGATTGGAAAGGGATTTTGAATAAAATATTATTTAGACTCTTGTAGACCCGCAAGTAAGCCCCGGAGAGCCTCCATTTGATTTTCATGAGTCAGATGTACTTTGGCCATCAACTTCCAACCCTCATGCACTTTTTGATAACGATGAACCCAAAGAAGAGACGTGCCCCAAGACGCTTCGGGATCTTTTCTTGTACGAATCACAAAAAAGGCCGTACACCATCCTCCTGAATAGACAAAATCGCGTCCTAGTTCTTCGATGAACCCCTCACCATCATCCCCAATGATCAGATCATCAAGACTCGGGATAATCATACAGCCCCCTTTCTGCTGTAGGATAAACTCAATTTATGAAAGCCATTGAATTTATTGCTATTGGGTCTGAACTTCTTAATCATCGTCGTCAAGATTCAAATTCAACTTGGGTTGCAGAGAAACTGAAGACATTGGGTTTATTCTTCAGACGAAAAAGTATTGTGGGCGACGTCCGAGAAGAAATTGTCAAGATATTAAAAGAAAGTTTCGATCGGAGTGATCTTGTTATTGTATGTGGCGGCTTGGGCCCAACCTTTGATGATTTAACCCGGGATGCTATTGCTGACGCCTTTGATGTCCCTCTCGAATATCACGAATCCATCGCCTTGGAAATTACTCAGTTCTTTAAATCAAGAGGAAGAGAAATCGCCCCGAGCAACTTAAAGCAAGCTTATTTACCGAAAGGTGCTGTTTCCCTCACTAATGAACTAGGAACGGCACCCGGGATTAAGCTCACGCTGCAAGCGAAAAATACAGAGAAGGTTTTTTTCTTTTTACCGGGAGTTCCCCGAGAACTCCAGGTGATTTGGAACACCTTCATTCACCCCCAAATAGAGGCCTCCCTTCAGGGCCTTGGGAAAGTACAGACCCGAAGATTCGTGACTGCAGGTGTCCCGGAAAGTACCCTGAATGATCGTACAGAACCATTCAGGGCGAAATACGCAGAGGCAGAATGGACTATTCTTGCCAACCTATCCCAAGTTGAATTCCTGGTATCTCACACTTCTATCGAGTATCTAGAGACCATCTCAAGCGAGTTTGTAACCTTGCTGGCCGATGATCTGGTTGGTCTCGGTGATACAACACTTGAATCAACGCTTCTGAAACTTTTAAAGGATCGTTCGGAAACCCTTTCTCTTGCAGAGAGTATGACTGGAGGTTTAATCGCTTCGCGCCTATGCGCAATCCCTGGTGCCTCAACGGTCTTGGTAGGAGGAGCAGTTGTTTATTCATCTAAACTCAAAAAAGAACTCTTAGGTATTTCCGAAGAAATGCTTCAATTAAATGGACCCACCAGCGAGGCTGTCGCCATGGAGATGGCGTCCTCCCTCCAAATAAAATCTGAGAGCACCTACAGTATCGCCATTACGGGAAATGCAGGTCCTCAATTAGACAGTTATTCGAAGGAATTGCTTGGCGAAGGCCACATTGCCATTGCAGGGAAGGCGTGGGGTACTACAAAGAAATTTCATCTTCACGGGAGTCGCCTGGATATACAAACACGTTCATCCGCCTTGGCCCTGGACTTATTGCGTAGAGAAATCTTGAATCGAAACCCCTAAGATCACATAGCAAGTAAACTAGTTAAATGCTTTCTTTCTCCTTATGGTCATGGATAGTCTTTGCTTTCTTACTAGGGTCCATTCCCTTTGGGTATCTTTTTGTCTCAATGAAGGGTAAGGGGGATATTCGCAATTTCGGAAGCGGTAATATCGGGGCGACAAACGTGGCTCGCGCAGGTGGATCTTCGCTAGGCGTCCTAACTCTCTTATGCGATCTGGCTAAAGGGTCTCTAGCTGTCGCCCTCGTTAAAACCTGGGGACAATCTGATTGGGTTTTTTGGGTGGCACTCAGTTCCGTTTTGGGTCATATTTTCACCCCTTGGCTGAAATTCAAAGGAGGTAAGGGCGTCGCCACTCTTTGTGGGGCATTATTGATGGCCTCTTCAAAACTTTTATTGTTGGTTCTTCTCGTGTTCATCGTTTGTTTCGTATTCACGCGCATTGTCAGCCTCTCGAGTATTACAGCAGTACTGTCTCTCCCTCTATTTGCTTTCTATCTCTTTGAGTCCTTGGATATTAATTTCTTGCTGATTGTTATACTCAGCCTAATCATTATCGTAAAACATAGAAGTAATATTGATAGGCTATTGAAGAAAGAAGAGCCAACTTTTCATTTTTGATTCTCGCGGGATAAGCCTATGAACTTTCAAAAAATTGGTGTCATTGGCTCAGGTAACTGGGGAATCGCTCTCGGGGTTGCTTTTGCGCGCAATGGACATCGGGTGACTGTTTGGACACGCTCACAAGAAAAAGCTCAACTCTTAAATAATTCTCGGTCGCATCCCGTTATTGCTCCTGAGGTCTTTCCTGAATTGCTGACCTTCACAACTTCTTCTGTCGAGGCTATGGCTGCTTCGGTGATTGTGTCCGCCCTCCCTTCGCAGGTCACACTTCCCGTTTGGAAAGAGAGTTTCGTTAGTCTTTTATTAAATCAAACCCTCATCCACTCCACCAAAGGTCTGCTTCCTGACGGAACGCCCTACATCTCAGAGCGATTAAGCGACCTGACTCGAAGTCCATGGTCTTTCTTGACAGGCCCAACCTTTGCTGACGAAGTGGCTCACCAGTTACCTTCCGCGATGGTTTTGGCCGTACCCCGATTGACAGATGAATATTCGAGCCTTCGAGGGATGTTGAGCTCCGATTATCTTCGCATCTATCTTTCTGATGATTTAATCGGGACCCAGATCTGTTCCGCCGTTAAGAATATTCTTGCTATTGCTTCTGGGGCTCTCGATGAGCTTGGGTTGGGACATAACGCACGTGCTGCCCTCATGACCCGAGGTCTTGCTGAGATGACTCGCCTAGTCAGGTCTGCTGGCGGAAAGCAAGAAACTGCCTATGGCTTAGCCGGAATGGGTGATTTGCTTTTGACGTCGACGGGCCCGCAGAGCCGTAATCGTAGGCTAGGAAGGGAACTTGTAAGGACAGGTAGTTTAGAGAAGGCTCAGATGACTTTAAATGGGGAGGTAGCGGAAGGGCAATTCGCAACAGAAATCGCATTAAAGTTAGCGCTAACCCACGATCTTCAAATGCCTATTACGGAAGCCGTTCATCAACTTTTATCTGGGCGCAAACCCGAAGAAGTTATAAAGACACTTTTGGCCCGACCTGCAGGCTTGGAGTCATAAAACATGAATCGAAGCGCTTGGGTGATCAGAGAGCACGGAGTCATTGGTTCACCTCGTCTTGAAAGCTTGCCCCTTGGATCCCTACCGAATGGCTTTGTTCGCATTACTTTGAAAAGTTTGAGCTTAAATCACTTGGATTTATGGACGACTCTTGGTTTACCCGGGATTCAGTTACCTCTACCTGTGATTCTTGGTTCCGATGGATCCGGGGTGATTGAAGAAATATGTTCTAGTGAGTCACTTCCTTTCGGATTAACCGTTGGCTCTAGCGTCATGATCGCTCCAGGCCTAAGTTGCGGCTCTTGTTTTGACTGTCAATCTGGTAATGATATGCTCTGTAAATCTTACAAAGTAATGGGGCATCTCACGAATGGCACAGCCTCTACGATCTTGGACGTTCCGATTCATAATCTATTGCCCATTCCCTCGGGTTGGACTTTTGAAGAAGCAGCGGCTTTTCCTCTGGTTTTCTTAACTGCGTGGGAAATGCTTGTCGAAAAAGCCCGATTGGGCTTCGGCGAAACAGTCCTCATTTGGGGAGGGGGCAGTGGTATTGGAACGGCAGCGATCCAACTTACTAGAATGTTAGGCGCCAAGTCGATTGTGGTCGTCGGCGATGATCAAAAAGCTGTTAAGTGTTGGGATCTCGGGGCGACTCATGTCCTTAACCGTAATCGTGAAAATATTGCAGAAAGAATTAAAGAACTTACCCACAAAAAGGGAGTGGATGTAGTTTTTGAGCACACGGGACCCGCCACTTGGACTACAAGCATGATGGCTTGTCGCCGAGGGGGTCGCATTGTTACCTGTGGGAGCACAACAGGGACTGATGTTGCCCTAAACTTGAGATCCTTGTTTGCCCGCCAAATCGTCATTCAAGGATCCTACATGGGTAAGCGCTCCAATTTCTTCAAGTTATTGGCGTGCTTAGAATCGGGGATCTCGAATCCCCCTTTTAGGCCTATCATTGACAAAGTTTTTGATTTTAAGGATTATCCGGCGGCGCAACTGTATCTTGAATCAGGTCAACACTTTGGAAAGGTTATTTGTAGGGTAACTAATTCCTCTGTGATTAACTAATAGAAGTTAATAGCTTCAGGGTGACTATGAAAATTCTTATTTTAGGGGTCAATGGTTTTATCGGATCTCATATAACTCATCGAATTCTCAATACGACCGATTGGGAAGTTTATGGCATGGATTTAGGGACAAGCAAAGTAACTGAGTACCTTAATCACCCACGGTTTCACTTCTCTCAGGGCGATATTACGATTTCGAGAGAATGGATCGAACTGCACGTCAAGAAGTGCGACGTTGTACTCCCCTTAGTGGCCATCGCAACACCTGCGACGTATGTAAAAAATCCGCTTCGCGTATTCGAGCTCGATTTCGAGGAAAACCTTAAGGTCATTCGTCATTGTGTGAAATATAAAAAAAGGATCGTTTTTCCATCGACGAGCGAAGTCTATGGAATGTGTCCAGACGCTGAGTTCGATGAGGACAAGAGTCCTCTAGTAACCGGTCCCATTGCGATGGATCGTTGGATCTACAGCACTTCCAAGCAACTCCTTGATCGCATCATATGGGCTTACGGTTGGCAACAAAATCTCAGGTTTACTCTTTTTCGCCCCTTTAATTTTATGGGACCTAAACTCGATAGTCTTCATGCAGCCAAAGAAGGAAGTTCCAGGCTTGTCACTCAGTTTATTTGGAACCTGATTAATGGTGAGCCCCTGAAGTTAGTTGATGGGGGCTCTCAACGTCGATGCTTTATTGATGTCGATGATGCCATGGATGGCTTAATGATGATCCTTGAAAATAAAGATAACAAGGCTGACGGACAGATATTTAATATCGGAAATCCGAAGAATGATTATAGCGTAAAAGAAATTGCTGAAAAGCTCAGAAATATATGGGCAGATCATCCTAAGCGTAAAGAGCTCAATGTCACGCTCAGCGAGATTGAGGTTTCGAGTAGCAGTGACTTCTACGGGAAGGGGTATCAAGACGTGCTGACTCGCACCCCAAGTATCGCTAAAATCCATCAAACCTTTGGATTCAAACCTACTATTGGGATTGACGAGAGCCTCAGAAAGAGCCTTGAACATTTTCTCTTGGAATATGACACCATGGGGCGTGACGTTGATAACTAAGAAACTAAATTCAGGTTCATTCAAGTTCTTAGATCTTTTCCTTTGGGTGTGTACTTCGGTTCTGGCTCTCAGCATCCGGCCTCTCTGGGAACCTGACGAGGCCCGATATGCTGAGATTGCGAGAGAGATGGTATCTACGGGAGATTGGCTTGCCCCTCACCTCAATGGCGTTCTCTACTTTGAAAAACCACCTCTTCAATATTGGATCTCAGCACTCTCGATTGAATGCTTTGGTCCCAATGATTGGGCGCCAAGAATCCCCGTGGTGATCGCTATTGGTCTTTGTATTTGGTCAAGCCGAAAGATCACTCAATTGATTAATCCTTCCTCTGGGAGCTGGCCTTCACTGGCGCTCTTGAGTTCACTGATGGGATTCACTATGAGCCAGATCCTCACTTTGGATGCTCTCTTTACTGCTTTCCTGATGATGTCACTCGCGTTCTTTCTTGAATCTGAAGCTGGAGGGAAAGCAGGATCGCGACTACCCCTTATGGCGGTTTGGGCATTCTTAGGCTTAGCTTTTCTGACCAAAGGGCCGGTGGCCTTGGTCTTATTTGCTGGGCTAATCTTTTGCTATGGCTTGATTTACATCGGAGGCCTCAGCTCTCTTCAATTTGTAAGAAAAGTTATCAAATGGGAAGGGGTCCTTCTTTTTATCGCCATAGTATTTCCTTGGTTTTGGAAAATTAACCAAGTCTATCCCGGTCATTCATACTTCTTTTTCATTTACGAAAACTTCATTCGATATACCACTCATGAGCATGCCCGGCAAGGAAGCGATATTTGGATCATCGATAAATCCTATTTTCTTCTATTCCTTTTGGCAGGCCTCATCCCATGGACCCGTTTCACCCTCGTAGGATTATGGGAGATGAAATCCACCCTAATGTCACGAAAACCCCTATCTGCTAATGACCCTGACCACCTAAGGCGGCTACTTTTTGTTTTCTCGCTCTGGGTTCTTGTCTTCTTCTCGCTGAGCGGTTCCAAGCTACCGCCCTATATTTACCCTGTATTATTGCCCCTCTTATTGCTCGTCACCACTCATGAATCATCTGAATCGGCCCCGCTTAAGCAAACCTATATCGGCTCAGAACTCATTCTCATTGGAATAGTATTAATGGGCTACCTAAGCCTAAAGCTCTCAGACGCCCCATCTTTTTATCTAGCCTTTTTGCTCCTTCTGATATTTGTCGTGGCAGGTCTCTTTCTCCGTTTTGCTTATCGACCACCAACAAAGATCCTAGCCACGGTATTGTTTTTACCCATGGTCGGGCTCTTGCTATCTTTTCATGTCCTTTCAGACTACATTGCACCTCAGTCGGTTAAAAAATGGGTGGTTCAATCTCCACTCGATACCGAATGGCTATCTTTTGGTACTTATTTTCAAGGCATTACCTATTATTCCCAAAAGCCTTGTCGAGTTATCGCAGGAACCGGTGAATTGCGTTTTGGGAAAGATCGCCTGTCTCCGGAAAAAGCTGCTCTTCAATTCTATGAAAAGCCAAGCCAGATAGAGCAGGCCTTGGCCGATACCCAACGCCTGGCTCCCGGAGCCCCCATTCGGATGATTGCAAAAGTCAAAATCTGGAAACTCATGCCCCAAATACTCCAAGATCAGTGGATTATCATAGACCAAAACCAAGATATCAACTTACTCCTCGCCCCACGAAATCTCTCGGGGGCCGCCTTAAGGCCACGATAAAATTCTATGAATCAAAATATAAAAAAACAACCATTCGACACGAATCGCTTTAAGCACCTGAATACGCTTATCCATGTCTATGTCGTCATTCTCATGGTTTCGAATTTAGTCGGCCAAAAGATCACAAATTTTGGTTCCTTTTACTTCATGGGCCACACTTTTGATATCCAATTTAGCGGTGCCCAACTCCTTTTCCCCATCACGTATATATTTGGGGACATCTTTACCGAAGTTTATGGATACGGCGCATCTCGAAGGGCAATTTGGATTGCCTTCTTCGCCTCAACGCTTATGGCAGTAATGTGTGCCTTCATGGTTTGGTTACCTTTCGATCCCGCATGGAAGAACCAGCTTGCTTTCGAGGCGGTCTTAGGGCAGGTTCCCCGCATGGTAATTTTTAGTCTTATTGCCTTTTGGGCAGGCGAATTCGTCAATTCTTATGTTCTCGCCAAAATGAAAATCATGACGAGAGGTCAAATGCTATGGACCCGTACTATTGGAAGTACCATAGCCGGACAACTTGTAGACTCGCTGATCATTAATTTTGGTTTCCATGCGGGTCAACTCCCTGTTGGCATCATTCTTAACTTAGTAGTTTCAGGCTACTTTGCCAAAGTTATCTATGAGACTTTAATGACACCGATCACATATGCAACGGTTAGCTACCTCAAGAAGGCCGAGGAAGTGGATATCTACGATTATGAAACAGATTTCAATCCTTTCCCCGTAGGACAAAAAAATGGACGCTCCTAAGATGATTCCGGGTGAAAAATTTGGGCAGTGGTTGAGGACCTATCGTTGGCCAATATTCTTCTCTATCTTGTACCTGACCCTAATTCCTATTCGAGACTTCTGGTCCCCTGACGAGCCTGACTTCGCCCAGGCGGTTCGTGAGATGATTGAAAAAAAAGAATGGATATTCCCTTATTTCAATGGACTCATTTATACCGAGAAGCCCATTTTATTTTATTGGTTGATGAAAATATCCAACGGGCTAGTTTCAATTTTGGGCGGGACTCCTAATGACATCAATCATTTAATTCCCTGGGCTCTTCGACTCCCATCAGTTCTTAGCAGCATCCTTTTCTTTTTCTTTCTCAAGCAATGGGTACATCGTTTTTTAAGTGATACGTTGTCTCATCGAGCGGTCATGATTTTAGGGGTTCTCCCGCTGTGGTTTTGGCAAGCTCAGTACATTCAGATCGACATGTTATTTGCGGTGTTTCTAGCTTCAAGCTGGATGTATTGGATTGGTGGTTATCTTCTTGAAAATGGCTTGGCGCCCTATCGAGAGGATAATGAAGCCCCTCGTTTCTATCGACGATCCATCGTCCTTTTGGGTCTTGCGACGTTGACAAAAGGGCCTCTAGCTCTCGTAATGACGATCGTCATACTAGCTGCCTTCTTGGTTATCCAGAGAAAGAGTTATCGGTTGAAAGAGTTTCACTTTTTAAGCCTACTTGGTCTCTTCTCGCTTATCGTACTTCCTTGGTATGCGATCGCCATCTACCGCGCTGGTTGGTCTTACGGCTATTACTTAATCATTTACCAAAATATAGAGCGAGCGCTCCGGGCTTGGGATCATATTCAACCATGGTGGAAGTATTTTGAATATGCCCTCGGTGACCTTTTCCCTTGGTCGCTTCTATTAATTCCTAGTCTAATTAGTGTTTATAAAAATAAAGAAAACCGAAGCCCACTAATGATATTTATTTCTTTGTGCATCCTAATTCCCTTTGTCTTACTCTCCCTTTCTGAGAGCAAACAAGGAAAGTATCTCCTCATGAGTTTCCCCTTCGTGAGCATTATTGTTGGGGGTTTCTTGAATGAAACCCTATCGAGTACCCGGAAACTCATAAAGGGCTTTACGTATTTTACTTTGATGATTACGCCCTTGGTGCTGTGCTTGACCTTCCTCATCTTGGCCCTTGGTATTCATCAACTCATTCCGATACCTCATTTGATTTCTATTTTTTACGAGCCCGCTTCACGAAAGCTTCTCCATGCCCTCCTCTTTGTAGCCTCACTGGGTACGATCGCCGTGGCTTATCGACTTCTCAGTAAGGATCTAATCACCGCCGCTAAAGAATTGTGCGTGACTCTGGCTTTGGTTTTTGGTGTTGCAGGACACTTAGGTTTTCCCATCATGGAACCTCTCAAAAGCTTTAAAAGATGGGGGGCTGAAATAAGGCCCATTATTGAAGACCATTCGGTCTTCTTTTGGAGAACCATACGAGGCGGGGCTCTACTCTTCACCCATCAAGCCATGCCTGAAATTCATGAACCCGATCGTGCTTTACAGATTAAACCCGGTCATTTTCTTGTTGCTATGGCGAGCGATTGGAATGCGGCCACTAGTCAACCGTCAGGATCGAACCTTCTGTCCGCTTTTGTAACCGTCAAAGAAGTACCAACGGGATCCGATAATCTTCTTTTGCTTCAGCGAAAATAGAAATTCTCTCGAGTTAAGGGTAGTCTCATTCTAGGAAGGGGTTTATGGACTCACTAAGAGCGCTACCTTGGATCATTGCCTCGGTGACCCTGAATGCCTTGGCACAAGTGTTCTTAAAGCGGGGTCTAGGACATATTTCAATTGATAGTCTGTCAGCTTTTCTCCCTCTCCTTGGTATCCCTTGGTTTTGGGCGGGCTTGACTTGTTATGGAGTAAGCCTTCTTGTTTGGCTCAAGGCCCTGTCTCTTGTCCCAGTCAGTTTTGCTTATCCATTTTTAGCCCTTGGATTTATTCTCAACGGCCTCCTTGCTTATTTTTTCTTGTCTGAATCAATCCCAATGCTTCGCTGGGTAGCTCTGATTCTCATCAGTGTCGGGATTCTATTACAAGGAATGTCCTATTAATCTTGAAAGTACAAACCTCGAACATTGTTCTCTTTAAGTTAAACTTAAATATTCATAGTTTCGAGGAGTTCGTATCATGAAAGCACCAGTACGGGTTGCCATTACGGGCGCAGCAGGACAGATTGGCTATAGTCTCTTGTTTCGCATTGCTTCTGGATCTATGCTTGGCCCCGACCAACCGGTGATCCTTCAGTTACTTGAGATAACACCGGCTTTAAAAGCCCTCCAGGGCGTTGTTATGGAACTCCAGGATGGGGCTTTTCCTCTATTAGCTGGTATTGAGATCAGCGATAACCCACTCGAGGCTTTCAAAGACACTCACTACGCTCTCTTGGTTGGGGCGATGCCTCGCAAGGCCGGGATGGAGCGTGGCGATCTCCTGAGTGCCAATGGCGGTATTTTTAAACCGCAAGGATTTGCCCTTAATGAAGTCGCGGATCGAAACGTCAAGGTCTTGGTCGTGGGTAATCCCGCTAATACGAATGCCCTTATTGCTCTAAAAAATGCGCCTAATCTGAGACCGGATCAATTTCATGCCATGATGCGTTTGGACCATAATCGTGCAGTAGCTCAGTTGGCCGATCATTTAAATGTGGGTGTATCGCTGGTGACACAAATGACGGTTTGGGGAAATCATAGTTCCACTCAGTTTCCTGATTTGTTCAATTGCAGGGTGGATGGCAAACCTGCAATTGAACAAATCCAGGATCCCTCATGGTATGAGCACTATTTTTTGCCAACTGTCGCCAAGAGAGGGGCGGCCATCATCGAGGCCCGGGGGCTTTCAAGCGCTGCCTCAGCCGCTAATGCTGCTATTGACCATATGCGTGATTGGGCTCTAGGCACACCCCAGGGAAGTGTTTCAATGGCTCTCTGCTCCGATGGCAGTTATGGCATTCCCTCTGATTTAATGTTTGGATTTCCTTGCGTTTCAAAAGACTCAAAGGTCATGATTGTCCCAGGATTTGACTTCAACGAATTTGCGGCTAGTCGAATCAAGGTGACCACAGACGAACTTCTCGAAGAACGCGATACTATTCTTGCCCTAGGGCTTCTTTAAAAAGAAGGCCTAATGTCAAAAAAAAGCCCCAAAGGGGCTTTTTTTGTTCGACACAAAGTTAATGGGAAGGTTAGCTACAGCCTGTTGTAGCGCCACAGGTCTGACACTTCATGCAAGCGCCATTGCGGACTAGGGTTAAATGACCGCATTCAGGACATGGATCACCGGTGTAACCCTTCTCTTTAGCGAGTTGTGAGGGTGAAGCCTGTTGCTTAGTTGAATGGCCAGAAGAAATTGTAACGAGCTGGGGTTGAACTACTTGCGCGATGGGGGAGGCTGCCGTAGGCGGCTCTGCGTTACCCCTATCAAAGGGCAGTGGGGTTCCATGGACTAATTCTTTGGTAGCCATCGAGAACGGTGCTAAGTTCTCGGGTTTTTTATGAACTTCAGAATCCAAAGCTTCTTCGTCGACATGAGCCAAGTCGTGTCGACCTAAATAAGTAATGGCAAGCTCTCTGAAGATGAAATCAATTAGCGAGGTGGTGATTTTTATTTTTTCACTTCCCATGACCATGCCATTGGGCTCAAAGCGTGTGAAGAGAAAGGCCTCACAGAATTCCTCTAGGGGGACTCCATGTTGGAGGCCCATGCTGACCGAGATGGCAAAACAATTTAACAAACTCCTGAATGCTGCACCTTCTTTATGGATATCTAAAAAGATTTCCCCAAGAGCGCCATCCTCATATTCACCTGTTCGGAGATATAATTTGGTCCCGCCGATGGTTACCCCTTGGGTATAGCCTCCTCGACGACTGGGCAGTCTTCGTTGGTAGGTTCGGACCACCTGCTGAGCGAGGGCTTGGGCCAAAATCGGTGTTTTTTCAGCGTTTGTCATTTGGGGCTCAGCCATCGACTCAAGACCGTCGAGTAGATCCAAATTAGTTGCCATAGCTTGGCTCATCTTTGATCCATCGCGATAAAGGGCGACAGCTTTTAACATTAATTTCCATGAGGTCTCATAAATTCGGGCTACATCTTCGACCGTCGATTCGGCAGGAAGATTAATAGTCTTACTAATGGCGCCACTTAAGAATGGTTGAGCCGCACCCATCATACGAAGATGGCCTTCGGGAGCAATATAACGCCTGCCTGTTCGGCCACAGCGATTTGCGCAATCAAAAATTGCAAGATGCTCATCGCGTAGGTAAGGAGATCCTTCTACAGTCATTGTTCCCGTGAGAGCTTGGATAAACGTATCAATACGATCTTGGGCAAAGTGCTTTTTGAGGCGATCGAGATCAACAACAAAAGAAGGGTCAAAGGCTGACTTTAACTGAAGTTCAAGATTCGAAATTTCTTCTTGCGACCAGCCATTGTCGAGCATGTTGGCCCTTGAAATACCGGGTGTTTCATTGGTGATATCCAACCAACCCACCACATAACGCTCGATTTCTTTGATCTCAGAAGGGGAGTACCCTAACCGAGCTAAGGCTTCGGGAATGGCCGAATTAACTAGCTTGAAATATCCTCCACCAGCTAGTTTTTTAAATTTGACTAATGCGAAGTCAGGTTCAACCCCCGTCGTATCGCAATCCATCAAGAGACCGATGGTCCCGGTAGGTGCTAGAACGGTGACTTGCGCATTGCGATAACCGTACTTTTCTCCAAGTTCTAGGGCCTTATCCCAACTTTCACGGGAGGCCTCGAGCATGCGCTTGGGAACACCTTTGCCATGGAGTCCTTGGGGAGGGACACTGAGAGATTCGTATTCCTTCTCTGGGGCGTTGTAGGCTGCACGACGATGATTACGGATAACTCGAAGCATATTTTCGGAGTTTTGTGAATACTTAGGGAAAGGTCCTAATTCTGAAGCCATTGCGGCTGATGTTGCATAGGAATCACCCGTTAGAATGGCCGTCAGTGAAGCGCACCATTGTGTACCCTCAGGAGAATCGTAAGGGATACCCATACGCATTAACATAGCCCCTAGATTTGCGTATCCAAGACCTAGTGTTCGGAATTCATAGGAAAGTTGTGCAATGGGGTCACTCGGAAATTGAGCCATCAAAACCGAAATCTCGAGAACAATGGTCCATATTTTTACGCCATGACGGTAGCCCTCTAAATCAAAACCACCATCGGCCGTCAGGAATGTACAAAGATTCAGCGACGCTAGATTACAAGCCGTATCATCCAAGAACATGTATTCAGAGCAGGGATTACTTGCATTGATGCGGCCATCCTGAGGGCAGGTGTGCCAATCATTAATGGTTGTATCGAATTGGATTCCAGGGTCAGCGCACGCCCAAGCAGCCCGATTAACTTTTTTCCATAAATCCTTGGCTCTAAGGCTTTTATGTACTTTTCCGTCTACTCGGCGTTTGAGATTCCAATCTCCGTCGACCTCGAGAGCTCTCATAAAGGAGTCTGGAATACGAATGGAATTATTTGAGTTCATTCCCGTGACACTCATATAGCCTTCGCCATCCCAACTCGTATCGTACTGATTGATGTTGCGGTCAAAGTCCTTTAGATCGAGGCGACCTAGACACTGAGAAAGAAAAGCGGCGGGCACCCCTTCTTTTTTTGCAGTAGCTAGCGCTTTTCGAAGTGCCTCATTGGTCTTAGGGTTCGAGTCTTGGGTGGTCGACGTCTCCACTGTGGCGCAGAGATGGTCCCACGCTTTTTTGCATAAGTGGCTTCCTGCTGCCAACATAGCTACCTTTTGTTCTTCGATTACTTTCCAATCTATGAATGTTTCGATATCGGGATGGTCTAAATCCAAGCAGACCATTTTGGCCGCTCTTCGAGTCGTCCCCCCACTTTTAATGGCCCCAGCTGCGCGATCACCCACCGCTAGGAAACTCATAAGACCCGATGATTTTCCACCTCCACTGAGGGGTTCTTCAGATCCACGAACCTTGGAAAAGTTTGACCCAGTACCCGACCCGTATTTGAAAATGCGAGCTTCTCGAGTCCAAAGATCCATGATGCCTCCCGGATTAACAAGGTCATCTGAAACACTTTGGATGAAACATGCATGAGGTTGAGGACGCTCATAGGCATTAAGAGATTTTTTGAGCTTACCCGTTTTGGAATCTACATAAGAATGACCCTGCGCTGGACCTTCGATGCCATAGGCAAAATGAAGACCGGTATTAAACCATTGAGGCGAATTGGGAGCACACATTTGCTTTGCCAACATATATACCAATTCATCATAAAAGGCTTGTCCATCCTGGGCAGAATCAAAATAGCCATGGGTCTCTCCCCAGTGTCTCCAGCATCCTGCAAGCCTGTGAAAAACTTGTCTAGAATCTGTCTCACCACCATTTTCTGCGTTGATACCTTTTCGGCGGAAATATTTTTGAGCCAAAATATCTACAGCGACTTGAGACCAAAAATCAGGAACCAAAACATCTTTCGCTTCGAAAACAATTGTTCCATCAAGTTTCGATATACGGCTCACGCGAGGAACAAAATTAATGCCTTTCAGAGCGTCTTGACCTTCGATCGTAAAGTGTCTTGTGATCTTCATGTGGCTAGTCCCTTGATGAGTGAAAGAAGTAGGTATTCCGTTAATTTGTGTTTAATTTTTAGCTAAATAAAAGTTTAGTATTTCTGGCACACCCGAGACCCGTACCGCAAGGGGTGGGGTCGGCTTAGTAGAATCACCCCTATGCGTTGTGCCGTCAAGGGGGTATCTTTAGGTATTTTTATGACTTTTTTGCTTATTTTTGTGCACCCTTTACCTGCCGTCAAAAAGGTGCATTCATAGGGGCTAAATATTCGTTATATCGATACCTAGGCGTTTTCTGTTCTTTTACGTGGGGAACCCTTCGGGCGAAGGCAAACTTCATATAAAGGGCATATCGTACAAATTTCTCGATTCAAATTAAGGGGACAATTTCCCTCTATACCCATATGGGCAAGGGGGTAGTCGAAACGTAAAGGATCCCTTTGGTCAACTGTTTTTAGGGCGTCAGTAATGCAAACCGCCAAAGAGTTGTTAATTTCTTTCTGATTGTGTATGCCTAAGTATCGAGTGATGCGTGCTATGTGGACATCTACGGGTATGACGAGATCCTCCGCTGGGTATTCCTTCCAAATTCCGAGGTCGGGCCACCCTGAGCGTACAAACCATCGCATCATCATCCTCCAACGCTTAGCCGCAGAGCCCTCCGTTGGGTTCGGCAGATTGAACCGAAGCCCATAAGTCATGGGTAACTCTTTTCGTAGGTTCTCGATTAATAAACCTAATTGATCTCCTGCGTTTAATTTCTTTGTTGGCATCAGTCGTTTTTCTAGACCTCCTGAGTTATGAATCTTGACCCAAGCTTTTATCCAATACATCATGTCTTCCGGTTTGTGGAACCTCCATTTCCAATCATCAATAGAAGCCAGATACTCCGTGATCCAATAGCCATTTGAGACACCCAAGGCCTTATCTGAAGGGTTATTTCCTAGGGGTTTAAGCACTCCTTCAATCGCTCTTTGGATCCCTGCTACACGGCCGTATGAAAGATGGGCAGCAATCCATCCGATTAGTTCTTGATCTTGAGGATTGGTGTATTGATGAACATACCGAATAGGATCTTGAGATAGGTCTTTATTTTTCAAAACCTTTTTTTCCAAAGCCCAAAGAGCCGAGCTGAGATTCTTCATGAATCTAACCTGATCATTTTTATACTTTACCCCTACTTATCGAACCTCAGCCCCACCCAAGAAAAAGTGCGACGCGGTAGGTGACGAATGAAGCTAGGTAAGCTAAACCAAATAAATAGGCTCCAGTGATCAAAGGCATTTTCCATCCCCCTGTTTCACGTTTAATGGCGACGAGCGTCGACATGCATTGAGGAGCGAATACATACCAGGCCAATAGAGATAAAGCCGTCGCCAAACTCCATTGGTTAGACAGGATTGGGGTAAGCAGTGCAGCAGTGTTATCCCCGGAGAGCGCATAAACGGTTGCAAGGGCACTCACGGCCACTTCGCGGGCAGCAAGACCGGGGACTAGGGCAATGCTGATCTGCCAATTGAATCCGATTGGTTCAAAAATATGTTGTAACCCGCGGCCTAACCATCCAGCATAACTGTATTCGATCGCTGCTTTGGTAGCTCCAACGGGTGCCGCTGGATAACTCGCAAGAAACCACAAGAGCAACGTCAGTAGGAGAATGATACCCCCCACACGGTGGATGAATATTTTTACCCGCTGCCAGAGGCCTAGGCTAATGCTGAGTAGGGTGGGGCGATGGTAGGTTGGTAATTCCATCATCAAGGGCCGAGTTTGACGGCCTGCTGGTGTAAGGAGTTTGAGAGATAAAGCGACCAGCATTGCTCCTAAAATGCCTGCAAGATAGAGTGCAAACAGCACAATACCCTGAAGTTCAAACCCACCGATGGTCCTCTGGGGGATGAAAGCGCCAATTAATAATGCATAGACGGGTAAGCGGGCTGAACAGGTCATCAGTGGGATTATCAAGATGGTAATTAAGCGGTCACGTTCATTAGCGATAGTTCGGGTAGACATAATGCCGGGAATGGCGCATGCAAAACTAGAGAGCAGGGGAATAAACGATCGGCCTGAGAGGCCCACAGACCCCATCATGCGATCCATCAAAAAGGCTGCACGAGGTAAGTACCCCGATTCCTCCATGATGAGAATAAAAAAGAATAAGATCAGAATTTGTGGCAAAAAGATGACTACACCACCTAGACCAGCAATAAGACCATCGGCCAGGAGGCTGCGCCACCAAACAACAGGGAGATTCGCCCTGAGGATCCCGGCTAACCAAGTAGTTCCAGATTCAATCAGATCCATTGGCAAAGCGGCCCAACTAAACACGGCTTGAAAGATAAGAAAGAGTACACCGGCCAAGATGAAGGGTCCTAGGTATGGGTGGAGTAAAACGCGGTCTAAGCGGTCACTGAAATGATCTGGGACTAAATGGTTGAGATTTAAGCGATGTAAAATCTGTTTCACAACCAAGTGGTCAACCTCCACTTGGTTGCCATCATGAGTATGTTGGTATTGATCAAGAGGTATTGCTGACGATAATTTATTCCAAGATTCTCGAGATAGACACTCGCGCAGTGCCTGATCACCCCCTGTATTTACAGCTACAGTTTTCACTACAGGCAAGCCCAGTTCTTGAGATAAAGCATCTGTGTCTATATTGAGGCCACGTTGACTTGCTAAATCCGACATATTAAGGGCCACTATACAAGGAAGTCCAGTACGCTTCACGGTTAAGGCAAGACGAAGGCCACGCCTTAAATTAGTAGCGTCGAGGACACAGACGAGAAGATCAGGCTTTTTTTCACCCCAGACGCGACCCTGGAGTACGTCACAGGTGATGCGTTCATCCTGTGAGCGCGGAATCAAACTATAGATACCGGGTAAATCTAAAACTCGAAGGTTTTTTCCTCCATGAACAGTGAGGAGGCCTTCTTTACGTTCTACAGTTACACCGGCGTAATTAGCAACTTTTTGCTGACCTCCAGTTAAAAGATTAAACAGGGCAGTCTTACCGCAATTAGGATTTCCAACTAAAGCTATTAGTGTGCTAGCCGAAGAAGTCACCTGGATATCAGACATTAGATACATCCGGTTCGATTTCAATACAGCGGGCTTCGGCCCGTCGCAACGCAAAAGTCGATAGACCTATACGGACCACTAACGGATCACCTCCAGGCAACGCGCGCACTAAGACCGAAACGTGCTCACCCTGTATAAATCCTATTTCTTGTAAATGCGGGGCACGGTCTCGGTCAGTCGGGTCTGCGTTGACTGACTTAATCCGCCACATTGTGGCCAAAGGAGCTAGTTCAAGATTCATAAGGACCAAGTAAGAAGGGCTCTATTAGTATAAATGAGATTAAGTCTCAATACGAATATCGAATGAAACAAGCCCTAGCGTCTTGGGATGAAGAAACGAAATACGACCTAGACCCTTAACGAGATATGAGTTTTGTCGATATTTGATCATGGACCCTATAAAGATTAGGGATGGGCTTATTTTGTTTTATTGATCGGGATTGACAAGGATCCTTTGCCGAAGAAAACAGGAGTAAAAACTCCGTCGAACTTCGAGGCCATCTGTTGATGACACTGATTGCAGCTTGAGGCAGTAGAACCCTTAGCTTTCCAAATTAGTTTACCTTCCTGATCAAACGTAGCCCATTCCCAACCATTCTTTTTAAATTGTCCGCTGTAGCCAATTAACTCACCGGCCTCGTTCGTGGACCTTTTAATAAATTCGCTACCTTCGGGCCAAGGAGTAAATTCATTTGCTTGAAGTGCCGAGAAAGCAATCGGGTTCATGAACGTTTCTTGATACGTATCTTTATGCGGACCCGCAAAACTTATGGTCGGCGGAAGGGCTGGTATCCAGTCGGGCTCTCTTAGATCGCTGGGATTAATGGATTCCGTAGCTTTATTCACTGCCTCCAATCGGGAACGACAAGAGAGCATATTGAGCGGTACGAAGAGTAGAGTCATCACCCACAGCGATAGGTAAGGATGGCGTATGTTCATGATTTTCAACCTTGATCTATAAGATTAATCCTACTCAAATGATCTTTTTGATGTTATTTGTTAATTTTCCACAATTTTACGGAGCTCCGTCTTAATGACCATTAATCAGTTATCAAATCTAGCTAAACTACTGGAAGATGCATCTAAACCAAATTCTCAATCTCGCGAAGTCAAGCAATCACCTAAACCAGTTAAGTCCTCCGTCAAAACGAATAAAAAGCCACAAATCGTTCAAGAAGAAGAAAAACAAGCTTCTTTGAAAGCCGAAAAGAAGACCCATAAATACTTGAAGCGTGTAACTTCATCCAGTAGTGCCACTGTCGTCAAGCCCTCATCGCCCCCCGTTGTCGCTACTCAGATTTCTAAACTAGTGCCGACAGCCCTAGGCACATCGCTTATCCAAGCCTTAGCGAAGGGTGTCGTTAAGAGTGAAACCCCCAACGATGAAGACCCACGAGAACCCTGGCAATCAAAATTCCAAGGTAAGCAATATTGAGGCTCAACCTCAATGCTAAAAGGCTAAAGTCTTGAAATACTTTCGGCCTAGCCAGGTAGTTGCAGAAACCTTAAAAAGACCTTGTGTCCTTAATTCACCAAGGGTTTCAAGGCTAAAGTCAGCGATGAGGGATGTAGGTTTTAACGAGTCCTTTTGGATGAGAGCAGGGATATCGCTTTTAGAACTCACCCGATAGTCTCTTTGGTCATTAGTCCAAAGGATAGATTCGGCCGGATTAATCATCTTTAGGGAAAGGTGGTTGGCGATCGTTCCGAATTTTCTCATAAGTCCATCAATGGCACAGCCACTCGCCTGATGAGCCATGGATTCTTCTGCGATTAAGATTACTTGTTTGTAAAGAATCGAATAAGCCGGTGCATAAAGCTGGCCTTTGTGTGTCCAAGTGGCCAATAGACTACTTAACGAACCTTCTAAGGATTCAACCTGGGTATCCGCCAAGGGAGAAGTCAAACCAACGATCCAAAGCTTCGATGAAGCAGGTAAGGAATCTAGGGCGTGGAGAGTCATAACTTATAGTAACCCTAGCTAAGCTACTAAGGGTTATCTCAGGAGGCTAAAGTCGTCAATTCCCATTTGTGGGCTTCTTGCATAATATTTCTGCAGAGTTCGGTATGGAGTTGGTGACCCGCTCCTTGAGCAACAATCTTCCCTTCGAGGGGACAACCGAGTAGGGCCAAGTCACCAACCAAGTCTAAAATCTTATGACGCACAGGTTCATCCACGTATCTCAGAGAATCATTAAGTGGGCCATGAGCGGCAAAGACAATTGCATTGTCTAAGCTTCCACCTTTGGCTAAGCCAAGTTTTTTCATGGCGTTGATTTCACTCTCGAGACAGAAGGTTCGAGCAGATCCAATTTCCGATAGGTAGGATTCCGGGCTCAGCACGAGTCGCTGACGCTGTGTGCCGATAGAGGATTGATGAAATTGAATCGTGTAGTCAATGATCAAGCCCGACGCAGGCTCGATAGAAATAGATTTATCTCCTTGGATCACATGGATTCGTTCTTTTATTTTGATAGTTTTCTGAGGTAACTCGAGATTGGATATGCCTGCATCTAAAATGGCAGCTACCCACTCTTTGGAACTCCCATCTAAAATAGGGAGTTCCTGGATGGTTGCGTGCGACTCCAAGACAAGATCAAGATTGAAAATCGACAAGCCTACAAGAGCAGATAGTAAGTGCTCAACTGTTTGGACCTCAATCCCATTCTTAGAGAGAGTCGTGGCGTAAGAAGTGGACTTCAAGCACGAGATATGGACGGGAATAACAGTAGA
The DNA here is from genome assembly GCA_014189895.1 of Acidobacteriota bacterium. Taxonomy (GTDB): domain Bacteria; phylum Acidobacteriota; class Holophagae; order Holophagales; family Holophagaceae; genus Acidiparvus; species Acidiparvus lacustris. Next base: position 10,007 of record BJFQ01000003.1, on the reverse strand, counting down.
GCTTGCGGGGTGAATAAAACGTAATCCGGTATCAGAGACTGCTGGTTTCAATAGAACTGAGCAAGGAGTATTCGAGTGGACGCCTGTTCCTTCAATCTGAATCGATCGACTTAGAGTTCTGCTCTTGCTTAACGTAGCCAGGCTCATATGTAAAAATCATAGGGGCTTTATCGATACGGCGGGCTTTATGATTCTTAGTCCATGACAGAAAATCAAGGGAGTGAGTTAACATCACTACACAGTGTGGGAACGTTACCCCATTTTTACATTAAGTCAGCGGGGGTGGTCATCTTTCGATTGCTTGCCGGCGAACTCATAACGCGAACAGGTATCCCAGCCTTTTCCGCAGCCAAAGAATCATCGGTGATATCTGCATGATGGATTTTGGCAAACTCAAAAGCTTCTATCCAAACTGAACGTTTGGCAATTTGCGGTGTTTGTGCGCGGTAGAGGGTTGTGCGATCTTCGGTGTGGGATACCAATGACTGGGAATTGACGCGCTTCACTGTATCAAAGATCGGCTCAGCAAGAATCATGACTTCATGGGGTTGAATAATATCAAGGGCTTTTTTAATTTCACGCGCCGGAGGGAAGGGCCGCACACCATCGTGAATGAGCACCGTGGGATTATGTTCAGCAGGAATTTGGTCAAGACAATTAGAAACAGACTCAAAGCGCGTCAAACCACCTTCAACTACCTTGAAAGTGATGGGTGGAGACCAAGATTTAACGAGGGAGATATACTCCACAGGAACAGCTACAATAATGGCTTCAAAAGTTGGCATTTCTGGACCCAGAAAGGCCAAAATAGTTGATTGGAGGATGGGCTTTCCTTCCCAGACTAAAAATTGCTTGGGAATAGAACTCCCCATACGGACCCCTCGTCCACCCGCTGGAATAATTAAGTAGTTCTTTTCAAGCATCTAAGGGACACCTCTAGGCTTAAGTATGGGAGAAAATCAACCCAATGAACTATCTCATCCTGGTTACATAAGGGGTAATACCTTGGTCTCGAAGCATTTTTTTGAGATTTGTGGCTAAAGACTGTGCGGATTCACGATCCCTGAACAACCCTATTCTCAAACGATAAACCACCTTTGAATTGCGATCGATAAATTCTTCCACGTAGGAGCCTCTATTGGATCTATCCACTATTTGCCGAAGTTCTTTAAGATCCTCTCTGTTTTCTGCAGCCATCAGTTGAACAGTAAAGGGATTGGTCGCATCTAGGACGGACATGGGCTGAGGCCGGCCTGATAGATCGCTGGAGATAATTCGAACCTTAGCGGTACCCTTCAGGCGAATGTCTAGAAGGGTTGCAGCTCGACGAGAAAGATCAATGATTCGGCCATCGACATAGGGTCCTCGATCATTCACGCGAACGATTACTGACCGATCATTCTCTAGATTAGTGACCTTTAAGGTCGTCCCAAGGGGAAGAATTTTATGTGCACAAGTCATCTGATCAGGGTTGTAAATCTCACCATTAGCGGTCCGGAGTCCTCCGAATCCATCTCCATCTCCGCCATACCAACTCGCGATTCCCTCCTCTAAATAAGGGGACATTTTTTGGTTATCTGCTGATTTGAAGTCGTAAGAATTATTGGGTACAAAGGGGGTGGAGCAGGCGTTTAGGAATCCAATCAGCAACAGAATAAGGAACCGCTCCCTATGCCATCTCATTGAAGATCCTTAAACTTGCGAACACCCCAGCCATTTGAGTATGAACGACGACTTAGCTCGAGTGAATTCTGCACTTCTAAGGCCTCCGAGTAGGAAGCAAAATCACCGAGGCTTACTTGGAAAGTTGAAGATCTAGAAGAGCTAGGTACAAAATAAATTGAGAATTTTTCTCCAAAATCACTTTTAATTTGTCTTATTAGGGTTTCGTCAGCTTGAATATTAACGACAATCGTCCAATGATCAAGTTCGCGGATAGGGAGGCTTGGGCCCAGTACAGGAGGAGGGGCCGATTCGATGGGTGTGAAGAGTCTGGGCCGAACCCATAAGATGGCTATGGCTAATGCGAGCCCTAAAATGACCGAAGCATATACATAAAGATAGGGTCGTGATCGCCGATTGTCGGCTATTGTTTTGTCAGAACTTAAGCCGACTTCTTTTTGGATCTCAATTTGGTTGGCAATTTGTAGGTAATCCAAGAGGCCCCAGAGCTCTTCGGGTCTATTCACTGCAGAAATGAGTTGGGAATAGGTAATCCACTCATGAGAACTTAGGATAGTTTTTAAGGGCTCAAGCGGGCCCACGAGAAGATGCTTAAATTGATGCTCAAGCACTCGGATGCTGATCCCCGGAGACCCTAGCCCGTTGATTGACCGGCGAATGATAAAAGACGCTAAGGCAACTCGATCGATTGAGATATCGAGCCCCCAACGTTCAGAAGCATGATTAACGGGTTCGAATTTCCAGGTAATCGATTCATCTTGAATCCATTCTATGAGTAGTTGTTCGACCCACTCCCTTTGCAGTTCGAGAAGTTTTTGTTTGGGTAAAAAACCTAGATTTCTTAAAGTCTGAATGAATGATTCTTTAGACGATCCTTTACTTATCGCATAACGTAATTGGGCAGCGGGAAGAGCATTAGTTTTATCTAAAAATGATTCGAAAAGTTCCTGTTCTTTGGAGCCTTTTACCGAAACGATTTGTCCTTGTTCGACAAAGATGAGTCGAGAAGGAGACGGCGACGAGAACCATATGCCATGTCGATATTGTGGATCTTTGCGAATGAGTGGCTCAAAAAATCTCATTCTTTAAACAACAATCCATTTTTCGATCTTCAATTTACCCACACGAACCAGATAGCGGTCCCCGACACTCAGTTTGATTTTGATTTTGGGGTCAGAGATCTTAACCTCATTGAGGCTAACGGCTCCTTGTTCGATAAGTCTTTCCGCAGATTTCTTCGAATCCACCAATGCTCTGGTTTGTAACAAGCGTACCAGTGACTCTTCTTCGACAGATGAGGGGATAGAATATTCAGGAACTTCATCGGTTGATTTATTAGAAAAACGGTTAGTCCAGCGTTCTTCTGCCGCTTGCGCTTCTGATTCGGCATGAAAGAAAGCGACGATGGATCGGGCTAATGCTTTTTTGGTTTCCATGGGGTGAGCATTTTTTAAGACCTCGATTTCTGCCGAAGATTTAGGAGTCAAAAGAGGTATCCACAACCACATAGTCGCGTCACTAATACTCATGGTTTTTGCAAACTGCGAGTCAGCATCTTCGCTAAATCCGATAGAATTCCCGAGTGATTTTGACATCTTTTCGGTTCCATCAAGTCCGACAAGGAGCGGGAGCGTCAAAATGACCTGAGGAGGTTGACCAAGAGATTCCTGTAGATCTCGACCTCGCATGAGATTAAACAACTGATCGGTTCCTCCGATTTCAACATCAGATTGTAGAACAACCGAATCATAAGCCTGGACAATAGGATAAAGAATCTCGTGAAGCGAGAGGGGAGATCCTTGTTCGAGTCGAGTCTGAAAATCTTTACGCTCTAAAAGTTGAGCTACAGTAAACCGCGAGGCTAACTTGATCCAATCAGTACTGGAAAGTGTCTTCATCCACTCTTGATTAAAACGAAGCTTCGTTTTGTTCGGATCAAGAATCTTAAAAACTTGGGTTTTATAGGTCTCCGCATTAGCGGTAATTTGTTCGGCCGAAAGCGGGGGGCGTGTAACGCTCTTTCCGGTGGGATCCCCAATTGAGGCTGTGAAGTCGCCGACAAGAAAGGTTACTTCATGACCTAGATCCTGGAAGGTCTTTAGTTTATTCAGTTGAACTAAGTGACCTAAGTGAAGATCAGGAGAGGTGGGATCAAAGCCTGCTTTAATTTTGAGAGGCTTCCGATTGTCCAATTTAACTTTAAGGTCACGTTCGGTATTACAGGTGACGACCCCTTTTAATATGAGACTGATTTGGTCTGAAGTAATCATGCCCCTATCTTACCTTTAGGAGGTGCGACTAACCCAAATAATTTAAAGAATATTGCTAGCAATTTCCGCCAGCTCGCTTCTCTCCCCTTTGACGAGAGTGACATGGCCTGCAATAGGTAGATTTCGAAATCGCTCAGCCAAATACGTTAGACCATTGCTCGAGGCATCTACATAAGGATTATCAATTTGATTAGGATCGCCAGTGAAGATCACCTTAGTGCCGTCGCCCGCCCGTGTCAGTATCGTTTTAACCTCATGGGGTGTTAGATTCTGAGATTCGTCTACGATCATATATTGATTGGGGATACTTCGACCTCGAATATAAGTAAGAGGTTCAATATTCATGTACCCAGACTCTTCGAGCTGGGCTGCGGTCATCGTAGTTCGACGCCTTTGGTCTACGTTGGCAGCTGATATAAATTCGAGATTATCGTAGATGGGCTGCATAAATGGTTTAACCTTATCCCCGATATCTCCCGGTAAAAAGCCAATATCTCTACCCATAGGAACAATCGGCCTTGAAACAAGTAACTTATTGTATTTTTCATCGTCCACTACCTGTTGAAGTCCTGCAGCTATCGCTAGTAGAGTTTTACCAGTTCCTGCTTTGCCAATGAGGGTGATTACCTGAACAGTCGGATCGAGAAGTAATTCCATAGCGAATTGCTGCTCACGGTTTCTGGGTTTGATTCCCCATGGGGGGACTTCCAACCGCTTGAGGGGTTTAAGGAGACCCTCAGACCCCATCGACCGAGCTAGGGCCATATGATTAGGGTTGGTCTCGTTGACCAGAGTGACAAACTCATTGGGATAAAGAGGTGATGAGGAATTGAGAGTTAGTCCTTGATCATAAAGTTCATCAATTTGTTGGCTCGTGACTGAATGGATTGAGGACCCAGTGAAGAAATCATCAATCTCCACTCGATCGGTGGTGTAGTCCTCAGCAGCCATGCCAAGAGCATCAGCTTTAATTCTTAAGTTGGTATCCTTAGAGACAAGAATTGTTTTTTCTTTACGTGTTCTGAGCAAGTGAAGAGCACATGCGAGAATTTGATTATCCGCTTTATGTTTGTCGGCACTAAGGATTCCAATTTCTAAATCATGAATCTCAATGTCAACTTTGAGGGTTCCACCGCTATCCAGAGCTACGCCTTGATTTAAGGAACCTTTTTGCCGCATTTGATCTAGAAGCCTTGATACCGTTCGCGCATTTCTCCCTATTTCAGATTGATCCTTTTTAAAATTATCGACTTCTTCAATAACGACAATCGGGAGAACAACTTCGTGCTCCTGAAAATTCATGATTGAACTAGGATCGTGAAGTAGCACATTGGTATCGAGGACGAAAACCTTCTTGCTGCTTGGCACCAAGGTGAGACTCCTATGTCAACTCTTGAATTCTAGCGAATTTTAACTTTATTTTTATGACTTTTGTCATTCATTTGCTAGATTGAAGTAACTTTTAAAAAAAATTACCTCAAGGCTCGATCCCGAGCCCCTATATTCACCGGAGATTTCAATGAAGAAACTTAGTTTATTCCTTGTGACTGTTGCTTCGCTATTGGTAGCTCAGACCACCCCTGCTTATCCAAAGGCTTTACGGTCATCTTTTGTTGAGACCTATTTCGATAGATCAGTCCCCGACCCTTATCGTTGGATGGAAAATACACAGTCCTCAGAGTTGAAGACCTGGATCCAAGAACAGAATAAGATCTCAAACGACTATTTTGCTTCAATACCTCAACGTGATGAGATTAAAAAGCGGTTATTGACCCTTTCCAATTATGAAAAATACTCTTTGCCCAACCGCGTTCAAAACAAATACTTTTACTCTTACAATTCGGGTCTACAGCCCCACGCCGTATGGTATGTCGCTAATTCGATTAAAGATCAGGGTTCCGTTCTCTTGGACCCCAATACATTCAGCGGCGATGGCACTGTTTCTTTGGGTGGGATGAGCATTTCAAAAAATGCTCAGTATCTGGCCTACGCTACTTCAGATGGGGGTTCTGATTGGCGTACATGGTACATCCGGGATATTAAAACCAAAAAAGACCTTGCCGACAAAATCGAATGGTCCAAATTCAGTGGGGCCACTTGGTCACCTCGGAATGATGGTTTCTTTTATGGTCGGTATGAGAAACCGCCTGCTGACGTCGCCCTCAAAGCTGTGAATCAAAATCAAAAAATATATTTTCATCGGTTAAATACACCCCAGTCAGAGGATTTATTGATATATGAGCGCCCCGATCATGCCGAGTGGGGTTTTTCAACAAGCGTCACAGACGACGGTATGTACCTAATCATTTATCAATCCGAAGGGACCCAACGTAAAAATCGAGTTTTCATTAAAGACTTGTCAAAAGCGAATGCTCAAGTGACACCCTTTCTGGATAAATTCGATGCATCCTATAGCATCGTTGGGAACATCAAAGAAACCTTTTTCGTCCTCACAAGTAATTCGGCTCCGCGCAATCGCCTTGTTGCTATTTCTCTTGCGGATCCTGATCCCGATAAATGGAAAACGCTGATCGGTGAAGATACTAAAGGATCGATCCTCCAGGATGTATCCTACGTCCATCATCAGTTCGTGGCCCAAGTCATGACGGATGCACAGACTTCCCTTGTGATTTATGATCCTAGAGGCCGACTCGAATCCAAGATTAAGATGCCGTCACTAGGGTCAGTATCTGGGATGTCGGGCGATCCTCTTGATTCAGAAGGATTTTATACTTTTTCCTCATTCAATCGGCCTGCAACTGGATACCGTTACGATTTTAAGACAAAAGTTTCAACCCCATTTAGAACACCCAAAATCGCATTCAGTCCTGATAACTTCATAACCAAGCAAGTATTTGTTCGATCCAATGATGGTACCCAAGTTCCTATTTTCATATCTCACAAAAAAGGGCTCAAGATATCATCCGAAACTCCTTTATTGCTCTATGGTTATGGTGGCTTCAATATCAGCAGTACGCCCTCCTTCTCGGTCCCCAATTTGGTGTGGATGGAAATGGGAGGTATCTATGTTCTTGCATGCATTCGTGGGGGCGGCGAATACGGCCAATCCTGGCATGATCAAGGCAAACAGTTGAAGAAACAGAACGTATTCGATGATTTCATTGCTACCGCTGAATATCTGATTCGGGAGAACTATACCTCTTCGCCTAAGTTAGCCATCCGTGGAGGTAGCAATGGTGGTTTATTAGTTGGTGCTTGCATGACACAACGCCCAGACCTTTTCGGAGCGTGTATCCCTCAAGTTGGAGTCATGGACATGCTTCGTTATCACAAGTTCACAATTGGTTGGGCTTGGAAGAGTGATTACATGTCGAGCGAAACAGAAGAGGGCTTTACTAACCTAATGTCTTACTCTCCACTCCATAATATTAAAGACGGGGTCAAGTATCCGCCCACCTTAATCACAACCGCAGAGCGCGACGACCGAGTAATTCCGGCACACAGCTATAAATTTGGTGCTCAGCTTCAATATAGTCAGGCCTCAAACAGCCCGGTACTGATGCGAATTGAAACGCGTGCAGGCCATGGTGCGGGCAAATCGATGGATATGGCCATGGGCGAATATGCGGACATGTGGGGCTTTCTATTGAAGAGCCTACGCATGGAACTTGCGAAGGATTTCCCTCGATGAAATAAAGAATGGAGCCACCTGCCGGAATTGAACCGGCGACCTTCGGGTTACGAATCCGATGCTCTACCAACTGAGCTAAGGTGGCCTAGGGGATAATCAATTATCCCACACTATTTTTAGCGTTACTACTTCATCTTACCTCTCCTTTTTTATGAAAGTTAAAGCGGCATATGTCTATGAAATTAATCAATCAATCTAAAAGTGCTTTTACCAAGTGGGAGACTTCCCCTCGTTCGGTACGAAAAAAACTTCTTGAAGACTGGTCGACGGAGTTAACACAGGAGAGAAATACCCTCTCTCAATTCATCACAGATGAGGTCAGTAAGCCAATCACGTTGGCCCAAGCGGAAGTCCAGAGATCCATTCTCTTAATCCAGAGCACTCTGGAAGCGTACTCTGGATTCATCTCTGAGGATGTGGTCGTGGACTTATTACCTGGTGGAGATGAGGCTCGAGGAAGTCTGAAGTTCTTTCCTTTGGGCCCCGTTTTGCTCATTACCCCCTTCAATTTTCCTGTTAATTTAGCAGTCCATAAATTAGCTCCTGCTCTCGTTGCCGGTAATTCGATTCTTTGGAAGCCATGCCCACAGGCTCCACGAACATCTCGCTTACTTCTCCAAACACTGCATCGAGCGCTCGAGAAGTCCCACCTAAGTACAGATCTTGTTCAGATCCTTTCGACTTCTCCCGAGGAAACAGAATCGTTAGCGCTCCACCCTGACATTAAAGCCGTTAGTTTCACGGGATCTGAGCGTGTAGGCCACCACCTTCAAAAGATCTTATGGAACAAAAAGATTACCCTTGAGCTTGGCGGCAACGCAGCCGTGGTGCTTGATGACGATATTGATATAAAAGCGGTAGCCGCGCAACTTGCTACCTCTGCCAACTCTTATGCGGGTCAAAGTTGCTGCAGCGCTCAGCGGATCTATATACATCAGAAGATTTATGAAGATTTCTCCAAGATATTCCTTGAAGAAGTTCGTAAGTTACCCGCAGGAGACCCGAATCGCCCCGAGACCATCATCGGCCCCGTCATCGATGAAGATAGTGCAAAACGGATCGAAACATGGATAGCCCAGGCCCTAGGTACTGGAGCCGAATGTCTTTTGGGGGGGCCTAGAGTAGGCACATTTATTCCGCCCCATATTTTAGCCAATGTTTCGGCGTCTTCCGAAATTTGTACCGAGGAAATTTTTGGCCCTGTAGTCTTAATTCAGTCTGTCCCCACTTTTGATGAAGGCCTCCGCCGAGCGCAGAGAACCCGATATGGGCTAAGATCGTCAGCCTATACCAATAAGATGAACAGTCTCTTTGAAGCGCAAAAAGCCTTACGAGCAGGGGGAGTCATGATTAATCTCCCTCCTACGTACCGAGTTGACAGCGCCCCGTTTGGTGGTGTGGGAGCTTCAGGGGTAGGAATCGAAGGTCCTCGGTGGGCCCTCGAGTTTTTCTCCGAGAAAAGATTGATAGCCTACGCCCCTCCTCCCAAATCGTAAACTAGAGTAATGGTGAGACGTCTTTTAACTTTAGTTCTAATTTGGGCGACCCTCAAATCTTTATCTTGGGCCTTCTTTTTTTATGGTCCACATCTCCTTAATCAATACTCAGATCGAACCGGAGCGGTATTTGCTCCTCATGCAATCCAAATACTTCAGCGAGATTTGGGCTACCCACGGGAACTTTATATTCCGATGGAACAGGCCAATCTAAATGATCAGCAAAAAGCTTACCTCGACACTCTATCTCGAAAGACAGGAGCTGGCCAAGAATCATTGTATCGAATAGGGGATTTAGAATTAACCATTTTGGATTCACCTACGCCTGAACGGAGTTATAACGGGAAAATTATGTGCCAAGTGTTCTTTGCCTATCAGTTCAAAGAAAATTCTGATTTCATTCGAATGAAAGATCTTGGAATCATAAAGGAATATCCATTAATCCTGAAAAACATGTCCCAATTTAATCAAGTGACCCTAGAGAAGGGTAGTGTTGAGTGGCAAGTCCAAGACAAAGAGAATCTCCTCTTGTCGGTTCCAGGAAATCCCACTAAAAATCAACTGAAGAAGTTGGCCATGTTTATCTTACCTCTGACGCCTTGGTGATGGTGTGGATCAACTCAACCTAAAGTCTGCCCATGAACATTGGTTACATTTCTTACTAGCCCGTCTCGACCAAAACTCCAAAAAATTAATTTTCACGGACACCTCCGATATCCGAGTTCTTCAAGCCTGCGCTTTTCTTCTTCGCTCCTCTCCTGTTAAACCCATTCTTATTGCTAATCGCTCTGTCCTTATTGACCAAGCCCGCTCTTTAGGTATAAATCTTGAAGGAGCAGAATTTTATTCCCCCATCGAGTCTGCTTATGCGAATGAATGGTCCGATTACATTTCATCTTCCCCTAA
>BJFQ01000002.1 GCA_014189895.1 Acidobacteriota bacterium | reverse complement strand
AAGGAAACTGTTCGCCGGACAATTTGTTATGTGGGAATACCTTATTACCCTTTTAATGACCCTCGTTCTAACTTGGTTTGCAGTGGCTCTTTCGGGTCGTCTGTTGAGCCGAGAAAATGCCCTATTCAAGTCATGACAAACCCTTTGGAGAGCTGTATTTTTGAGGTAAACTAAAGGGCTAAGAGGATCCTCCTATGTCATCTCAAAATACAAATACTCCTTCGAAGGCTCTCGTCGATCAACTCGAAAAGGCAATCAAGGCAATCGATAGTAAAAAGCACGAAGAAGCTCAATCCTTATTAGATGCCCTGAGCCTTTCCTGTAGGGAACTGGGTGATACGCAAATTCAGAGTGTTACTCAAAAATACCTATCCATTTTGAAAAGAAAGAAAATGTTGGCTCAACCCCGATCTTCCGATGCCATGATGGACATACAGATCGAACTTAATCGAAGAAACTCTGATCAGGCTCTCTCTCTTATCAATGCCGAATCAGAAAATCAAAAGAATAAGGCCAAGCTTCATTACCTGAAAAGTCTCGCTTTCGCTCAGAAAGGCGATGCAGATCAATGCTCCTTGGCTTTAAATTCTGCCATTGGTCTAGATAAAAATATGGTCTTCCTTTGGAGACTCGAGCCAGACGCACAAGAAATGAGAAAAAATCAGCTTTTCGCTTTTGCAGAAGAAGATTAAACAAACGATTTTCGATACCGGTTCCTGACTCATAAATATTTTGATGCTTACTCCCGAAAGTCCTCTAAGAGTTGTTGCCCTCGGAGGCGGAACCGGCTTGTCAGGGACTCTTAGGGCCCTTAAACCGGAGGCTGTCAGGGAGAAAGATCCATGGAAGATAGCGGGAATAGTCACTACCTCTGATGATGGAGGGTCCAGTGGCCGTATCCGTGATGAATTTGGGTCCATCCCTCCGGGAGATTTAAGAAACTGCCTTTCCGCCCTCATTAAGGATGACTCTCCACTATCAGATCTTTTAGATTATCGTTTCAAGGGTGATGGGGTTATGTCGGGCCATTCGCTCGGAAATTTGATCCTATCTGCTCTTGCTGACGTTTCTGGGAACTGGGTCCGAGCGGTTCGACAGTTGTCGAACATTCTTGTAACAGTCGGCCATCTATATCCCTCTTCCGTAGATTCCATCACCCTTCACGCCGAAGATGCCGACGGTAATCGACTAATAGGAGAATCGAAAGTCAACCGAGGGAAAGCCCCTTTCAGAAGTTTTTGGATTGAGCCAAGAGAAGCAGAGGCCCTTCCCGATTCCGTTTTAGCAATCCAAAGGGCGGACTTAATCATCTTAAGCTCGGGTAGTTTATATACATCAACCTTAGCGAATCTTCTGATCGGAGATATACGAGAAGCTATTCAGGATTCTAAAGCTCCTATTATTTATATTGCCAATATCATGACCGAGCCTAATGAGACTATTGGCATGTCTCTCGAAAATCATTTAGACGCCATCGAACAATGGGGGGGGATTAGGCCACACGGGGTCGTTGTCAATCAAACCGGACTTCCCGAAGATATGTGTAAACGTTACGAACTCGAGGGTGGATCTCCCATTACCTATATAGACAAGACTTGCGGTGGAACCCAGGTGTTTCTTGGTGACTTGCTCGACTTGGGTACATCCATGGCCCGTCATTCACCCACAAAACTGAACGATGCTATCAAGGAAGCCATCGTAAAATTGAAGAGTCGCTAGTCTAAGGTTTAGACTAGAGACCGAGAGGACTCTATGGATAAATGGCGATTACCTTTGTTCGCAATTTTCGCATTTTCACTCCTCAGTGGGCAACAAAAGCCTCTAACATCTACTCAAATGAAAAAGCAAATTGAGCTGTTGATATCTGAGCGAGATGAACTTCAGTCAAAGTTGACTCAATATGAAGAAAGTAGAGACGCTTTGACCTCTGCACAAAAGTCCTTAGAGCTTTTAAAGAATGAAAATGAAGACCTTAGAATGAAACTCGACCAAATGAAGAACACACTCTCTGAGAATGATCAAGGCAGTGAGACGATGTTAAAAGAATTTGCAGACAATAAGAAAGAACTTGAGCTTTTGCGTAATAAAGTAGCCCAACTCGAAAAAGAAAACGATGATTTGAACCCATATTCTAAAACTGGAATTAAAGAAGGTTCTCTAGTCGTACTCTCCGAGGAAATTACCCCGGCAAAACCCATGAATCTTGATCGCGTGAATCCTCGACTAGGTCCCTCATGGGGCCGACCTCGGGGTATGGTCATTGTTAACGTATTGATTAATGAACGTGGCGAAGTTTTAGCGGCACGTATTCTTCAAGGTCTCGCAGGTGAATCTAGCGAGATCAAGGATGCCAATGAAGCCTGTCTCGAATCAGCCAAGCGTGTTGTGTTTGATCCCGCACGAAGTAAAGAAGGTCGTCGGGTTAAGGTCTGGCAGGCGGTAGGCTTCTATCTCGATTAAGATATGGAGAGTTTACCCCTGAAAGCATTCAACATCCGACTTAGCCCAAGCCTGACAAGCTAATCGTTGATTATCTTTAGCTTTAAGTGTTTTCAAGATTTTCATCTCAGAAGCTCCTGCTGGACTGAGGTGCTCTAGGCCTTGTCGAATGGTCACCAGGCAAGTTCCGCATCTTGCATGACCTCCACACCGGTGGGTCAATTCTATCTTTGTTGACCGAGAGGCCAAAAGAATTGAAATCTCATTCTCACAGGAGACTTCGTCTGAACCCTTTAAATTTACAACTTTAATTTTGAACATGGTTACCTTTTAAAAAGAAAGCGTGTAATCTGATGAAGTTGTAAAAAGGTTAGTTTAACAGGAGATTCTCATGTCCCGCCCTGTCGTTGCAATTACCGGAGGAGGAAGTGGTTTAGGTGAAGGTATGGCTCTTCTCTTCGCAGAATCAGGTTATGACATAGCTATATGCGGTCGCAGGATTGAGAAGCTTGAACAAGTAGCTGAGAAGGCTAAGGCCTCGGGGGCTGCCGTCTATATTCAAAGCGTGGATGTCAGGAATTATGAATCGGTTGATTTATGGCTACAAAAAGCTCGTGAGAAATTTGGTCAGCTTGATGCATTAATCTGCAATGCAGCTGGAAATTTTATTGCACCTAGTATCGAACTTTCTCCTCGGGCATGGAAGGCGGTCACAGAGATTAATATGGATGGTACTTTTTTTGCCTCGCAAGCTTTCGGAAAAATCCAGATCGAAGACAAGCGCCCAGGGTCGATCACATCTATCATTGCTGCTTATGCACAAAGTGGCCAACCCGGGACTATCCATAGTGCAGCTAGTAAGGCAGGGGTTCTAGCGATCATGAGAACCTTGGCAGCCGAATGGGGTCGTTTCGGTATCCGATGTAATTCAATTTCGCCTGGGCCTATTCATACTGAAGGTACTGACAAGAACCTATGGAGTTTTCCAGGTGCTGAAAAACGAATGAAATCTACCATTCCCCTCGGGCGGATTGGTGAAGTAAGAGATATCGCTCAAGCAGCTCTTTTCTTAGCGTCACCCCAAGCTTCTTGGATCTCTGGTGCCGACCTAGATGTCGATGGAGCTCAATGGCTGAACGGCGGAGTCTTCGGATGGGATCCAAACGATCTCCCCGGACCAATGCTTGCCCTTATGAAGGCCATGAGGGGCTCTAAAACCTAGGGGGTATCTCTCTTTAGGTGCATCTTGGCAGCTGCCAAGAATCTTTGACGCCCTTCGTCGAGTCCAATAATAGGATTGGGATAATTCCACTGATCTCTCTGATCGTTGGGAGCTAGCCATGGTGTATGAATCCATTCATTCGATACCTTAGAGAGTTCAGGAATATATTTTCTAACGTACTCCCCCGAAGGATCGAACTTGAGGGCCTGAGTAATGGGATTAAATATCCTAAACCAAGGTTGGGCGTCACACCCACACCCTGCACTCCATTGCCACCCTGAGTTGTTTTGAGCCCAATCTCCGTCAGTGAGGTATTTAAGGTAGTGTTGCTCTCCTAGCCTATAGTCAATGAGGAGATGCTTGGTTAGAAAACTGGCACTTATCATACGGGCACGGTTATGAACATATCCCGTTGAAAGAAGTTCTCGAGCAGCCGCATCGATAATGGGATATCCAGTCTTGCCTTCTTTCCAGGCTTCCCAATCTTCTTGATTATTCAAATAGGGAAAGTCTTTAAAATCCTTACGAAAAGGGGTCGAAAGTAATTCTGGCCATTCCCATAACATATGGTGGCTAAACTCCCGCCAAAGTAATTCATTTAAGAACTTACGCGAAGCCTCCGTTAGTCCAGAAGCAATTGTCATTTTCCAGATACTTCGAATCGATAAAGTTCCAAACTTAATATGAGCACTAAGTCTTGAAGTGCCTCGTTGATCCATTCGATCCCTCATGGATGGATAGTTAGAAACTGGGCCTGTGAGGAAGGTGTGAAGTATTTTTTTTCCCTCAGACGACCCTCCTTTTTGGACATTTGGATTTCTTTCAATCTTCAATTGGGTGAGACTTGGTACTGGTACAGAATGAGGCTCGATATCCTCCGGGAGTGGGGGTAAAGAAGAAGGAGGGAGTTCTTTACTTTGGATACCTCGGGACCAGCAAACTTTAGAAAAGGGTGTAAAGACTCTAAACATTTGCCCGGAGCCATTACGAACAGAGCCTGGTGGAAATAAGGTCTCTCCCTCAAGCAGAGTCATGGGGATCGAATAGCCCTTAAGACAATCTGCGATACGCCGGTCTCTTTCTCTGCCGAAGGGTTCAACCCATCGGCAGCAAAATACTTGATCGATTTTCCATTCTTTAGCTAATTGAGGAATAAGATCTGAACTTTTGCCTTGACGAATGATTAACTCTGACCCTAGACCATGAATGGCCACCTTTAGTTCTTCGAGGGACTCTAAGAGGAATTGAATGCGATGGGGAATTTCCTGAGCTCGTTCAGGGGCAAAGAAATAGGGGTCTACAATAAAGAGAGGAACAATTTCGTCATCAGGGTTGATCGTTTCAAAAAATGGATGATCCTCAATGCGAAGATCCTTGCCTCGAAACCACCAAAGGACCCGGCGTTTCAATGAAGTTCAGCACTAAGGACAGCTTCCCAGAGAGAAGCCGGATTGTTCGATAAGAGCCATTCTGAAATCAAGGGTCTAAGAACCCAGGTTCCCTCTGTAATTTCATAATCTAGTTGACCCGGTCCCCATCCTGCATAACCCAAGTACAATCGAAATTCTTGAGCGGCATCATCCATAAGTGTTTCCAATAAATCTTTACGGGGAGAAATGAAATGGGTAAAGTCTAGAACGGTATCCTCGGGCATGGGGAGACCTCCCTTGACCAGAACCATCCCCCGCTGAGGCTCCACGGGGCCACCATAGAAAGCCATTACTTGGGGTGTGAGGTCGCAGGGTAATCCCGACTCCTTGGCAATGGTCTGGAGGCTAATTGGAAGAGGTTTATTGATAACAATGCCTAAAGAACCCTGATCGTTATGCTCAATCATCAATATGACGGTACGTTTAAAGCGTTCATCCCCCATGGAGGGAGTGGCTACAAGTAAGGACGGGGTATTTAAGGACATTAGACGATCATACTCCTAAATATCCTTATGTGACTTGGCCTAAAAACTAGAAATTAAGAAAACGGGGATCCGTCAGGATCATTCCATGGCCTTTATCGAGGTTTTCCTTAATCTCATTCGAAAGAGATTCTAAAATCTCGAGCCAAAGAGGATCAATACTGCCATTGAAGAAAATAACCGAGGGCTCTCCATGATCATAATCCTCTTGGTTGTTCCAGAGATGGATCCAACCAATGTAATTTCTCTTAACAAAGACTGTTGCGCTAATCACAAGAACTGCCAGATGTTCTATCCCCTTTAAGAATTGCACAGGCATGAAGTAGAACCGGCCAAGCCACTTCAAGTTGTTCCACGGCCCCCTGAGGGCTCCCGCTCAAATTAAGGATGAGTGTCTTTTTGACGGATCCACAAATGGCCCGACTGAGTGCCGACATGGGATGCGTGTTTTGAGATCGGATTAAATCTGCAATTCCAGGGATTTCCTTGTCAATGACCTCCTTTGTTACATCAGGGGTGATGTCGCGAGATGAGATACCAGTTCCACCGCACGTAAGAACTATGGCAAAATCCTGATTTAAGAGAATTCCTAGGGAATTCATAAGCTGATTCCTATCATCAGAAATAAGTTCTTTAGCAAGATGGGTAACTCCATGATTTACTAACCATTTTTCCAACTTGGGTGTAGAAAGGTCCTCATAGAGACCCTGGGAAGCCCGATCGGATAGAGTAATGAGAGCCACTTTCATACCTCCTTAGAATAAACGCTTTAAGGATAAAAGTTTCAGTCTTGTGAGAAAATAATTCTTTGGAGGTTTTGATAATGGGGCGTCCCGAACGAATTGGGATTCTAGGGGGTGGACAACTAGGACTGATGCTTTGCGAAGCTTTGCAGCAATTAGGAGTCAGAGTTTCTGTCTACGATCCAAGTCCAGATTGCCCGTGTGCATCCCGAGCAGATCGTTTTGTCATAGGGTCCTTTTCTGATCATCAGGCCATCCTTGAATTCGTTACCGATATCGAGATTCTTACATTCGAATTTGAAAATATATCTTCTGAGACCCTTATTGCTATTGAAAAGACCAAGAAGATATATCCTTCGCCCAGGATTTTATTTATCTCTCAGGATCGCATTCGCGAAAAAGGATATCTCAATTCTATTGATATCCCTACTGCTAGGTGGTCAGAAATTCATACCCTCGATGACCTCATAAGCGGTGCTGGGACTATGGGCGTCCCTTCGGTCCTTAAAACATCTTCAATGGGTTATGATGGGCGTGGCCAAATTAAATTATCATCGTTTGAACCCACTTATTTAAAAGAGTGTTTCGAGGGATTAGAAGGCCAACCGGGAGTCCTTGAACAATGGGTTACCTTCACTCAGGAATTCAGTCTAATCGGAGCTCGAGACACTCTTGGGAACTTGTCCTTTTGGGATCCTTTTGTTAATTATCATGAAAACCATATTCTCGAAAGCACCCTCTATCCAGGGTTCCTTCCCGCTAAGTCTGCCCAATCTGCTTTGTCTATAGGTCGAAAAATTATGGAGTCTACGAATGTTGTGGGGCTTCTCACTATTGAATTTTTTCTTATGCCAGATGGGCGCGTTTTGGTGAACGAACTAGCTCCCCGTCCGCATAATTCTGGTCATGTAACGATTGAGGCTTCTGAAACAAGTCAATTTAAACAACTAGCATTGATTTTAACGAGTCAGCCTATGGAATCTGTCAGCGTTATCAAACCGGGCGCCATGATCAATCTTCTTGGTGAACTTTGGTTAGGATCTAAAGATGAGCCCAATTGGAACCTGGCATCAAAGATACCAGAAACCTTTCTTCATCTTTATGGGAAAAAGACGGCCAAAAGGGGCAGGAAGATGGGTCATTTGACTTCCCTTCATCGAGATCCCAATCAGGCCTTAACCACCCTGAGGGCCCTCAGACATCGTCTATCGAATTAGTTCTTGAAGTAAGCTTTAATTGCTTGGCATACGCTTTCGGCAAACCTCGACCTAAACTCGGGGTCGGACAGATTTTCTGCATCGACAGGATTATTGAGATTAGCTACTTCGATAAGAACCTTTGTAGAAGATTTGTTATAGCGGATTACTGCAGGCACAAAAGCTGTTCCTTCTCTTTGAATGATATTTCTTATGGCTCGATTTTGGTGAATAGGCAGTTGATTCTGCGCTAAGTTTTTAATCAAGATTTCTGAAAATTGACGACTTCTAACTTCTCCAAGGAAACGCTCCTGGGGAGTAAACGTTACCGATCCATATTTAGGCAGTTCATTAACTTGAACCCCTTTTAGGCCCCTTATTCGAAAACGGTCGGGAACTCCTGATGATCCTGGAACATAAACCATCGTTCCCGAAGCTGAAGGATGAAGGCTATCAGCGTGAAAAGAAATAAATAGCGTTTTTTTATCATCCCCTTTATTACTTATGAATTTACTTGTCCAGGAGTTGCTTAGTATCCACCGGAGGTGCACACCAACTGAACTAGGGTTCTCTCCGTCATTACGATAGGGTGGCGTGGTAAGAATTTCCGCTGAGGGAGAAATTCTTTTAATTCGACTTCTGATAGAATTTCTAATCCTAGGGTACGAGATGGTATTTTTAACCGTGGCCTCAGTTTCTTTTAGCAACTGACTTCTGACTCTATTCGCGATGTCATAGACAAAGTCAGATTCCCATAGTCCATTTGCTGAAGCTCCCGGATCAATACCTCCATGCCCAGCATCAAGAATGATTTCTACCCCCTTCAGATTTGGACTTGCAGAAAGCGATTCAGTGCGCTTGATTTCGTCTCTTATTTGTTTTTCATCTTTAAGCGCCAATGATCCTTCTGGTTGGAAGGGGCTAGCGAGATAATCGATAGGAATCAGTAAAGATTGTCCTGGCTTAATACTTCGTACATCCCTGATTCCACTCTTTTTGGCTATGAGGAGAGAAAGTGCATTCACTTCGAGGGGATAAACCCGGTCTGTATATCTGAGGACTACATCTGAATAAATTGCCTCGCCTTTTCGCAAATGGTAGACCGCGTATTTTTCATCATTCTTTAATTCGTACGTAAGAAGTTTCCTATAAGCCTCAATTTTAGCTTCGTCATCGAGACTATCTTCGGGGCGAGATCTATTGGGCCTGATTTTCAGTCCACCTAATTCCTTTGCTAAAAGCTCTCGTGGAATAACCCATCGATCTCCTAATCTAACTTTTTCTGGCAATCGGGGATTGATTGACATCAATTCATCATAATTTTGACCGTGGCCTGTAAAGAAAGTGCTAATAAGCCAAACTGTTTCCAGTTTTGGGTAGACGACTTGATGGATAACTTGATTTTCTCTCCATTCATCTCTTGGGAATAAAACCAAGAGGGCCCACCGCTTCCCGTCCGAATTAAGATCTCGATAGTCTATCCAGGTCTCTATTGCTACTCCGGGCTTCAAAAAACCTTTGGGGACCGCCCGGCCCTGAACCATAATTCCTTCGTTGGGTTTAAACCAAACAAGGGCTTGTGAGCCCGTGGGGAGATTCCCTTTAACAGTCATAGACGCCTGTTGTCCAAGGATCCAATGGGAGCCTAGCAGCAACAAGAGTAAAACCAGGGGCCTTCCCTTCACCTTCAAATAAAACTCCTCATTGCAAAATAATCCTGAGACCTCATCATATCTTTATGATGGCAGAGAGTGAAATTTTAGATTTGATCATTGTCGGCGCGGGACCGGCAGGGATAGCGACTGCAGTCGAATCGAAAAGAGTAGGTATTCAAAAGGTATTGCTTATCGAAAAGGGTCCTCGTCACAGTTACTCCATTGAAAAACTCTACACCCCTGGAAAGCGTGTCGACAAAGTCTACCTAGGCCAAGATGTTGTATGCGAGGGTTCGGTCTGCATTGTGGACGGGACTCGGGAGAGCGTCTTAAAAACTATGGATCAATTCATCGAAGAATACGAACTCCAGATTATTGCTAACACTGAGGTCGATCACATTGAACAAGTTGCTCATGATTTGTTTGTTATCACCGATCTACAAAAACGACAGTGGAAGGCGCGTACCGTCGTTATCGCAATTGGCGTCTATGGACGACCTAATAAACCCAACTACCACCTTCCCTCTTCGCTGAAGCAGAATATTTGGTTTGACCTATCCCAACAAATTCCTACGAGTAGCCATGTACTGATCATCGGAGGCGGGAATACTGCGCTCGAATATGCTCAATATCTATACAGTGACCATCAGGTAACCCTTTCTTACCGAGGAGGAGAATTTACAAAAGCGAATGAGGTCAACAGGAGGATCGTGTCTGAACTTAAAAAGAACCAACAAATAGAAATATTGCTTCAATCCGAGGTAGCCCAAGTGCGAGATCGACAAGACCATCCTAGAATTGAGATCCTTTTTAAAGATCAGACTCTGAAAAAATACGATCATATCCTTTACGCTATTGGAGGAACAACCCCCGAAGCCTTCTTGAAAAAGGTGGGGGTCACTGTGGAGGGAAAAGATCCGACAACTTCTCATGCTTACGAGACTGGGATACCAGGTCTTTATCTAGCAGGTGATTTAGTTTCCGGCGGAAAAGGAACGATCGTCAAAGCTTTCAATACTGGTAAGACGGTCGTATGGGATGGATTATGTCAAGGTCAACTGGAATGCCGAATTCCATTTCCTAAATAAATCCAATATTGAATCTGCTATGATGAGAGTAAATAGGAGGTTCTGATGTCGATTAATTGCCCACATTGTGGATCTGATTTAACGGCTCCACAGAGCGTTCGTATTGCTGAATATCATTTCGGTCGACTTGAGTCTCTCCAGCAGGATCCTCTGGAAGGTCCGGGTTTTAGATATCACTTTGAACAACCCGATACTTACACTATTCTTTGCAATATTTGCAAAAGGCTTGTCCGGACACTCCCTATTAAATCAGGTTCTAGCGCTAAATAAGATCAATCAATACCACTGTAATATTGTCAGCGCCTCCCTCCCGGAGAGCTGCTTGGGTCAGTGCGGAAAGGCAGTCTGATTGATCTTGGATTCTGAGTGTTTGTTCGATGGTCTTTTCGTTAATCATGCCATTTAAACCATCCGAACAAAGTAAGAACCGATCCCCCGAATGGGCTGCAAAGGGAGTGATTTCAATACGAATAGATGTGGTGTTACCCAGAGCTTGGGTAATCACGTTACGCATGGGATGTGAACTGATTTCTTTTTCGCTTAAGAGTCCTTTTTCAAACTGTGACTGAACCCAAGTATGGTCGACCGTCAATTGCTCAATCTTTTTATCTCTGAAGACGTAAGCCCTTGAATCTCCGACGTGGGCAATCGTAGCTTTACTGCCCTCCATCAACATGGCAACAGCGGTAGAAGCCATGGACATATGATCGGGGTTCTCTGTGATGTGGACAAGGATCGACTGGCTTGCCTTACGAAAAGCCAGATCCAATCTGACTTCGGGAGTTTTTAGGTAGTCCGCTTTAACTGAGTCAACAATCGATTCAACGGCTAATTTGCTTGCAACCTCTCCGGCCGCATGGCCCCCTAGCCCATCCGCGACTATATATAAACCTAGGCGATCGTCGGCATAAAAGAAATCTTCATTGAGTTCTCTGATGAGACCTGGGTGGGTCCTCCCGGATGAAAGATATGGCATCACAAGAAACCCCAATTAAGTGAGAAAATAAGTTTAACAAGTCCTCTTTCTTTTCGATCAATTTCTAGGATTTAAAAAGCTATGATTTCCTGGCAAGACATTCTAAGAAAGGGCAAATCCATAGCGATCGTGGGTCTTTCCCCGAAACCCTGGAGGGCAAGTTACGGCGTGGCTAAATACCTGAAGGATGCAGGCTACCGAATTTACCCGGTAAATCCCGAACTTCTCTCTCCCTTTTGGGGGCTTCCTGTTTCCAAGAATCTATCGGAAATTCACGAAGTCGATGTGGTTAATGTCTTCAGAAAGAGTGAAGATCTCTCTAGACTTGTCCATGAAATCTGTGAGCTTCCCTGGACTCCCAAAATGTGTTGGTTTCAATTGAACATGAGATTAGAGCTCTCTGATGAACAGCGACTTACCCAAAAGGGTATTCTTGTCGTGAAAGATAAATGTTTGATGGTAGAACATCGGTTGATGGACTAGGGGCAGAATTCCCCTTTCACGGACCTTGAGATATCTGCGAAACTTGAGCATAAGGATCCTTATTCATGACATTCCCTCATTCAACCCAATGGCGTGCATTGCTCCAAAAGGGGGATATATCTTCAAGGGATTTAGTTGAAGAATCCTTTAAGAAGATAAAACAATATGACCCTAAATTGAATGCCATCATCTCGCATTATTATGAAGAATCTATCGCACTATCTCGTAAATCGGATGAGCGAATCAAGAACGGAGAGCGAGGCGCGATGATGGGCTTACCTATTGCACTCAAGGATAATTTCAACTGGTCGGGGTCTGAGATGACTTGCGGATCTAAGATCCTCAAAGGTTATATCTCCAA
The DNA here is from genome assembly GCA_014189895.1 of Acidobacteriota bacterium. GTDB lineage: Bacteria > Acidobacteriota > Holophagae > Holophagales > Holophagaceae > Acidiparvus > Acidiparvus lacustris. The sequence continues at coordinate 82,315 of BJFQ01000002.1, read as the reverse complement.
TTACAACGCTACAGTTGTTGATAAATTGTTAAGGGCTGGCTCTATCCCCATTGCAAAAGCCAATATGGATGAATTTGCCATGGGAAGTAGTGGAGAATTTAGCGCTTATGGTCCAACTCTGAATCCTTGGGATACCCAACGGGTTTCGGGTGGGAGTTCGAGTGGTTCCATAGTCTCAGTAGCGGCGCAATATGTTGTCTCATCTCTCGGTAGCGATACAGGTGGCTCTGTTCGACTCCCAGGTAGTTTCTGTAATGTCACTGCAATGAGGCCTACCTATGGGATCTCGAGCCGATATGGCCTTACCTCTATGGCCTCGAGCCTAGATGTTGTAGGACCTTGTGCCTCATCAGCTTTTGAAGTAGCGGCATTGCTCAGTACGCTCGTCGGTCAAGACGCTAAGGACTCAACCTCTATCGATCTTCCGAGGTGCGAGTCGCTATACCCCCTCAACCCACTCAATCTAAAGGGAGTCCGCATTGGTCTTCCAATGGAATATTTCACTGACGGAATTGACGCTAGCGTCCGAAAAGTTATCGACGCAAACATTAGCGAACTTGAGGGCATGGGCGCATCTATGATACCGATCTCGCTTCCCCATACAGCCTACGCCATCGATACCTATTATCTTATCTGTGTATCGGAAGTATCTTCGAATTTAGCCAGGTTTGATGGAATCCGATATGGTTATCGAACATCACAGTCATCGAGCCTGATCGACCTAATTGCTAAAACACGTGACGAGGGGTTTGGGGAAGAGGCCAAAAGAAGGATTCTTCTAGGTGCCTTTTGTTTAAATCAGGGCCATGTCGACGAATATTACTACCGAGCGCTCAAGTCTAGAAATCTCATAACTCAAGATTTCCAGGAAGCTTTTAAGAAGGTGGACTTTTTACTGACTCCGGTAAGCCCCTCGGTTGCTTTTCCATTGGGCAGCAAGTCTAAAGACCCTGCAGAGATGTATCTTTCCGATGTTTATAGTGCTGCCACGTCACTTTCTGGACTCCCTTGTCTTTCTATCCCCGGCGGTTTTGTTCAATCGCCCGAATCTCAAGCCAAGCTCCCCGTAGGTATTCAACTAATTGCACCGGCCCTAAGTGATGTCAAACTATTAGAATTAGCTCACGCTTTTCAGTTGTCTAACACTCACCATCTAACTCAGCCTGTGCTCTAGGAGTTTTCATGTCTTTCGATGTCATTATGCCGCAAATGGGCGAAAGTATCGCTGAAGCTACCATTTTGAAGTGGCACAAAAAAGTCGGTGACCCAATTGCTAAAGACGAGACCCTTTATGAGATATCAACCGATAAGGTAGATGCCGAAATCCCCTCTCCTTCCGCTGGAATACTTACGGAGATCTTAGTTGAGATCAATAAGACCGTCGCCGTTGGAACAGTTGTAGCCCGGATTGGAAGTCAAGGCGAGCAGGTCAAATTATTACCAACTCCTCTACCCTCAACTGTCATGGTGTCGAGTTTTAATCTAGCCGAGGCTGCATCGGTAGCAACAGATAAGCCAAAGGAAAATCTCAAAGAGCGGCTAAAAACAAAATCGTCGCCCTTGGTAAGGGAGATGGCCAAGCAACATCATATTGATCTCGGTCAAATTAGAGGTACGGGTGAAAACGGGAGGGTCACTAAATCTGATATCGAAAAGGTAATCGGAGGGCAAAGTATCCCCTCAGGCTCGCCTGGTCTTCTGGTCCCCATGCCCATGATGGGACCACGACACGATCCTTCAGCTCCGACTCTTGGAGCTGTGCCAGGACTTTCTATCCCTCCGACTCCTCATGTGCCGGCTTTTACGCCTGAGGAAAGAGTCAAAATAGAACCTATGTCCCGTATGCGAAAAATTATTGCGGACAATATGGTTAATTCAAAACTCAAGACTAGTCCTCATGTATATACCATATTTGAAATTGATATGACGAATGTATCGCACCTTCGTATTCGTCATCGTAAAAAGTTTGAAGAGACTTATGATACTAAAATGAGTTACATGCCCTTCATAATGAAGGCTGTGATTAAAGCTCTCCAGGCTTTCCCGGTCGTTAATGCTTCTATTGATGGCGAAAATATTGTCTACAAGCAGGATATTAATCTTGGAGTGGCGGTTTCTCTCGATTGGGGCCTCATTGTCCCAGTTATTAAAAATGCAGACAGCTTGAATTTGGGAGGCCTCGCACGAAGCCTCAATGATTTAGCGGAAAGATCTCGAAGTAAGAAACTATCCCCCGATGAGATCTCGGGGGGAACCTTCACCATTACCAATCCAGGCGTCTTTGGGGATGTTTTCGCGCTCCCTATTATTAATCAACCCCAAGTAGCCATCCAGGCCATTGGAGCCATCGTCAAAAGACCGATGGTCATGACCGATGAATCTGGAAACGATTCTATTGCGATTAGACAAATGATGTTCAGTGGCCTAAGTTTTGATCATCGAATTGTAGATGGGGCTGTTGCAGACCAATTCATGAGTATTATCAAGAAAGAACTTGAGACTGACACCTTTGGTTTGGAGTAAATGAAGATTTAAGAGAGGCTATCTAAACCATCCGTCGTTCTATCGAGTGCGTAATACGTTGCATGATCGGGCTGGAAGATGAGCGGTAGATTAGCTGTTGGTCCATTGCGGTGTTTTGCGATGATGAGTTCGGCATTATTGTCCGGTTGATTGCTCTCTGCTGACGGATTCATACGTCGATGAATAAAGGCCACAATATCGGCATCTTGTTCGATGGCACCTGAGTCTCTGAGATCAGATAACTGAGGCTTTCCGCCAGTTCGATGTTCGACTTCGCGGTTTAACTGGGAGAGAACAATAACTGGAATTTGATAGTTTTTGGCAATCAACTTCAACCCACGGCTGATTTCTCCGATTCTAATGGCCTCGTTTTGACGACTTCCGCGACTTGATTCAGGGGAGCTAATCAGTTGCAGGTAGTCAATGATCACAAAATCAAGCCTTTGATTGCTGGAGCTTTGATGCTTTAGAATCATCGCTTCAATTTGAGGAACCGTAATGGAAGCTTGATCGCATACATAAATGGGAAGTGTTACTAAGCTGTCTCGACCACCATAAAGTTGGTTGAGTTGATCATCATTGATTCTTCCTGATTGAATGTCCTTCATATTAATCTTGGTTAATGAGGACAATAAACGAAGGAACACTTCTTCGTGACTCATCTCCAAAGAGAAAAAGGCTCCCTTCGTGGAATGAACTTGAGCAGATCGAAGAACCCAATTTAACGCTAAAGATGTTTTACCAACTCCTGGGCGTGCCGCAAGGACAATAAGATTGCCTTCCTGAAAGCCCTGCGTTATATCGTCAATACTCGGAAACCCGGTAGGAACACCTAAATAACCCTTGGTTTTAAGTCTCTTGTGAATGCGCTCAAAAACACGGTCTGACACTTGTTCGGTACTCATCAAGCCCTTCCGTCTAAGATCAGAGCTTTCCTTCAGGCGGTAGAGCTCGCCTGCTATTTCTTCAATAAGCAATTCGGGGTCTTTTTCCTCGATACCGGCTAATTGGCCCATCTGGGAGCTGATCTTAATGAGTTTTCTTAGTTTGGTCTTACGACGAAGTAAATCAGCTAACACCGAAGGTTCACCCACTTCCGGGCTTGCCAATAACTCGGTGATGCCAATAAAACCCTCACATAAATTCAATTCGCCATTCTGATCGATTACGTCCTTCAGTGTGATGGCGCTGATTTCGATTTGATTCTGAACTAAAGATCTGAGCGCCTTGAAAACAATACGATGTTTTGGCACCACGAAATCGTCTTCATCGAGAGTCGATATTACATCTGCCGCGACGTCACGGGCTCCAGAGCCTGCACACGTAGCAAGCAGAGATCTTTCTGCCTCAACATCTTCAGGGACTTGATTTAACCACTCCGCCACAGACACCTCTTTTGAAACTTAATTTAAGGCAGAGGAGGAGTGTAACCTGACCCCGATACATTAATAAAGATGGGATTTGAAATCGCTAGAGGATACAGCCCTTTGGAATATTTAGACCATATTGTATTGGGGGCATAAACACCGCTGACATTTAAGGGCACCCCAGCTTCGACGACCAACCAAGCACCCTTCCCTGCAGCAACTGATGACATAGGAATGATGAGTGTGGCAGTGAAGTGGCGACTGTCTTTTGTATCCGGTACTAGATTTGATTTAACAATGTTGGTCACAACTATTCCGTTGAGCACAACTCTTATTTGGTCTAAGGGCACCCAGTCAGGACAATAAATATCCAAGTCCAAAGAAACCGATGCGATTGGAGCACCAGTTGAGACTAGCCCGCCAGGGCCTACTGAACCAATAGATGGGATAACTAAAGGACCGGTACTTGCGATAATCTTTCCTGACTGAAGAGCGGTTAAGACTGAACTCAAATCAGTCTGGGCAAGGGTAGCGGTGCCGATATTCAAATAGGATCGAGCTGAACCTACTTGAGTATCCAGGCTGACCAAGGCGCTACTCAAGCCAAGTCCTTTTGTGAACTTGGTAGGCGATTGTTTTCCAATTAAATTAAACCAATCTTGTCGAAGGGCTAGAAATTCACTCCACCATGCTGATGGATTTAGGGGGTCAAAAGACTGAGATCGGATCAGTTCGATGGCATCAAAGTCACCAGTCTTCTTTCCTCCCGAAAGCGAGGATGTGGTCGCCCACCAACTGTTAGCTCCTGAACCCAGCGGTGCTGAGGCGCTAATGCCGTTGTTAACCGTAAATAGCCCTTGTGGACCTCTAGGACGGTGGACAACGGTATAGCTATGCCCCCCCTGATTAATAAAGTCAGCCAAGGTCCATGCAGCCGAAGAAACAGCTCCCCCAAATTGGGCTGCAGAAACCTTCGGAGTGAAGAGACCTGTGGCAAGTGTCTGAGAAAAACTACCCGTTCTCGAGGCAACAATGAAGGGCGAATCGCCAATGGGATTTCTAGAAGAGACGTCAATTCCAGGTGTTAAAAATTGTTGACGGAAACTCGTGTAGAGGGACTGTGCATCGATAAAGTAATCAACATCAGTCCGGCCTACTGCTTGAAGACCCTGAGCCAAGCCGGAACTCAATTGTTCCGCAGGTGTCATGTAGCCTGTGGTTCTTTGGGTTGGCCCTGGTAGATCAAACGCAATCCAGCCTGAAGGCATCCTTAGAGGGGCGATCGAGAAATCGTGCAAATTTAAAGTATTTCCGTTATAGGCCAAGAAATTCTTTATATCGGGTATAGAAAGAGGTCCCCTCAGGGCAATGGCTGAGTAGGAGCCTGTCGGAAAGAAGCCCATGAAGGGAGAAAGGTTAGCTGTTTGAAAAGCTGAACCGAAAACTGAATTACCTGCACCAAACTGATAGGCGCCGGATGTTGATGAGAGAAGGTAAACATCCTTCCCCATAACATCGTAGAAAGCACCATTTGTTCGGGTTCTCTGCATCCATGGATCTAAAGAGGCCGTCATTTGTCCAGATGGATTAAGTCCCGAGAAAATAATAGTCGCGGGAGCATATTGCGATACCAAATCTGTTCCGATTTCCTTAACCGAAAAAGCGTGAGGGGTAACAATACTATTAATTACTTCGCCGCTGCTATTAACCAGCAAAGACCTCTCTGGGGCCAAGAGCTCGCCTAGGATAAAAGGGGTATTATCTACACTCGCATACACACTCCGGGGCCTCAGGAGTCTTTGAGTGGTTGGATTTATGGAATCGCTCGCATCAGAAAAACGAATCATGGTGCTCGAATACTGCGAACTCTTCGTGACAACACGATAGGGCATCATTGAACCAGGTATGTTTGGATCAGCTACAAGTGGGAGATAGGCGAGAGATAAATTCGTACCTCCCGATTCATCAGCAATGGTGTCAAAACCTTCTTGCCAATCTATTCGTTCAAGTTTCCAATTAGGATCCGACAAGAGCGTGCTGTCTGACTTAATCGTGGTTCCTGACGTGGTTGTTTGCCCGGTGAAGCGCTCAAAACGTATTTCTGTTGCTGCATAACCTTTTCTCTGACTCGTTCCAAAAGTTCCAAACTGCACTGCTCCAATATCTAGACCTCTAAGGGTATGGCTCTCTGAAAGGAGTAAGTTTTGTATACTGACTGTCTCGCTTGGCAGCAAAGCGGGGTCTCCAGAAGAGCCTGATGTAATATAGAACCTTCGCTCGTATTTAATGGACGTATTGGGGCTTAATGAGGGAACTTCTTTGCCTCCTACCACTACACGGGAGGGGAAAATTGGTCTTGGGTTTCCTAGAGAATCTTGTGGATCACTTGCTACAAGAACTTGCCCATCAGTGACTGGCAAAACACCGATGCTTGAGTGCTGATCTAATGTGTCATCCGAAGGTTCTGATCCCAGGAATATAACATAGGGGGCTCTCACGCTTGTCACTAGGGGGGAAGCAAAGTTTGTACCATTCACCTCCGCGGATTGAGGAATATTCACTCCCCAATTAGAAACGCGCGTAAGGGGATTGCCGCTTGAGTCCAGAGAAAAGGAACCATAGGCTGGAGCAACAATACGATATCCGCCGCCGCCTTGGTGAAGAAAGTCGCCAATATTTCTGATGGGTAGAGTAGAAGTTCCGTTATTCGTAATGGTGGTAATAACCGTCAGATACCTGGATTTATTCCCCAGCTTTATCTGTTGGCTTACGGAAACATTGCTGACACAGTTGGAGCTATCCCGCGTAACACCTGATAGTTTTTGTGTCGGATCTTGAAGCTTCCCAATCATGTCCAAAGTTAAACCGTCACTGGTTAAAGTTGGGGCATAGGAGGAAAAAACAAGGGGAAGTTCGGGGTCTTGATTGACGACTACTCCAAGCCTCTCAATCATGTCATCGCTAGGAAGGTAACGACTATATGCGGAATCTAATTTGACCGAACTAAAGTCTAGAATGGCTCCACCGGAAGGAGCGAACATGCCGCGAGCCGGATTATGAAATTGGCCGGAGGATTGACCAAATTTGGCTCCATCAACCGAAATGGCTAGATAGTCATTTTGAAAAAAGAAATCGCCGGGGCCTGCCGAGGCTTTCATGCCTTTGACTCGATCCCCACCGATCATTGGGATTTCAGCTAGCGTAGCCACTGGATTTGGGGAACCCGAGGCCCTAAAGCAGCCTAACGTAGTTAAAATTAAAAAGAGCCCAAAAAATACATGAGCCTTTTCTGAGAGTGACACTAGATTAAGATAAATATTTTTTTTCATCATTCAAATATCGGCAACTTTCTAGAGTGGTAGAAAACGAAATGAATCCTAACCCTCATTCTAAACTGACAATGGGTTTTGCCAAACAGAAAGGATGCATTAGAAAGATGGCTACACCAAAGAGACTAGGCGGCCTGCTTTTATTCGTTTTATTGTGCGATGTGCAGTGGGCCCTTATTTGGTTCCCAAAAAGATTTGACCACAGGATTTTTAACGCCAACGATGCCCCCGAAACGGATGCACCGATCCTCATACTAGGCAACTCTGTCACCAAAAGCGGCGAGCCTGGAAAGAGGCTTCAGGAGAGACTATCGGCCGGAAAAGATCTATGGATCGCAAAAAAGGCCAATAAATTAATTCTCAGTGGAGATGGACGCTCCCGTTACTACAACGAGCCTAGGACTATGGCTAATTGGATGAAAAGCCAGGGGGTGCCCGAGGCTGCTCTCGTTCAGGACGCTGAGGGCACAAGAACCCGAGAGAGTATTGATCGCCTCAAGAATTATTACAAGATAAATAGGGTGGTCGTAGTGACATCAAAATCGCACATAGTTCGTGCGCTGTATCTTTGTGATGGCTTTGGAGTTGAGTCTATTGGCGTAGTCCCCGCAGTTGAAGATGTTGGTTTCTTACAAAAACTTTATGCTCTTGTTTATGAGTATTTCGCAATTCATCGAGCCTTCATTGAACAGGCTCTAACGCTGGAAAATCAACTTGAAAATGATTGAGGCTAACAAAGGAATACTTGATTAGAGCCATTCAACGGCGAAATTGGTCCGATGAGAGACTAGGGATTTCCAAGGGGCTCCCAAACGCCCTTCCTTGATAACCTAGATACACAGGAGTTATCTGATGTCCGACGCCCCTCTTATTCAATTTAAAGATGTCAAAAAGATATATGAAATGGGTGATTTTCAAGTTCGTGCGCTGGACGGAATTGATTTAGAAATATTTCGTGGCGAATATGTTGCGATTATGGGTCCCTCGGGTTCTGGTAAATCAACAATGATGAATTTAATTGGGTGCTTAGATACCCCATCGAGTGGCACATATGAACTAAATGATAAAAATGTTTCTGTTATGACAGATGATGAACTAGCTCAAATACGTAATGAAGAAATAGGTTTCGTTTTCCAAACTTTTAATCTTCTCGCGCGAACCACCGCTCTCCAAAATGTTGAATTACCTTTGATCTATTCTGGGACAACCCCTGAAGATCGACACGATCGATCGCACAAGGCTTTAGACAATGTGGGGCTTGGCCAAAGAACGGATAGTTTCCCTAATCAGCTCTCAGGGGGACAACGTCAACGTGTTGCTATTGCTAGAGCGCTTGTTAACAATCCCTCTATTCTGCTTGCCGATGAACCTACTGGGGCTCTAGATTCAAAGACTTCAGTGGAAATCATGGCGCTTTTCGAGGAGCTCTTCCAAAAGGGGAATACCATCATTCTCGTTACACACGAGGAAGATATAGCCCGAAAAGCTCATCGAATTGTTAAATTACGAGACGGCAAAGTCCTGAGCGATGAGAAAAATACACCTATCAGTGAAGCTGAGCATTTAGCTCGGCTAGAATTACTTTAATTACCCTCGATGAATACCTCGGACACTCTGTTTGATGAAGTCCGCAAGGTAATTGATCTCTGCGTAATTACCGAGTTTATCCACAATTTCGATGAGCCCCTGATCTCGGTCCAGATCGGAATGAAATAGAATCCGATGAGCTTCTTTAAGTTTAGCTATTAGATCACGGCTAAATCCTTTACGCTCTAGCCCTATAGAGTTAACTCCATAACTCTTGGTACCTCGTGCTCCAACCGTTTTCATGTATGGCATGCAATCTAAGGTAGCGACCGTAAAACCGCCCAAAAAGGCGTGATTACCTACTCTACAAAACTGGTGAACCGCAGAAAAGGCTCCAATGTTGCACTCTGATCCTAATTCAACATGGCCGGCTAGAGTCGCGTGATTGGCAAAAATATTTTTATCACCGACTTGGCAGTCATGTGCAATATGAGCAGAAGTCATCATGAAGTTATCATTCCCTATGCGTGTAATGGCGCCCCCTTTTTCGGTACCCCGATTAACTGTTACACCTTCTCTGAACGTATTCCTATCTCCAATCTCGCAACGTGTGACTTCCCGACCAAACTTAAGATCTTGGGGTTCTAGCCCAAGGGACACAAAAGGATAGACAATATTGTTCACCCCAAGGATTGTATGCGGCCCGATGACGACGTGACTTCTCAGCTCCGTGTTGTCTCCAATTACAGCAGAGGCATCAATTGTGCAGTAGGGACCAATGGAAACATCATTACCGAGTTCTGCTTGGGGGCTCACAGTCGAGGAGGCATGAATAGACCGAGCCATTAAACTCCTCCACCGGGTAAGGGTTGGAGCATGGACACAAATTCAGCCTCAGCAACCTTGATGCCGCCCACAAAAGCCTCCCCGCGCATCTTGGATGTACGACTCTTAAAGCTAAGAACCTTAACTTCCATTACAAGTTCATCCCCGGGGTTAACGGGCTTTCTAAATTTGATGGCGTCTAAGGACATAAAATAAATAACCTTACTTTGGGGATCATCAATCTCTTGCATTAAAAGACATCCTCCTGTTTGAGCCATGGCTTCAACGATCAAGACTCCCGGATAAATAGCTCGTCCAGGGAAATGGCCTTTAAAAATAGGATCTGAGGGCTGGATGACTCGGTAGCCCCTAATCCATTGACCTGGTTCGAAATCCAAAATTTTATCGACGAGAAGAAAAGGGTCCCTATGAGGAATCAGGGCTTTTATTTGCTCCTGCGTGAGCGGATTAGGGATACGGGAGGTCATTAATCTCTATTGTGGCACAGGGTCAACGAGTACTTTTAGGAGGCTATGAAACAATAGAATAAATGCGATCATCCCATCAAAAAATAAACCCAGCCGCACAACGGGAGAAATGGTCCGGGGAGGTGCTTCGTCTCGCATGGGGCGGAAAAGGGATTGCTTCCCATCTAGACGGTCGCTTACTACTTTTAACTTCTCCCCTAGCCTTATTTCCGGGCGAAATTGTAGAAGCTGAGGTGGTATGGAAAAAGAAACACGGCGAAGGACTTGTTACTCGATGGCTGTCACCTAGTGACAAGAGAGTTGCTAGCCAATGTGAATTTGGAAAAGTCTGTGGCGGATGTGATTTATGGGAATCGGGTTCACACGGAACCGAATTGAAGAAGTTGATGGTTCAAGATTTATTACACCGCCAATTAAATCGACAGGACTTCAAATGGATGCCGGCTCCGATTCAGGCCAAGCGCCATCGAATCCAACTTCATTGGGATGGTGCGATGCTTGGGTTCTTCGAACGGAAAAGTCATCGGATTATTGAAATCCGTGATTGTCCGACCGCTCATCCTTCCCTCTCTGGGGCGATTGATTGTCTCAGAGACAGCCTTGTCAGACAGAAGGTTCCATGCCATCCACAGCGTTGGGAACTGGGAACAGGCACCCCTTCGGTGAGCGTAATTGCGACGATGGAGTCAGGTATCCATTATTTATTGAAAGACGGTCAATTCCTCGAGGGTGACTATACCTTAACTGAAAAATTAGGGGGGCTTACTCTCAACCACCGGGCGGGAAGTTTTTTTCAAGCCTGCCCGGAGTGGGCCTTTGAATCATTTTCTTCTATCCTCCTTGATTGGTCGCTATCTGGAGAGCGCCTTTTTGATCTCTATGGAGGAGTTGGTCTTTTCAGTGCTCTTCTCCGTGCAAATTTCAAATCTTTTTATCTCATTGAAAGCGCGGAGGAGTCAGTCACCTATGCAAAGAGAAATTTTGACCAACTTGAAATCAATGGGGTATGTGTTCAAGGCGATGTCGGCAAAATAGAATTGACCGAACTTTGTTCATCGAGAGATACGATTTTGTTAGATCCCCCACGATCGGGATGCTCCGTCGGTCTTCTCGAGAAGATTAATTCTTCTGAAGCCCTAACGGTTGTTATGATCGGTTGCGATGGGGCTACTTGGGCTCGCGATATCAAGCGGTTAACCAACTATAAGATCGAATCACTTGCTGCCATCGATCTATTCCCAAACACTCATCATGTAGAGTGCTTAGCCTTATTGAAGCGAATCTAATCAATCCCCGGTAGGGGCTGTGTAAGTACTTCTTGGGATTTCGGAATAGACCCTTCGAGCTGCAGAAGTTTTGTTTTTTTATCTAGACCGTACCGATAGCCGACCAAAGCTCGATCAGATCCTATAATACGATGGCAAGGAATGAGAATCATAATAGGGTTAGCAGCCGAAGCTGCTCCGACAGCTCGACTTCCCAAGGGGTCGCCTGCTGCCTCAGCCAAAGTTTTATAACTCATCGTAAAACCATACTTGACCTCTCTCATTAAAGACCAAATCTTTTGCTGATAAACACTTCCCTGAGGCTGAAGAGGTAAATTAAAATTCCTAAGCCGCCCATGAAAATAATCAAACAATTGGCGGCCCAGATACAGTCGTGTAGTCGAGACCTCTTTGGGGGGGCGTTCTGGGGAAGAAGGGTGATTTATTTCCCCAAAACCTAACTCGCATATGAACCCATTCCCCTCAATCAGACCTGTCATGACCCCGAGTGGAGTATCCATTTGAACTGTCCATAATTTCGAAGATTCCATTCTCCTAGAATGGCAGAACTATAGTAACAAGGGGTCGTTAGACTATTGAAATGACAAATGAACTATTCAGACTCTCCATCATTAACTACCTGAACGCAGAGCCGTTGAATTATGGATTTAAACGGGGACTGCATTATCAAAATTTTCATTTAAAATTTCAAAAACCCTCAGCAAGTTGCGATTCCCTAAGGTCGGGCGAAGTCGATGCGGGTTTAATCAGTTCCATAGAATATCTGCGGATTCCCGATCTCAAAATTATCCCCAATCTTTGCATTGGATCTCAGGACTCTGCCCGAAGCGTTCTGATATTTAGTAAGGTACCCTTCAGTGAAATCAAAACTTTGGCGCTTGATACTTCTTCTAGAACATCCATTGTTTTAGGGCAGATTTTATTGAGAGAAAAATTTGGCTGTGGTGATTTAAAAACTAACTACTTAGCCCCAGATCTAAACCTTATGCTCAAGGACCATGACGCAGCTTTGATGATCGGAGATCAAGCAATGAGGTCTAATCCTCATAACCTTTTAGTTCTCGACCTCTCACATGAGTGGAAAATGCATACCACCCTGCCTTTTGTCTTTGCCTTCTGGGCTATTCAACCGAACGCTCCCCGAGTTCTCGATGGCAAACCCCTTCAGTGGTTCTTTGAAGAGAGTTTCAGACAGGGGAATAAAAATTTATCTACGATTATTGAGGAGGCCAAGGTCCCTTCAAGGTGGTCGGAAACCCAACTAAGGGCCTATTTTACAGAAAATATCTCTTACCATTTGGGAGCTAAAGAGCGAGATTCTTTAGCCCTTTTTTATCAAAAGGCTTTCGGTTATGGCTTTGTTCCCCAAGTTCGTGAACTCTCATTTCTTTAATTTCAATTAGAATCTTAATTCTATGGCTGACTTAAATTCTTTGTTTAGAGAACATACCCAAATCAGACAATCCTCTGCGGAAGCGGTTCTAGATAAAACAAAATTTGACTGCCTAGTTATTTCTAGTGGTCAGCCTTTTACCTACTTTGCTGATGATAACGATGCACCTTTTCATACGGTCCCTCACTTTAATCATTGGTGCCCTCTAGAAGGCGCTCATCATTTTTTAATTATCAGACCCGGTCGAAAAATTTCTCTTTATCGCTATTCACCTGAAGACTTTTGGTACGAACAGAAGCCACTCGGAGATCCCTTTTGGCTACCTTTTTTTGATATACAAGAATTCTCAACCTTAGAGACCCTGAAAGAATCCCTAAAAGACTTGGGTAAAGTAGCCTATTTAGGTAACGAATTTGATCTCCTTAGAGATAAGGGTTGGACTATGAATCCTGAACCTCTAACGAAGCATCTCGATTGGACTCGAAGTTTTAAATCAAATTATGAAATTCATTGCATTTTAGAAGCTCAAAAACTTGGGGCCTGTGGCCATCGCGCCTCGAGAGAAGCTTTTTTATCAGGGGCAAGTGAATTAGAAATCCATCATGCTTTTGTTAGGGCAGTTGGTTGTACGGATGATGATTTACCCTATACCACCATTGTGGCTCTCAACGAAAAAGGAGCGACGCTTCATTACCATGGAAAACGTCCTCAAATTCATAAGGGGTCTGTCCTTCTCCTGGATGCGGGAGCTAAATGGAATGGCTACGCTTCTGATATCACTCGGACCCACACTACTCCCTCCTGTCACGAACGTTTTCAATCCCTCCTGAAGGGCATGGAAAAAATTCAGCAAGATCTTTGCGAGTCTTTGAAGCCCGGCATGCATTATGCTGATTTTCATCAAGATGCTCATCTGCGAATAGGCCAACTGCTTGTTGAACAAAATTTACTTAACTGCTCGGCAGACGAAGTTCATGGAAAAGGGTACACGATGCCTTTTTTCCCTCATGGTCTCGGGCATCATCTTGGACTACAAGTTCATGACGTGGCTGGAAAACAGTTAAGCCCACAGGGAGACGCAGCTCCTCAACCCGTAGGTCACCCCTATCTTAGAACCACTCGGATGATCGAAGAAGGTCATGTTTTTACCGTGGAACCAGGTCTATATTTCATACCCATGCTTCTTCGTAAATATCGTGAAAATGGTAGCGCAAGCATTTTCAACTGGAAATTGATTGACGAACTTACCCCATTCGGTGGCATCCGCATTGAAGATAACGTTCTGATTACTAAGTCGGGTCATCGAAACCTAACTCGCGAGCATTTGCCCCACTAAGGAGAGGTTGGTGTCTATGCGCTTTTATTTACTCAATTTGAAAAGTTTGAGTCTCGTTAGTTTTATTTTGATTCAAAATATACATCTTGGGGCGCAGGTGGGTCCCAAAGAACCAGGGGTGATAACCCTTAACGGATTAACACATCCCACACAAAAGAAAGATTACGTAACAATTCCCGCTGTTCGGTTGGAATGGATGAGCGACGGAGCTCTTGTTGAAACTCAGATTGAAAAAGGAGCTGTGACTCTCCTAAAAGTAAATCCATCGAATTGGATAAAGACTTCCCTACTCCCTTCAGATCTTTTGATTCAAGTTCTCATCAAAGCGGGAGCAAACGAAGCTTCTGCAAAAAAATCTTTAGCCCGAGCACAATTCACCTGGGATCAGGATAGGAACGGATTTCTCATCGTTATTGATGAAAATATTTTTTATGTCGATCTCCTCCAGTTAATGGCGAAACAACTTACCTTCAGCGCAGGTCCCAAAGATGAGCCCTCTTTCAGCCCTTCGGGTAAACATATTGCTTTTTTAAAAGGAAATGATTTATATATTTCCTCCATGGAAAACCCCAAAGAGACTGCGCTTACATCGGGTGGATCTAAGACGATATTCAATGGGCGACTAGATTGGGTTTACATGGAGGAACTCTATGGCCGAGGAAGCGTTAAGGGATATTGGTGGAACCCAGATGGAACTTCAATTGCCTACTTAAGCCTAGATGAAACTCAGGTGCCCACTTACACTCTGACGGATGATCGGGGATTACGTCAGATCAAAAAAGAGACTCGTTACCCGCAAGCGGGTGACCCTAACCCCATCGTTAAACTCGGGTTGGTCAAAATTGACCAACCGCTTGTCACGCAATGGGTTTCTGATCTTTATCCAAATCAGGAAATTCTCATTGTTCAAGTTGGTTTCACGCCCAACGGAGACCTATTAGCAAGTTACCAGAATCGAACTCAAACTTGGCTCGATCTTAGATTATTTCCAAAAAGCATTGTGGATCAATCTTTGGTCCTCCTTCGGGAAGAAAGCAAGGCCTCCTGGCAGGAACGACTGCCCCTACCTGTCTTTCTTGGCGATGGTAGTTTTTTATGGGAATCCGATCGAACAGGTTTTAGGCATATTTATCGGTACACAGCTAATGGACAACTTATCAATGCAGTTACCAAGGGAGAATGGAGCGCTGATTTCCAGGGAGTAAACCCCAGTGCCACTAAGGTTTACTTCTCTTCTTCAGAAAGAATCTCTACCGGTCAGGATGCATACTCGATCGATATTGATGGATCCAATAAGAAAAGGCTAACCCACGAAAGAGGTTTTCATGTAACTCGTTGGAATCCAGAATTCACTCTCTTCATTGACCAATGGAGTCACGCAGAAACTGTTCCTAAAGTCGTTCTTAAGAATGAAAAGGGGGAGGCGTTAAGAACGATATCTGAAGGCACCATGACTAACATAAAATGGGGTACAGTTCGTTTTCAACAAGTACCTACCCGAGATGGGTTTTTAATGGAAACCATGTTAGTCTTACCGCCCAATATGACACGGAAAAAAAAATACCCCGTTTTTCAGCATGTCTATGGGGGACCTAATGCACCTCAGGTCCTGGATCGCTGGAATAGTTCCCAAATGCTTTGGTTTCATTTTCTTGCACAACAAGGCTATATCGTTTGGGTCTGTGATAACCGGAGTGCCACCAACAAAGGTGTACAAAGCGCCTATCCTATTTATCGAAACATGGGATTCCTTGAACTCCAGGATCAACTAGACGGTCTTCGATGGCTTGAGCAGCAGGGTTTTGCTGATATGGGCCGTATTGCCCTCGAGGGTTGGAGTTATGGGGGTTATCTTACAGCATTTGCGTTAACTCATTCGAGCGCATGGAAAATTGGTATAGTGGGAGCGCCCGTCACAGATTGGCATTATTACGATTCCATATATACCGAACGCTATATGGGGTTACCCCAAGAAAACCCTAAGGGTTACGAAGCTTCATCAGTCATCAAATCGGCATCCAATTTAAATGGGAAAGTCTTAATCCTTCATGGCACGATGGACGACAATGTTCACCCTATTAACAGCATTGCTTTTATTAATAAACTCCAAGAGTTCAATAAACCATACGACTTCCAAATTTATCCTGGATCAGATCACGGAGTACGCTTTCCCAACCAGATCCATTCAAAGCAAATGAAAATCTGGTCTTTCATTCAATCAAACCTGTAAGGAAACAATATGGTCTCATCTCATTTTTCTTCCGATACCACTGGCATTGCAGGTCATCCGAGGGGACTAATGGTTCTCTTTTTCACAGAGATGTGGGAAAGATTTAGCTATTACGGCATGAGGGCCTTGTTGATGCTCTATATGATTGCCCCACCAGAATTAG
The DNA here is from genome assembly GCA_014189895.1 of Acidobacteriota bacterium. Classification (GTDB taxonomy): domain Bacteria; phylum Acidobacteriota; class Holophagae; order Holophagales; family Holophagaceae; genus Acidiparvus; species Acidiparvus lacustris. The sequence goes on along the minus strand of BJFQ01000002.1, from coordinate 65,848 downwards.
GGGGACTCGGATTTGCTAAAGGGTATGCAGGATTAATTTATGGCATCTACACCTTCTCTGTTTATGCGTTTTCTATCCCCGGGGGGTGGATTGCTGATCGATACACGGGGTATCGCAAGGCAGTGATAGCCGGTGGTCTCTTGATAGCAATAGGACAAGGCTGTCTAGCTCTAGGAAACGAATCTCTTTTTTATGTTGGACTTCTTGGCCTAGTACTCGGAACTTCTTTCCTCAAAACCAACTGCTCAACTATGGTTGGCCAACTTTATGCGGATAATGATCCCAGGCGAGATGCAGGCTTCAGTATTTATTACATGGGCATCAACTTAGGCGCGCTTATCGCGCCCTTGATCTGTGGGTATTTTGCGCAAGATCCTCGCTTTCTATCCATGCTTGAATCTCTGGGCCTATCCTCAAGAAGCGGATGGGCATGGGGTTTTGGAGCAGCCGGAGCCGCTATGCTCCTTGGTGTACTTCAGTTTTATATTCAACAGGACAAATTAGGAGCCGTCGGCCTAAAGACAGGCATCAACCTCGACCAGAAAGAAGGTCAAGATCTCCCCCCTCTTACCGCTGATGAAAAGTCGCGAATGTGGGTTGTAGGCATTCTCATGTTTTTTATTATGACTTTCTTTTTTCTTTTTGAACAAGCTGGTACTACTTTAAATTTATTTGCCTTAGACAATACGCGAAATGAATATTTTGGAGTTTCGTTTCCAAGTAGTTGGTTTCAGAGCGTCAATTCGATATGGCTTCTAATGCTTGCACCATTATTTAGTTGGCTTTGGATTCGATTGGGATCCAAAGAACCCAGCAGTCCCATCAAATTTGCTTGGGGGCTTTTATTTGTGGGCTTGGGGATGCTCTTACTAGTTTTACCTAGTAAATATATCGCTCTCGAGACCGGACTCAAGGTTTCGCCCAATTGGTTACTGTTTACTTACATGTTTCATACCATTGGTGAGTTATGCCTATCACCTGTGGGACTATCAACCACAACAAAATTAGCCCCGGCACGCTATTCGGGCATTATGATGGGTCTCTTTTTCTTCGCCATTGGGGCGGGCAATCTTTTAGCTGGTTTGGTCGTTCCCTTTAGTGAAAAACTTGCCCCAACGACCTTATTTCTTGGCCTATTCTTAATCACCATAGCAATGGCAGTAGTCCTCGTGATTCTAACCCCACGAATCAAAAAGATGATGGCAGGGGTTCGTTAAATAAGCATGTAGGGTAGATCTGAAGGGACTTGCCTTTATGATTTCAATCGACGAGGCTCTTGAGCAACTCTTGGCTGTGATTCGACCGGGGGTGGAAGCGCACGCTGAACTAAGATCCGATCGAGACGATCCTCCCTTCGATAAGAGTGCGATGGATGGCTATGCGATCAACACATCTCATACAGCAGGTCCTCGGAGAATTATCGGCACCCTCTACGCAGGGGAAGATCCTTCGACATATACTCTAGGGCCTGATGAATGTTTAAAGATTATGACGGGAGCGTGTGTTCCTCGAGGCGCTGACGCGGTTGTCCCTATTGAACAATGTCGAATTGAGCATGGATCCATGGTGCTAGCGACCGAAGTCATGCCGGGAAGCTTTATCCGAAAAAAAGCTTCCCATGCGAAAAAAGATGAGGTTTTATTACCGCGTTATCACCCCATGAACGCTCCCCGATTTGCCCTTTACGCCCAAGTAGGAGAAGCCTCTCCCCCTAGAATGTCGCCTAGAATAGTTGTCTGTTCCACGGGAGATGAACTCAGTGCTCGACCCTCTGAATTCCAAATCAGGGACTCTAACTGGCATTCTCTCTCTTATCTTTTAAACCGATTGGGGTCGGAGTGCCATCTGGGGCCAATTTTGAGAGACAACCCTTTCGAGATAGAGCACTTTATCAACACTCAGTCATTCGATATTCTCATCACCACCGGAGGTGTCTCTGCAGGGGATAAAGATTACCTTCCTCGTGTCTTAAGGGAGATCGGAGCACAAATTATCTTTCATAAACTAAACCTCAAGCCTGGGATGCCCATGCTTGCCGCAACGATCAACAACAAGATCATTCTTGGACTTCCAGGAAATGCTGTTTCAACCTACGTCACTTCTTTAATATTTCTCCCTCCTCTCTTGGCAGCCCTCAGAGGGATGACTCCGGCTACTGTCTGGGTGCAAGGCATTCTTGGAAGTGACCTTGATCATAGCGGAAACAAGGAATGGGTTGTTCCTGCCTTTCGAATTGACAGCCTTTTGCACCCCGTCAAAAGTCGAGATTCCTCGGACCTTGTGGCTTTAGCTCAAGCTGATGTAGTAATCCGAATCGCATCCCCTAAAAAGAAAGGTGACACTGTCTACTATCAAAATATTCTTTAATTCACATCCTATTCGTTATTCTTAAGGAATGGCAAACACTCAGACCCGAGAAGAATGGCTAGAGCTTCGACGCCAGGGTATTACAGGGACTGATGTCGCTAAGATCTTAGGTAGATCTAAATGGGGCAAGGCATTAGATGTCTATAGGGATAAGTTGGGCTTAAGTACCCCATCCGTTATGAATCCGGCTATGCTCCATGGTATTGAGGCGGAGCCACGCATCATCGGAATGTATTCAGAAAAGAACAAAATCACCGTGGCTCAAGTAGGCCACTTGATCCATCCAAAGGAATCGTGGATTATTGGAAACCCTGATGGCATTGTGGTCAATGAAAAAGGGGAATGGATCAAGGGTCTTGAAATTAAGACGGGGTCGAATAAGCGATATTGGAGCTCCGCCAATAATGCTGAGATTTTTATACCCGAGGAATACATGTGGCAATGCCGTTGGTACATGGCCCTGACCGAATTGACCCAGTGGGATCTAGCTGTACTTCTTCAGAATGAAGAATATCGACAGTACGAACTGTTTCGAGATCCTATTCTCGAGAATCAAATGCTTGAAAAATGCAGATACTTTTGGTTCGAAAATGTTTGTAAAAGAATTGAGCCCTAGGCTCAAATGGTGCACCCGGAGAGATTCGAACTCCCGACCTCCAGATTCGTAGTCTGATGCTCTATCCAGCTGAGCTACGGGTGCCGAAACACTGATTTTAACCTATGTTATGAGATCGTCAAATGGAATGATCGATTAAAACTACCAAGAGGTAACTTAGTTTCAACTCGAGTCACGACAGTTATGTGATTTTTGCTTAAAATAGCCGGGTGCCAAAAAATGGGTCCCGCAAGCAATCGAAGATCCATTAAACCTTTTGGTCAACTTGTAAACACCATAGATCTTCCACATTTATGCAGGGAAGGAATTCGCGATAGAGAGCATAAAATTGAACTACTTCAGACACAGATTGATTATTGAATGAGTTTGATCCCAGGGACATTTCTGGAGAGATCTATCTTGGAACGAAGATAAAGGGGGGGGACCGCAAGGTGATAGATAATTACCCCATAAAAATATTGTTTATTCCCTTTATCTAGTTATTAGAACAGCGACCTAGCCTCTTACCGTAATTCAAGTAGAATATAGAATCGAGGAGAAGTTGACAATGGCAACAAGCTATCAAAACAAGGCTATTGATATAAACGGAAACACCGGTAAGAGATTGTCCGAAGAAGAATCAAGACAGGTGGCCGAGGACGCTAGACAAGATGCTTGGACTTCTGAAAGTTTCATTAAAGAAATATTTGGGGGCTCTTTTGATATAAAGATTCTAAGTTCTGTGCCTCCCGCTAAGCCTTTCAGTGAAGATTTCGACAAGTTTTATGCCCAGATGAAGATATTTCTTGAAACCGAAGTGGACTCCAATCGAATTGACCGCGAAGGCCAGTATCCTCCTGAAGTAATCACAAAACTGGCCGAGATGGGTGCCATGGGAATGAAAATACCCAAAAAATATGGAGGCTTAGGATTTACATTATCTGAGTACGGAAAAATTATGGAATTACTTGGATCACAAGATTCAAATGTGTTGGCTTTGCTGTCAGCACATCAAAGTATTGGGATCCCTAACCCCTTGATGCATTTTGGAACTGACGCTCAAAAAGAAAAATATTTACCTCAAGTAGCCCGAGGAATGATTACGGCTTTTGCTCTCACGGAAGGAGAGGTCGGTTCAGATCCCGCCAATTTAAGCACAACGCTCAGTCGAACACCCGAAGGAGACTTCATTCTCAACGGGGAGAAGCTCTGGTGCACCAATGGGACTATCGCGGGGCTCTATGTTGTGATGGCTCGCCACGAAGACACCAAGAAAATATCGGCTGTGATTGTAGAAAGAGGTTGGCAGGGAGTTGAGGTCGTGACTCGATGCCATTTTATGGGCATGCGCGCCCTTGAAAATGGAGTCATACGTTTCACTAATGTGCGTATCCCTAAAGACAACCTCCTTTGGAAAGAAGGTAAGGGTCTTAAATTAGCTCTCGTGACTCTCAATACGGGTCGCCTCTCGATCCCTAATGGGGTAGTGGGTGGAGGCAGGCGCCTTACTCAAATTGTTCGTGCTTGGGGAGCGAAAAGATATCAGTGGGGCAACGTTATCGGCAAGCACGAAGCCGTCGCTCACATGATTTCCGATATCACGACCACTTCTTTTGCTATTGAGTCCATGGCCTATCTTTGCAATCGCATGGCTGACGAAGGAACTCGGGATATTCGCCTTGAGGCTGCAGTTGCCAAATTATGGACTACCGAAGAAGGCTGGAAAATGGTGGATACAACCCTTCAGATCAGGGGTGGGCGAGGGTTTGAAACTGCCGATAGCTTAATTAACCGAGGCGAAGCAGGTGTTGGTATTGAGCGCATGCTGAGGGATTTTAGAATTAATTTAATTTTTGAAGGTAGTTCAGAGATCATGCATCTTTTTATTGCCCGCGAAGCTCTCGATAAGCATTTGTCGAAGGCTTGGGATTTAGTGAATCCGAAAAGCAGTTGGGGCACTAGAATCAAAGCGATCCCCAAAGTGATCAAATTCTATGCCTGGTGGTACCCTTCCCGTTGGTGGGGATTATCGACCTTTTTTAAATACCACTCCTATGGCTCGCTCGGTCAGCACCTCAGGAAATCTGAGAGGTTTGCCCGGAGGCTTAGTAGGTCTATCTTTCACCAGATGGTTTTGAACGGCCCCAAGCTGGAAAAGAAACAGGCAACTCTTTTCCGAGCTGTCGATATTGGCGCAGATCTTTTTGCTCTTTCTGCAGCGATTATTCACGCTAATGATCAACTGAAATTGAATAAAAGTGATGCGAAAGCGAAAACAAGGTTAGCCGATCTCTTCGCTCGTAAGATGCTTCGTCGCATACAAAGCAAATTTAACGATCTTGATTCCAATGACGATATTCAAAAGGTTAAATTGTCTCGAGCAATTCTAGAGGGAGAATATAAATTTATGGAGCATGGCGTAACCCTCGACAAAGAGATCGAATTTATGGAATTTGGAAGGCCTTAAACCGATTTATGTTAAATAATATCCGTCGAGCATGCACTTTGACTGTTCTAGTAGCAGCTTTAGGTTATTTTGTTGATATTTTTGATTTGCTGCTTTTTGGAATTGTCCGACAGCAAAGCCTAATCGGTATTGGGATTCCCCTCGAGGAAACACTTCCTGTGGGCATATTTCTCCAAAATATGCAGGTATGGGGACTCGTCATTGGGGGTATCTTTTGGGGAATTCTTGGCGATAAGAAAGGGCGGCTCTCCGTCCTGTTTGGATCGATTGCCGTTTATTCAATCGCTAATATTGCCAATGCTTTCGTTACCACTGTTCCTCAATATGCCATCTGCCGGTTAATTGCTGGATTTGGCCTAGCGGGTGAATTAGGGGCTGCTATAACACTTGTCGGAGAATCGCTTCCTTCTGATATTCGAGGGTATGGAACTACTATCGTAGCTTCCGTGGGTGTCAGTGGGGCTGTCGTTGCTAATCTAGCCGGCCAACATCTATCTTGGAACCACGCATATCTTACGGGGGGTATTTTAGGACTAGCCCTTTTACTGCTGAGAGTCGGGGTGGGCGAAAGCATACTATTCAAAGAAGTCCAACGTAAAGATATTCCTCAGGGGGATTTTCTTTCTCTTTTCAAAACCCGAGAGCGATTTCTGCGTTTTGCTCGGTGCGTGGGAGTTGGAATTCCTCTTTGGTATGGAGTTGGAATCTTGATGTTCTACTCTCCTGAGTTTGCCATCTCTCTCCGCTATACCGATGCAATTCAAGCGGGTAACGCTATTGCGTCATGCTATGCAGGACTAGTTATTGGTGATTTACTAAGTGGATTTCTTAGTCAGATCCTAGAGAGTCGTAAAAAAATTCTCTTTTTCTTCGTCTCCCTTAGTGCTGTTTGCTCTCTCGTCTTTCTTACAACTCCAGGACTCAACGCATCACAGTTCTATCTTTTGGCCTTCATCTTCGGGATTGCCTTGGGCTATTGGGCCGTTTTTGTAACCACTGCAAGTGAGCATTTCGGCACGAATCTTCGATCGACGGTAACTACTTCAGTCCCTAATTTTGTTCGGTGGTCCGTAAGTCCCATGTCGATTGTATTCCTCTTCCTGAATCACCGTATTGGAAACTTAACTTCGGCCCTGCTAATCGGAGTTGTTGTATTTACCATAGGGTTTCTATCTATCTATGGAATGCAAGAAACCCATAGCCGATCTCTAGAGTTCCTAGAGGATTAATTAGGGTGAACAGCCCCTGCTCCACCATCAAAAGGAATAACTGCGCCTGAAAGCCACTGACTCTCGGGTCCTAGAAGGTAAACAACCAGCGAGGCAATCTCTTCTGCTTGCCCAATGCGATTGAGCGGATTGACTTTTTTTAGATCATTCAGCCTCTGCTCTGGCTCAAGGGCTTCTTTGATCCGGTCGAGAAGCATATCTGTCGCTACTGGACCTGGGGCAATCGCATTGACTCGGATTTGCCTAGATCCCCATTCCTGAGAGAGATATTGTGCCAACATGTGAACTCCCGCCTTGGCAACACCATAGCCCGCGCTCAAAGGAATTGCTCGAATGCCCAAATTAGAGCCCGTGAGGACAACGCTGGACCCCTCGGTCAAATGTGAACCTAAATAGTGGGTCATATTCCAAGGGCCTACTAAATTCTCTTTAATCATACGGCGAAAGATCGCTGGGTCACCCTTCTCTACATTCCCGCTTTCATAAGATCCTGCGTTAAGAAAGAGGCCATCCAGCGGTCCGCACTGCTTTGCGAATTTCATCACTGCGCTTTCATCGCTATGATCTAAGCTAACTGCTTGAGCCTTCGGCAAGGTTTCTTTGAGTTTATCTAAGCGACGCCCAACTAATATTAATTTTGCCCCCAAGGAATACAGTTTGCGGGCCGTAGCTCTTCCTATTCCACTCCCAGCTCCAGTGATTAGAATCTGTCTACCCTCAAAAGGCTGACTAGTCATCGACGAGATCCCTTGGGGGTAATAACTCCGCCACTTAGAACCCAAGTAAACGCCTCGTCAGGAGGAATCGACGTTGGCTTGATTTTTGCCTTAGGCAACATTAAGACATATCCATTACTAGGATTCGGCGATGTAGGTACAAAAACCGAATACCATTCGGTCCCTTCTGGGCTAATCCAAGAGCAATCTTTATGGGCAATAAAGCCAAGCGTTTGACTTCCTTCGTTTGGAAACTCAACCATTACGACTTCATTAAAACTAGCTTTATTAGGATTTTGGATCGCTGATGTCAGGTGGCTGATAGAACTATAGATACTTTTTAGAATTGGAATTTTAAGGATCAGCTCCTCAATCCACTTCAAAAGTTGTCGACCAATGGAATTACCAACTAAAGCTCCAAAAATGAGGAGAACCAAAAAAGTTCCTACAACAGAATAAATGAAAAGTTCTATATCGGAAGGGTTTTTGTAGCCGAATGTACTCAGCAATCCCGAGAGAGGCCCGAGGTAAAGTGAAATCAACCAACCGATGACTAATTTCAAGATCAGAAAAGTGATTAGAAGGGGCAATATCGTAAATAGGCCTGTCCATAGATAGCGCTTAATCATTTTTTAAAGTCTCCTGTTGATTGAAGATGGTTCCAATAAGTTGAGAGGTACCGGTAGCCGCTCCAAAGTGCTACTAGAAGAGAAATCCATAAAATAAGAGTTCCCATCCCTAAGAAAAATGCAAAGGGGTAGCGGAGAGTAATGAAATATTGAAATACCCTTAGGTCTGTCCACTCGTAAAACCACTGATCTAATTTGGGACCCAAAATGAGTAGCGAAATAGCGGTAATTTGAAGACCGACTTTCCATTTTCCAAGGGTCCCGGCACTAATGATCACACCGTCTCCAGCCGCAATGGATCTTAATCCAGTAATAGCAAACTCCCTAATCAAAATGATAAAAACCATCCACGCAGGGGCGAGGCTGTGTCCATCATGTTGCAATTCAATTAAAGATACAAGTGCACCCGTAATCAGCATCTTGTCAGCCAGGGGGTCAAGCAATGCCCCTAGCTTGGTTACTTGCCTCCAACGACGAGCTAGATAACCATCTAGGCCATCCGTGATTGCAGCAATCCAAAAGACAAGGACTCCAATAATGTGGTAATGCTCTATGCGTGTAAGCAAAACCACCACTAATACGGGCACAAGTAAGATCCTTGCCAAACTAAGATAGTTAGATGGGGTCATTCTCATAGGATGTCCATTTACCTAGGCTATCCAAAGGAAGACAAAATCACTATACCCAGAATCGACTATTATCGAGAGTTCGCAAAGAAAGCATCTTGATGCACCCTGAAGACCTTAAAAAAAAGATTATCAACCTAGCCCTAGAGGAAGGCTTTGGTCGGGCAGGTGTAGCGAGCTTAGATCCCTTTCAGTCTGAATCCGATAGGTTGGATCGTTGGTTTGAAAAAGATTATCACCGACACCTACCCTATCTTGATCCCATTAAGCTCCTCTCCCCCAAAAGCCTAGAGGCTTCTTCCAGGACGGCCTTAGTCGTCTTTTATCCTTACGCCCGCCCCGATCGAATTCCAGGTGAATCGGGGACCCACAAAGCTTCGCGGTATCTTTGGGGCGACGATTACCATTGGATTATTAAAAAAAAGCTCAATCGAATCTTGGAAGCCATCCATGAATTTGACCCAATAATCGAAGGCAAGGCTTGCGTTGACACCGCCCCCCTTCTGGAGCGGCAGCTTGCTCAAAGGGCTGGAATTGGGTGGCAGGGTAAAAATACCTTACTTATTGCCGAGCAAGACGGTAGTTGGGGTTTTTTAGGGGTTCTCCTATTAAGCATTGAATTGCCTCTAGATGACCCTTTCCCTCTCGAACAGTGTGGAACTTGCTCGGCATGCCTGGATGCTTGCCCAACGGGGGCTCTTGCCCCGTTTGAACTTAATCCCAATCTTTGTATGACAACTTATACGATTGAAACAGAGCGGGAGGCCCCTCCGATCGTTGCTAAGGCTATTCGAGAGACGGGTTGGATCGCAGGATGCGATATCTGCCAGGAGGTTTGCCCATGGAACCGAAGGCCACTATGGGGAGATGTCGAGGTTTGGGGCGGGCCAAACTCAGTCCACAGTGTTCCCAGGTCGCAACTCCCCTTCTCCTCTTCTCAATGGCGGAAACTCAACCGAAAATCAGCCCTTCGCAGGGTGAGTAGGCGGCATTGGTTGTCGACCCTAAGGCGCGCGGGCCTCCTACCGGACCCCGAAAGCTAGTTTGCTAAAAAAAAGTAAAAATTCTGCTTTATTATTTTCCGTTTTTTCCTTATAAATCAGATTCACCTCTTTTCAAAATCAAGGACGCTATGCCTCTCAAATGGACAGTTCAGGATTCAGCCAAACTCTACGCCATTGATGAATGGGGGGATGGCTATTTTGGTACGAATGCTAAGGGTCGAATTGTCGCTATGCCGACTCGAGATGAGTCAATCACGATTGATCTTTATGAGGCTGTGCTCCGGCTTAAGAAACTTGGGGTTCAAACGCCCGTGACGCTTAGGTTTCCCCAAATACTGGAGGGAAGAATCAAAGAGATCGACGGGGCTTTTGAAAAGGCTATTGCTGAATTTAATTACAATGGCGATTACAACTGTATCTATCCAGTCAAAACGAATCAAATCAAAGAAGTAGTTCAGGAAATAGTCAAGGTAGGTAACGATTACAAACTGGGACTGGAATGCGGAAGTAAGCCTGAATTGATTCTTGCTTTGTCTATTAATCTACATCCTGATTCGCTTATTCTATGCAACGGTTACAAAGACGAAGGTTTTATTAAGATGGCGCTCTTGGCGCGAAAAGCTGGGCGACGTATTGTCATTACCGTCGAAAAGATGTCTGAACTTCAGATGATTCTCAAAATTGCCAAATCGCTCAAGGTCAAACCGCTAATTGGCTTAAGGGCTAAATTAAATGCCCAGGGGTCGGGCAAGTGGGAAACAAGTGCCGGCGACCACGCTAAGTTCGGCTTGACCACACGAGAGATTCTCGAAGCTGTCGATATCCTGAGAAAGAAGAAAATGCTAGATAGCATCATTGAACTTCATTTTCATATTGGCTCTCAAATTACTGATATCCGTAAAGTAAAAATTGCCGTCAAAGAGGCTACAAGAATCTATGCCAAATTGCGAAAGATGGATGTTCCGATTGAATACATGAATGTCGGAGGTGGGCTTGCCGTAGACTATGACGGCTCGAAAACTACTTTCACTTCGAGCATGAACTATACCCTAGAGCAGTATGCTTCAGACGTTGTTTACAACACCAAGGATATTTGCAAAATGGAAGACGTGCCCGTTCCTAAACTGCTCACTGAAAGCGGTCGGGCTTTAACGGCCTATCACGAAGTCGTGATTGTGGATGTGATCGGGCTCATTGATACAACGCACTCGAAATACAGCGTCGAAGTTTCTGGTAAAGAAATTCAGATCATCAAAGACTTGTCCTACATTCGCGATAACATCGGGCCTAAAAATTATTCAGAGATGTATAGTGATGCCGTAGCCTCAAAAGATGAAATTAATAGTTTGTTCAATCTTGGCTATCTTTCTCTAGAGGATCGATCTAAAGGGGAAACTCTATTCTGGGAGATCTTGAGAAAGCTATCCAAGATTTTGACCCATAAGTCGATCAAATATATTCCTGAAGAATTCAGAGATTTAAATAAAAGTCTAGCGGATAAGTTTATTGCGAATTTCAGTATTTTTCAGACTATACCTGATCATTGGGCGATCGAACAATTATTCCCAGTAGCCCCAATCCATCGCCTGAAGGAGAAACCTACGCTGAGTGCCACGCTATGCGATATCACCTGCGATAGCGATGGAACAGTGGAAAAGTTCGTTGACCTTAAGGATGTCCGAGATGAGATTGCTCTTCACGAGCCTTCGGATGAGCCCTATTTCATTGGTATTTTCTTAACTGGCGCATACCAAGATATTTTGGGAATGAGGCATAATCTCTTCGGGGCTCCCAGTGAAGCATTTCTAATTGCTGAAGACGAGGATAACTTCCGAATCGACAAAGTGATTCCAGCCGAAACTATCGATGACATGCTACGTAGTGTTCATTTCAACCCGGAAAGCATGGGGCGGATTTCTATCAATGGACGCAAGATTAAAACAAAAGTTGATGCTTCGGAAGACCTGCACTCACTGATCATTAAACACCGTGGGTCTCATACTTATTTAAGTACCGAAGAAGATTAGCGTACTTCAATAGTTTTTTGAGCGGGTCTAGAGAATTTGGTTTTTTGTAGTTCAAGATCTCCTTGAATCCAGTCTCGGCGCATATTGGTACGATAAGGACTTAAGACATGTCCACTTATTCCCAAGGGTAGGACCATGGTCGAAGCGCTCAGATCGTTTACGTCCGCTAAGAATCGCATGCTCTGACCATATTGAGGTTGATTGGCCCGCACCGCCCGATAATTACCACTCTGTGCTTCTCCTTTAACTCCAAAAATCGACTTAAAAACAAAGCTCCCTTGGGCTAGGGGATGCTGAGGTCGGGATAGGTTGTAATCTCCCCATTTTTTTATAGGATTTTCTACAATCTGCCGATAGGAGACTCTTAAAACTTCCCTGAGGAACATACTCTTATCGCCAAGACCTGCCTTTGACCACTCTTCCTGTGAAGCCAGCATCGACTCAATCAAAGGAGCATCATTATTCGTAACGTCTAGAGTGGATCCTGTAAATCCCGTGCCCATTAGGATTTTGTTATAAAGTGCGTCCCGATAATTGATTCGAATAATTTCCGCCTGAGTGAATAATTCACTATCTTGATAAGAGGTTCCGTCCCAAGAAGTGAATGAACGTCTCATTTCAGCTGACATAAAAGGTGTAAAGAGTTTCATGAGATCACGATGGGGAATAGAGACTGTATCCAACTGGATTTCGTTCATGTCAGCTAAATCTAATTCTTTGCGTTGCCCAATTAATTGGTTGATGCGCTGAGCCCTTGCAGGACTTGCCCAACGTGAAGAGATATAAACAGAGCTAGAATTACCAACTACTCTTTGGTTCGCTGTTGTGATCCATCCACTCTCGGGATTATATATTTTAGGCATTGCATTTTGAGCGAGATAACCTTTCCAATCTAAGTCGCCCCGGATCGGCCGTGTTCCATCGAAACCTCTCGGACGGAGAGGTATTAATCCAGCTGCTCGCCATCCAATATTGCCTTGCACATCACCATAAGTTACGTTCATACAAGGTCCGCGATAGGAATCGAAAGCCTTATTGAATTCATCCCAATTAGTTGCTGTCATGATTTTACCCATAGGCAAACTCATCAATTTAGGATCGAGGGCGGCCCAAGCCAATGAATAGCCGGGGCGAACCTGGGGTCCATGGCTACCCTCGTAAACACTTACGCTTTCCGGAGGAAGGTTCCTAATTTTAATCACCTCGGTGCGCTCGCGAACTGTTGGCTCACGAAAAAGATCTTGCTGATCAGCAGACAAATTGGTGAACCCCCAGGCTAAATACTGATTCTGGCCAAGCAGAATACCAGGAACAAAAGGTAAGGCTACCCCCTGAATGACCATCGCTTTAGGACTCTTGATTTCAAACCGAATTGGGAACCAATATCCTGGACTTTGAATATCCATATGAGGATCATTCGCAAGAAGCACATGCCCATTTTTACTTTTCTTGGGTGATATGACCCAAGAATTGGAACCAAACAGAGGTGGGTCAATACCCGAGAGGTCATTTAGGTTAGATGGATCGAGTAGAGACCCGGAAGCCTTTGTACCCTTAAGAGTGCCTAATTTAAATAAAAGAAGGGGATCATTTAGGTCAGTTTCTTTATCAGGAATAAGCAATTGATCTGCAGATGTGAACACAGGAGAAAGAAATTTTCTTTCGGGCTGACTAAGAACCTGGAGTGATTCATTGCGCAAATCGTTTTTCCATGAATTCGACTGAGATTCAGTCATGAGCAATAAACAGGCGAGAGAGTCCTCGGGAGTCCAAGGCTGGGGTTTAACTTGAAGTACTTCGAATTCAATGCCTATGCTCTTCGTCCACCACGAAGATTTTTCATGCATCTGAATAAAACGATTCACCCCCCAAGAAAAATCCCTTAGGGCATCTTGTTGCTCTACATCAAGTCCCTGCCAAGCCCTTGCGGCTACCTGAGTAAACCCTAAGATCCGATGCCAACGGTCACTGGGAAGCGTTGCTGGACCTAGTATTTCAGATAACGTACCTCTAGCTGCTCTTCGAGTGATCTCCATTTGAAATAGCCTCTCCGAAGCCATGAGATAACCTTGAATCTTAAAGGCGTCCGATAAATTTTCTGCCTGGATTGTGGGTATTCCCCGCTCATCGATCATGATTTTTGCTGGATGAGATATCTGGCCTATTTCGAACGTATCTGGTATCTCGGACTGAATAAGGATATGCCACCAGCCCGTGAGTAAAATTATCGATACCCCGAGGATTATCAGAATCGTAGTCTTAATTTTGAAATTCATTCAGATAAACCCTTTAAGAAGACCAAGAGTCATATAAAGTTTTACCTGATTGATGATGCCTCAAAGCTTTTTCTCCAATATCAGGTCGATGCTGCATTCCAGCCCAGGCCACTTGGGCGATAATCTCTTTCCCTTTTTCCTGGGCTCGCTCAAGATTCTCTCCGGAGACTACCATATTGAGAACTCGGCCACCATTGGCGAACCATCGATGATCCCGGGATATTGTTCCTGCATGGATAATCCTTGAATCGCCTAGTGTTAGATTCGGAATCTCAATGGCTAGGGCTGGCTTATCCGGGTATCCGGAAGAGGCTAGAACATAGGCGAGATAGGTGCCCGGATGAACTTCTACCATTCTCTTATAAAGGCACTGTTCGGCCACTTGGAGCAGAAGGGGGAGTAAAGGTTCGCTCATCATCGCCATCATGACCTGAGTTTCTGGGTCACCAAACCGGCAGTTGTACTCTAAAAGTTTTGGGCCCGAAGATGTCCACATAACACCAAGAAACAGAACTCCTCTGCCAACAAGGCCTTCGGACTGCAAGCCCTTTAAGGTGGGGTCAATCACCATGCGTTTCATGACTTCCATATCCTCATTGGTCAAGAAAGGAATGGGTGCAAAGGCACCCATGCCTCCGGTGTTGGGGCCCTTATCTTCTGGCTTCAACTTTTTGTGATCTTGACAAGCTGGAAACAAACAGTAGTTTCGATGATCGGGTGTAACGTCTACCAACAAATGCTGGGATAATTCGATCCCATTTAGATATTCTTCGAGGATAATTTTTCGGCTAGCCTCTCCGAATTTACCATCAAGAAATGAACGGAGCGTCTCGAGCGCTTCTTCCTTTGAGGCAGCAATGACAACTCCTTTACCACCAGCTAGTCCATCTGCCTTAAGTACAATGGGTAACGGATGAGGCCAACGGGCGATCACCGATTCACCGGCGCTCCACTCAGAAATATCGTAAGAGACTGCTGTAGGAATTTGATATTTTTTCATGAAGTTCTTGGCAAAAGACTTGCTGCCCTCTAAAAGGCTTGTGGATTGATCGTGCCCAAAGACCTTGAGACCTTGATCGGAGCATCTATTAGCCAATCCTGCGACCAATGGGCCTTCTGGGCCAATGATCACCAGGTCTATTTTCTCCTTTGTGGCCCAATCCGCAACGAGATCCACTTCAAGAGGATTCAAATCGACACATTTTCCAAATTGCTGCATGCTATCGGAGCCAGGCAGGAAGTACAAGTCACTATCTGAGTTCTCTTGATAGAGTTTTTGGGCTATGGCATATTCGCGACCACCTGAGCCGACTAAAAGGATGCGCATCTGAAGGTCCTCTGTAAACTATGAGCTTTGCCTACTTACATTCTAACCAATTAGCGCCTTTTCTCACCTCAGCCACAAGGGGGACTCCAAGGCTTTGAATATCATCCGCTTGCTCCATAGAACGCTTCAAGAGATTCGCAACTTCGTCATATTCTTCAGGGGGCGCCTCCAAGAGTAATTCATCATGAACTTGAAGTAATATTTTGGCTGAGTACCTCCCTGATCTCAACCCATCGTGAAGTTTGACCATTGCACGTCTCATAATGTCGGCTGCAGTGCCCTGAACAACCGTATTGACAGCTACTCTCAATCCCGTTGCTCTAATATTGCCATTGGCACTTTCTAGATCGGGAATTCTCCGGATTCGACCCCAGTAGGTAACGGCCTGGCCTTCTTTCTCGGCGAGCATTTTGGTCTGCTCGATCCATTCGGCAACTTTAGGCATGCGTTCAAAATATCGGTCAATAAATTCTTTGGCTTCCTTATGAGTAATACCCAAGGAACCTGCTAAAGCAAAAGCACCTTGGCCATAAAGAAGTCCGAAGTTAACTGCCTTTGCTTTAGATCGCTCTTCGACAGATACTTCATCGATAGGTACACCCATCACTTCACTCGCCGTTCTTCGGTGAATATCTTCACCGCGCTGAAATGCACCAAGAAGAACGGGATCTTTAGCCAGAGCTGCGACAACTCTCAGTTCAATCTGGGAATAATCCGCGTCCATAAGATACCAGCCAGCTTTAGGGATGAAGGCTTTACGAATAGATTTGCCTTCGTCGGTCCTGACCGGAATGTTCTGTAAATTAGGATCTGAACTCGCCAATCGACCACTGGCGACGGCTGCTTGATGGAGTCGAGTATGAACTCTGTCGGTTAGCGGATTAATCATTTCGGGGAGTGCATCAATATAGGTCCCCAGCATTTTTTGGAGTTCTCGATGCCGGAGAAGTACCTTGGCAATATCTGCATTGTGATTTTCGGCTAACTCCGAAAGAGAGTCCTCGTCAGTACTAGGTGACTTCGACTTACCGGTGTATCGGATAACGGGAAGTTTCAGTTTTTCAAATAGAATTTTTCCTAGCTGTGAAGGCGAATTTAAATTGAAAGTTTCGCCGGCAATCTTGATGGCTCTTGCTTCACAAAGATTTCTTTCGTGAGTAAATTGATCACTAAGGCTTTTAAGAACCTGACGATCGAGAGAGATTCCTGTTTTTTCAATATCAGAAAGGACTCTTAATAAAGGAAGATCAATATCCTGATAGATTCTCATTTGGTTAGGGTTTGTTATGCGCTTTTTTAACGAGAGACAGAGGCGTCTAGCCAAATCTGAATCTTCAGCAGCATACTGAGTAGCTATTTCGATCCGCACTTCATCAAACCTTTTCTGAGTGCGGCCTTTGCCGGTGATTTCTTCAAAACTAATTGGCTTTACATTCAAATGTCGAACCGAGAGATCATCGAGATTGTGTCGAAGATCGGATTCGAGAATATACGAGAGAAGCATGCTGTCATCATCGATACCTTCGATACAAAAACCGTGTCTTTCAAGAACCTGCAAATCATATTTGAGGTTCTGTCCGCACTTTTTAATATTAGGATCCGAAAATAGGGGGGCTAGCACTTCTCGAACCTTAGAAAAAGGAAGATTATCTTTGTCAAGGTAACAATGAATTTTTTCAAAATAAAGACTAGCCTCTCCCTTAAGATCTAGATCGTTATCGGAGAGACCTGACTCTGGCATTAGCCCCGGTAAGGCTCCTTCTTGGTCAATGTTTGCAGATTTGAGATGAGCTAAGGGTATGTATACACCATGATGATCTTGCCAAGCTAATGAGAGACCCACGAGATGCCCTCGGGTCGCGTCGATGCTAGTTGTCTCAGTATCAAAAGCAAAATATCCCGCTTCGCGACACATATTGGCAATCATTTTCAATTGGTCTAAGGTCCTGACCTGATCATACTTTCTCGGGACCGAATTTACTGGAGTTTCATGACTAGACGTGAACTCTTTTGCGAGTGAATGAAATCCTAAGTCAAGAAATGTTGTCCGCGCTTTTGAGTGATCATAGCCACCAAAATACAAATCTTGAATCCCAATTGTAAGGCTTAGATCTCTCACAACTGTTACCAATTGTTTCGACAGAGGTCTCCATAAAGATGATTCTTCAAGGCCGGTTTGTTGACGAGGTTTTAGTTCTGCCGCATGTTCAATAATATTGTCGAGAGTTCCATACTTTTCAAGTAATTGTGCGGCTCCCTTCTCTCCAATTCCAGGGACTCCTTTAATATTGTCCGAGGCATCTCCAACGATTGTTAAAAAGTCTACGATCTGCTCAGGGTAAACACCCATTCGCTCACGCACACCCTCGCGGTCGTACCAAATTTCCCCATCTCGTATATTTAGAACCTGAATATCGTCATTACGTACTAATTGAAGGAGATCTTTATCCGGGCTCACGATGACGGACTGTAAGTGAGCTCTACTGCTCATCTCTGCGAGCGTGGCGAGTACATCGTCTGCCTCAAAACCTTCTAACTGGACGATGGGGATCGAGAGGCTTTGTATAATCTCGCGAATCATTGGAATTTGAGGTACAAGATCTTCCGGCATTTCATCCCGATTAGCTTTATAGGCCACTGACAACTTATGCCTGAAAGTTGGAGTGGGCGTATCAAAGACGCAGGCAATGTACTCAGGCTGATAAGTTTTCACAATCTGCAGAAGAATCTTCGAAAAAGTAAAAGCAGCCCCATTTTTAAGATTCTTATTGGCAAAATAAGCTCTAAAAATGAAGGCAAAGGTATCAATAAGAAAGACTTTTGAAGTTTTTGGATTTGACATAAGAGGACCTTAGCGCGTTAAACCATAGATTTTTCTGGCGATTGCTTCATACCACGACATGGGAATCAATTTCTTTATTATCAAAACGATGTAGGCATCTGGACCTATCAAAACTCTCCTAGGTGGAGATGGCTGATTGATGGCGCGTGCAATTTTATCGGCCGAACGATCAGGATCTCTTGCCCAACGCTGACTTGCGTCTTTACCTAGTGATAGATAGCGATGAAGAATGGGCTTGAATCTTGTACCCTCAATCCGCTGAGGAAGATCTCCCCATATTTTAGTGGCAGTCTCCCTTAATTCGGTTCTCACCGCCCCGGGCTCAACCAGTATGACTTTAATATCAGGTGCGATTTCCATTCTGAGGGCTTCGCCCAAGGAAACAACCGCATACTTGCTAGCCGAGTAGGCTCCTCCCATAGGGATAGTAACTCTCCCGAGCATCGACGCAACATGAACGACCCGGCCTTCTCCGGGCAGCGCATATTTTCGTATAAGCGGTAGAAAATAATTGGTCACACGATGAAGTCCGATCACGTTGGTCTCCATCTGGTTTCTAAGTTCTTGGGTAGTTATATATTCAAGAGGACCCACTTGACCATAACCTGCATTATTGATGAGACCCACGATTCTTAAGTGCTGACACTGTTGTACAGCAAGACGAACAGAATCGTCACTGAGAACATCCAAGGCTACCTTGAAAATACCTTGTTCATTGGGTAGATTAGATAAAGTCTCTAATTTTCTGGCTGTAGCAACCACACCCCATCCCTGTCTACGCATAGCTCCAACCAAAGATCGGCCGAGACCCGTGGAACATCCCGTGATCACGATCCATTTGGTAGGTTGATTTTGCATAAAATTAAAAGCTCACTAGAAGAGACGAACAATATTGAAGGCCAAGCCCCAATCGCTGCTGGCTCTCGCCCCTATGCCTTGATAGTCTCCAGAAATTACTTGGTGAGCTGTCGTTCCTTGGGTATTCGTGCCTATAAGGGTAAAACGGTGTCCAAAGGTTTGGAACTGGTACCCAAAAGAGAATCCGGGTCTCAGAGAGCGTTGTACCGAAGAGCTTACTGGAACCCGGTAGTCTCTGACGGAGCTTGGGATAGGATAAAACTCTACGATTAAACTTTGCGTATTTGATAATTGATATTTCATTGACAAGGGAAGATTAAAAACCGAATTACCAGTACTCGTTTGGGTTATATACGTCGGAGTAATACCTAAAGTCCATGGACCCGAGAAATACTCAGTTGGTAGTTGGTAGATCGCTCCAGAAATGCCCTCATAGACGCTAATGGTCGATGAATTATCTTTCACACTTTCGTCAAAACGTTCAATTCGAAGGGAAGATCGCAAGACTTTTTCGGTATAAATGACTCCCTGCACGGTTAAGACCATTGTTTTTTGATCGCTAGTTCGATAAATCCCATAATTTAATTCGGGAATACCAGGTATAGAGCCCCAAAAACCAAATCCTGAGGAAGCATAACCATCAAGACCAAAAAGGTTTTGGCTATTGCCGACTACGGACTCCGCAAAGCGGTGGGTAAATACCAACCCCCAGCCCTCTTTAAGATACGAAGTTGTTGGGAGGTTTAGGCCTAACGGGACCTCTTGTTGCGCAGGCAAGAATGAAAAAGAAAAGATGAGTAGCAGACACTTTCTAAGATTCATCGCCTAGCACCCTTCCTTTCAGTTTAGATTAGTACATCTCGCGATTCACGCCTTTAACGTCCTTTTCGGGTGGAAGCGGTTCGGTATAGATGTGCATGCTTTGGCTTTTGGTAGGCAGATATGACATACCAAAATAAGTGAATAAAATGAGCAACCACGATGCCGCACTCACCTTCAGGACTGCCCGCCCTTTCAGAAAGGAAGTGTGGTGCATATGTAGTACAACCCCATAGATTAGCCAGGAGATAAGACCCCAATTTTCCTTTGGATCCCAAGCCCAGTAATCAGACCATGCAAATTTGGCCCACAAGCCTCCGGTAATTAAGCCTCCTAGAAGGAAGAGGTAACCAATACGAACCCAATCCCGATGCAGTTCTTCAAAATTGACTTCTTGGCGTCCTAGAGCTCGAGCCCAAAAGGAATCTTTATCTAAATTAATAGTTCCAGTTCGAATTAAAGCCAGGATACTTAGGACGAAAGCAACTGTGACACTGGAATAGCCTGAGAAGTAGATGGTGACATGTGGAAGAAACCAACCACTATTCAATGCGGGTGGGACAGTAACAATGTCGATGTCTTGTTTTAATAATGCGAATAGTTCTGCCGAAAGAATAATAACTAGTGAAAGAAAACCCAATAACTTTACCTTCTTGAACCATTCAATGGATAGTGCCAATAGTCCGAATAAGAAACTGAAATAGATAAGACTCTCGTAGAAAGTCTTGAAAGGCGGTCGACCAGCTATGATGCCCCTTTCAACAAGGATATAGACGTTAAGGGACCAACCTAAAAGGAAAAGAAATCGGGCAATTTGGTAAATTGTCGCTTCATAACGAGACCTGAGAATACTGAAGGCATAACAAATGCAGGCTCCTAGATAGGCAATCAGCATGATTTGAAATCCCGTTTCTGCTTTAGCAAAGTTGAAGTATAAATTCATCATTTTGTCAGCCTCCCTGACCTTTTTAAAAAGATGGGTTTTAGATAAAACATCCATATAGTTCCGATAACGATCATGGCAAACCCGAAGTAGGTCACCCACAAGCCAGGCTCGTAAACAACCATAATTCCACTCACCGTAGGATCTTCGGGATTGTAGTTGCTTTGATAAAACCATAATCCCTCGTACACCAGAGGGTCGTTAACTGAGATTTGTTTTTGGGCTAATATTTTTCCTGAAGTATCCAAAAGGGTGATTTTAGATCGGAAATCTCTTGCCTCTTGATCCTTCAGCCGGTAGATAAGACCAATTTTTTTGTCGAAGAACGTCGTGGGCTTTGCTTCTCTGCCATCAAGCCAAACTGTTTCCGCTTTACCTGTGCGTGGATCCGACAAAGTGACTTGTACAGCGGGGTTTCTCTCTAAAATAGGGCGGGCTTGAGGGTTCGGAATGTATTTTCCATCGACCCGTGCGTTCAATAAAAGAGATAAGGGTGTCGCAGAGAATCCATTCTTAAAAATAAAGGGGCGATCGAGTACCAGGGGGCTTTCTTTAAGAATCCGCCCGTTCTCAATCGAACGAATCTTCATATCATTTTTCGAGAAGACAACAAAATTCGAAAAAGACTCTTCGCCCGAAATTTGATATTGAAGACTAAGTCCTGGAGGTAGATTTCCGGCATTCAGACTTTTTGAGAATTCAGGATTACGTGCACTTAAAAGAATTTTGGCCTGCTGCCCATCATTAGTGATCAACTCTAACTCAGCCCAGTTCCCACGCAGTTCCGGAGGAACTGTTTCTACCTTTACAGGTCGCCCATTGGGATCATTCTTAAACGGAAAATCATTGAAGAGACGCACCATTTTAAGTTTGAAAACAGGAAAATCCCATATGCTACCTTTTTTAAACTCCTTATCGAAAGTTTTACCTGCGAATGTGAGCTGAACAAGATGGCTTTTGGGTTCACTCCTCTTGAAACGACTTAGGTCTCTAGGTTTAAATTCCTCATTGAACAAGAGAGAGAACCTTCCTTGGGGATCATTAAATCTCTGGGTTCTCAGATCTTGGGCGACTAGAAAGCCCAAGAGTGGATTGGGCGTGCCAGTGCCCAACATAACTTGTAAGACCGGGTTTTCTGGAGCAGTAACATCATTAAACCAAGTACTTCGATTAAGCCCATCGGGGAGTGCCTGTAAGATTTCGAGTCGTTTCCAAGTGAGCGGGAGTCTTGTTTTGAAGCCTGCTTCAGCATCATAGGATTTTGGATTATCTTCGAACCCCCCCTTGCCGTCAGGTTGCGTGAAAGCATAAAGACGATATTCAGGATCGTGTTTGATAACTTCAAATTGATCAAGTCTTACTGAAAAAGGAAGTGAGAATGGATTTTTCCAACTATTAGGGTCGGGCCCCTTGACCTTCCAGAAAACTGTGACCGGCTGATTTTGATGAAGTTCATTGAAGGCTCTTACAAATCCAAACTTACCCATGAGCCCACCAAGCAAAATAACTGAAGTAGCCAAATGGACTAGGAGAAAGCCCCCCCTTGGGAGCGTGTAGGGCCGACGTTTCCACGCAACAGATAACGTACTTGCGGATAAGAGGGCTAGGAGCGAGAGAAACCATAAAGATCGATATAAGTCATAGGCAAAAGCATATCGAACCAAAACAAGGGGCAAGTCACCCCACCATACCGAGCCATAGATATCTAGGTACTCAGAGAATTTCAATTCTTGCAGAATGAGAGTTCCGAGAGCCACGGAAGCAGCCATGAAGACCAATTGGGCAATCGCGAAGGGGACACTTGTGAATAGCCGGTAAGCCCAAGAAGGTGCCAATCCAATCAAAAGGCCAGAAATGATAATAAGAACGGCTAGGAAGCCGGAGATTTGCTGAATGTCATTCCACCCTAGGCTTATAGAAAGATGCTGGAAAACAATCCAAAAACAAACCCATATTTTGAGGGCAAGAATTTGTTTGAAAATATTTTCATGAAAGGGCCTTTGATTCCACAGAGACTTTAATTTACTTAGGATCAAATGTACCTCGCATTAAATTAAAGAATGGCTAAGAGACCAACTAAGAAAAAACTGAACTCAGGACGAACATCTAGAAGAGGCTTGCCCGCCGAAAAACGATGATGATAAAACCACCAATAGAAAACGGGGTAACCCAAAGCTGTAATCAAAATAATTCGATTCCACAAATCTACAGGGTTTACCTCTTGATCGGAAGACAAGCCAACAGCGAAAATGCAAAAAGTGATTAGAAGACTTATGGACCATAGAGATCTTGTTTTCCCGAGAGCAATAGGGAGTGTCTCCTTGCCTAAAACCTGGTCTTTCTGCATGTCTCTTAAGTCATAGATAAAGGTTCGAGCAAGCGCTAGAGTGAATATGATCAAGAAAATAAGATAGTGTTGTACATCCTGAGTTCTTACGTTTTCAAAATCAGGTGCGGTGATCATGAGGAAAGCGATAGATAGAGGAACGAACAAATCTTTACTACCCGGGATCGATCGCAAGCTCAAACTCTTAGTTTGAGGAGTATTTAGTCCGATTCGATATCCAAGACTGATGGCAAAGGCAAGAAGGGTGCATAGAAAATAGCTTGGACCTACTTGCCTCGAAAGTATTAGAGAAATGAGGGCCGATATCATGCTGACATTCAATAACAAATAGCGATTTATTTCTAAGAATTTGGCATTGGCTGGTCCCTTCACACCAAGACCTAGGGGCTCGAGGTAGGGAGCAGATAGGTACATTGAAAAAATAAAAAAACCAACCGATGAAGCAATAAAAAAGTCGTTGGGGTAATTCAAAATTTGGGAAGCTCCGAGACTCGCAGAGGCAACCGAGGTGCTCCAAATAAGCGGGGTTAAAAAAGCCCGACTTAATTTTTTGACCAATTTACTAAGGGAATCATTTGTTTCTTCGAGATAATCTACCACCTCATCGACGAGCCATGTGGGAGTTGAGGCACCCGCTAAGATGCCAACCGTTTCAGAGCCTGAAAATTGAGATAGATCTATCTCTTGTGCTGTTTCAACATATTGAACTGGCTTTCCATAGCGTTGAGCCAACTCTGCAAGGTGTTTGGTGTTACTTGACTCTCTTCCGCCCACGACAATGACATAATCAACCCTTTTACTTAACGATTCAGCCTCATCTTGCCTCATCCAGGTATCTTCGCAAATGGTATTCTCGACAATACAATCGGTCGCTTGGCTTTCAATAAAAGAAGAGATCTCTTGAAAATCCTTAACCGTATAGGTAGTTTGAGCAACAATCAAGCACTTAGAAAGTTCTTTGGACGTCAACTGTCTGGCTTCATCCATTGTCGAAAGGATTATTGAACCATTTTCAGCGAAACTTCTATGGGCAATCGACTCCGGATGGCCCTTGGAACCGAGAATTATAGTGAAGTAACCTTTAGGGCTCCATTTTTTAATTTTATTGTGGACTTTGGCCACCTCTGGGCAAGTGGCGTTCACGATATTAAGTTCGCCTTGATTTTGCCTTTCTTTAAGACCACGTAGAGATTGGATTGGGATTCCATGGGCTCGAATTACAACCGTGCCACCTTGGACATGCTCGGGTTCCGTAACCACCGAAACACCCCTGTTCTCAATAAGGGCTAGAGCTTGAGGATTATGAATAAGGGGTCCGAGTGTTTGCACTTTATGGCTGCCACTGTGGACAGATGCCTCAAGAACAGCATCCATTGCCCGCTTCACACCCCAGCAAAAACCTGCAGTCTTGGCAACAATTACTTTCATACCCCTATTCTATCCTCTTGGAGTGATTTCACCCACCCTTAATGATCAAGTATCACTGGTTTTGGCGAGTGTCTAGTTTACGGCTACGAACCAAAAATGGATACCTAGCGTATCGGCAAGATATCCTTGCGGTAGAGGGGGAAACGATCCCGATCTCATTATCGCAAGTCGCGCACTTTCGTCAAAAAAACGATTTCCGCTGGGACTTTCAACCTGCAGTCGATCGAAATCAATACTGCCATCTTTTTTAATTCTGAAGTAAACGGCAACCCGACCTTGGCCTCCTGACTTGGACCAATTGGCTGTAATTTTATTCTGAACCTGCTGCAGATAGTAGGTGTAAGGAAATTCGGTATCAGTTGCGGATAGAACTCCCTGCCCCCCGCTGATACCAGAAGAAGCGCGAAGACCTGGCATGGGGGTCCCATTTCCGATTCCCCCACTATTTCCTTTACCAACTGCACCTTGCATCTTAGCTTCTGAAGGATCGGTTGACTTAGGTGCGCTCGGGGCTACCCCTATAGACCGCTCATCTAAGTTGGTTCCCTTGGCAATGAGGCCTTTTGATTTTATTCCAAGGCGATCAGGCGGGGTGGCAGCGATGGATTTTTCCTCATTGCGGGCCGCGACCTGTTGCTTCAAGCGGATGCGTTGGGGATTTTTACCTAACTCATTGGCTTCAACTCCCCCGCTCAACCCGCTAGCAGCCAAATTAATCCACGTTACCTTCGTTGGGACCTGTTTCTTCGAAGCATTCTTTTGGGGGAAAATTAAAGCACCTAAGATCAGACCATGAAGGGCAAGGCTTTGAAGGAAAGATGGTGGCATGGTCATGCTCTTTAAGTCGGACTTATTTCTTAGGAGGTGGTGCTTCCACAGGAGCGCCTTCTGTGACAAAGCCGACTTGAGAAAAACCCGCTTCTCGAACGGCATCGACAACCTCAATGACGCGTCCATAGTTCAGCTGTTTGTCGGCGCGAATAAGGATTGGTCGATTCGATGATATTTGCGACTGTCTGACGAGCTCTTTTTTGAGGCTCTCGAAAGACATTCGTGCATGCTCGAGTTCGATGAAACCTTCGGAAGTAATCGCAATGGATAAAGCTTGGCTATCTAAGCTCTTGCCCGTCTGAGTTCGAGGGAGATTTATGTCTAACCCACTTGTCAGCAAAGGGGCGGTGACCATAAAGATAATCAGCAAAACGAGCATGACATCAATAAGGGGGGTCATATTGATTTCGGCCATTTCTTTTTGTCGATTGTAAGGACTAAAGGCCACAAAGGCTCCTAAACAGCTACTGGCGTAACAATATATTTTCCTTTTGCATCTTGAGAAACGGTGCCCGCGGGAACATCGGGGTCATGCTCGAACACGAGGACGGTACCAGAGTTACAGACTTCATTGAGTACTTTGATTTTTTCGTCAACACAAGTAACCACATCCAAGTCGTATCCCATAATCCATGCGGGCTGAATATGTCTTGAAGTGGGAATCAAATCAGCTAAGTAAAGAAGTTTTTTTCCTCCACCTTCGATTACTACATTCTGAAGAGCTTCGATATGCCCCGGAGCTAATCGCACATGAATGCCTGGGAAGATTTCATGATCCCCATCGACCGTTTCAAGAAGACCTAGCGCCTCGAGGCATTCCCAATTTTTAGGAAGATAACTTGCACGGACTCTTATATGAGGATCTTTGGCATCTTCTAGGTCTTTTTTTTGAACGATGTAGCGAGCATTGGGAAAACTTGGCACGAGATTTCCATGCGCATCAAAGCGCGTACTGCCTCCCGCATGATCGAAATGTAAATGCGTAAGAATGCAACAGGTAATATCTTTCGGAGTCAGATCAAAGCGAGCAAGTTCGCGATCCAAAACCCCTCGACCTTCAAATTTAAACCGAGACATAAAAGCATCGTCCTCTTTATCTCCATTACCGTTGTCAATAAGGATATTTTCTTGTTTGCCATTCAGAAACCCTCGAACCAAGAGGCAGTTAGTGGCCATCAGGATTTGATTATCTTGATCCGCTGGATAAACCTTGGACCAAACTACCTTAGGAACGGTGCCGAACATCGCTCCTCCATCAAGAGCGAATTGACCGCCGCTTACGATTTGGATGTCCCAGGGTCCTATGTGCATACATTTAAGCTTGAATGGTTACCTGATTATGATTTAGGGTTATCACTATTGGCATATTTTTCCAAAGCCTTCAGTAGATCCATCGGCAAAGGGAAGACAATGGTGCTATTTTTTTCAACAGCAATATCGGAAAGAGTTTGTAGATACCGCATCTGAATTGCAGCTGGATTTTGACTGATCATGTTAGCCGCTTCCAAAAGCTGTTGAGCGGCAGCTAACTCCCCTTCAGCGTTAATGATCTTTGACCGTTTCTCTCGTTCCGCTTCTGCTTGCTTGCCCATCGCTCTTTGAATTTGCTCGGGAAGATCTACTGACTTGAGCTCAACGCTTGTCACCTCAATGCCCCAAGGTTCAGTTGCAAGATCGATGATTTCTCGCAGACGCCTATTGAGGGCTTCTCGGTCACTCAGTATCTGGTCAAGTGAGACTTCCCCCAAAATAGAACGGAGAGTAGTCTGTGCTTTCTGGCTTGTCGCATAATCAAAATCTTCGACGCCCGTCACGGCTAAACTTGGGTTGACGACCTTGTAGTAGACAACTGCACTTACTTTGAGGGTTACATTATCTTTCGTAATAATGTCCTGGCTTGGGACGTTAAGGACGATAGACCTTAGCGAGATCTTGACTTGCCGGTCGAAGGGTCTAAAAACAAAAATGAGGCCGGGGCCTTTAATTCCAATCAAGCGTCCAAGCCTGAAGATGACACTACGCTCATACTCGTTAACAATACTGATGCATGTGAAAAGATAAAACCCTAAAAAAATCAAAAGGGGGCTTGTCCCAAATAATAATTCAATCATCTTGATGACTCCTCAAGGTTATTGTCTCACGAATAGATTGTATTCTCGCTCCTCTCCGATAGTCGTGAATGAGCCATGGCCTGGAATCACTAAAGTATCGGGGTGGCAGGGATAAATCTTTTTTAAAATACTTTCTTTGATTTGCTCTTTAGATCCACCAGGCGTATCTGTTCGACCTACGGCGCGATGAAAAAGAGTATCTCCCGCTAAAAGAACTTTTCCTTGCTGGAAATCGCCAAGAAAACAACAAGATCCAGGGGTGTGTCCTGGGGTATGGAGGGTATTTACTCCAAGAAACTTATCGGACTCTTCGAGTTGAGTCATTTCGGGAGCATCAATCGTAGGAAGTCCAAAAAAAGCTGTTTGGCGATCTAGATTTTCGATTAAGAAATCATCATCTCGGTGAAGATACGCTGGACAATCGTAATATTCTTGCAATGACTTTGTTGCTCCAACGTGATCAAAATGTGCATGCGTATGAAGTAAGGCCGTTATCTTGATTTTCAAAGCACTAACTTCCTCTTTGATGCGATCGGATTCTCCTCCGGGGTCCACTATGAGTCCCTGGTGGGTAGCTTCATTCCAGACTAAACTACAATTGCATTGAAGGTCTCCCACCTGAAAGGTCTTAAGTTTCAACACGTACACACTCCTGATGTGTCTACAATTTAATTTAGTGACATTCAATATGATATCGACTTCCAGTAAGCAAAACCAAGATTCCCATTCACCGGTCCAATCTAGATGGACGGTTTGGGATGGGTCTTTAGCATGTTTCTTGACGCTCGTTGGGTTCATTTATTTTCAATACAGGTCATTCTTGCCTCTTCGGGTTCCAACTCATTTCAATATCCATGGAATTACAGATGGGTGGACTTCTCGGGAACATTTAGGATGGCTTTTACTGGGTCTTCCTTCTCTGCTTTGGCTCTTCATGACGGGGGTATCTTTTTTGAGAAGTCCGCATGAACTTTCTTGGCAAAAAGATATACGAGTGACCATAGGTGAAAAAATGCGTGGAGTTATTCCTTTGGGTATCGCAATGATGTTATCTGGCACAACTCTTTTGCCCATTTTTTATGACTTTTCTATTCCAAAGTTTTTCTTTGTGGTTTCGGGCTTTATCTTTATGGCCATATTTTTAATCCTCTACAAGGCAAACAAAATGATTCCCACAGAATATCGAGATCATTATCGATTCGGATTGATCTACAACAATCCACGCGACCCCTCGGTGTGGGTACACCGGATAGGGGGAATGGGTTTAACACTGAACTTTGCCCATAAAAAAGCTTATGCTTGGTTGATGCTATTACTTTTTGCCCCTTTTCTGATCATCCTTTTGGTCAGTCAAAGATCCATTAACTGATGGCCATTCCCATTCGATCTCAACTCCATAAGTCACCTAGCCTGAATAGGAAACTCCATGATCTCCCCCAGGGACCTGGCTGTTACCTATATCGAGATCAAGAAAATAATCTTCTCTACATTGGTAAGGCTAAGTGCATCAAAAAAAGAGTAAAAAGCTACTTCTCTAATAAACAACTAGATTCTAAAACTAAGCGATTGGTCTCCAGGATTTGGGATATTGAGTTTCTCCTTTGCTCTAGTGAGCTCGAAGCCCTTGTTTTAGAAAACAACCTCATCAAAAAATATCGACCTCCCTTCAACATTCTTCTTAAAGATGACAAAAGTTACCCTTACATTAAACTCACACGTGAACCCTTCCCTAAAGTTTATGTAACTCGAAAAATCCTGAAGGATAAAGCTTACTATTTCGGCCCATTCTTCCCTTCTAGCGCAGCATATCGAACAGCCGAGCTAGTCTATCGATTTTTCCAGATTCGAGACTGTGATATTGAAATTGACGGCAAGAGAGGGCGTGCCTGTCTTAAGTATCAACTCCATCGATGCACCGCGCCTTGTATCGGAAAAGTTGATGAAACGAGTTACCAAGAGCAAACCAAGGGGGCCAAGCTTTTCCTTGAGGGAAAGAGCGATGAGCTGAAAAAGCGGCTCGAAGCAGCCATGTGGAAGGCTTCGGAGGTTCAAGCCTTTGAGCAAGCGGCTCATCATCGGGATGCCCTCAATCAATTAGACTCATGGTTCTCCAAACAAAAAGCTTCTAGCTCGGATCTTGTTGAAACAGATATTTTTGGGTCAGCCTTACTCGATGACAAAGCCTGTATCCATCGACTCCTTATCCGCGGGGGAAATATTATTGCTCGTCACGAATATCTTTTGGAAAATACCGAAGTCATGACTCCTGCCATTTGGGCAGAGGTTATACAAGGAATTTATTCTAAGGAAATTTGCCCAGACCGCCTGATCCTGGAAATGAAACCCGATCATGAAGACATTCTTTTGCAATGGCTAATGGGAGAACGGACTTCGAGACCCCGAATTTTAGTTCCTCAGCAGGGGAATAAAGTTGAATTGCTATGTATGGCTCAAGAGAATGCCAAATTAGCTCTTGAGAAAAAATTTGAACCTGCACAACTCACGCTTGCCACTCTCGAGGGTCTCCAAAAGATGCTCAGTTTGGTTCGCATTCCCCATCGTATTGAGTGTTTCGATATCAGCCATAGCCAAGGGCAAGAAGTCGTAGCAAGTCTTGTGTCATTTCTTGACGGCAAACCCGACAAGTCAAACTATCGTCGCTTCAAGATGAGTATCGATAAGAATGACGATTTTGCTCAAATGAAAGAAGCCGTGACACGACGTTATCGTCGCCTCAAAGAGGAGGGTTCAGATTTCCCCGATCTCGTCTTGATTGATGGTGGGTTAGGACAACTCAACGCAGCCCTTGAGTCCCTTGAGCAATTAGGCCTTTCTCATCTCGAGTGCGCTTCCATCGCTAAAAAAGAAGAACTGATCTATCGGCCTTTTCTTCCAGCCCCGCTTCGCATCCCCCGAACTAGTCCTGTTCTTCATCTCCTGCAGCGGGTAAGAGATGAGGCCCATCGTTTCGCCGTAACATATCATCGATCCTTGCGTTCGAAACGTACTTTTAAAAACGAACTTGCCTCGATCAAGGGGGTGGGAGATAAAACTGTCCAGAAACTCATAGAGCATTTTGGATCAGTCAAGCAGGTTCGCCATGCTTCACCCAAAGAGATTGAAACCCTAGTAGGATCACGACTGAGTCAATCTATCCAGGAGTGGCAAAAGTCCTAGCCATCTTTTATGTCTTCTAGTCGGATTCCCATTGAGAAAGCCTTGGGATGAAGAGAAAAAAACAAATAGGGGTCAGCATAATGAAAGTGCCTACATGACGAGAGGCGCTCCAACCCGCGATGAGCCAGTACATTAATCCATACCAAGTTGTCATTTGGATCACTAGGATATAAAGCAGGGATTCTCGAAAAACGATGTGGGGTTTTTTTTCATTTGGTTGATCTTTGAAACGTGAAAGAACTTTTCCCGATCGGTAATTGACAAAAAACGTACCTGCCAGCGTTAGGCCTGTGAGTGTATAGCTGAATTCCTTAACGAGACCCTCAGGGATAAAATTTCCAGGAACAACCTTCTCTGTCATGATCAACAACATCAAAATGAGAGGCCAGGCAACGCAAGCAACAAGGCCTATCATACGCGCAATACGGAATCGAGATATAAGATTAGTTGAAGTCTTCATGTGCCTTTCTCTATGTCTTGAGTGTTAATATTTTGACATATGAAGCCTTCTAGATTTTTAAATATCCTCTTGGGACTGCCTCTCTGTTTCATCGGATGTATTCGGGATGATGTCTCTTCGGGTCAAACCCTCCAAACAGCACTATATCTCTTCGATAGTGCTTCAAATCAGATTCTAGCCTATAGCGATTTGAGTTCGCTCTATGGCGCCCCGAGCGTTCCTATTCCTTCGAAGGTCCTGACTAATGTGAATTTATCTCAAGTCACTAATTTGGCATGGGGTGGGATGACGTTAGACACGCAAACTGACCAACTTTTCTTGCTCTCTGAATCGGGAACCGTCGTTCGGATCAATCGCATTCGAGAACAAACTGGATCGATTAATAGTACCGACGTCACATCATTCACTTTAGACCCCAGTCAGAGAGCCCAGAATTCTAAATTCTCCCAAGCCTCTATCGATTCCGTTACCCATACCTTATACGTAGCTGAAAATGGCGACAATCTTTGCCGCATTTGGATTATTACGAATGCCGGATCTCGGTTACAAAACGAAACAATCCCTCTGAATGTCTTGCAAGTCACTAACGATACGGGAGGACGATCCGTTGCGGCCGACAATGGAACAGTCTTCACCTATGCTGATAATGGCTCAAGCGTCTTGATCGGAACAGATACCGTGATTGGGCCCCGTATAAGAAAAGGCGCTGCCTCGGGCTTTCAGAATGCCAATCAAATTATTGGATCTTTAACACAGCTAGGGACCTATGGGTCCTTAGCTGTGGATACCGCTAACAATGTTCTTTTTGTAGGTCTTCATCTCCAAGATGGAAACCAAATTTCTACACGACCACCAGTTCTGGCCTTTGATACGGGAGCTTTTGGTCTGGGCTTCAATCAAGTTCCTAAATTTACTCTTGGGGATGCTACTTCACAAAGACAAATTCGTGTACTAGCGCATGGAGGGAACAAGGCTTGGTTACTTGCTCTCTCGAGCGCTTCTTCTCTCGGCAATAACGCCGTTACGATATGGATGGCTCCCCAATCCGGAAGCACGTTTAAGACTCTAGTTATCCCAGGCACTCCTTCAAGAATCTTTAAAGGGCTTGCCCTAGATGGCAATGCGAATTAGGGCTTATGAAGACTGACTAATTGCGGATGTTATCCTAGAAGAACGATAAAAGTTCTTTTGGGGATTGGAGATATTCATTGGTTAGACGACAGGAAGCCTTGGACTACCATTCAAAGGGGCGCAAAGGAAAAATCGAGGTCATTCCTTCGAAACCCACGAGTACATCCCGCGACTTAAGCCTCGCATACTCCCCCGGAGTTGCAGAGCCTTGTCTAGAAATTGCCCAGAACCCAGACGATGTCTACCAATACACTGCCAAGGGTAATCTCGTGGGAGTGATCAGCAACGGAACAGCCGTCTTAGGTCTTGGTAATATTGGTGCCCTTGCAAGCAAGCCGGTCATGGAAGGTAAAGGCGTTCTCTTTAAGCGTTTTGCCGATATTGACGTTTTTGATATTGAAATCGACGAAGAAGATCCTGAAAAGTTTGTTCAGATTGTCAAAGCTCTTGAGCCCACTTTCGGGGGGATTAATCTCGAGGATCTTAAAGCTCCAGAATGTTTTGAGATTGAAGAAAAACTTCGAAAAACTATGAACATCCCCATCATGCATGATGATCAACACGGAACAGCGATCATTTCGACGGCTGCCCTATTCAATGCCCTCGAAATTGCCCAAAAAGATATCTCTAAAATTAAAGTGGTCTTTAGTGGCGCTGGCGCTAGTGCAATTGCCTGTGCCAACATGATGGTCTCAACCGGGGTTCGACTAGAAAACTTGTGGCTCTGCGATACCAAAGGATTAGTCTATGTCGATCGTCACGACGGAATGAATCCTTATAAATCGAATTTTGCTAAAAAGTCAAATTTAAGGAGCCTCGCTCAAGTCATTGATGGTGCGGACGTCTTCGTAGGCTGCAGCGCTAAGGGTGTGCTCACGGTCGACATGGTAAAATCCATGGCGCCCAATCCTATTGTTTTTGCCCTTGCTAATCCCGATCCTGAAATCGATTATCCGATTGCCAAATCTGCACGACCGGACCTTATTATGGCGACCGGGCGGAGTGATTATCCTAATCAAGTTAATAATGTTCTAGGTTTTCCTTTTATTTTCCGAGGCGCCTTGGATGTCCATGCTAAAGAAATTAATGAAGAGATGAAACTTGCCGCGGCGAAAGCTTTAGCCGCGCTTGCTCGAGAAGAAGTCCCTGATTCAGTCAGTCGGGCCTATGGAGGCCAGAAATTCTCTTTTGGGCCGGAATACATCATTCCTAAACCTTTCGATACGCGCGTCCTCTTATGGGTAGCGCCCGCCGTGGCCAAGGCTGCGATGGATTCAGGCGTAGCTCGAAATCCTATTCATGATTTTGATCGTTATCGTGAGCATCTTGAAGACTTACAGGGCCGAAGCAAAGATCTCATCAGGTCTGTCATCAATCGAGCCAAGCTTGATCCGAAACGAATTGTCTTCCCAGAAGGGGATCATCCCTTAATTCTTCAAGCATGCGAGAACCTGATCGAAGAGGGCATCTGTAAACCCATCCTGATTGGCTCTTCTGATCTGATTCGAAATAAAATTAGTGAATTAGGACTCGATCTACCAGGTATTGAGATCATCGACCCAGAACACTCAGAGATGAAGAATGCAGCAACGGAACTCTATCTTGAACTGAGAAAACATAAAGGTGTGGGCTGGGAAGAAGCCAAACGACAAGTCATGCGTCCCCTTGTTTTTGGATCTCTCTTGTGTCGCATGAGTCAAGCCGAAGGCCTCCTTTCAGGTTTAAAAACAACCTATCCTGAAACCATTAAGCCCTGCCTTGAGGTCATTGGTGCTCGCGAAGGCCTAGGCAGAGTGGCCGGTGTCTATATAACGATCATGAAAGATCGCGTTTTATTCTTAGCTGATACCACCATGACCATTCAACCCACAGCTGATCAATTATGTGACACAGCGATTATGACCGCTGACCTAGCCCTCAACAGATTTGGTATTGAGCCTAAGGTCGACCTGCTATCCTATTCGAATTTTGGAACCGTGAATAACCCTGATATTGAAATTATCCGTGACGCAGTTAAGAAGATCCACGAAAAGAGGCCCGATATTAAATGCGATGGTGAAGTACAAGCCGATACCGCCCTATCGAAACGCCTCTTAGCCGAAAATTTTCCTTGGTCGGCGCTTCAAGGAGGAGCCAATATTCTTATTTTCCCGAATTTGGCGAGCGCCAATATTAGTTACAAACTGATTCAACGATTAGCCAAGGCGGAAATTATGGGTCCCATTACCTGCGGCATGGCCCGTCCCGTTAATGTTCTTCAGCAAGATTCATCACTGAACGATGTCATCCATATGGCCGCTATCACCGTTGTAGAAGCCCAAGATAGAGGAAATTAAAGATGGCTTTGAATCAGAAGCCACTCTGGTTGATCATTGGTGGGCGCATGCGACTTGGCCGCTGGATCGGTGAAGATCTTGCACGAGATCATGAACTTATTTTGACAAGCTCTAAGTCTTGGAAAGATGAATCTTGGCATCGCAGTCTTTCAGCGATCCGGCAGACCCTAACTTGGGATGCTCAGGATCGAGACATCTCTTCGAAAATCAAACATGATTTGGATTGGACTTTGGGATCTGACCTAAAGATCAATGGCGTTTGTTTCTTAAGTAGCACTTTCGACGAACAAACCCTGGGTACTTGGAATACAGGTGACTTAGAAAAAACGTTTAAGACCAATTTGATCTTTCCTATGCTCTGTTCCCAATCTGTCTTACCTTTCCTTCACCCTGCAGCTTCTCTTCATTACTTTTTAGACCATGCAATTGAGAACCCTTTCAAAAAACGTCTCCCTTATTCTGCAGCTAAGGCGGGGCTCACTAATTTCATTCAAGGTTTCCGTGCCCTAGTCGGTGATCAACAAAGCATCCATGGGCACGTTCTGGGAACCATTATTAAAGAAGGCGAGCCGCAACCCCAGCATTTACACACACCTCCCCACCCCTTCTCTTCCTTGATGAAAGAAATCAGGGGGAAGTGAAGAGGACATGTTTCATAAATAGGAAGAACTAACGAAAAAAGATATTGATTAAGTCTTTCACTAGAAAGAAGATGAAAGTAAAAATTCCAACTGTTAATTCAGGAGCATATTTTTTCTTTGAGAAGTTTTTTAAAATTTCCATAGAATTTCTTTCAAAAAAAGATTTTATTTTCGATGAACACTAGGATAATTCAAAATAGTTTAGCGCTTAATTTCTATAAATTCAATACGACTTAAGTATTGCGGAGAATGAAAAATACGCTGAGTGGCCCTCTTGAAGTCCTCAGGCTTAGCATCTTTGATCGTCATGAATACTTGAGGATTACGATCCACAATAGGGAACCATGATGATTGGACATGGACCATGAGTCGGTGACCTTTTTTAAAGGTATGAAAGATATCTGGGAGTGTAAAGGGGACTTCGGTGACCTTATTGGGGACAAAAGGCTCGGGCTTGCTGAAGCTATTGCGATATTTGCCTCTGAGCGTATCGCCTCGCACTAACATTTGATATCCGCCTGCATTCCAATTTTTAGGACTATCGGGAGGGGTCGGAGCGTCATTGGGGAATACATCAATCACCTTAACGGTGAAATCGCTGTCGGTACCGCTGGTGCTAGCGTATAGAAATACTTTCAGAGGTCCTGCAATGGTTAAATCATTTTCGAGAGGCTCCGTCTCAAAGACTATTACATCCGGACGACTCGAAGCAAAGCGTTGGTCTTCAGTCATATAAGTTCGTGTATATCCGAACGTGATGTCCATCGTGTACGGAACAGGCTTTTCGGGATCAGAAATCCATTCAGTAAAACCATTTACCGTGGGTGATTTGGGAGGCGCGAAGGTCAAGGAGCCTTTGGTTTGGAAATAAATCGCTGAATTGACTCCTTCTTTGGGGGGCCAGGCATCCATTGAATGCCACCGATTCGCTCCCGTTTCAAAGACGGTAGCTTTAGCTAGACTCATGGTCCCTTTATCTTTCAGAAAGTGATTAAAGAAGGGCAACTCAATCTCTTTTTGAAAATAGAGGCTGGTGTTGGCATCAAATACTGCATTACCCACGCGTGATCCATCTCCCCTCGCCCACAAGCCGTGGGTCCAAGGACCCATCACGAGACGATTATTAGTGTTAGGACTTTGTTGATTAATAGTTTTAAAAGTTGCGAGAGGTCCAAAAAGATCTTCTGCATCAAACCACCCTCCCACAGTTAGAACGGCGGGTTCAATGTTTACGAAGTGAGATCTCAGGTTACGAGCCTGCCAATAAGCATCGAATGTATCGTGACCAATATAAGCATCCCAATAAATTGCTTGCTTTCCCAAAACCTTACTTAGATTAGTGAGGTTGGACTTCCTTAGGTAGTAGTCGTAGCCATCTGGATTATCTATCAATATCGGCTTGGGTGCCACGGAAATAGGTTCGGGTCGATATCCACCGAAGCGTGTGAAAAACCCAAAATTAGCTGCGAGTTGAAAAGCGCCTAAGTGATAAGCGTCATCACCTTCCCAAAGATCAATCATGGGAGCCTGGGGCGATACTGCTTTCAGTGCTGGGTGGTGGCTAATCATCCCTTGAGCCACCATATGACCCGGCCAACTAATGCCCCACATACCTAAGCGTCCATTATTGTGCGGGATATTTTTAATTAGCCAATCGATGGTGTCGTAGGTATCCGTCGTCTCATCCGTATCTTTTGGTCCTTTCTTTAATTTGACAGGATTCATGTCCACAAAAACGCCTTCACTTTTCCAGCGGCCTCGGACATCTTGATAAACATAAATATAATCTTCACCGTCAAAGGAGTGACTAGGTCCTACGCTTGGTCTAAAGGCATCCGGTCCATAAGGAGCCACGCTGTAAGGCGTTCTTTGGAAAAGAATCGGATGGTTCACTGACGTATCTTTGGGTAAATAAATAGAAGTAAATAGTTTTACTCCATCGCGCATGTTGATGTATTGTTCAAGTTTCGTATAGCGATCCTGAACCTCGAATACAGAAGGGGCGGCATTTTGAGCGGTCAAAGATAGGACCGCTAAGCTTGCAAAAAACCATCGACGGATACTCATAAGAAACTCCACACATTAATGAACTCCATAATCTATGAATTAGGTCTCTATGACAAGAGGAAGCTAAGTTATGGCAGTCTATAAAGGACTTCTTAGGAATAGCCCATGAAATTTAAGGTTAATGAGATTTTTACGAGTCTCCAGGGCGAAGGGACACGTGCGGGACGTATCTGTTGTTTCATTCGACTAACTGGGTGTCCCCTCCGTTGCATTTACTGCGATACCGAATACGCTTTTTACGAAGGTCAGATGAAAGAACTCGATGAGATATTAAATGAAGTCGTCAAGCAGATTGGAACACCTAAGACAGAGATTAATGCTCCGTTTGTGGAACTTACGGGAGGCGAACCCTTAGCACATCCTCATGCGGCGGAACTTCTTCGTCAACTCTTGGATATCCATTACGAAGTGGCTATTGAGACGGCGGGGAGCCACGATCTTTCCGTGGTGCCCACGGAGGTCATTAAAATAGTCGATCGTAAAACACCGGGGAGCGGAGAGGTAGATCAGTGGCTCGAAACCAATCTAAATTACCTAGTGCCCGGCCGAGACGAACTGAAATTTGTTCTCGTCAATGAATCTGACTACGACTGGGCTAGAGCATGGTGTCTCGATCGAAAGATTTTAGACCGACAGATCATCCTCTTCTCTCCTGCTTGGGGATCCTTGGACCCTCAGTGGCTTGCAGAGAAAATCATTCAAGACAAATTACCTGTTCGTTTTCAAACCCAACTTCATAAAGTGATTTGGGGATCTGATCGAACGGGAGTTTAAATTCTCGGAGAGTCAAAACTCTCTTTGGCGTGATAACTGCTGCGTACTAAGGGGCCTGACTCGACCCTCGAAAAACCCATGGATTCTCCGTGTTGTCGGTAGATATCAAATTCACTTGGCTCTACATAGCGCTCTAACGGAAGGTGATTCGGTGTAGGTGGTAGATATTGTCCTAGCGTAATAATATCGACTCCCGCTCGATGCCAATCTTCCATGAGATTTAGAATTTGTTCAGGCGTTTCACCGAGTCCCAACATGATTCCGCTTTTGGTTTTCATAGATAGACTGTTTTCAAGACGATATTCATGCGCTCGCCTTAGTAATTCCATGGATTGTTGATAGTCTGCATCAGGTCGAACTCGTTTATATAATCCCGGGATGGTTTCAACATTATGGTTCAGTACATCGGGGTGCGCATCTAGAACGATACTCAGCGCCCTCAAGGATCCTTGAAAATCAGGGATGAGTACTTCAATTCCACAGGTAGGGTTGAGGGTTCTGATCCATTGAATCGTCTGTTGAAAATGCTCAGCTCCCCCATTAGCTAGGTCATCACGATTGACACTGGTAACCACGGCAAACTTGAGCTGTAGGGCGGCGACGGCTTCGGCTAATCGTTGAGGCTCCTCGGGGTCTAAAGCACCGGGTTGGCCCTTTCCTACGGAACAAAAGCTGCAATGTCTAGTGCAGACATCCCCCATCAACATAAAAGTTGCAGTTCGATGTACTCCCCAGCATTCATTTAGGTTGGGGCAGCGGGCTTCTTCACAAACGGTCACGAGGGCTTTAGAGCGGATCAGCCCCATCACCTCATTGACGGCTTCAGGCGCAGGGACCTTTATTTTTAACCACTCAGGTCGTGGACCTGGCAACACAGGGGGGCGCGTCAAATCTTCTCCCTAAAATCAAGGCTTGAGATGATTCATTCTAGCCTTAGAATGCAAAGGCCTACGTTAGAATATCTCCATGTCAGAATTTGAAAATACCCCATCGTCTTCTGAAATCGAGCGTCATTTAGAGCCAGGCTCCTTTAAAATACCTGAGGGCTTTGAGAGTCGGTTTACAGAACTGGATTCTGTTAGGATTCAGGGGTTTGAGGGACCCTTAGATCTTTTACTCTTTCTGATCAAGGATCAGAAACTTAATATTCTCGATTTACCCATGGCCCAGATTACCCAGCAATATATGGAATACCTGAGATTGATGGAGGAATTGAACCTCGATATTGCCGCTGAATACATTGCAATGGCGGCCCACCTCATTCAGATTAAGTCAAAAATGATGCTGCCTCCTCTTCCCGGTGAAGAAGATGCAGATCCCCGTAAGAAACTTGTCCAAAAACTTTTGGAATACCAACAAGTCAAAGAGGCAACGGAACATTTGCAGACGCTAAAAACCAATTGGAATACGACGCCCATGATTCCACAAGCTGATCTTCAGGAATTTGCACACATCGAAGAAGAACCAATCAAGGCCACCTTATTTGATATCCTTGCAAATTATCGAGATGCCCTCAGTCGATTAATTCCCCCGCCTCCTGTTGAAATCCAAACCCAACCTAAAACGGTAGAAGAAAGAATTGGAGAATTACTCGATATGCTTCAAGACGGGTCTTGGAAAACTCTCATGGGGCTGTTCTTTGATGTGGCTTCGCGAGAAGAAATCGTCCTCACCTTCGTGGCCCTCCTTGAATTAGCGAGAACTAACAAGGTTTCCATCGTACAAAGCGAAGCCTTTGGTGAGATTCGGGTCAAAGCAGCATAAATATGTTTGAATCCTCCTCCGTACCATTCTCTAGTATCGAAGAAGCTCTCCAAAGAATCAAAAGGGGGGAGATGGTCGTTGTCGTAGATGACGAGCATCGAGAGAATGAAGGGGATTTAACCTTAGCGGCGGAGAGCGTGACCCCTGAGGCGATTAATTTTATGGCTACGTATGGCCGGGGTCTCATTTGTGTAGCTCTCGAAGGCTCTCTGCTCGACAAACTTCAGATACCTCTGATGGTCAAAGATAATAGTAGTCCTTTCGAAACAGCTTTTTGTATTTCGGTCGAAGCCCGAAGTGGAACGACGACGGGTATTAGTGCCGCTGATAGATCGAGAACCATTCAAACACTCATCAACCCTCAGTCGAAGGCTTATGATTTCGTAAAACCTGGCCACATGTTTCCTCTCCGAGCTAAACCCGGCGGAGTCCTCATGCGGACCGGCCAGACGGAGGCGAGCGTAGACTTAGCTCGGCTCGCAGGATGTCATCCCAGTGGAGTGATTTGCGAAATTATGAATGCGGATGGAACGATGGCGCGTCTTCCTGACTTAATTGCCTTCTGTCAAAAACATCATTTACTTATGGTGACCGTCGCAGACTTGGTCGCTTACCGATTATCCAAAGAACCTCTAGTGAAATATTTAAAAATTGAAACCAAAGAAACCTACTGGGGCACACTCCAGATTCACCATTTCGAAAGCCTTCTAGACGGAGGAAAACATCTCGCGATGGTGTTAGGTGACCTTTCTAAAACTCCAGAGCCTCTCGTCCGAGTTCATCTTGAAACGATTCCTGATGACTTATTCAATGGGGGATCCTTGGGTAATTCATTTGGTCTCGCGATGGACCATCTCCAAAAAGAAGGTGCGGGGGTGTTAGTTTACTTGCGCCGCCACGCCAAGACACAAGGTGTGATCGAGGAAACCCTGGTTCCGCCTACCTCCATGAATGATAAAGATATCGGGGTGGGAGCTCAAATCCTTCGCCACTTAGGCATCTCCAATATGAGGCTACTCGCACGAAAAGAGACTAAATATAGTGGACTCAAGGGATTTGGATTATCGATTACGCGTGTTGAGATTTTTAAATAGTTTTCACGCGCTAAACGGACTCCCGATTTAAGGTACACTAGGGATTCATTTTTATGTATTCTTTGGAGTTTGTATGTCACAGAACGTCGCACACATTGGTGATGCAGAATTTGCCTCCACGATTGAAAAAGGAATTACCCTAGTTGATTTTTGGGCTCCTTGGTGTGGACCTTGCAAGATGATTGGCCCTATTCTTGAAGAAATTGCGGCAGAACTTCCTGAGGGATTTAGAATTGTTAAAATTGACATTGACCAACATCAAAAAACAGCCGGTGACTTTGGGGTCATGAGTATCCCTACCCTAGTAGTTTTCAAAGATGGGAAGATGGTCAATAAAATGAGTGGGGCGTCTACGAAAGATAAAATCAAATCTCTTATTACCGACGTAGCTTAGTCTTCTCTTTTTTTTAAAATCTAAATGCGCGGCTCGAGCGACTGCCATGTCTGATCCAAGGCCTTTCCGAACTCTTTAAGGGCTGTCTGTAAGGCAGGGTCGAAATCCTTTAAAGGAGGGGCTGAGAGACTATCTAACTGGGCCTGTAATTGCTCGGCTGGTAAGGTCCAAAGGGACTCTGTACCCAAGAGTGGGACCACGAGGTCTTTAAAATTATCGAAGTGAGGACCCATAATGGTGCGTACACCATATCGAAGAGGTTCGAGTGGATTATGTCCTCCTCTTCCCGACCATCCTCCTCCAACAAAAGCAAGCTCACCTACTTGATACAGATTGGCCAGATCACCAACAGTATCCAGTAGCAAAAGGTCTTGAGGAGCAATTTGAGTATTCTTGATCCACATTGATGCCCGCGTATAAGTGAAGTGATAAGTTCTGAGAAGCGCTTCAACTTCATCGAATCGATTTGGTTGTCGAGGAGCGAGTATGCATTTCAGATTGGGTTGAACCTCCTTGCGCTTTTTCCACAGATTCAGCAATAATGTTTCTTCGCCGTCGAGCGTATTCCCCATCACCCAAATAGGATGAGTGCCCCAAAGCAGCGCCAAGTCTTGCCAAGGTTTAGACAGGGGCTCCGCTTGGATGTTGGACGCTTTCAGGTTGCCTCCATAATGGACTTCAGGCGCTCCAAGGCTCTGAAAAAGAGCCTTGCTATCTTGATCCCGGGCGATCACAAAATCAATTTGAGAAAGACTACTCATGGTTAAGCCTTGGATCCATTGAGTAGACTTAGGCGTGAGGCGCCCATTGACAATACCAATAGGAATCTGATTCTTTTTACACAGACGAATCAAATTGGGCCACAGTTCTGTTTCCATCAAGATCACAGACTTAGGTTTTGCTTTGATCCATGGTTTTAAGGAGGACACTAGGTCGAGCGGGAAAAAGCTACCCGAGATGAGATCGTGCTTTAAGGTCGTTTTTAATAAGGTTTCTAAGAGGTCACGGCCCGCAGCCGTACTCGTCGTGATATGAATGTGAACATTTTTCTCCAGCATTCTTTTAACTAAAGGAGGAACTAAAAGGAGTTC
Organism: Acidobacteriota bacterium; assembly: GCA_014189895.1. Lineage (GTDB taxonomy): Bacteria > Acidobacteriota > Holophagae > Holophagales > Holophagaceae > Acidiparvus > Acidiparvus lacustris. Next base: position 23,477 of record BJFQ01000002.1, on the reverse strand, counting down.
TCCGAGGCTAACGGCCTGAATCCAGATCCATTGATGTGGGGGTAAATGCTGAGGGGGTGCGGCCTTTCGGCGCTCTGCGAAAGGCTTTGTCAGGCAAAAGCTGAAGACTCCGGTAACAGCACCCACCAGGTGGGAAAGCAACCGATAGACAGATTGAAAAAAATTCATTCTTTAACCTTCGCACACGTTGGTTAATATTGTGAATCAAGAATGGCCCTCGAGGCAGTAGATCAAGACTTAAATGGGGTTAGTTAGGGCTTCCTTTGATAAGATTAAGGATTGCGGAGATTGCATTGATCGCGACACAAAATGTCACCATGAGGTATGGATCTCGAGTCCTATTCGAGAATGTGAATACCATGTTCAGCCCTGCTCGTCGTTATGGGCTCACGGGACCTAATGGATCTGGGAAAAGTACCTTCATGAAAATTATGTCGGGAGAGTTAGAGCCCCAGATTGGTAACATTCAACGACCCAAAAAAATAGGTATCCTCAGTCAAGATCAATTTGCCTTCGATAATTTCCGTGTCATCGATACCGTCATTATGGGAAATCGTAATCTATGGGCGGCCCTTCAAGAGCGAGATGCTCTTTATGCAAAACCCGATATGACCGATCAAGAAGGTATTCGCGTCGCTGAATTAGAAGGCGTGGTCGCTGAAGAAGATGGCTACACCGCTGAAAGTGATGCCTCGATCCTTCTCGATGGCTTAGATATTCCAGAGCAACTGCATCATCGCAAAATGAGTGAACTTCAGGGTGGACAAAAAGTACGCGTGCTTCTCGCGCAGTCACTTTTCGGAAGTCCCCAGGCTCTCTTACTCGATGAACCTACCAATTATCTCGATTTACAATCTATCCACTGGCTTGAGAACTTTCTTAATAACTTTAAAGGGACCGTCATCGTCATTTCCCATGATCGGTACTTTCTAAACAACATCTGTACACATATTTCTGATATCGATTATCAAACCATCATTCAATATACGGGTGGCTATGACGATATGGTGATCCAAAAGACTCAAATCAGATCTCGCATTGAGTCAGAGAACGCCCAAAAAGAAAAGAAAGTGGCTCAATTGAATGAATTCATCTCTCGTTTTGCTGCCGGTACCCGTTCTTCCCAAGTTAATAGTCGCCGCAAAGAAGTTGAACGTCTTCAGCCGAATGAATTAGCTCGTTCGAATATTCAACGACCCTATATTAAATTTGATACCGAGAAGCCCGGTGGTAAATATGCGATTGAATTTGAAGGAGTTAAAAAAGGCTATAAAACTCCCGATGGTCATCTCGATGTTATCAAAGGTTTTACAGGCATGGTCCAACGAGGAGAGCACATTGTCCTCATGGGCCGAAATGCCTCAGGTAAAAGTAGCCTTCTGAACGCACTTCTTGCGAACGGTCCCAGTGTCACCGAAAAAGGTTTGAAACTCGATGCCGGCAAGGTGAAGTGGGGACATGAAACCTCGATTGGATACTTTGCACAAGACTTTAGAGAGAGTATTCCTAAGGGCGTCTCTATGATCGATTGGCTCTGGCAGTTTAGACCTGAAGCCACGATTGAAGATATTCGCGGCGTCTTAGGCCAGATGCTATTTAGTGGAGAAGAGGGCACTAAAAAAACGGATGTCCTGAGCGGTGGTGAAGCTTGTCGATTGATGTTCTGTAAATTAATGCTACAAAAGCCGAATGTTCTCGTCTTGGACGAACCGACCAATCACTTAGATCTCGAATCCGTCATTGCGCTCAACATGGCCCTTCAAAAATACCCAGGAACCCTCCTCTTAGTCACTCACGATGAAGATTTAATCGACGAAGTGGCTACGCGAACTTGGCATTTTACGGATAAGGGCATTGAAGACTTTAACGGAAGTTATGCCGAGTATCTCAAATATACAAAGCAGGCCTAACGAGGAGCGATTTCGCTCCAAGGGGCATCAAAGATAATTTGGGAGGTGTCATACCCCAGGGTCTTTGCCTTTGCGATGAGAGACTCGAGCACATTAGGATCCATTGATCCTGTGCGTGACATAATCCAAAGCCATTTTCGGTTGGGGTGACCAAAGAAGACCCATTCATAGTTCGGATCTAGATCAACGATCCATTGATGCGCTGTAAAAGGCCAAATAAATTGGACGCTCCATTTTGCAGGTACCGTGGGATCCGGAATATGAGCTTTGGCACTGACATGCTTCCAGGGACCTTGGGGTGAATCTTTTCGATAGGAACCCGTCACAAGAATGGTTCCATCGGGTTGAATTTGATAATGATCTTGCCATCCATATTCTGAAGTTTTCTGGGCCAAGATAGGCATGCGGGCGATTTCAATCCACGAACCTTCCATTTTAGATATATCGACCTTCTGAACGACCGCCATACTTTCGGGCTTTGAACAACATATGCCTAACGACATCAATAGACTCATCGCAATACGCTCTGAACTCATCAGGGCCTCCTATATAATCATAAAAGGATAATGGGTCCCGTAGCTCAACTGGATAGAGCAACGCACTCCTAACGCGTAGGTTGGAGGTTCAATTCCTCTCGGGGCCACCATCGCAGAGAAGACTTTAGTAAAGGGTGGTCAATTGGATGTTGGTGTAGAAGTATTTAAGTATTTGATCGAATTTTTTTCCTTCGATGGCCATGCCATACGCTCCTGTTTGGGATAGGCCTACTCCGTGACCCCAACCCCGACCATAGAACACCCAACGTCGTTGAGCGCCTTTACCGGTACTAACCAAACTGAAGACATTATCTTTCAGGCTTAATAAATTTCTAATTCTCATGCCGGTGAAACTATAAGGGGTTTTATTTTCATCCCGAATCGTCATTTGAACCACGCGACCCTGCGGGTTATGTTTGAGCTCAATCGAATGGATACCTTTTAAGGGGACTCGGCGACCGACAAGCGCAAGGAGTTCGGATTCGGTATATTCCTGCTTCCAATGAGCGGCAGGATGAAATCTTTCAGAAGAAACCCCGTCAGGATCCTTTCGGTGAACCGCGAACATTACACGTCCTTGATCGTTCGCGATCCAGCGCAATCGATCTCCCGCGGGAATGGATAGACTTGATACTAATTGATAATAACCGCCCGGAATTTCAATAGCGAATACAGTATCTTTGTCGAGGTTGATATTTTTAGGCTCTTCTTTCTTCTTTCTGACTTCACCTGTTCTCAAAAGAGTCCCTTCTTGAATCTGAAGTGGCTCTAATTCGTTCCAAAAGAGGTAGATCCAATTGATGTACGTCTTCCAATCTGGATTTTTAGTGAGGGTTAGGTCTTCATAGGAGGCGAGATTCCTTCGGAGCAAAAAGTACGCAAGCGGCATATCTTTAGGATCAACGAGGGAACCAAACATATAGCTCGCATCACTAAGGCGGTCCTGCCCAACAATCAGTCGATCAAAACCTAACTTTCGAGCGACGCTCAAAATCGTGAAGTCCTCTTGAGCGGTAACTTCTAAATCCAAATTAAATCTGGATCGGATTTTACTAAGGAGCAATTGAGCATCGGAGGATGTCACCGCTGAGTTAAGTTTTTCTTTTGAAAGGGACTCGGGAGGAAGTAATCCGCTGATTAGTAACTTGAATTGAGCTTCGGTCAACATCGAAGGGAGTATTTCGGAATAGTGACTTGCGGAAGCGAACATCAGTATGGGTGCATCGGTTGAATAAGTACTGACACCCTTCAAATAAGGTGCTTCCCCCCCAAACACTTCCCGTACATCTATGGTTGATCCACCTGCATTCGCCATAAAAAGAGCCTGGATGGGCTTCCCCTCATACGAAGCTATTATGCCTCGCGTTTCTTCTACTGCGCGGTCAGTCATTTGCTGTTCCGCTTCAAAGCCCCCATAGACCTGATCCGCAATCGTGTCGTTAAGATCGAATCCCTCATTGGTGCGCTTGCCTAGATTTGCGAGACCGTAGGTTCTTGCGGCAACAGCTTGGGCTTTTAGGGCTTCGAGGTCAGGAAATTCAGAGGGGCCCATTTCTCTAGGGACAACCCCCCTCAAGTAAGTTTCTAAATCAACGATATTAATAACAGATAAGCGGCCGGAATTGTGAGGTAGCAGCTCGATTCGGCCACGGTACTTTCCCTTGCCCAGAACTTGGGTTGTCAGTCCTGTGGCTTTGAGGCTAACCCCCTGGATCGGTAAGGGTATGCGTTCATAATGATCCGTTACGAGATACAGACCCTTACCTGGCTTAGGAAGATCCATATTTCTTTCATTACTAATCCAAAGTTCTTCATAGCCTAGGGTTTTTAATTTATCAAAATCTATTTCAGCTTTTTTAAAGGCAGGAAAGCGTCCGGAAAGAACTCTAAAGAAATCACTATCTACGACCGCAACTTTATCTGCATCAAATCCTTGCGTTTTTAATTGTGCAATCAACTGATCAGCGTCGGAAACACTCAGGGGGCCTTTGACTTGGATCCGATATTCATCAATAGATTTTCCAGGAGATTCGTTGTCCCACCAAATTCGAAAACGTTCGCCATTCGAAAAAGATCGAATGGGAACTCCTTGAATAGATTGAATAACTCCGCCTCCTTCGAAAGAAAAAAGGTACTCATTCTGACTGGTATCAAGCCCGACTCTCACCAGTGGAATTTGAGCGGCTGCGAAAGTGCAGAGAAGGACAAAACCAAGTCGACGAAGCATACCTAATAGACTAAAGAGATTTGACCGCCGAACCAAGCAACTCTATACGACGAGCATGGATTTGAGACTGAGATAGGAGTTCGCCTTGGGGGCCGCGTCGATGAGTCAGGATGGCGATACACGCTTGGTCATCAGGCCGATAGAAGAGGGCTGGTCCCGTAAAAGCGAGATGGCCCCACCAATTAATCTCGCCTTCGTGGTGCTGACTTGTCTCTTCGGAAAGATTTTGAGAGTCTCCTTCAATTACCAGAGGTTGATCCACAGCACCCAATGGCACCGCGGTTAGCAAACTACCGAGGGAACCTGGGCCTTGGCGTAATTGCTGAAGACCTAGGCCCCATAAACTTCCATGCTCTCCAGGTTCAGGTGTCTGAGCCATGCGCTTAGGGAACTCTGCATCGATCCATTGATGAATGGCTTCCTTAAATTGAAGAGCGTTAGCTGCAAAACCTGCATGACCTACCATTCCTGCCCGTGCATTAATGTCATGAGGTAGCGAAGGACTAGAGGGCGGAATAGCTTGGCTCGGATCGACGCATTTCCAAGCGTCCACATCGGGACCCGGGGGTATTTCAATGCATCCTTGGGGCCATGGAAAAAATACTAGCGGTGAATTTTTTTGACTTAGAGACAAGTAGTCTTCTTTTGCCGATAAGGAAATCTGCTCAGCCAATAATCGATAATTAAGATCGCTATAGCAAGCAAGATTTTCAGTAGCCTTCCGGAGAAGTGGGTGGGTACCCCAAGGGATGTTCGATTCAATCTGTATTCTTAGGGCAGAGCCATTAAAAGGCAACCACGGCGGGAGACCCGAGCAGTGAGACAAGAGGGCACGGGCTGTCAGATGATAAGCAGAGTGCTCGAAGCCCAAAGAAGCAGAATAATCTTGGTCTAGATTGAGAAACGTTAAAGCAAGAGGCGCAGTGACAAGGGGCTTAGCCAAAGAAGCCAAATCATAATTTCTCACGTGCCCTGAATCTCCGACAGGCTTTTTTGAACTGCTTTTTGAACCAAGTCAGCTACTTTCATAGCTTCAAAGCCTTCACTCCATGAGACGTATTCGCCCCCTAGTCCCAAGCAAGCACGATAAAACTCTTCGATCTCAATTTTAAGAGGTTCTCCCTCTTGGATGGATATGCTTTCATTTTTGATCTCGAACCCACTGGTCCCTTTAACTAAATTTAAGAGTTCCATAGTTTGATCAGCAAAGTTTAACTTGGCATAACTCTGGTTTCCAAAGACACGAAGTGTTCGTTCTTTTTTTTGTGCCACGCGGCTTGCCGTCAAAATAGCAACGGTTCCCCCCTCGAACTTAATGCGGGCATTGACTAAATCTGCTTGTTGGGTCAATACGGGAATACCAAAGGCCTCAACATCTCTAATGGGCTTCCCTACTAGGGCCCGAATCAAATCCAAGTCATGGATCATGACGTCCATCACAACATCGACTTCAGTGGAACGCATAGGAAAAGGTGAGACCCTCACGGTTTCCAAGAAACGTGGTGTAAATTTTCTTTCTCTCAGGGCTTGGACCACGGGATTGAAACGCTCGAGATGGCCTACAGCCCGAATGACAGCAGGAGATATTCCTAAAGACTGTTCATGGGCAGCATGAAGGAGTTGCGCTTCTTCATGCTGGGAGGCCAAAGGTTTTTCCATTAGGATGTGTTTCCCTAGTTTGATTGCTTCCATTCCTAGTTGATGGTGATGAACGGTTGGAGCAGCAACCTGGATGGCATCCACCTGATCAGCAATTTCAGACCATTCTGCTACCCAACGTGTATGGAATTGCTCTGCTATGCGGGATCCTCTTTTTTCGTCTGGGTCTACCACTGCAATCAAATGAGCTCGGGAGGATTCGTGGGCAATACGAGCATGATGTTGGCCTAAATGACCGACACCAATGACGGCAACCTTGAGTGGATTCATATCATTAGGCTAAACTGAAATCTAAATAAGAGGGAGTTCGTTATGGATTTTCAAGCAATCACCCTTCTTTCAGTTATGAAATGGGTGCATCTTGTTTTATTTGCCTCGGCGTTAGGTGGTGGGGCGGCTTGCCTGATCATCTCGGGTCTCGAAGAAAGCGATCCTGCTTATAAGGGTCTTTCAGCTGCCCTTTGGAAATCGTTAGTCAACTGGTCTCTTCGTATTACGTTTATTGTTGGCATGCTACTTCTTGTTTTAAATATGCAAATGGGTGAGAATCCTTTTGTGAATAAATATTTCCACTATAAACTTCTTTTTGTACTCGTCGTTTTAGGTCTTTCAGAATCTGCAAGTAGAGGTTTGGCAATTGGGAAACGCACTCTAGCTTTATCGAGTGTCATCGTGATTGCTTTGATTGGTTTTATCATCGAAAACCAACAAATCTTCGGTCAAACCCAACCTAAGGAAACAACGACTATCCAATCAATGCAATGAGCCGCATTGTCCTCATTTTTGGACTCAATGTATGTCTATTCGGTCAGGGCTTCTTAACCATACCTGAACAGACTAAATATCAAAGGACCTCGACGGTCAACGAAGTCAAAGTCTTTATGGATTCCCTTCAGGGGGTCTTCGCCGATCTTCACCCATATCAACCCCTAGGAGCTCCCACTGAAACCGAGAGGGGTCAGCCCTTAAGGGCGTGGCGCATCAAGGCGGCTCGAAAGAATCCTATCCGGGTCTATATCAATGCGAATATTCACGCTGGAGAAGTAGAAGGGAAAGAAGCTACCCAGATGCTTATTAGGGAGTGGCTTGAAGGACAGCATCCACAACTTCGAGAGTCCATTGATCTCGTGGTGATGCCTTGTTATAACGCAGAGGGTACCGACTTATTGGACCCTAAGCATCGGACTCATCAGCCCAATCCAGCGAGTGGTGTTGGCACTAGAGAGAATGCACAGGGGCTCGATCTCAATCGAGATCTCATGAAAGCAGAAGCGACGAATACGCACTGGTTTTTATCTATGCTTAAGGATTTTGATCCTCACGTTGTAATGGATTTACACACAACCAACGGAAGTTATCATGGCTTTTATCTCACTTATGCTCCCGCTATGGCTCCCGGATTCGACCCCCTCATGGCTTTAAATCAAAAACTTCTACTCGATATTCGAAAAACACTCGATCGTAAAGGCTTCCCTGTTTTTGATTATGGAAATTACAGTTCCGAGGGTCCCGATCTTTTGAAAACAACGGGTACTGATGACCCCAAAATAACTTCAAACCCAAAGTCTTGGGAAACGTTTGATTGGCGACCTCGCTTTTTAACAAATTACCCTTCTCTTCAAGGCCGCTTGTCCATTTTGAGTGAGGCGTATGTCTATCGAAGTTTTGAAGAGCGGGTTCTTGAAACAAAAACCTTCGTTCTTGAATCCCTCAAGACGATTAGTCGACAATCTTCCTCTATTAAAGTCATCACTGCGAAGGCCCAAGGAGAACTGCCCACGCGATTACCGTTGAATGCATCTCTTAAAGTCAGTGAACGTTTTATATTCGATGTGATCGAACCTATTAAAGATGAGCAAGGGAAATTGATCGGAGAAAGATCCAGAAAAAGGATCAAACTTCCTGCTCTGACGTCCTACCAATATACTGATTGGGTCTCCTTGCCTGAGGGGTATCTCATTTCTAGCGATCGTCTCGAGGATATTAAGAAACGATTGTCAGCACATGGTATACCCTATGAAAGGGTTTCTCAGAAACAACTCTCCGCCAAGCATTGGTCTTTTATCGAGGATGAACGCAAAGAAAGTCCTCGCCCCTTTCAGGGTATTAAGACCTTGAGCCTCAAGGGGCATTGGGTTCCTTCATTAGGCACGCAGGAAAAGAACTCCTGGTCGCAAGATAAACTTCAGACAGCTGTCTACGTTCCACTCACTCACGGCAAGGCACGTCTTGCTTTTTATTTGATTGATCCAAGGAGTCCTGATGGTCTTGTTTATTGGAGGATGATGAACTCTGTCGACATCTTGGCAATTGCACCTAAAAATGGGCAGTCTTTATCAAATCTCTTGCGCGAAAGTCATTCCAACGGGCAGAAATAGCCATTCGAGTTTGAATTCGCACAATTAAAAAATAAAATGAAGGCCTTTATCGCCTTGGTTATAGGCTGATTATCTGACTTCATGGAGATCCTATGGGACGCCTGCATTTGAAACTGATTTCGCTTTTAGTGACTGCTTCTGCTCTTCTAGTAAGTCAGTCCGCTGCAAATCTTCCCGTTAAAGAGCATGTCCTCTCTAACGGTATGAAAGTTCTTGTGGTTGAGCGTAATGATCAGCCAACTGTTGCTGTAGGCTGGATCGCTCGTGTTGGATCAGCCAATGAACGACCTGGTATCACTGGCTTAGCCCACCTCTTTGAACACATGATGTTTAAGGGATCTAAAACAATCGGAACAAAAGATATCAAAAGAGATCTCGAGCTCAATGACTTACAAGACAAGTTAAGAAATGAAATTCGTCAAGAAGATTCTATCTTGAGGACTAAACAACTCCGTGGCGAAATCGCCGATATGACAGACCCAAAAAATCGTTCGGAACGTCACCAAAAGTTGATGAATGAATTTGAGAAGTTGGTCAAAGAACAGCAAGATTTATTGATCAAAGATGAGTTCTCGAAGGTTTATACCCAAGCCGGCGGAACAGGTCTTAATGCTTTTACCAATAGCGATGTGACCTGCTACGTCCAAACGGTTCCCTCAAATAAAATAGAGCTTTGGGCTTGGATGGAATCCGACCGCCTTTTAAATCCCGTGTTCCGTGAATTCTACAAAGAAAGAGATGTCGTCTTTGAAGAGCGTCGCCTCAGAACAGAAAGTACCCCTACCGGTAAGTTCGGTGAACTTTTCGAATCTATCGTCTGGGAGGCTCATCCCTATCATTGGCCAGTGGTGGGTTGGGGGTCCGATCTTGCTAGCATCACTCGCGAGCAAGCTCTTGATTTTTTCAACACATACTATGCTCCGAACAACCTAACTGCTGTCCTCGTAGGTGATGTGAAAGATACAGAAATTATTCCGATGTTAGAAAAGTATTTTGGAAGAATCCCTCGTAATCCTAAAGGTGTTCCCGAAGTCGTCACCTTGGAACCCAAGCAGATTGCTGAAAAGCGTATGGTGGCCGAGGCCGAAACTACGCCTTCTGTAGAAATCGTATGGAAATCTGTAGCCCTTGGCCATAAAGACATGTATGCGCTTGATTTATTAGCATCCGTGCTTAATGGACGAAGTGGTCGCCTCTACAAGAGCATTGTACTAGACAAAAAATTAGCTACGAATCTTCGTGCCGGTGGAGACAGCAGAAAATATGGTGGAGTTTTCACCGTCCAGGGCACCGTGAGTGGTGACTACAAGCCCGAAGAGGTCGAACAAGCCGTCTATCAAGAAGTCGAAAAAATCAAATCGACGGGTATTTCAGAACAAGAACTTCAAAAAGTGAAGAATCAAGTTCAGGCAGATAGTTTCCGACGCCTAGATAACAATTACTTCTTGATGGTTCAGCTCGCCGTGGCCGATGCTATTACCGGTTACAAGGAATTTATCGAATCACCTTCCAGATTCGAGAAAGTAACCATGGCAGATATTCAGCGAGTAGCCAATACCTATCTAACTAAAGAGAATCGTAATGTTGCGATCTACAATCGAAAGGCTTCCGTCAAGCCAGTAGATCCAGAGCTAGCTGCTTTCCCTGATCAAATTCGCGCCATGATTACAAGCCAACTGAGTCGCCTATCGATGATCACTGATCTTGGGCAATTAAAAACGGTTCTTGGGCAAATGGAAGCCCAAGCTGCTCAACTCCCTCCCGAAATGAAGGGAGCTATTGATTATTTACGTAAAAAAATTGAAGCTCAAATTCAAGAACTTAGCAAGAAGGAGAACAAGTAATGTTGAATCGTTTTGTTTTATCTCTGATTTCCGCTGCACTCGTTGCGCAAACGACTACTTCAGTCCCTACCAAAAAAACGAGTATCCCCAATCGACCTGAAAAGCTCTCGTTTAAGTCCATTGATTTCAAAGTCCCTAATGTCCGAGAAGCTCGAATTAAACTCGCCAACGGATTGAGCTGTTACCTCGTACCAGATGCTACCGGCCAACCAATCATTAATATCAACATTACCCTGAAAGGCGGCGGGTACTTAGACCCTCAGGGCAAGGAAGGCTTGGCTCAAATCATGGGCGGCCTCCTTCGCACTGGAGGAACTGCCTCCTTCACTCCAGCACAATTAGATGAGCGACTTGAATTTATGGCAGCTCAGGCTAATAGCAATTTGGGGGACACCTCGGGCCAAATCTCGATGAGTGTTCTATCGAAAGATATTAAGGAAGGTATGGCTCTACTCATGGAGATGCTTACTCAGCCCCGATTCGCCCAAGATCGCTTCGAACTTTCCAAGAAAAATAGTATTCAAGCGATGCAGCGTCGCAATGATGACACCACTTCGATTGAACGCCAGCAATTAGGGTTCCTTCTCCGAGGCGAAGATTACTACGGAAATCGAAATACCACCAAGGCCTCGATGGACTCGATCACCTTAGAGGATGTTAAGGCAGCACATGCTCAACTAATTCATCCATCCAACATGATCGTTTCGGTTTCAGGCAAATTTGATAAACCCCAAATGTTAAGCCTTTTAAACGACACTATCGGTAAGTTGACATCGACGCCCTCGGCTACGATTAGTCCCGAGGTCCCTACGGGCGCCTATATTGGCAAACCTGGTATTTTTATTGTCGATAGAGATGTCAACCAAGTGCGGGTCACGATCAATCTTCCCGGGGTTGCAGCTTTGAGTGAAGATTACCCATCTGTTCTTGTCATGAATAGCATTTTAGGCGGAGGAGGTTTCACTTCTCGTCTCGTTAAAAAGATTCGTTCAGATGAGGGATTGGCCTACAGCGCAGGGTCGACCTTTACCGGTTCTGTTTATGTCGATCGCACGGGTGACTTCAGAGCCTTGTTTCAAACCAAAACACGGACCGTAGCTTATGGGACAAAACTTGCCCTGGCTGAGATACAAAAAATACGGACGAACCTTGTTTCTGCAGATGAGTTAAGGGTAGCTAAGGGCTCGATTATTGACGGCTTCCCTGCACAATTTGCTAATAAGTCAACTATTGCAGGTGCCTTTTCTAGTGGCGAATTTGCCAAACGTCCCGATGCTTGGCTCGAGACCCTTCGCGACCGGGTGAACAAAGTCACAAGAGAAGATATTCTCAGAGTCGCTCAGAAATATCTGCAACTCGAAAAAGCTTCGGTTCTAGTCGTGGGCAATGCAAAAGAGATGGAAGAAGGAGACGTCAAGGATCATCCTGGGAAGTTGAGTGAAGTTGGCACTTCCTTTGGGTTTAACTGGACCGTGACCCCCTTGTCCCTCCGTGACCCTATGACCATGAAGCCTATTAAGTAATTGAATCAATCAGACATGTCTTCCAATCCCAAAAATTACCTTATCTTTGGAGGTATCGGAGGAATTGGAGGGTTCTTAACGGATCAACTGACCCAGCAGGGTCATTGTGTATTCGTCACGACACAAACGCCCGAGAAAGCCTTGCAGAGTTCCGTGGATGCAAAGCATACCTTAGTAGCCGATGTCTTAAATCCTGATTCTATTAAACAGGCTGTCGCCGTTGCCAGCCAAGAAGGTCTGGATGGCTTAGCCTATTGTATCGGATCTCTAGATTTAAAGCCTCTTTCGAGAACTACTCGAGAAGACCTCCTTCGTAGTTTTGAACTCAATACAGTGGGGGCGTTCTTGGCTATCAAGGAATCTTCGGCTGCACTCAAGGAAAGACGAGGATCTATAATTTTATTTAGTTCCATCGCTGCAACACGAGGATTCATAAACCATAGTTCTATCGGTGCCGCCAAGGCATCCGTGGAGGGCTTAGCTCGCTCACTGGCTGCCGAACTCGCCCCTCATATTCGTATCAATGTTATCGCACCTAGTCTCACCTCAACGCCCCTCGCCCTCCCGCTTACCCAAAATCCTAAGATGGCGGAGGCTATTGCCTCGCTGCATCCGATCCCCAAACTGGGAGACCCTCGGGAAATAGCTTCCTTGGCTCAGTTTTTACTATCTGATCAATCGAGTTGGATTACCGGACAAGTATTCCACGTGGATGGCGGGCGATCAACTCTAGATAAAAAATCTTAGAGACCCCCAAAGTCTTACTTATTGATTATTGTTTTAATCCCTTGGAGATTTTTATACTTTAAGACCTCCTCGGACATGGTATTGATCCCATTGAGTAAAAATTCTCTTTTCTCAGAATCGACCCAAAGTTGAGCAAGCGGAACTGTCTCAACTTTGACCAAAAATAAACTACTCTCCTGGTGAACCAAAGGGGCCGTAATTTGGGTTTCTAGCCGGAAGAAAAGATCTTCGATGGATATGGGATTAACGAGTTTATCTTTCCCCGGATGTTGGCTCAAGTCTTTGGATGAGGATAACGTCCAAACGTATCGCTTATAGGGGCCCTGCTGAAGATTCGCCATGCGCTCGGTCAAATTACCGCTGGCTCGAACCAGCGCTTGTCCGTCGGCAACTGGCGCGTGGATTTGCGCTAGGCTTTGACCAAGGCGCTCACGCGGTACCCAACTGCTCGGGAAACAGAAACAAATAGCCTCTAATCTACCTCGGTGCATAATAGCAATATCTTCTTCCATCTTGAGAGCCAAATCACAAATATGTTCTAGGGCACCGAACCCTAAGTATTTAGAGGCTGTGGTTACTAAATGCAAGGATTGCGCGAGAGGAGTCTCTCCAAAGAGATCTGATCCGAAAAGATTTAATTGGTTTTTTTTGGCATCAAGGTATTCGGGGTCTGGACTTTTATTAAATAGGGGGCCTTGGTATGGCACCATATGAGGTGCCGTCGTATAGTTTTGAATTTTGAAGGGAAAATCCACTTGATCCTACTGGAGTCGGGTTGAAGAAAAACTCAAGGTGTAGGCTAAGATCGCAACAGAACCCACATTATGCTGCAAATCTACCTTAATAATTTTGTCGAAGGTATCGGCTTCCGTATGATGTACATCAAAATAACGTGCTACATCATGACTGGCACCTATACCAACGGCTCCGGCTTCTACCATCGGTGATACATCTGCGCCTGAACCACCTAAGGAAAAGATCGTTGCATCGCTCGTCGCTTGGAACCTTGATAACGCCTGAAAGCGCCCTAGAAGCGCTGAGTCGGTGATAGAAACACCATCGCTATAAGGATTTTCTCCCCGCCTCCTCGGCGCTCGTCCAGGAGCATCAAGGGTAAATCCCTTGATGCGGCCATTTCCTGAGTCAGATTCAACGAGTGCAATATGATTTTTAACCGAAGCTTTATATTGATCGCGATAGCCACGACCGCCTGCTAATCCATTTTCTTCGTTGGCAAACAAGACGACGCGAATTGTACGCTCAGGGACTATATTCATCTCCTTGAGCAAACTCGCTGACTCGAGGGCTATGATACAACCTACACCATCATCTTGCGCGCCTTGTCCTACATCCCAAGAATCTAGATGACCCGAAAGAACAATAATATCCTGAGGATTTTGGGACCCTATAATTTCGCCAATCACGTTCCCTGCCTCAACATCAGGCAATTGTTCGGCTTCCATATTTAATTTAACAACTACCTTCTGGCCTGACTCTGACATGCGCCTTAGCAAGGTGGCATGCTCAAGACTCAGTGCTGCAGCAGGAATTTTGGGCCATTGCGCATCGTAAGACAAAGCCCCAGTATGGGGTGTGTTTAAGCTACTCGATCCCACCGAACGAATGAGACAAGCGAGAGCACCATATTGGGCGGCTCGACTAGGGCCATTCGATCGGTAGGCAACAGTTTTTCCATAGGATTCAAAGGGGACATCAAAGAGAACGATCTTACCTTTGACCTGTGGGCCTAATCTATACAAATGTTCGAAGGTATCCACTACGATAACTTCAGCAGTAATGCCTTCCTTGGGGGTTCCTACGCTCATTCCTAAACCCAACATGGCGAGATTCACGGGGCGAGGTAAGAGTAGCTGAGCAGATTCTTTACCCCTGACCCAACGAGGCACCATCACTTTCTCCGTACGTACATTAACAAAACCTTTTGCCCTTAGTGTGGCGACTCCCCAATCCATCGCTTTGGTAAAGTTTTCGGATCCGCTGATACGGTGGCCTACGTTCATAGTCAAAGCATTCAGTGTTTGATAAGCCTCATTTGAGGCTAAAGCTTTCTCGTAGATAGCCTTGGCCATTTCAGGGGTTTGCGACCAGAGAGCATGGGCAATCAAGAGAGAGGCTAAAACGCGAGTATTCATAAATATCCTTAGGACGTTTTTTTAAAAAAGAGCTCAATATGATTTTTAATCATAGGCATCAGTGGATTTGGGATCGTGACAGTCAAATTATAGTGAATGATCTTCCACTCGGTATTGGTTAGAACCATCACCCCAGTCCCCCGAGCGGGTCCCAAGTTGGGAGTATCCAGATCCTCGTCGAACCAAGCCGTTTGACCATCTTTGGAAAAAGAAACTGAACGACGGACCGACTTAAACGACCAACCTTTCCCTTTCGAAAAAAACGGGCGAGTATAGGCGAGAAATTCTTCTTTGGTCCATCGCTCGTGCGCATCTGTACCCATGAAGATCCCTGAAGGATGAATGAGGTCAAAATAGACCTTTTCGTCTGCCTGGGAGGCGGCTTGATGCCAAGCATCTATTTTCTGGTTAACCAAGGCCTGGTCAGGGTTTTGGGCAAATAAAGCCACGTAAAGGATTGATAGAAAAAAAGAGCGCATTTTTCTCTCCTATTAACAACTAACTTTAACGAAGTTCCCACGGAGTCAATATTAATAATTTCAATCTCTATCTCCACCGATACAATAAGGGTTAGGAAACTGCCTTGATTGACCCTCAGCTAATAAGAAATTTCTCAATTGTTGCGCACATTGACCATGGCAAATCGACTTTGGCTGATCGTTTATTAGAAATTACCAAAACTGTCGCTACAAGGGACATGCAAGCACAGATTCTTGATGATATGGATCTTGAGCGTGAGCGAGGGATTACGATCAAAGCCCATGCCGTCACACTGAAATATCAATATAAAGATGGCAAAATTTATACCCTCAATCTTATCGATACCCCTGGCCATGTCGATTTCACCTATGAAGTATCTCGAAGCCTTGCTGCATGTGAGGGGGCTATTCTAGTTGTGGATGCGACCCAAGGGGTTGAAGCACAAACACTCGCCAATGCCTACCTTGCTCTAGACAATGGTCTAGAAATTTTTCCTGTCCTCAATAAAATTGATTTGCCCTCGGCTGATTCGGTGCATGTTTTAGAACAAATTGATTCAGTTATTGGCTTGGTTGACACCCTTCATGCTGTTGAAATAAGTGCTAAAACCGGCCTCAACTGTGAAAAAGTTTTGGAGAGCATCGTTGAACACATTCCACCTCCTAAAGGTGATGCATCCGCTCCGCTCCAGGCACTTGTTTTTGACTCCTACTATGACCCCTACCGAGGCATCGTCAGTCTTATCCGTGTCTTCGAAGGTACTTTGACCCCTGGTGACAAAATACGTTTCATGAGTAACGGATCTGATCATGATGTTCAGGAAATTGGGATTTACGACCCTAAAATGACCAAGGTAGATCGTCTTTCTGTCGGAGAAGTAGGCTACTTGATGGCGGGTATCAAGGAACTCAAGGATGTCAAAGTGGGGGATACGATTACCCACACTCGTAAAGCGGCGGCATTTATGCTGAAGGGCTTTAAGGATGTCCAACCGGTTGTCTTTGCAGGGATTTTCCCGACCTCGAGCGATGATTTTGAAAACCTAAGAGACGCCATGGGTAAACTTCGCCTCAATGACAGCAGTTTCACTTTCGAGCCTGAAACAAGTACCGCTCTAGGCTTTGGCTTCCGCTGTGGATTCCTTGGACTACTTCATATGGAAATTGTCCAAGAACGCTTAGAGCGAGAATTTGACCTTGACTTAATTACAACAGCCCCTTCTGTTCGCTATGAGATTTATTTGAACGACGGGAACAAAGAAATCGTGGATAATCCCTCCAAATTACCGGGCCTGCAATATATCCATCATATTGAAGAGCCGATGATCGAGGCTACCATCATCACTAAAACAGAATTTGTGGGTGGACTTTTGAAATTATGTGAAGAACGGCGCGGCCTTCAACAAAAATTAGAATATGTCAGCATGGATCGTGTCATGTTGGTCTATCTTCTACCGTTGAACGAGGTAGTTCTTGATTTTTATGACAAACTTAAATCGATTTCGAAGGGCTACGCTAGTTTCGACTACCACCTGAAGCACTATCAAGAATCTGATTTAGTCAAAATGGATATTTTGGTCAACTCCGAACCGATCGATGCCCTCTCGGTATTAGTCCATCGCTCAAAGAGCGTCACGCTAGGGCATGGTTTGACTACCAAGATGAAAGAAGTCATTCCCACGCAGATGTTTGACGTAGCAATACAAGCTGCTATTGGCGGCAAGATCGTTGCCCGATCGAATGTGCGTGCTCGACGAAAAGATGTTTTAGCCAAGTGTTATGGAGGCGACATTACGCGAAAGAAAAAATTACTCCAGAAGCAAAAAGAAGGAAAGAAGCGAATGAAATCTATTGGCTCAGTTGAAATACCCCAAGAAGCATTCTTGGCAATTCTGAAAGTCGATTCGTGATGGGACAGCCGGCAGGAGTTTCTCTCTCGGAGACTGAGGTTGTACCGCCCTCTCAGATTCCTTGGTTATCTTCAGCTCAAAAGAACCTCATCCTCGTCATCTTATTGGTCTTGCTCTATTTAAGACTGCGTCGGCGCATGACCGCTAAAGGCCGGCGCTGTCCCCTCTGTGGCAAAAACCACCTTCCCGATGCCTTGGTCTGCCTTAATTGCAGTACCAAACTCTAGGAACAAAGATCTCAGGTTGGCAGCAAGGCCTCAGAACGATACACTAATAGTTCTGCCAGGAACCCAAAGTTCACTAGCAAATTCAACATGAAGGGGGGGATTACATTGCCGCTAATCAAAATTAAAGAAGACGAAACTTTTGAAAATGCCTTAAGACGCTTCAAGCGAAAGTGCGAGAAGTCAGGTATTTTGAGCGAGCTCAAAAAGCGACAACATTTCGAAAAACCTTCCGCTAAAAGAAAACGCAAGATGTTGGCTGCTCGTAAGAAATCTCTCAAACGCTTGGCTCAAGAACGCCGCATTATGGGCTAGTTCTGATCTAGTCATAAAAAAAGCCCACTGATGTGGGCTTTTTTTATGAACGTTTAGGCGATTTAGAGCGAGCAGGATCCTTCTTAAATGTATCGGCCATTTTTGATACCCAAGCGCTGAAGTCATCTGGCATCATAAATCCAAGATGGGGTTCTCCGATACGTTTTCCATTTTGATCAAGGAAGAACATCGTAGGGTAAGCTTCGATATTATAGGCTTTCTCGGCCCAAACACTCTCTGTTTCACTGTTGTCTTCAGTGCGGGTCTTGAGACTTAAGGGGACTACTTGGGTGAGCGCAGCTTTAGCTTGGGGAGATGGAAAGACATCCTTCTGAAGGCGCTTGCAAGGTCCACACCAAGCTGCCCAAACATCCACAAATACAATCTTCTTTTCAGTCTTGGCCCGAGCCAAAGCACTTTCAAGATTAGTTTCCCATTTGACATCTTGCCCATAAACAAAACTGAAGGGCACAGTCAGGACAAATACAAAAGCTTTAATCACTAAGTCTCCTAGTAATATCTATATATTACCCTATTACTCCCACTTCTCGATGCTTTGGTGCTTATGCCTTCTCGAACTGCCCTCGATGTTCGTTATGTGGAAACGGATGCTATGGGAATTGTGCATCATTCAAACTTTCTCCATTGGATGGAGGTAGCGCGTACAGATTTCATGAAAGATGGTGGTAGGTCTTATCGAGATTTCGAATCAAAGGGTTTAAGGTTAGTGGTCATCGGTGTTGATGTCATCTACCGGGGGTCGGCTCGTTATGGAGATCGGGTTCAGGTCGAAACCAACATAGTTAAAGTTCACCCCCGGGGGGCTACGTTTCACTATCAACTCTTTGTTGAAGACAGGCTCATAGCGACGGGTCATACGGAGCACTTAGTCACCGATACTTCAGGAAAAACCGTATCCATGCCTTCAGAATGGCTGGACTATCTGAAACAAATTCAGTCCCCCCATCAGGGCTCTTAGCCCATACGATTAATCATGGCCTCTCCCCAGTCTGTCGCTCTGTTTAATACACTCTCGCGCAAAGTAGAGGCAATTAAAACCTACGAAGAGGGGAAAGTTAGGATGTACTCTTGTGGACCAACGGTTTATAACATTGCGCATATTGGTAATTTAAGAACTTTCTTGTTTCAGGATCTTCTGAAAAGAGTTTTAAGTTCCTCGGGCTTTTCGATCACGCATTGCATGAATATTACAGATGTTGAAGATAAAATTATCCGCGATTCTCAAGTGGGTCTAGCGCCCGACGCAAGTAATGCCGATCGTCTTTTAAGAATGCGTGAGTTCACAGATCAGTTCTCCCATATTTTCTTCCAAGACCTTGAGGCTCTTAAGATTCTTCCAGCCACTGTATATCCCAAGGCGACCGACCATATCCCCGAAATGATTTCGATGATAGACCAATTGATCCAAAAGGATCTTGCCTATCCTCGAGAAGGTTCCGTTTACTTCCGCGTCAAAGATTTCAAAACCTATGGGCAATTATCCAGGATCTCTCTAGGGTCGAATACTTCGGAAACAGAAGATCATGATGAATACGATCGGGAGCATGCGAGAGACTTTGTTCTTTGGAAGGCCGCTAAGTCTGCCGAACCCTTTTGGAATTCTCCTTGGGGACCCGGGCGACCCGGTTGGCATATTGAATGCTCAGCCATGGGACTCAAGGTTCTAGGAGAGCATATCGATCTGCACTCAGGAGGCGTGGATCTCATTTTTCCCCATCATGAAAACGAAATCGCCCAAAGCGAGGGTTGTCTCGGCCATCCCTGGGTAACGCATTGGACCCACGGGGAGTTTCTGCTTGTAGATAATGAAAAAATGTCGAAGTCCTTAGGTAATTTCTATTCACTGAAGGACTTAGTCGATCGGGGTATTGACCCAATTCATTTTAGATTCATGATCCAAAGCAACCATTACCGTAAACTCTTTAATTTCTCATTCGAGGGCCTCAGAGCCTCTAAGGCTGCCGCCGAACGGATTAGGAATTTTAAACGTCGTATGGAAGAAGCCGTCCCTTTGAGTATCGCTTCATGGGAAGGTCCCTTGAGTCCTCATGACCGCATTGATCGCGCTCGGAATGAATTCTGGACTGCTTTGAGGGATGATCTGAATACACCCGAGGCTTTAGCAGCTCTCTACACTATGATTTCGGATCTCAACGCCTTAGATGATCGAGTGCCTTTTAGTTCACAAGAAAGACAAGAAGTACTTTTGTTTTTAAATGAAGCCAATCAAATATTTGAAGCTTGGCCGAACACTTCAGGTGAATCCGACCAGGAGATTGAAGTATTAGTTCAGGAACGAATCCAAGCCAAGAAGAATAAAGACTGGAA
Source organism: Acidobacteriota bacterium (assembly GCA_014189895.1). Classification (GTDB taxonomy): domain Bacteria; phylum Acidobacteriota; class Holophagae; order Holophagales; family Holophagaceae; genus Acidiparvus; species Acidiparvus lacustris. The sequence goes on along the minus strand of BJFQ01000002.1, from coordinate 3,223 downwards.
GCGTGCGGACGAAATTCGAGATCAAATACAGTCCTTAGGAATTACTCTAGAGGACACCCGTGACGGCCAATCCAAATGGTTCAGACGCTAGAGGGAGAGGAGTTCTAAAACCTGTTTTGGTTTTAGATTCTCTAGGCAGGTCACTCGTTGACAACCACGATCACGGCAAGGCGAGCAATCAACTTGGTTACTCAGGATTTTTCCGGAAACCTGGGGAATACCTGCGATGACTGGATCGGAGGGACCATAGAGACCTGTGACGGGTATTCCAAGAACCACGGCTAAATGAAGAATGCTGGTGTCACCTGAAATCACATGATCATATTTCATTAATTGCTCAGCCATCTCCCAAAAAGGAAGTTGGGGAAGTGCTGGAATCGCCGATACTTGCGTGAGCCAGGAGCGCAGATGAATTTCTGTCGGGCCTAGGCACCAAGCCAAATCCTTTTTTTTCTTTAACTGATCGGCCAAATGCAACCAATGATTCAGAGGCCATCGTTTATGCGCACCTCGAGGTGATGCTCCAGGAACCAGCAAGATTCTCTCGGGCGAAGAAGATACTTCGGGAGCATCTGAACCAAAAATAACCTTCCGCAGAGATCTAAATTGACCCAAATGATTAACCTTCTGCGTTCGACCAAAAGCCTCCGCTAGACCGAGCGCTTGTTCATAGCGAGACTGGCTTTTCGGAGGAAGAATATGGTTTTGAAACCAATGCGCCCCTTCTTTATGAACTCCATCACCCCAACGATCGGGAATCCTGGCAAGAGATGGGATGAGTGCTGACTTGAATACCCCATGAAAATCTAAGGACACATCGCAATGTTTGATTTGCTCTGCGACTGCCCTGAACTCCTGCATCGCTTTGAGAGGATTGGCGATTTTCTTCCTCTCTAGAACGACGGGATGGATCCACTTAAAGGGTTTCAATAAGAACTCATGACGATCTTCAATGACCGCGCAAAATTCTATTTGTGGAAGACCTTGATGAAGGTTTTGCCAAGCCGGGAGGCACCTTAAAATATCACCAATGGCCGAGAGTCTAATTAGGGCAACGCGCATATCTATATAGTGTATCGATAGCAAACAAGGTTAGTCTAAAGGCATGGAAGACACGACCTCAAAACCCAAAAAACTCTTTGCAGAAGACCAATCTAGAAACCCTCCCCCCATTAATATCTTTGAAGCCCTACTGAGGCGATTTGCACGTACAAGCTATTTGATCGCTGTCCTTTTTATGTACATTCTGGCTTCACTAGCTTTTGGAGCAGCCCTCGCTCCAGCCCTTTGGGCGGGTCATACGATGCTGTCCATCTTCCCACCTCTTATGACTTTGAGTTGGCTTGGTTGGTTCATGGTGGGCTTTATCTACGCCTTAGCGTTCTTTGTTTTTGGGCTTTCGCTCATGGTGACCGTCTGTATTCTTAATTTTATCTTGCCTACGCGATTTAAAAGCTTCAAGGGTGGTTACTACACGATCCATGCCGTTCCTTGGTTTCTTCACAACGGCCTTTTCTATCTCGTTCGTTTTACCTTTTTACCCTTCGCCACACTAACTCCATTTGGAATTCTTTTTCTCAAGGGAATGGGCATGAAAATCGGAAAGCATGCTTTCATCAACACTGAATATATTAGTGACCCTTCATTCATTGAACTAGGAGATGATGTCACCTTAGGAGGTAGCGTTCGAATTTTTGCCCATTATGGAGGGGGAGGTAACTTGGTCATTGCTCCCATTAAAATTCATAATCGAGCCACTCTGGGGGCTGGTTCATTAGTGATGGGAGATGTTCAAATCGGAGAAGGTGCTGTGATTCTTCCTCATTCGGTCCTCTTACCCGGCGCTCGCGTGCCCGCTGAAGAAACTTGGGGAGGTGTCCCTGCCCAACCTATTGATCGGTCCGATATGCTGAAAATCAAACAACGTATTCGGGGCCTCGAAGGACCTTCATCTTGAAATGCATAATCAATAGGCTATCTTGTGAGTCCTAAATCTGCGCGATCAACTCCTACTGCATCTAAGAGTGGGCTGAGGTTTCTAGAAACTTTCGAAGCGAGGTATATAGGTCATCCCGATGGGGTAGGTTTCTCTGGATTTCTAAGACCCGCCGGAACCTCCTCGAAGGGATCAGATGTTTTAGTGGAGTGGGGAACTCGACATGAAGCACTGCACGGTGATCATGTCTTAGCCGAGATCACAGGTGAAGACCGGAACGGTCGTGCCAAAGCTAGAATCGTCAAAGTCATTAAGTTTGGTACTCAATCTGTCGCAGGAACCCTTCAAAAACAACCTTGGGGTTGGCGTGTCCTTCCCCTTGAGCAGCGTATTGGCCCGATGGTTACTGTTCCTCCTTCAGATTTGGCGGAGGACGGAGATTGGGTGAGTGTCGAACTACTCCGAGAAAAAGGTTCGGCTCAACTTCAAGGCAAAGTGGTCGCACGCTTAGGCAAAAAAGGTGATCTTCGAGTGGAAAATCGACTCACGGCGGAGATGTTCGGCATTCGACAAGTGTTCCCTCCTGCAGTCATGCATGAATTAGCGATTTTCCCCACTTCGGTTCCCTCCGAATGGCTGAAAGATCGTGAAGACCTTCGTCACCACCTAACCTGCACGATCGATCCTCCGACAGCTAAAGATTTTGACGATGCCATCTCTCTTGAGGCGCTACCTGAAAGCCAAGGGGGAGGTTGGTTACTCGGCGTTCATATCGCAGACGTGAGTTTTTATGTAAAAGAAGGAGGACCCCTCGATCAAGAATCACGACTTCGTGGGACTTCTGTTTATTTTCCTGACGAATGTATCCCCATGATCCCCGAACGCCTCAGTGGAGATCTCTGTAGTCTTCGCGAGGGGGTCGATCGTTTGACACTCACGGCCTGGATTACGCTTTCACCTCAATTCGACATCACTCATACATCTTTCTCTGAATCAGTTATCCATTCGAGGAAGCGATTAACCTATAACGATGTTCGTGATGCCTGCATTGATAAACAACCTGCTCTCCGAGCTGAACTAGGACCAGAACTTTGTCAGATGCTGGAAACGGGACTCGAATTAGCTCAAGGATTGAAGGCCCTTAGACTAGCTCGTGGCGCCGTGAATCTGGATAGTGAAGAAACCGAGTTCCATTTTGATGAAAACGGTAAAGTCAATCGAGCCAATCCCTATGATCGACACAACGCTCATAAGATGATCGAAGAATTTATGTTGCTAGCTAATGAA
>BJFQ01000001.1 GCA_014189895.1 Acidobacteriota bacterium | reverse complement strand
TCTTCGTGGCTTCATCGACAAAAATATGAGTCATAGACGCGGGGTGTTGAATGAGGCTTTCCACGCCTCCGAGAGATACCGCTCGGTATACCATTTGGAGTGACTCGCAAAATCGAGAGCCGGCCTCAAGGCCTCCTTTAATTTGAAAACTAAGGACGCCTCCAAAACCGTCCTGCATTTGGCGTTTGGCAATCTCATGCCCTGGATGCGAGGGTAGCCCTGGATAATCCACACGTTCAACTTGCGGGTGTTGGCTTAGCCATTGAGCTAGAGTCAGGGCTGAGGCTGATGATCGTGTAACCCGAAGGGCTAGGGTTTTGATCCCGCGATGAAGCAGCCAAGCCCCAATGGGATCTATCGTGGGACCCGTGAGTCGCGCAACTTTCCAACAGGCTGTCACATCTGCATCCGAACCTGCAATAACGCCAGCCGTTACGTCGCTATGGCCTCCTAAATATTTGGTCGCGCTCGACATGCTCAAATCGATTCCCCACTCGATAGGACGTGTGTGTATAGGTGACGCGAAGGTATTATCAGCCACTGTTTTAATACGATGGCGTTGGGCTAATTGAACAATTTTACCGATGTCTGTAATTCCTAGAGTTGGGTTGGAGGGGGTTTCAACCCACAAGAGTTTCGTCGGGACCGAAGCGGCTCTCTCCCATTCATCCATATCGAGCGTGTTATGGATAAAGGTCACTTTGATATTTTTGCTTGTGATGAGGTGTTTGAGTAAGAGTTCCGTCCCTAAATAACTTGCTGCGGGGGCAATCACATGGTCCCCGTGTTGTAAAAAGGTCTCAAAAATGGTCGCCGTGGCTGCCATACCTGAACTAGAAACTAATGCGCGCTCAGCCCCTTCTAGGGCTGCGATCACCGCTTCAACCTCGGCGAAATTAGGATTTCCCCAGCGTGTATAAAACGCGGACGGTTCAATGCTATTGGCAAACTCGGCGCCTTCACGATTTTCTTGAAGTTCAAAAGTTGAAGTCTGATAGATCGGTGTCGTCACTGAGCGAGAAGTGTTCTCGTGCATGCCTGCATGAACTGCTTTTGTGGTGAGGCCCCAAGTTTTCGTGACAGGCTTTTTTTTCATTCTCACTCCTTAATTTACTTGAGTATCTCATCGAGAAGATTATTCACGGCGGCGGCATTGAGTTGGCCTTTACCTTTTTTCATCACTTGACCGACAAAATAACCTTTGAGACTCAGTTTGCCTGCCCGATATTGAGCCAATTGCTGGGGGGAAGACGAGAGAACCTCTTCAACTAGGGCACGGATGGTGGTGACATCTGAAACCTGCACCAAACCTTCTCGCGCCACAATATCTTTGGGGGATAGATCGCTTCCCAAGAGTTTAGGTAATATATTTTCTTTTGCGCTGCTTCGCGTCACCACGCCTTCGTCTACTAAATGAATCAGTTCCGATAAGCGATCCGGCGAAAGGCCTAGGGTTGTGATGTCAATGTTTTGCTCATTAAGCAACCGACTCATTTCTCCCAGCATCCATGTGCAGGCAGACTTGGGGGTAACGCGCGCTGCAATCAGAGCTTCAAAATATTCTGAAAATGAAGGTGAAGATACCAACATCTCGCTATCGTACTCGCTCAGTTGGTAGTCCCGTCGATACCGCGCGGCCCGTGCTTGCGGTAATTCAGGAAGGAGCCGACGCGCGTCTTTAATGTCTTGGGGGGTAACCACCAAAGGTGGAAGATCGGGTTCGGGGAAATAGCGATAATCCATCACTGCTTCCTTGCTGCGCTGGGAATGGGTTTGATTAGTTTGGGAATCCCATCCTCGGGTTTCTTGGTCAGGCGTTTGCCCTGTTTCGTAAAGTTGGGTATGCCGCTTAATTTCATATTCAAGGGCTTGCTTCACATAACGAAAAGAGTTGAGGTTTTTTATTTCTACGCGAACGCCGTAGTGAGCTTGGCCTAGAGGCCGCACACTCACATTTGCATCGCAACGGAAAGAGCCCTCTTCCATGTTCCCGTCACAAATACCCAAGGAGGTGACGAGTTGGTGCATTGTTTTGAGATAATCGTATGCCTCTTGAGGCGAGGCAAGATCAGGGGCACTCACAATCTCAAGCAAAGGCACCCCTGCCCGGTTGAGATCCACCAAACTTGCTTGATAGCGATCATTATGTTGGCTTTTGCCGGAGTCTTCCTCGAGGTGTGCGCGCTCAATGCCCACCGTGATGGGTTCTGCGTTGCCGCGAACAGAACTGTCCCCGGCGATAACCACCTTACCGTGTTCAATAACCGCCCGGGGGCCTTGTGTAATTTGAAAGCCCTTGGGTAAATCAGGATAAAAATAATGCTTACGATAAAAAAGACTCTCGGGCGTAATCTCTGCCTCGAGCGCTAGCCCGAGACGAACAGCCATCCCAACTGCCTCTTGATTGATGGCCGGGAGGGCGCCCGGGAAACCTAGGCACACAGGGCAGGTCTCGCTATTGGGCTCGGTGCCGTAGATATTTGCGCAACTACAAAACATCTTCGATTGAGTTTTGAGCTGAGTGTGTATCTCTAGGCCAATAACAGTTTGATAGGCAACTGACATGCGGTCTCCATGCCTAGTTTACCTTGCGAAATTATGTAACAGGCCCTTGGGGACTAAAAAGTGTAACTGATAAAAGCGCCGATCGACCGAGAGGGGCTAAACCGGTTAACAATATCCGTCGAGTCTGTCGAAAGACTTTTCTCTACCCGTACCCCTAACACTACCGAAGAAAAACGATAGCCGAAATGGAGGTTAGCAACGGGGGTTTTAAATGTTGAGGATGTCGTAGTAAGTGAGGTTGGAGTGGGCCGAAAGGTGTAACTTAGGTTATTCATTTGATACCCGACGCCGAGCCCGACCAAAATGCCGTCGGGTCTGACGTGGTCCATATTAATGCCAATTGTTGTGGCATGGTAGGCCAACTTATTCCCTATAAAAGGAGTTTTCAAATCAACATCGGTATTAAAAAGATGTCTAGCCTCCAAAAAGAATTCACCAAAGCCGTTACCAAATGTTTGGATCCCTTTTTGAACGGCGAATTCTGAACCCGAAATGGTTTGACTGAGAATCTTGTTTTGAGACGATTGGTAAGTGATTTGCCACCGCCCCAAAAATTCATCAGACCAGAGGAAGGCCGACAGCCCTAATATATAAACAAAGAGACGTTTCATAGCACCCCCTCATCCATTGTTCATCGAAGAACAATAGGTGTTCAGGTTAGCACAAATAAATAATATCCCGATCTTACGGACACCCTAGGCTTGGGGGTGGATCATTTGCCTAGACAGAACCTTTTAAACATTTCGTCCAAGGAGGATTCGGCGGGATCCGCCCCTGTCAAGCGGCAGAGATGCCCCCAGGCACCCTGGAGGGCGGAGGCGTAAATTTCACTTGGGGCTCTTGACGGGGCGCTGTCTAACATACGCAGCGCTTCCATAATATTCAAGAGTAGTTGAAGATGCCGGTCTCTCCAAAAAGAGGTATGAAGATCCTGCGCGCGATGATGTCCTAAGAAGCGGTTGTGTAAAGCTTGTTGTAATCCTTCAGTCGCGATCGGATGAAGTGAAATATGACAATCGGTAGGTAGGTAGGGTTCGCCCTGATCGACCATGGTACCGACTCTCATCACTTTAGCCTTAAAGGCTTGGATAAGCGCTTCGGTGGCGGGATCAGGCGAACGATCTTGAGCAGGAATTAAATAAAGAATTAGGTCGGCTTCGAGTAACAGTTTATGAATTTTAAGAATGCCTGCCTGTTCAATTTGCTCAGCCTCGTACCGAATACCTGCCGTATCAAAGATTACTAACGGAAGATCCCCTAATTCAGCCCGACCTTCTAAATAGTCCCGGGTTGTACCGGGTGTGTCAGACACAATTGCTCGTTCATCTTTCAATAAATAATTAAAGAGGGAGCTTTTCCCAGCGTTCGGTCGGCCCACAAGAACAACATGGATTCCTTTTTTGACCCATTGTGCCGCTTGTGCTTTTTGGTATTCAAGTTGTACTCGCTCGCCCCACGTTATCGCCCACGCTTTCAGGGCATGCTCGTCGAGTGACACGTGTTCATCCTCGCCGTAATCGACAGTGGCTTCCGCCTGTGCAACCCAACCAGCCAACTCGGCTTGGAAGGTAGTGACCCAAGCAGGGAGCCCCCCTTGATGAGCTTGCGCTTGTTGAAGTTGGAGATCGGTATCGGCTTCCATCAACTCGTGAAGCGCTTCCACCGCCAGTAGCGACTGCTTCCCGTTAAGAAGAGCGCGCTGAGTAAATTCGCCGGGATAAGCAAGCCGTAAGCCTAGGGTTAACAAATAATCTGAAAACCGCTGGGCCAATAGGGGACTGCCATGGAGATGAAACTCCACGCAGTCTTCTCCGGTATAACTTTGGGGCGCCGGTGAGAAAACCACCAAGGCTCGTTCGTGAAAACCCCCTTTGGGGCTAGTCCATTTAAGATCGCGCCTAACCAGTTGCCTTGGAGGAGGCATGGTGCAAAGAGGCGCAAAAAGACTTTTTAGGTCCCCCCCTGAAACACGAATAATATGAACAGCGCTTTTGAAGAGCGGAGTCGCCGAAGCAAAAATAGGAGCGGTCATTGTATGGGGTTTAATGCTTGCTGTTGTATGGGGGTTTTAAACTTTAATGGGTTGCGAGACATAGTTACGTTTCACCCACCAGGTCTGGCCTAGGCCAATTAACGTGAACACGGTGTAATAAAGACAGAGCCCTGCGGGTGACTGCGCAAAGATAAACACCATCATCACGGGCATCATGAACATCATTATTTTTCTTTGTTGGGGGTCGCCCATGGCCGGCGTCATGGCGGTTTGGACGATCATACCCAGCCCCATTAGGACGGGCAAAACATAATAAGGGTCCTTCCCGGATAGGTTGTGAATCCAGCCTATAAAAGGCGCGTTGCGTAATTCAAAAACAGCTTGGAGCATGGACCATAAAGAAAACAAAACGGGCATTTGGAGGAGCATAGGTAAACAACCACCGAAAGGGCTGTGGTTATTTTTTTTGTAGAGATCCATTAACTCGCGCTGCATCTCCGCCTTTTTAGACATGTCGTTGCCGTATTTTTCATATTTAGATTGGATGGATTTTTGGTGAGGCTCAAAGTCTTTCATCCGCAACATAGAAATGGTTTGCTTGGTGTTAGGCCACCACAACAACCCTCTCAAGATGAGGGTGAAAACCACGATAGACCAACCCCAGTTACCAACTTGAGTGTGGATCGCCTTCAAAATATAAAACATCCATTTGGCAATCGTCCCAAAAAAACCAAAACTCACTGCTTGAGATGAAGGATTATCGAAAAGCGATAAGGCGTTGAGTTCTTTGGGGCCCGCGTAGAGCTGAAGGGTGAGTGGCGTCGGGGCGGTTTGGACCGTGTAGCCGAATGGGGATCCGCTAATAGGTGCGGTCGGGGATTTCCAAACGGCGACAAAGTAGTGACTGGATTGCGCTTTATTCCCCGTCTCAAGACCTGCATCTAACCCCACCCGCTGCGCGGCAGAGGGAAGTGTGGACCGCTGGGCTCCCAGAAAACCGAAAAAGGGGTCGGTGAGGATTTTGCTCCATTGTGTTTCATGAACCTTAGTTTCTTCAATGGAAAACACACGACCGAGGTTGGCAACCGGACCGATGGTTTCGGGCATAGGAATTAAGGTTAAAGTTTGGGGGGTCGCACTGGTCGCCTGGATCTCTAGAATATAGCCTTGGGTGGGCACGGTCCAAACAAGATGATCGCCTTGGTCATTGTAAAAATCTATGGCGGTGCCTGAAGCCTTGACTTCAGCGCGATGATCCGTGAAGACCCTTGAGGATTCGCCCAAGCCGATAAAGCCCTCGGTACCTGGAGAGGTTTGGTGGGGGAAAAAAAGAGTCCCATCGCGCAACCATTTCACCTGAACCAAGGCGCCGGTATCTTTTCTAAATGACACATCAATGTCTGGATTAGAAATTGTCACCGTATACCCAGGAGATAGCCCTCGGGTTGGTTTAGCGACCGCCATGGGGGTCGGTGGAGTTATGGGTTCAGTGCGTGTGATAGTAGGGGCGGGGTTGTTGATCGAGGGCGCGACGGGGGCGTAGCGACTTGTCACAAACCATTGGGCCCCCAGTAAAATCAGGGTCCCCAGGGTAAACCAAAGGATGTTTCGGTTTTGCATATTCAACTTAGTCCTTTAATGAGATTTACGAGGTGTTGAGTCATCTCGTTTACCTGAGGTATGGTCTTCTTAGTGTGCCTGAGTGGGCGAACCCACACCACCCATGATGCAGAGAGGGGTTGTTGGGCTAAAGCCAAAAGGAATGCGTGGCGAGCAACGCGCTTGAAGCGATTACGCTCAGGGGCTGAGCCAAAACTCTTTGGTACAGACACTAAAAGACGCGGAGAGTTGGTGTTATTCGTGTGTAGGACTCTCAAATCAATCGAAGCATCTTTATAGACTAGCGGCGGGGGTGGAACTAATATTAAGTGATCGTGGCGCTGGATTGTTCTAAAGATTTTTTTGAATTCCACAGAGTCTTTTAAAGCGCGATTGTATGACGACCTTTGGCACGCCGGCGCTTCAAAACTAATCGGCCGCCCTTGGTTTTCATACGAGAGAGAAAACCATGTGTTTTGGATCGTCGTCGTCGGTTAGGTTGGAATGTACGTTTCATGGGCGTCCTTGTTTGCCCTCGGGGTCTATAGTGAAGGCGAACTTACGAGGTTACCATTAGGGGGCTGAAACCTCAATTGAAAAGGCTCTTACCCATGCCCCGCCTAGTGATAAAGTAATTATCCCCCACGTGTAATTTGTAGTGGTGGTCTTTGGAATTTGGGTGAAAAGCCCTCTTTAAAAACGAAGGATTTATGGACGCTGTGCCGATGGAAAAAGATGCTCAGGGGCTATGGTCGCTGATCCGAAAAAATCTGGAGGGCCGGCTGTCCTCGGGGAGTTTCCAAGAATGGGTGTCCCCGTGTATCGCCCTTCGGTGTGAGGGCAATACTTTGAGTATCCAGGTGCCTAATGCATCAACCAAACTATGGATAGAACAACAATTGGCTGAAGAATTTAATGACGCGATGGTCCAAGAGGATTTGGCTCATTTGAATCTTGTCTTCCAAATTTCTGGGTCGCTGCAGGTTCAAACAACGCAACCCAACACAACCCCTATTATTGAGGAAAATCCTCAAATATCCTTCCCCAGTTTATTTTCTCGCTACACCCTAGATCGTTTTGTTGTGGGGCCTAGCAGCCAATTGGCCTTCGCAGCTGCCAACTCGGTGGTGGAGCACTTTGGCAAAAGCTCTTCGTCGTTTAATATGAACCCATTATTCATTTATGGCTCATCTGGCTTAGGTAAAACCCATCTTATGGTGGGGGTTGGCCAAGCGATTCGTGATAAAAATCCTTCTGCTAAATTACATTATTTAAAGGTAGATGGCTTCTTCCATGAGGTCACCGCCGCCATCAGCAAAAGGAACACAGAGCCTTTGAGAAAAAAATACCAGGGTTGTGATGTGTTGTTGTTGGATGATGTCCAAGCCTTAGGAAAAATGGAAAGAACGCAGGAAGAAATTTTTTATGTTCTGGAGTATCTTCTCCAACACGGGAAACAAATTGTTATCACGTCTGACAAGCCACCGCAGCAACTTGAGGGACTCCATGAGCGGTTGAAGACGCGTTTCAAGTGGGGTTTAACCGCTGACATTCAACCTCCGGACTTTGAAACACGGGTCGCGATTTTAAAAAAGAAACTTGAAGAGCCGGATTTTCTGGAGGCTCCCAGGATCGATGATGAGGTTCTAGGGTTCATCGCACACCGGGGTAAAAGCAGCGTACGCGACCTAGAAGGCCTCCTCAACCGAGTCATCTTCCAGGCCCAGTTTATGGGGGTTAGCCCATCTCTAGAGATTGCCCAAAGTGCCTTCCAGGGCCAAAACGGTGATGAGCTTCTTGGGGCTGTCCCCATGGAGCGGATTCTCCGTTCAGTAGCGGAATCATTTCATATTTCTTATGGAGACCTCAAGAAAAAAAGGGGGCGAGAGGCTTCTATTTTAGTCCCACGACAGGTGGCTATGTATCTAGCGAGAGAGTTATCAGTGGCATCTTATAGTGATATTGCCAAAGAGTTTGATATGCACCATAGCACTGTGATGAACGCTATTGATTCAGTTAAACAGCGCATGAAAAAAGATAGTGATTTTCACAAACTCGTTCATGCTTTGTTAAATACCGTATATTAAATACTCTGGTTTTTTCTTGGGATTGAGTTAGGGTATGGCATGAGGGACACCTCTATCTAAAACCATAAACCCCAAGCTGGGCTTGTTGGATTTTTTGGACTTAAGACATTTCAATGAAACATTCTTTTTCTCGCGGTGTCCTTGCAGCGCTTGCTCTAGCAGGTACCTTCACCCTCTTGGCACAACCTAAAAAGGGTTATTTGATGAAGACACACCAACTTGAGAGAGCCGATGGGAAAATTTTCAAGGTCAAAATACTGACACCCCAAAGACCCTCATTGGGTCTTATTGTTATTTCTCCTGGGGCGGGGGGTAGTGAAAATGGGTATGGTTATTTAGTAGATTATTTTGCTACACATGGTTGGTTGGTTTGTGTCATGGAACACCTTGAGAGCAACCTTGATTCCTTGCGAGAGCACACTAAACACCAAGGATTAAAGAAAGGGTTGGTTGAGATGGTCACCGACCCTTTGTCTTATCAGGGTCGCATCATGGAGATTCAGGGGGTATTGGATTGGATCGGAGATTCCGTGGGTGGTCCCAGAATCCTTGTGGGCCACTCTATGGGCGCCGCGACCGTTATGATCGAAGCGGGGGCTAAAAATAAGCTTGGTTGTCAAGGGAAAGACCGTTTTAGTGCCTATATCGCACTTTCTCCCCAGGGTCCCGGCTTAATCTTCCCTGAGGGTGCGTGGGAGCATCTCGGCAAACCCATGTTGTTAATTACAGGCACAGAAGATCATGAGTTAGATAGCGCTTGGGAGTCTCGTTTAAAATCTTTTGAGGGTATGCAGTCAGGCACTTATAAATGGTTGGGGGTTATAGATGGGGCTACCCATATGAATCTAGCGGGGGTTGGTTTGTCTCGAAAAACAGAGCAGTGTGTAATAGAGTTGGTCGATTTATTTATCAAAAAAAACATGGGGCAAACCCAGGGTGACCTCACCACCTCTCCTGGTATCACTCTAGTGGTTAAATAAGTTTTCCACACTAAAATGCTTGTTTTAAATGACACTTGGGGTTGAAAAAAATAGGGTTTAAACACCTTTCCACAGCTTGTGGAAAACCGTTTGTTGAGGGGGTAGTTTGGGGGGGTGGGTGAATAGTAAAAAACCATTGATTTTACAGGGGCTCCACAGCGAAACACACATGCTTAATTTATGGCTTTTGTAGGTAAGATTAAGACTTAGGGATTCAATCCACATCTCCACACCCACTCATCATCATCAAGGTGTATTAATGAGTAATCAGTTAAAGATAGGTAAAGAAAGATTAAGTAAAACTCTTGGTCTTTTAAAAAACGCTCTTGACCGTCGTGTCACACTCCCTATCCTCCAACATATTTATTTGAAAAGTGATGGGAAGGAGTTGATTTTAAAAGCGACCGACATGGATTTATCTTTTGAAGCTACCATCCCTATTGAGGGCCAGGGTGATTGGTCTATCACGATACCCGGTCGGAAATTTATTGACACCATTCAATCTTTCCCAACCGCTGAGTTAACCCTAGAGATCACTGATAGCGCTAATCGCTTATGGGTTCGAGCTAAAGATATGAACTCAGAGCAAAACATTCAACCCAGCGAAGGGTACCCCGAATTACCTAGCCACAATGGGAAATTAGCACAAATTAAACTTCCCATTCAAAAACTTAAAGAGGCTATTAGCCTAGCGTCTATAGCCGTTAGTCGAGACACCACTAAACCCACTATGGCTGCCGTGTTACTGCATATTCAAAAAACCAACATTCGACTAGTGAGTACAGATGGATTCCGTTTAGCCATCGCGGAGATCCCTTGTGAGACCAAAATTAACGAAGATGTAAAATTAGTGGTCCCCCGTCGCGCCCTCGACCTATTCCCCCTTTTACTCACCAGTGAGGGCGAAGTCACCATTGCTTGGGACGCCACAACCTTATTTATCGACCAACCGGGCCTTAAGTTTTCAGCCCGATTGGTTAACGGAAATTTCCCAGCCTATGAAAAAGTGATTCCCCAAGAGCTACCCAAGAAAGTCCTTATGGATCGTGATCTTTTTGGCAAACGCTTGCGATTTGTGGGCCTCAAAAAAGATGACTACAATAAAAATGTTCGACTGGTTTTTGAGTACCCAAATTTAAAAATTATTTTCCAACATCCCGATGAAGGGACCAACCAAAGTACACTACCCTTCTCAGGTGAAGAACAGTCGTTTGAGTTAGCTTTCAACATCGATTATCTAACAGAGATTCTAGATCGCCTTACTGGCGAAGATGTGGTGTACCAATTTAAGGATGAAATTGGTCAAGGTGTTTTCACGAGTCCAAGTATAGAAGGTTTTACATTCCGCTACATTTTAATGCCGGTGCGTTTCGCAAATCCAACTCCGGCCTAATTCTTTATTTCAACTAACCACTTGAATCAAGCGAGTATTGATGTCTGAAAATGTCTCCAAAAACACCCCTAATGCCCACAATGTTAGCGACACTTATACCGCAGATAACATCACTGTACTCAAGGATTTAGAGGCTGTTCGCAAACGCCCAGGGATGTATATTGGTGACACCGATGACGGAAGCGGCCTCCACCACATGGTCTACGAGGTGGTGGATAATTCGATCGACGAAGCTTTAGCGGGTTACTGCTCTCGAATCGACGTACTTATTCATTCCGATGGATCCTGCACAATAGAAGACAACGGCCGAGGTGTCCCCGTAGATATCCACAAAGAGGAAAAAAGATCAGCAGCGGAAGTTATTATGACCGTTCTTCACGCGGGCGGTAAATTCGATAACACCAACACCGAGGGTAAAAACGCCTACAAAGTATCAGGGGGTCTTCATGGTGTCGGCGTGAGTTGTGTGAACGCCCTATCTGAAAAACTCTACCTAACTATTTGGAAAAACAACAAAGAACACCAGGTCACCTTCACGCGGGGTAAGGCCGATAAACCCCTTGCTGTAGTGGGCCCTAGTGACAAACAGGGAACACGCGTCCGCTTCAAACCAGATACCGAAATCTTTAATCACGTCCTAGATTTTAGTTTTGAGACTTTAAGTAAACGTCTTCGAGAATTAAGTTATTTAAATCAAGGCGTCCATATTTATATTGCAGATGAGCGAACAGGGCAAAGCCACGACTTCGAAAACACAGGTGGAATTGCAGCTTTTGTAGAGCACCTTAATAAAAATAAAGTTCCCGTTAATAAACCACCTATTTTTATTCGGGATGAGAAAAACGACACAGTTGTCGAAGTAGCCCTACAGTGGAATGACTCCTACCAAGAGGCCATTTATTGTTTTACCAACAATATTGGTAACCGCGACGGGGGCACACACCTTGAAGGCTTCCGGTCTGCTATGACCCGTGTTGTCAACACTTACGCCGAGAAAAATAACCTCCTCAAGTCTTTGAAAATCACCCTATCAGGTGAAGATGTTCGCGAAGGCCTGACGGCGGTGATTAGCGCCAAGGTCCCTGACCCTAAATTCTCCAGCCAAACGAAAGACCGACTAGTGTCGTCTGAAGTGAAAGGTATTGTTCAAGCGATTGTTTATGATAAGCTAAACAATTTTTTTGAAGAACACCCTCGCGAAGCCAAAATGATTATCGAGAAAGCTATCGACGCTGCACGCGCACGAGAAGCGGCACGTAAAGCAAGAGATTTGACTCGACGAAAAGGCGCATTGGATGGCGGAGGACTTCCTGGAAAATTGGCGGACTGCCAAGAGCGCGACCCAGCTCTTTCTGAAATTTATATTGTCGAAGGGGACTCCGCAGGCGGATCAGCGAAACAGGGTCGAAATCGATCCAATCAGGCGATTTTACCCCTCAAAGGCAAGGTTCTAAATGTTGAAAAGGCTAGATTTGATAAGATTTTAGCGCATAACGAACTCAGAACTCTCATTCAAGCTTTGGGCACCAGTATTGGGCCCGGGGAAGACGGTTTTAAAATTGAAAATCTCCGCTACCACAAAATTGTTTTAATGACCGACGCTGATGTCGACGGTTCCCATATTCGCACTTTGTTACTAACCTTCTTTTACCGACAAATGCCAGAACTAATTGAGCGTGGGCATTTGTATGTGGCGCAACCCCCTCTGTTTAAAGTGAAAAAAGGTAAAACGGAAAAATACATAAAAGATGAACGATCGCTTGAAGAATTTCTATTTCAAAAAGCGCTCGATGGCTGGACCCTCACGCTTCCCAATAAAGAAGAACGAAAAGGTGCTGCCCTTGTTCGTGATTTAAAAAAATGGGGCGAGCGTAGCCAACTGTTTGCCAAATTAAGTCGTCGTGGTTTCGCGTCGGACCTAGTCGAAACCCTTTTAAATGGGGGTCTTCTTGAGCCCGATGCCTTTGCCACTGTGTCAAAAATCGAATCCTTAAAAGAGCAACTTGAAGAAGCTCAGTTGGGTACATGCACAATACATACCATTGACGAGACGACGATTGATGAAGTGGTCCACTCCGCCTACCATCGCTTAAAAATTATCCGTATGCACATGAATCGTCCCATAACTTTGTGGGTTGACGCGCAAGTCGCGCAGTGGAATGAGTTTCGACGTGTCGCGGCGCTAAAAACTGAACTTGAAGTATTTTATGGCGGTCGCCTCCAGTTGCGCCGCTTGAAAACCAAAGATATAGACAAAGATAAAGAGGAAGGCGAAGAGACCACCCTCAATAAAGACATGGACTTCGATTCCCCTGAAGCCCTCCTTGAACGCGTGATGGAGGAGGGTAAACGAGGCCTAAGCGTCCAACGCTATAAGGGCCTTGGCGAGATGAACCCTGAGCAATTGTGGGAAACAACCATGGACCCCGAGCGCCGAACTTTCTTGCAAGTTCGTATTGATGACGCCGTCCAAGCTGAAGCCATCTTCACAATTCTCATGGGAGACGCCGTAGAACCCCGCCGTCAATTTATTGAAACCAACGCGCTCCTTGCCGACAACATTGACATTTAACCCTAAGAGAAACCTATGTTAGAAATGAACCGGATTGAACCCCTCGATATCGAAAAAGAAATGAAGCGGTCCTATTTGGACTACGCAATGTCGGTCATTATTGGCCGCGCATTGCCCGATGTACGCGACGGGCTAAAACCAGTCCATCGCCGTGTCCTTTATGCCATGAAAGCAAGTGGCAATGAATGGAACCGTGGCTACCGCAAAAGCGCCCGAACCGTCGGAGATGTTATTGGTAAATACCATCCTCATGGCGACTCGGCAGTCTACGACACCCTGGTTCGTTTAGCTCAGCCCTTTTCACAACGCCACGTCTTGGTGGACGGTCAGGGTAATTTTGGATCCATTGACGGCGATAGCGCAGCCGCCATGCGTTATACCGAAGCAAGACTGTCTAGGCTTTCGAATGAGCTCATGGAAGACATCAACCAGGAAACCGTTGATTTTGGTCCGAATTATGACGGCAATGAAGAAGAGCCCCTGGTGCTCCCCGCCCGCTTCCCCAACTTACTTGTGAACGGTAGCCAAGGGATTGCAGTTGGGATGTCCACCAGTATTCCCCCTCATAATTTAGGCGAATGTATCAAAGCCCTCATCCACCTCATCGACAATCCTGCGGCTGATCTTGGTGCCCTGATGAAACACATTCCGGCACCTGATTTTCCAGGTGGCGGGAAAATGCTCGGTACCACTGGCGTCCTAGATGCGTACCGAACCGGGAAAGGACGGTGCGTGGTCCGCGCGAAGGCGCATACAGAGATAACCAAAATCAAAAACAAGGGCGAAGTTGAACAAATTATCTTTACCGAACTTCCCTATCAAACAAATAAAGTGCGTGTGATTGAAAAGATTGTGGAGTTGATTAACGATAAGAAAATCGACGGCATCTCGGATATCCGAGATGAATCCGATCGCGAAGGCATCCGCTTGGTTATTGAAGTGAAGCGGAACGAGCCTTCAGAGATTATCCTCAACCAACTCTATCAAATGACAGATCTACAGTCCTCGTTCCCAATCAATTTATTGGCCATCGTGAATGGGCAACCTCGAGTATGTACTCTCAAGGAGATCTTAGAAGAATTCATTGGGTTCCGCCGAGAGGTTGTGACCCGTCGCACCCTTTTCCAATTACGAAAAGCCGAGGAGCGCCACCACATTCTTTTGGGCCTAACCATTGCTTTAGACCACCTTGATGGGGTAATCAAACTGATCCGCGCTTCCAAAACTGGGGAAGAGGCCAAGGCAGGGCTAATGGAGGGACGTTTCACCACAGCTGCGGAAATAAAAACAGACCCCACCCTGAAATTAAGCGACAAACAAGCACAGGCTATTTTAGACATGAGACTGCAGCGTCTCACGGGACTGGAAAGACAAAAAATTGTTGACGAGCGTTTGGAAGTCGAAACAACCATCGAAGAATTAAAATCCATCTTGGCCAATGAAAAGAAATTACTAGGCGTTATCAAAACTGAGCTATCAGAAGTCTCCAAAGTTTTTGCTGACCCACGTCGTACCGAAATTACTCATGACACTGGCGACATTCGCATGGAAGATGTCATCCCCGATGACCCAATGGTGGTAACCGTATCACAAACTGGGTACATTAAGCGCACTGATCTCAACAATTACAGGCGTCAACGGCGTGGCGGCAAGGGCAAAATTGGGATGAAAACCAAGGACGAAGATTTTGTCGCGCAGCTTTTTATTACCAAAGCACACGACACCCTAATGGCTTTTACAGATCGTGGTTATGTTTATGCTTTAAAGGTTTATGAAATTCCAGAAGCAGCAGCGAACACACGCGGGAAGCATTTTAAAAACCTCATCTCACTCAAAGAAGGCGAGAATGTTGTCACATTGATGCCGATTAAAGAATTCTCCGAGGGCATGAACCTGGTATTTGCGACTGCTAATGGAACGGTTAAGAAAACCACCCTAAGCGCCTATGCTAATATCCGAAGCAATGGTCTTATTGCTCTAACTATTGAAGAAGGGGACCGACTTGTCGCCGTGCGTTCTTCGAACGGCAAACAACAAATTGTTCTTGGCACAGCCCACGGCAAAGCCACTCGTTTTAGTGAAGAGGAGGTACGAGCCACGGGAAGACCCTCTATGGGAGTTAGAGGCATCAAGGTTGCCAAGGGAGATTATGTCGTCGATATGGAAGTAGCTAATTCCCTACCCGATCTACCCGAAGGGAAGGAGGCCGATGAAAGTACAGCCAAAGACGGCCTTCTCTTGACGATTACCGACCGAGGTTATGGGAAATCCAGTTTGCTCCAAGACTACAGCTTGATCCATCGAGGGGGCGCGGGTGTCATCAATATTAAACTCAACCCCAAGAAAAATGGCGCATCCGTGGTGGGCTTTAAGTTAGTGCTTCCTGGAGAAGGTTGTCTCCTAATTACCCAAGAAGGCATGGCCATCCGCTTTGGTGTTGAGGATATCCGTCGAACAGGTCGAAATACCCAGGGTGTTCGAGTTCACAATGTCTCTTCTGAGACAGATAAAGTAGTGGCCATGGCCAAGATTGACGCCTCCGCCCATGCCCTTGATGAGTCAGACGAAGAGGATGATTTGGACATTGAAACAACCTCTACAGGAACCCCTCTGGGGATTGAAGAAGAGTAAGCCTTCCTCGTATGGGATCAAAAACCCCTTGGTCGTTCCACATGGAACATCAAGGGGTTTCTTACTGGGGGATAGGGAATTTGCTTGTTAGTGCTACTACCTCTGTTCGTATTTGGCGGAGGGACGCTTCGTTCTCCGGCTCTGTCAAGACCCGATGGATCCACCCACCCACTTGAACCATTTCAGAGACCCCCAGGCCTCGAGTGGTTATGGCTGGGGTCCCTAGCCGGATACCGCTTGGTTTCATAGGGGGGTTGGGGTCAAACGGGATCCCATTTTTATTGATGGTAATACCCGCTAAATCAAGAGCCTTTTCGGCTACGGACCCCAATACTCCTTTGGCAAAGACATCAACTAAAATCAGATGATTATCGGTTCCACCACTCACAATACGCCACCCCTTCTCTTGGAGACTTTGAGACAAGGCCTTAGCGTTCTCAACCACGTTACCACCATAGATCTTAAAAGAAGGGTCTAGTGCTTCTTTGAATGCAATCGCTTTAGCTGCCACCATGTGCATCAAGGGCCCACCCTGAACACCAGGGAACAGGCTTCGATCAAGGGCCTTGGCGTGTATTTCTTTGCATAAAACCAAGCCACCCCTTGGCCCCCGAAGAGTTTTATGGGTCGTGGTGGTGACAAAATCTGCATAGGGTACCGGGGATGGGTGATGCCCCGAAGCGACCAAACCAGCAATGTGGGCCATATCCACCATCAAAAGAGCCCCGACTTCGTCGGCGATCTCTCTAAAAAGCCTAAAGTCCCAATGCCTAGAATATGCGCTCGCTCCCGCCACGATCATTCGGGGCTTGTGCTCGTGAGCTAAAGATCGCACCTCATCCATGTCTAAAAGTTCATCCTCTTTTCGGACATGGTAGCTCTTAAAGTTGTACAGAATCCCGCTACTATTCAAGGGGTGTCCATGGGTTAGGTGCCCTCCATGGGCTAAATCCAAGCCTAGAAGAGTATCCCCAGGCGTAAGGACGCTGAAGTACACAGCCATATTGGCTTGAGCCCCACTGTGGGGTTGGACATTAGCGTGTTCTGCGCCATAGAGGAGTTTGGCCCTTTGAATGGCCAATTTTTCCATATCATCCACAAACTCACAGCCCCCATAATACCTTCGGCCTGGGTAGCCCTCTGCGTATTTATTGGTGAAATGAGACCCCATGGCCTCCAAAACAGCCCTGGACGCATAGTTTTCAGAGGCGATCATTTCGAGGTGTTCGTCCTGCCGGGCTATCTCATCTTGGAGAGTTTTAAAGATTTCAAAGTCTTGTTTTTGGATGCGCTCGTACATTAGGGACTCCTGGGGGGGCTTGAGATGGGTGTTCCACATGGAACATTTTTTTCTACGAAATTATTCGTAGCACTATTACGAAATAATTCGTAATAGACTCGGTTGGAGATGGCCGCGACACGTCTCTATAATAGAAGTATGCCCTTTCTTCCCGACGTCCACGATAGCGCCCTTTCTGGGTTTGAAAACCCCCTAGCGTCTCGCTACGCTAGTTCACGTATGAGTGCCCTGTTTTCAACACTTTACAGACAGAAAACATGGCGACGGCTTTGGGTATTATTGGCTGAATGTGAGGCTGAAATGGGCCTCTCCATCACCCCACAACAAGTCACCCTAATGAAGTCTACACAAGACCTCGTGGACTTACCTTTGATCACTCAACACGAAAATAAATTAAGGCACGACGTCATGGCGGCTATCCATGCATGGGGCGAACAAATCCCCGACGCTCGTGGGGTCATTCATTTGGGGGCCACTAGTTGTTTTGTCACCGATAATGGCGATACGCTGATTGCTCGCGAAGCCCTAGGTCTTCTTCGCCAGAGATTACTGAGCGTCATTTCAGCTTTGCGAACCTTCAGCTTAACGCACGCTAGTATACCCACACTTGGGTACACCCACTTCCAGCCTGCGCAGCCCACAACGGTCGGTAAACGAGCTACGCTCTGGGCCCAAGACCTTGTTTTAGACCTGGAAGATTTAGATCACCTTTTAACCACGTTACCTCTACGTGGCTTGAAAGGCGCCACAGGTACCCAAGCTAGTTTTGTAGAACTTTTTAATGGAGACAAAAAGAAAGCCCAAGAGCTTGAAAATCTTTTTTCCACACGGCTTGGGGTACCTGTCATCGCTGTCAGCGGGCAGACCTCCACGCGCAAACTTGAAGATCGGATAGGACAAGTGTTGTGTGGCATTGCTAGTAGCGCTAGTAAATTTGCTAATGATATTCGTCTCCTACAACATATGCGTGAGATTGAAGAACCCTTTGGTAAGGATCAAATAGGTTCAAGCGCAATGCCTTACAAGCGCAACCCGATGCGCTCGGAGCGAATGGCGAGCCTTGCGCGTTTTGTCACAGGGCTGCTGCCCAGCACGTATCAAACCTCGTCTAATCAATGGCTAGAAAGAACCCTTGACGATAGTGCGCACCGACGCTTAACCATTTCACAGGGCTTTCTCGCTGTCGATGCGATCTTAATCCTTTACCAAAATATTGCCGAGGGGTTAGTCGTCCATACCCCGATGATCGAAGTCAATCTTCATCGAGAACTTCCATTTTTATGTGCAGAGATTTTATTAATGGAAGCCACTCAGCGTGGTGGAGATCGGCAAGCCCTTCACGCCAAATTTAGAACGAGTGCCCTTCAGGCCATGGAAGAAATTCACCACGGAAATCCCAATCCGCTCCTCGCACTCCTTGCAAAAGACACCGCGTGGGGGCTGGGGATCAGTGAGATTCAATTGCTCTTAAAGCCAGAGCGATTGGTGGGCCGGGCTCCTGAGCAGGCAGCCGAATTTATCGAAAAAATCCTAGACCCACTCTTAGTTAATTTTAAGCCACTCCCCCCCGAAGCACCTCGCGTCTAAGGTCTAAAAATGTTAAAAATTGCTGTAGTTGGTGCGCAAGACATCTTAGGTCAAGAATTGGTCCGTACACTCGAGGCGCATCATTGTTCGGTACTTCCTCTTGCCTCTGGACCGCTAACGAAAGAACAAGAAGAAAATGATATCGTAGCTTTTGCCCCAACCCCTGACCTCATCAAGGATTACGACGCGGTCATCTTGGCGCAACCTGAACCCGTAGGGTTACTCGATGAATTCCCAGGCCGAGTTCTTGATGTCACAGCCGACGCTTCTTGTGGGACACCCGCACCGCTCACCGGGCCCTGGGGCCCTGAAAATAGGCTCTTTGTGCGTCCTGCCGTAGAGCAAATCCTCTTGTTGCTTCCCCACCTAGTGGAGAACGTAGGCACCGTTAGTGGAGTGTATTTAAGGTCCGTCTCCCATCGAGGAGAAATCGGATTAATGGAACTTCATCAACAGAGCGTCGCCGTACTTCAAGGCGAAGAACCCGATTCGACACAGCTAGGGTACCGAGCTGCTTTTGAAGTAGTCCCCCAAAAACCAAAAGGAAGAATTACAGATGTGTTCACTCCTACTTTTCATGGAGATCTTTTGGTTCTTAATCTTGTCAATTTAGAAAAACGGATGACAAAAAAAACCAATCTCCCTGGGCAGGTGAAGTGGGCCGATACACCGCCCACCTCGAGAGATGTTGCGACGCGCAGTGAGGTTTTGGTGTACGCAGACCTGGATGCGGCGGGGCAATATGCCACGCTGGTCATAGGATTTGACGCTATTTTATGGGGTGTACTCCAACCAATGGTTCGGCTCTTATCTCTTAAGGTTTAGTTGCATATGTCTCAACGCTTAGACGAAAACCAAGGGCGTTCAGATTTCTTTAGTTCTATTAAGACCCTTGCTTTTGGTTTTCTTGCTGAGCGTTTTGAAGGTCTCACAACAGGGCTTGGAGCTCATTTAATCCGACCCCCCGGTGCGCTCGATGAACTTTCTTTTTTAAGTTCTTGTACGCGTTGCGATAAATGTATTGAAGCTTGTCCCCAAGATGCACTGATTAAAGCCGATGCGAAAACGGGGCTAGCGATCGGAAGCCCCCACATCGATCCCCGAAGAACTCCTTGTTTCCTATGCACAGAATTACCCTGTGTTACCGCCTGCCCTGAGGGCGCGTTGGTGTGGCCCACACGCTTAACACACGGGGGGTTTAACCGCTCTGGGCCCGAGGCGGTTTTTATTGGGACTGCCAAAATCGCTTCCGATCTTTGCCTAACCTATGAAGCGGAAGGCCGTGCAGCCAGCGCATGTCAAGTGTGTGTGGATCGGTGCCCATACCCCAACCTTGCCATTAAAATGGAGTTCAACGAAGAGCACACGTTCGCTCACCCCGAAGTGGTATCAGAATTTTGTACGGGCTGTGGGTTATGTGTATTCGGATGTCCCACGGATCCCGCAGCTATAAAAATTATTCCCAAGCAGCAATTAAATTAGACGCATACCTATAGAATGGCAATTCCATCTTGTTGACTTACTTCAAATGCATTGAAACTACTTCGGACCAAGGGCCCTGCGTAAACCGTTAAAAACCCTAGGTCTTTAGCGGTTTTAGCCAGCGATTCGAATTCCTCCGGGGGGACATAACGAGCGACAGGAAGTTGATATCTCGTAGGTCTCAAGTATTGTCCGAGAGTGAGAATGTCGACCCCGACCGACCGAAGTTTTTGGAAAACCTCTATGAGCTCTTGTTGGTTTTCTCCAAGGCCCAACATTAAACCACTTTTTGTTTTGAAATCATCGCCAAATACATCTCGGCCTAAGCGCTTAGCTTGCTGGAGTACCGAGAGTGAACGCTCGAAGCGACCTGCCGGCCGAACTATAGAATAAAGACTAGGTACAGTTTCAACATTATGATTTAACACAACAGGGCCCGCCTCAACCACTGCGGTTACTGCCTCTAAATCTCCCATAAAGTCTGGGATTAGGACCTCCACGGACACACTAGGGCACCGACGACGGATGGCTCGGATTGTTTCAGCGAATTGAGCGGAGCCACCGTCCGGGAGGTCATCGCGGTTCACGCTGGTCAAAACAGCGTAGCGAAGCCCCATGGCTTCTACACGCGAGGCGGTATCTTCTGGCTCATGGGGGTCGAGCGACAAAGGCTTTCCGTTTTTAATGGAACAAAAACCACAGGCACGAGTGCACACGTCCCCCAACAGTAAAAAAGTCGCCGTCCCATGGGAAAAGCAATGGGTTCGGTTGGGGCAACGAGCCTCTTCACACACGGTGTGCAAATGACTCTCCCGAAGCCCAACTTTTAAATCGTGTAACTGGCTCAAAGACGTCTTTTCTTTGGCGATCCAAGCCGGAAGTCGCTCGTGGGTACCGAGTACTTCACGACCGCTCTTTTTTGGAAAACGACCCATGTTCCCAACCCCTTATTTATTCTGACAGATGATAGGATTAGACCATTCTCGAAACCCCTTCAGGCTCTTGCCTTTTTATTAAGAAGATCTCAATGGGAAATTTAAAAAACTTTTTACTAGGCCAGCCTTATTCAGACGATAATACCCATCAAACAAAAGTAAGCAAGTCAGTGGGTCTAGCTGTTTTTAGTTCCGACGCCCTAAGTTCAGTTGCGTATGCCACGCAATCCATTATGGACACCATTTCACTTGCAGGCCCTGCTGCAGGGTTATCAGGCGCCCTACTCTTGGGTGCCTTTGCTTGGTCTTGGTACGCCGCCTTGGGTATTGTTGGGCTACTGATTATTTTATTGGTGAGTTATAACCAGACGATTCGTGCCTATCCATCGGGTGGTGGAGCGTACTTAGTTGCGCGCGATAATCTTGGCTTGGGTTTTTCTCAGGCGGCGGGGGCTAGTCTTTTAGTGGACTACATTTTAACCGTTGCTGTTAGCGTAAGCGCGGGTGTATCAGCCCTTACATCCGCCTTTCCCTCGTTAGACCCCCACCGTGTTCTCTTCGCATCTCTCGTCATTGTCTTCGTCGCCTATGTCAATCTAATCGGCGTTAAAGAAAGCGGATTATTTTTCGCTGTTCCTACCTACGGCTTCGTGATCAGTATCCTTTCTCTGGTCGCACTCGGAGGCTATCGAGTCGCGTCAGGGGATCCCTATGCCATGGAGGACGCCTCTGTACGCGTGGTCCCCGAGTTTAATCAATTCACCGGGTTCGCCGCCGTTTGGTTATTTGCACGAGCCTATGCGGCAGGATGCACAGCGCTGACGGGTATTGAAGCGATCTCGGATGGGATTCAGAATTTCAAGCCACCGGCTGCCGATAACGCCGTGAAAACCATGCGCATGATGACAGCGCTCCTCGGGGCGATGTTTTTGGGCATTACATATCTTGCTAATCATTTCCACTTAAGCCACTACCCTAATGACCCCGAAACACTCCTCTCGACTTTAGCTAAAAAAATTCTCTTTGTGCCCGGGGCATCAGCGTTTGCTTACTATTATTACCTCGTCATCCAGGGGTTCACTATGGCCATTTTATTTCTGGCCGCGAATACTGCCTATGCTGACTTCCCCCGGCTAGCATCTTTATTGGCGAAAGATAAATATCTTCCCCGCCAATTTTCTCAGCAGGGGCATCGACTCGTATTCTCTAATGGAATTATTATTCTTAGTGTGATTGCTTTTGTCTTGGTCTGGGTTTTCAACGCGCGTGAACATCTGTTGCTTGACCTTTATGCTTTTGGAGTTTTTCTCGGCTTCTCTATTAGTCAGGGCGCCATGGTGGTTCGCTGGAACCGCCTCAAAGGTTCATACTGGAAGTTGAAGCTTGGACTGAACGCCCTCGGTTTCACTGCAGCGTCCCTAGTTTTATTAGTGATCTTGGCCACTAAATTCACCCACGGAGTTTGGGCCGTCACTATTTTAATTTTCGGTCTTGTTCAAGTCTTTCGAGTGATTCATAAACACTATGAAGACACGGCTCAGAAGCTCTTAAATAGCACTGGGGGACTCTCTTTGCATCGCAAGAATCGTGTGATTGTTTTGGTGTCAGGGGTTCACTCAGGCGTGGTATCTGCTTTGAATTATGCCAAGACGATCGCACCGCATGAACAAATCGAAGCGCTGACGGTGGATCTCATCGATGAAAACGGGCGGCACAATGTAGAAGTCGAAAAACTCAAAGATGTATGGCATCAGCACGGAGAGGGCATCCCTCTGGTGACGATTGAAAACCGCTACCGCCAAATTATAGGACCCATCATTGATACGGTAAGAAAAATGAGAGAAACAGAACCCGAGTGCACCATCACCGTCATTATTCCCGAGTTTGTGACCCAAGGTTTTGTTGAATGGGTTTTGCATAACCAAACCGCTTTCTGGATTAAACTTAAATTACGTGCTGAACCCCAGGTGATTGTAATTTCAATCCCATATCACCTATAAAGCCAAGCTTTTCTTAGACTTAGGCCGGTCAGCCCATTCGGGAAGATTGAAGAATCGGGAGCCCTAGCCAGGCTTCTGTGGGGGTCCGATGATCTTGATCAAAGAGCATAAACACATACGTGATCGGTAGGCAGATGACGGACAATAAATGCAGACCTGAAAAAAGTATGACCTGCCCATAGCCTCGGCAAGGTACATGGAGATAACGTGAGGGCATGAAAGGTGTTTGGTTTATAAATAACACTGGCGCAAGAATCGCCATCCACGAACAGGCAAGATGTAGGCTGTAAGCCAACCACTGCGTTTCACCGCTATAAATAAGATCCGTAGGGACCCGGAGTATTGCACTCGCTACAATAGCGATACCCATATTGATCAGATAAATAAAAAGAGCCTCAAGCAACAAAACTGAGGCAATAGGCCAGAATGATGAAACTTGGATCAGGCCAAGACCTCCACCCGCTCGGGTAGAGTCCGGGATATCGGTCAACAAAGCCCCATCGGGCCTAGGCTTTCGCCTTTCATAGTCTACCCATAGGGGCTTTGAAGTTGATGGCGTGAGTCCAACCTCAGTGATTGAAGTCGGATGTGTCGTGAGGAGTGAAGAGGCGGCTTGAGATGAAGAAAAAGGAACATTAAACAACAATCTTGAGGTGCGCGGAAGGTCGGGTTGTGCTCCGCACCGAGGGCACTCAAAAACGTATTTAGGTTTTGAAGTATTACATTGTGCGCAATGTTGTGTCATAAGGTTCAACCAAAATAACCGAGCATCTCCTCGCGTTCTTTTGAGCTTGCGCGGTGAAGATCCTGAAGGATAATCAGGCGCACATCCCAAATAAGATCATTAGGGAACACAGCCCGACCTAGTTTTAAGAATGTTTCCGCCGCTTCGTCGTTGCCAGACTTGAAAGCGGCTTGTGCTAACCCTGTTAAAACTTGGGCGTGCAGCGCTAAGGCTTTGGGGTCGTTGGGGCTACGGGCCAGCCAATTTTCTGAGTATGCCCGTAGCTCCGTAAAAGACTGATTCAATAGGTAGTTAGATAACTCCCGAGTATTCATTTTTAGTTCTGCTTGTTGATTCAGACGGGCGCCGAGGCTCGCCACAAGCGCCGCTGATTCGCCATGGCGTCTGTCGAGTTTTGTAAGGTGTCGGGCCCGGTAGAAAGCGTAAAGGGGTAGCCCTTCTTTTTCAAAACGCAGAGCCTCTTCCCAAATAGCCACTGTGTCCATTTCGGGGATAAGAAACGGCGATTGGTTTTCCCCAATACGTATAGCTTGGTCCTTGGCTCGCTCGGCAGCGTACTCAGATCGGTAGTCTCCGAGCAACCCCCACACACAGACGAAAGCAAGAAGAATAATGCCACCATATTTCAGAAGTCCTTTGTCATCTAATTTCTTTAAAAAAGGTCGCGAGTGCACACGTTTACTCCAATCGATAGATTGAAGAGAGGGCGCATTTCGAGAGATTTTTATTTTTCTCTCGGCGGGGATGTTGTTTTCAGCGAATGTACCAGGCTCTACAGGCCCTAATAAATAGGGCTTAAGTTGAGACAAACCCTTTTGCGCCGCTGCATGGTAGGGGTCTCGGTGAAGAATTTCTGAATAAATAGCAACGGCCTTCCCAAAATTACCTCGCCGTGTCATCTCCTGCGCTTCTTGGAGTTTAGGGATAAAAGGATCTGTGATCATGTCGACTTTCTGCTTCGAGCGATAGGGTGAATCATGAGTTGAAACCGAGTTTGTCCACAGGCAAACTCTGAGTTATTTTCGAGACGACTCTTTTCTTTGATGGGTTGGCCCTTGAGAAGTGTTCCGTTAGTAGATCCTAAATCTTCTAACCAAACTGACCCATCTTGTTCAAGATGGACGTGCGCATGGCGTCGACTGCATTGAGGATCGTGAGTTATTATTTCACCCTCGGATCGGCCAATCAAGACGAAGGCCTGTTGGATGACAAAAGGCTCCATCGGGACACCCGAGATGGTCAGCAATACATACCGATTAAATTTAAGCGGATCGAGCCCAGACGGCACAATGGGTGCGGGTTGGTGGGGATTGAGAATATCGAATTCGTGGACACAATTCGGGCAACCTAATCGCTTGGCCGCACGGCCCTGAAATCGATTCTCATCATAGTAAAAACGGCCAGAACAACTCGGGCAAACAATAATCATGGATGACTAAACCGACGGTAGCACAGGGTTGTGCTGGTCTGCTATGAAAACACGTGCACGCGTATTCTGGAGAGCCATCATCGCTGACGAGCGAGCTAAATCGGCGTGATTATTTTCTTCACTGAGATGAGCTAACACGACACGATGGAGGTGCGACGTATCCATAGTACTTAAGAGACCCGCCGTATCCTCATTACTCAAATGTCCGACCTTGCTCAGTATTCTTGCCTTGAGCTCGGGAGTGTAACCGCCGTCGACCAACATCTGCTCATCGTAGTTGGATTCAATGACGAGGGTCTCGAGCCCTGCGCAAGATTGACGAACTACTTGAGAAATATGACCGAGATCTGTGATCACTGCCAAAGACCGCCCCTCGCTTTCGATCCGAAAGGCCACGGGATCTACGGCATCATGAGGCAAGGGGAAGGGCTTGATGGTCCAAGGACCAAACTCCAATGAAGACCCACTTTGGATGGGTACCCACCGACCGTCTGGGATCACCACGTGTGTCTTAAGTTCAATCGCTTTTTTGGTTTGTGCCGTAAGTAAGAATTGCCAAGCGGTATTTCTCAATAAAACAGGCACAGCACTAATATGATCGTTGTGCTCATGTGTGATGGCGACGCCCTGAACGGAACTAACGTCCCAACCGATTAAATTCATTCGGCGTTCCACTTGCCGGAGGGAAAGACCGGCGTCGATTAATAAAACAGCACCGTTGTGGCGTATGGCGTGGCAATTTCCCTTAGAGCCCGAAGCTAGAGAAGCGTAATCCATTAACCTATTGTGAGGTTAATTAGAAAGGAGTTCCACTTCTGTTTCGAGGACTAGCGTCAATCGCTCATCGTTTCCAGATCGGTAATTTTGAGTTAGCTCTCCTACCCATCGAGAGGTTCCCGGGATGCGTTTCATCGACCAGGATTCTGTTCTGACTTCGCCATTCGGTAGGTCCACAGAACCCGCCATATCAAAGGCATCTTGTGTGCGAATCCCACTGAGGGGGATACCATATTTACCCGGCCTGAACCAATGGACTACTCCCCCCATCAGTTGAAAATCTAGCAGGCCCTTATCAACAGCCTGCCAATCTGACAAAGCCCTACGGGCAGCGTCAACCCTGGTGGTGTCAGATCCCTGAGCGCTTTTAAGCCGGGTGGCATAGCGGCCCACTCGCCTAGGACCACTCTCTAGTTGTTTTGCGTCAATCACAGGGAAGGATGTTCTTTTAATGAGATCGAGAATAGAAAGATAGTCTATTTGATTGGGATCAGACAGAGCCCTGGTCCGTGACTGAATAAATCTTTCAGAAGGTAGTTCAGTAAAATAGTGGCGGTATTTCCCAATTTGACCTGTATGCAAAGCCGCAACAAAAATATTGACTTTCTCGCTTTGAGGCATAACGATGAGTTCCTCTCGGAGGGGCGATAGAGCCTCTTCCATTCTCTTTAAATCACCTGAAGCGATGGCAATCCTCAGCCAAGTGCCTGCGAGCCAGGCAGAATAAGTTCGTGCCCGATCATCAAAAGGAGTCGGTAAACCCCCGTTGAATTTTTCATATGTTAAACCCCACGCTTTGTCTAACAGAGGGCGTGTATTAGCAGATCCAAGTGCCCCATCTGCTGATCGTAAAAGATGGGCTGCGAGGAGCCAATTTGCAGCGACATAATTAGCAGTTGATAAACTCGCGGTTGTGGGATTTAGTTTTTCCATAATGATTTTTTCGATGACCCCCCCTTCTCTGAAATCATTGAGAACGGGAGCATTGTTTAAATAATTCTGCAGTGACTTGGCCATTAAATTAGCCTCCGAGCCACCCACCCCAGTAGTATTACCGATGACAGTACCCAGCGCTTGGTTTGGTTGGATCTCAAAGCCTACGCCAAATCTATAGGTCGTTGGCCGGCCTGACCATAGTTCGACCGTACCCCCGGGACCCGTCGCAACAGCCTTGCTGCCGACTTGACCCATTAATGAGGTTGCGAGTAAGACCAAAAGTAAACAGAGTTTCTGTGTCATATGAATAGCCCCTAGTTGATTGACTATTTTAATTCAATTTCTGCTTCTAATTTTAAAACGAGTCTTTCTCCAGATTTAGACATGGTCTCTTGAATGACAGTGCCTGACCACAACCCCTGTGTTGGGGAAGGCCTGAGGGTCCAAGTCTCGGTGCGAGTTTCGCCGCCTCCTTGGTCTGAGTAGCCCACCATCATCAGCGCGTTCTCCCCCCAAATACCCGTTAACGAAAGGTTAGCTTGGCCCGGCTTGAGCCAGTGAGCCAGGGCTCCAATGCGTTGGAAAGGTCTGTCGACAAAAGCACTCGCATCCCGACTTTGCCATTCACTCAGTGTTCGTTTGGCAGCATCAACGCGGGTTGCGTTTGATCCCTCTGCGTTGATTAAGCGGATACGGTAATTTTGAACGGCGTAGGAATTAAAAGATGGCATTTGACCGACCGAAGGAAGAGGTTGTTCGGCTAGCCGAAGGAGTGCGCTGTAGTCCACTTCTGTGGGGCTGGCTAGAGCTTTGGTATGAAAACTTTTCATCGCAGACTCAGGCATTCCCTTGGCAACCTTAGCGAAGGTTGGCAGATGGCCTGTATGGGCAGCAGCATAGAAAACCGCCTGAAGGTCGACACCCGGTAAATTTAAATCACCCTCCATGACTGTGAGGGCTTGGGCTACTTTGTTCCAATCCTCCATCCCTAGAGCGATTGATAGATTGAGATTACGCATCTTAATAATGAAATCCCGGTCTAAATCACGAATGCTCAACAACTCTAACGCCTCCTCTTGCCGAGTGAGTTTAGTGTCTGCTCGTCGGGCACCCGTAGTCTGATCGAACCCTTGGGTCATAGTCGCTCGTTCGGCTCCCGAGAGTTCTCGCGGAGCGGAGGACATGGCATCCTGGTAGGCTCCCCAGCCTAACCACCAAGCTCGATCGAATAAAGCCCTCGGGTTCCCTGCACCGAGGGATGGATTTTGAAATCGCAACGTTTGTGCGGCCAAGAGCCACTGCGCCGCTACATAACGCATCCTAAAATCGGATTTAACTTCCATCTGCATCACAGAAGTTTCGATCGGGCCTCCGGCTCTAAAATCTTCTAAATTGGGCTGGCCTTTGGCGTATCGCCCCAAAGAAGCTTTGATGACGGCCTCCTGGGCGGTGAGAGAAGTGACGAGTAAGAATAGTGCGAGGATTTTTTTAAACATAAGGCTCCTGGTCTATATAGAACATGCAGTTAAAGAGGGATATTGCCGTGCTTCTTGGCGGGCAAATAGTCCCGTTTAGTTTCCAAGAAGGAGAGAGCCTTCAAGACTTTTTCTCGGGTCTCTCGTGGGAAGATCACTTCGTCGACAAATCCTAATTCAGCGGCGATATTGGGGTTGGCGAACTTCTCGTTATACGCTTCAACCAATTCGCTTTTTTTGGATTGGGGGTCTTTCGATTCCTTAATGGTTTTGGCGTGAAGAATATTCATCGCCCCTTCTGCGCCCATCACAGCGATCTCGGCAGTGGGGTAAGCAAAATTAAAATCCGTTCTTAAATGCTTGGAGGCCATAACGCAATAGGCGCCCCCGTAAGCCTTACGCGTAATGATCGTAATTTTCGGGACGGTCGCTTCCGCAAATGCATAAAGTAATTTGGCCCCGTGGCGTATGATGCCTCCATGTTCTTGCTGAACGCCTGGCATAAAACCCGGCACATCTTCAAACACAACTAAGGGGATATTAAAGGCGTCACAAAACCGAATAAATCGAGCCCCTTTTTCACTTGATGAAATATCTAAGACTCCTGCAAGATAGGCGGGCTGATTCGCCACAATACCAATCGACTGGCCTCCCATGCGTGCAAAACCTACGACAATATTAGGTGCGAAGGCTTGATGTACTTCCAGAAAATACTCGTCATCCACGACCCCTTTAATAATGCCTCGAATATCATAAGGCTTGTTTGGATCAGCAGGGATCAGATCATCTAAGGCAGGATTGATGGAAGGTGGGTGGCTAGGCGAAGGGAACTTGGGCGCTTTAGATAGGTTGTTGCTAGGCAAAAAAGAGAGAAGCTCTCTTGTATGCGTTAAGGCTTCGGTATCATTTGCGCGAACAAAGTGCGCCACACCGCTTTTGGTACTATGCGTCGCTGCTCCCCCCAATTCTTCTTTGGTAACCTCTTCATGGGTGACAGCCTTGATCACGTCGGGACCCGTGACAAACATATATGAAGTATCCTTCACCATGGTGATGAAGTCCGTAATCGCGGGGCTATAAACAGCACCCCCAGCGCAGGGCCCCATGATGAGAGAAATCTGAGGAATCACACCGCTGGCCAACGTATTCCGAAGAAAGATATCTGCGAAGCCGCCGAGGGATAAAACACCTTCTTGGATGCGCGCCCCCCCACTGTCATTCAGGCCAATGAAAGGGCAGCCCACCTTCATGGCATGATCCATGACTTTGCAGATCTTTTGCGCATTGGCTTCTGATAGAGAGCCGCCAGACACTGTAAAATCTTGAGCATAGAGCGCTACGGGGCGCCCATCAATTTTGGCGAAACCTGTGATGACTCCGTCACCTAGTATTTGCTCCTGGGGAGCATGACGGTGTTTCTTAAAGGCATCCACTTCTTCAAATGAATTTTCATCTACGAGGATCTCAATACGCTCGCGCGCTGTGAGCTTCCCCCCCTCATGTTGTTTTTGAGTACGCTCTGCTCCTCCTCCGATGAGCGCGTCAGCTCGTTGACTCTCTAGTAGATCAAATTTCTTTTTTAAGTTCATTGAGATCTCCAGTGCAAGTTCTTTGTTTTAACGCCCAGACTTTTTCCAATCTTTTAGGAACCCCTCAATACCCTTTTCGGTGAGGGGGTGATGAAGCATTTGGTCGAAGACTTTTGTGGGGATAGTGGCTACATGAGCCCCGGCGAGCGCGGCTTCGGTCACATGGATGGGGCCCCGAATCGATGCGGCTAGAACATAGGTCTCAAGCCCATAGTTCCCATAGATTTCAACAATTTGTCGGATCAATTCCATACCATCGAGATTGATATCATCCAGTCGGCCCACAAAGGGTGAAACATAGGTGGCTCCCGCTTTGGCAGCCATGAGGGCTTGTGTCGCACTGAAGCACAACGTGACATTCGTTTTAATACCCAGCGCCTTGAAAGCTTTAGCCGCTTTGAGCCCTTCGAAGGTCATTGGAACTTTGACTACAACATTCGGGTGAATCTTGGCTAATTTGTTTCCTTCGCTAATCATTCCGTCTGCTTCAAGACTAATAACCTCAGCGCTAATGGGGCCATTCACAATGGAACAAATTTCTTCAATGATGGCTTCAAAAGGTCGCCCGCTTTCTTTAGCGATCAAGGATGGATTGGTGGTCACTCCGTCTAGGATGCCTAAGGCGTTGATACGTTTGATCTCCTCAATATTGGCTGTGTCGATAAAGAATCTCATCAGTTCTCCTAGGAAGTTTGACTACCCTCTTCCATTGTCTCAGGCTCTCAGGCAACCTTAAAGACTGGAGAAAACTATGCCTCAAGATGCTGAGATTAAGGTACTAGATCAGGGTTTTGTGCGTCTGGTAGATATGATGGGAAGCGATCTGTCCGTCGTCAATGCTGCCCGTGTTTCTTTTGGTAAGCGCAAAGAGCATTTTGAAGACAAAGATAAAAAACTCATTCAGTACTTAGCGAAACATGAACACACTTCTCCTTTTCGTCATGCCTATGTTCAATTCCACGTGAAGGCACCCATTTTTGTATTTCGACAATGGATGAAACATCAGGTCGGTTGTTCATGGAATGAGATCAGCGGCCGCTATGTTGAATTTCCCGATGATGAGTTTTTTACCCCTGCGTCTTTTCGTCAACAGTCCAAAGATAACAAGCAGGGCAGCGAAGGCGAGATTGATCCTATGCATCGCGAAACAGCCCGAAGTGCCTACGAGATGGCGTGCAAGCATGCTGTCACTGAGTATAAAAAACTTCTTGCTCTAGGGGTTTGTCGCGAACAAGCCCGCTGTATCTTACCCCTCGGGCTTTATTCAGAAGTTTATTGGACTACCTCTCTACAAGCCGCTGCCCATTTCATCCGCCTTCGCTCAGAAAGCCATGCGCAATGGGAGATTCAACAGTACGCTCATGCGGTCAGGTCTTTAGTCGAAAATGCTTTTCCTGCGAGTCTAGAGGCGCTGCTTTCTACGGACGTTGGATAACTCTTATCGGAACAGATGAGATATTTTGATTTGGAGGGTGTCATCGGAAGGCGTATGCTGCAACATGGTTAGATCACTGAAGGGGCTTAAGCCACCCCGCATGCTGATGATGTCGCTATTGATGGTATTTTTCCCATAGACGATAAACAAAGATGATCCGGGTGCGTACTCCCATCGCGTAATTACGTTGACTACCCATGAGCGAAAACTTTCGTTGCGAGAACGTTGAGACAGTCCGGCCGATGCGTATATACCGTCGCGAAGATAAGACCGAAGATTGCTGTATACGTAATTAACCCCCACCCACTCGGCAGTCATCTGAACCGTTAAACGGGCGTTAGCGGTATAGCTGGCCCTAAGAAGCTGTGTAAATTCGGTCAGGTCACGCTCGCCAATAATCGGCGTTGTATCAGACATTCCCGTGATAAACCCCACAGGGGCTCCCGCCCGTGTTTCAAACCAATAGTCTCCCCGAGTTTTTTTAAGACCATGAGTTAAATCAATCTTCCACTGGTCGGACAGTTGAAATTTATTTTCAATCTGGACCCCCTTCTGAGATTCATCTCCGCCCACACCACCGAAAGTAATCTCCCACTGCCACGCATTGTACTGAGGGCTCTCCACTTCGAATCTCAAACCCTGCGCAGCCCCACGAGGCAAATATTTCTTTCTGAGGTGAGAAAAAGTCCTCAGTTCATAATCATCTTCGCGGTAGCCGAAAATGAACCCATCAATTTTTACTCGATAAAAGTCACTGGTATTAAATCGAGAGGTAAGAGTCATATCATTCCTAATTAAATGATTTGCACCGTCCCGCGCAAGGTTCCATTGAACATTGATGTTCATATTTTGCGCCATGCCAATGGGCTTGTCCCAAGTTCGACCTGCAAACATACTCAAGCGCTTTTCGTCCGTTCGAGATTGATAACCTAGGTCATTTAGCTCAAAATTCCGGCCAGCATAAACGGGATTAATAAATAAATAAGATCCATTAGACCATCTTTTCGACCAATTGAGACGACCTCGCCAATCGATCAAGGTTTGGCCCGGAGGTCCTACCTTTGAGTTCGACAAGGTCCCTTCAAAGCTTTGATCTTTGTTTCGCCAAACCCCATCCACAGAAGTGATTAGGGCATCTTTATTCTGCTGCCCCGAACGATTAACCCACGAGGCAAATCCACCGATAAAACTCCCGCGATCATCTAAGGCTTGTGAGACTCGCATGACCCCGTAATTAGTGGATGGCAAAAGGGTCTCTATACGCGTAGATCCATTGGCTGACCGGATAAAAGCCTCAGCCGTTTTAGTGTTGGCTCCGAGAATACCAATATTAAGACCCCCTTCACTCTTGGATGTATATTTTGCGGCGCCTGTGATGACGGCGGAACTATCCCAACTCAGCAATTGTTCTCCATCTTGGATCGTCGGAGCGGACGTAGGCTGACCTATACGCCGGCTATAAAAGAAAGGAGGCCCACTAATTTGAAAAATATCAGACCCCTCTGTGAAAAACGGTCTTTTTTCTGGGAATGATGTTTCAAGTGCCGACAGATTGAACACCGTTTGATCAACTTCGACCTGACCAAAATCGGGCTGGATGGCTAAATCTAGTTGCGCATTATTCGGGAGACTCAATCGAGCATCGAGACCAAAATTGAGCGAGGATTGAAAATTGCGATTAGGTTCGGAACGCGAAATATCTTTTTTGGCAACCATAAAGGGGGTCCACTCTCGTTTGGGCTGTAAAGTTAGTTGCTCGATGCCTTGGAGGAAGGGATAGTTCGCGATACCGCTGGATACGTCGCGGGGCTGAACATACCACTTACTTTCCTCCTTGGCTTGGCCATTGTCGGCTCGGCACGGGTTGAAACCCCACGGTGCGCTGCTGCCGATAGGAATTTTCATGACAGACAAGGGGATTCGCATTTCAACCGACCATCCTTCGTCATCGATGGATACAGCACTTTCCCAAACAGCATCCCAAGCGTAATCGAACCCCCGCTCTCCCTGACTATCATTAACAATAAAGTCGAATTGAACACCCGCCGCTGTAACGCCAAATACATAAGCGGATCGGCGAGATAAAATGGGGTCGAGGCCGATAAAAAAACTATCTGCACCTTCATTACGCTGATCTCTTCGGTTTAAGCGGGTCATAATTTTTTGATTCGGAGAGCTTTTCAACAATCGCGCCCCCACGTAAAGGTTTTTCTCGTCAAATAAAATGCGAACCCGAGTGAGACCTTGAGCCTCGGCTAAATAATTAGGAAATGTTTGCCGAAAGCCTTCCGTTACATAAGCGACTTGCCAATCTTGTTCATCGAGTTTCCCATCGAGGGCAATAGGGCTCCCTCTTCGAGAAGCTTGGTGCACAGGCAAGGACGTAGTTTGGGCCGGCATCTTCACCCAACCCCCCAAACCTATCACGAGCAACAATAGGATCTTTTGAATTAGGTTCATTATCCAAGTCCTACCGAAGAGTAATTGACTATTTAGTGTCTTACAAAAACTTATATTCATCTTGCGATTTTTCCGTAAAATGGTTGCCCATGAACTTTAGGTACATACATACGACCGAATGGTATAAATGTCCTGCTGAGTGGATAAACTAAATTCATGATTCTCATGCGTCTATTCTTACGCCGTCTGATTCTCGTCATTGCGGTAGTGGCCCCTTTAATAGCGGGGGGAGGAACCGTCATCATTAAAAATAAAAAATTTCTAGCCGAAGTGGCTTTAACCCCTCAAGAGCAGGCTCGCGGGCTCATGTATCGACAATCCCTTCCCAACAATCGCTGCATGATTTTTCTTTATGACAATGATCAACCGAGACCTATTTGGATGAAAAACTGTTTAATAAGTTTGGATGTGGCCTGGACCGATCACGAAGGTCGTATTGTGGGTTTGATCGCCAAAATTCCTCCATGTCCGCCCAGCCGAGGAGAGGATTGCCCCATGTATGGGGGACAATTTATAGCGCGGCACTTTGTTGAATTCTCTGCGGGTACGATTGCACGCCTTAATTTGAAAATAGGCGACCGACTAAGTTGGGATATTACACTCGACGATGGTCGTCGTGTTCAGTCGCCCGCCCGACGTTAAATCGAGAGCACAATTATTGATTAAAGAGAGGGCTCGATCGGAGTCCGGGAGTCTCCTCCACGATCTTTTTTAGTGAAGCGCGCAATATGGCGAAGATGTTCGGGAGGGAGAGGGAGCTGGCTCAGATCAATCGGAGAAACACGGTCAGCCAACAACTTGTAACCCTTGGCTTGTTTAGGGAGCCGATCCGGAAGAAACACCTCGTGGCCTTGGGCGTAGGGCATGAAAGGCGGCATGACAACGGCATATCCGGTATATAAAAACCCTGAGACACGCATCCAGTCCTCTCCGCCACTCGGCGATCTAACCGGCAGGGCGAAGACGGGGTGTACTCCTCCATTGATCCAGATCTCTCGATTGTCCAATCGTGGGTATACAAAAATACGGCGTCGATGCATGAAGTGATAACTTTCAATTTGTAAATGCTCAACGACTTTAAATAAAGGATTAGTAACAGCAGGCCCCTCACTTCGGTCGGACTGCCCAACGACTTGAATCACGGGTCGCGATTTTCCTGTCAATTTAGAAATATAAGCGTTCAATTCCGAGGCTTCTTCCCCCACTAAATTACCCTGATTGGGTTTGATATTCCCTAGGACCACAATTTGTTCCGGTTGATAGTCCGATAAAAGACTCACCAAGCGTTCCCAAGGATCGAGATGAGCAGCGAGAGGAAGTCCCTCGAGGGTACGACGACGCCCAGCACCTAATCCGAAGAAAAAATCGGATAGGACCAAGGTCCGAGCGCGGGAAAGCCACAGCGCACGGCGGCTATCCATCTGACAATCATCAAACATTTCAAGATGCATATCTTCAGGATAAACGCAGTGATAGGTTTTCCCTAAAGTATCCCTGAGGTTGAAGGGATACTTTAGGGTCCTAGAGAAAGTTCATTCGTGCGTAATTGCTTCCTAGAAGTGTATTGGTCGATGTCGTTGCCTGTCCTAGCCACCGATCTAAAACCGTTGCGTACATGCTTCTGAAATCACTGCCTGAGCTGTAGAGCATATTGCCGTTATTATCCAAGCTCGCCAAATTGGGGTAAGCGCCATAAAGCCCCCCCTTAATGCTATTGCCGATACATAACGATAAAGAGTTTGTGCCATGGTCAGTTCCA
This sequence comes from Acidobacteriota bacterium, assembly GCA_014189895.1. Taxonomy (GTDB): domain Bacteria; phylum Acidobacteriota; class Holophagae; order Holophagales; family Holophagaceae; genus Acidiparvus; species Acidiparvus lacustris. The sequence continues at coordinate 102,662 of BJFQ01000001.1, read as the reverse complement.
CCGCTATTCTCAGTGACCCGGCGACCAAACTCACTCCATGTCATCATCATGACGCGATTCTGGGCTAACCCTGTTGATGTCGTGATCGTTCCTAAATCGTCATAGAACGACTTAATCGATCCGCCTAGAGTGGACAAAAGATTTTTCATGGTTGTTAATTGGTTACTATGCGTATCCCAACCGCCCAATCTGCAGTAATAAACTTGGATCGGGAGGTTGGCTGCAATCATGGAAGCAATCAATTTGAATTGAGAACTCAGTGAACCCGAAAGCGCTGCCCCATTCGTATTGATGTAATTAGAATCTCCCGGGTAGGGCACACTCGGCGTTCGAGAGGTTAGGCTCGATATACCTTGGGTCGCGTCATAGAAACTCTTCTGTGACTTCGCGACCAGTTCATACGCGGCTCTCGAGACGCTGTCTGAACTGACAGAGCTTGCCGCCAGATTATAGGCCGACTGGAGAAGCGTAGTATCGGTCGAGTAAGGAGTTTGCAGGGTTGTGTTCCTTAAACTCCCTGGGTATCTAAAACCATTGGTACTGGTGATCGGGATAAAAGATCTTCGAGCCCCCGCGATCATTCGATGAACAGAGCTCACTGTCGTAATGCCCTGAATGGCATTGGCTGCATCGAAGGTTTGATCGGCGAATCGGCCCAACCAACCCGTCCCGTTAAGAGTGGTAGGATTCGAGCCCGTGGTCCCCCCTTGAGCCCACAAATCTCCCGCCGTGAAATGAGACAGATTGGGGCTGGGCATACTTAATCCGGTGACCCAAGCGACGCGGCCTTGAGCATGTAAGACGTCGAGACCAATGAAATCACCATTGAGTCCCACGCCACTTCCTAATGTGGTTGCGGGAGTAATTTTTAACGTACTTCGTCTCGTTTGGTAAGCCGTCAGGTTAGTCCCGCTGTCGGGTGGAAGGACGTTGAGCCAATCCCATCCACCATCCACATTGATGACGATCAGAATGGGGTTGGTAAAAGCTCCAGCGTTGCCACCACCTCCCGTGCCACCTCCAGAAGATGTGGGAATAGTGGCCCCCGAGCTCCCGCCCCCGCAGGCCACTAAGCCGGCTAGCGAAGCACTAGCGGTGAGGGATGATTGAAGGAATGTGCGACGCGACAACGTTCTTTTCATGCTCCCTCCTAGTGCAGTTGATGAGCAGGCGTACTCATCATGATAAAAGCTAACTCTCTTATTTTGGTCTGGTGAGTCGTATTGCTTAGACTGATGGCAAAAGAATTACCGCCAAATAAAGCATTGAGCCATGCGTCTCGTAAACTAGTTGGCATCGGCGCGAGTTGCAACAGGTTCGAAAGACGATTGAAGACATCGAGCGAAGTAGGTGGTATCGTCGGGAACCATTTGTTTAGATCAGTCGGTGCCAGGGTGACGGTTATTTGTGTTGATGAAGCCCCTGAGCCTTGATAGAGGGTGTACCGATAGGTTTCATTCAAGGCCACCGCCGATGCACAATAGCTTCTATAGCGCATCATATTGGCGTTAACCCAAAAATCATGCTCGCCCCATCCATTAGGACCCGCGGGGTCTAGAAGCGCTAACCCGAGGTTGTCAAAGGTCGAGGAGTCAAATTCCGACGTACCCACCAAAAGCCTCCACGCCGGGAATCCCTTGATTGATAACGAATCTCCCTCACTCAGGTTATATCCCAACATGCGGCAAGAAGACACCAGCCAGACAATGGGCGAGGTGATGAGGGCGAATCGATGAGCGGCATCAAAAAAGAACTGCGATTTAAATAAAACTTTCAAGGCGGTACCTATATTGAAATTGTTGTTACGAATCACCAATCCAAAGTCTTGGACATCTTGCGAAGTAAAGTTTGGTGTTACGAAGTGGCGAATAATTCTCGCAGCAAGATATTCAGAACATTGAGTAGCGCGAGACGTGGTGATGGAGCGAAGCACATCCTCCCCTGGAACCATTCCTCCCTGGGCCACCGTGTAATCGAAAGTCCGGCCAAGAAAAGTAATAGTCGCAGTGCCTCCCGTGGCGTTCGCTGCCGAAGTAGGATGTTGGCTTGGAAGTCGATTATTGCTTAAAGCCCCCATGTACCAAGCAAGAGATCCTGTGGGAACGGTCTGACCCTGCGAGACCACCACCGTCCCCCTTCGAGCATATTTATCAGCGATATTATTGGGTGCGCTCACGATATCCGAGGGGGCGACATAAAAACTCCAACCCGAAAGCGCTTTGGCAAGACTCGTGATGTCTTGTTGCGAGTATCCATTGTCAACCCCAAGAGAATAAAGCTCGAGTACTTCTCGTGAATAATTTTCATTGGGTACGGCGGATCCCACAGCAGAATTAGAAACTGAATCAAGCCATACACACATCGCCGGATTTTTGCTAATCGCCACTAAAAGATCGGTGAAATTCCCAAGACCTTGGTCTCGGAATAACTGAATCTGCTCGACCATGAGTGCCGTATTTTGGACTTTATCGTAACCCGTAGCAAAAAACTGATGCCAGAAAAGGGCTAATCGTTCGCGAAATGTATCAGGCGCGTATTGCATTCGGAAGGCCCATGCCGCTTGTGCCACGCTTAATCGGTTACGCCATGTATTCGCTCCATCACAAAGAAAACCATGCGCTGATGTGACGGCGGGAACAAGCATATTGGCGGCATTGCCCGCGGTGGGGTCAATCGCGTTGATGGCTACAACATCAGATCGATTGGCATAGACTGCGTCGAAGAGCGTGGAAGATTGTCCTCCATCGACCCAAGCATTAATAAAGGTACTAGGGTTTGACATAGCCGCCGCCGCCGCTGCTTCGGGGGATAATCCGAAGCCTGCTCGACGGGCAAAGTGTTGAACATCCAAAGCGGACCAGGACGCAATAGAGGTTAGATTGGCCATAAACTATCTCACCTTTTAGTTAGTTGTTCAGAGCCCCATTAGCGATCCAAGCACGGAAGGTATCAATCGTTGGCTGGCACAAAACAGGCGCACCTTGCGGCATGCGTGTCCCATAGGTTTGACCAAAAGCTGCTAGCCCAGGATTGTCTTTCGATATTTTTTCCATGAGCCATGATCTATCAGGATCCCCCGGGTTCACGCGATACCAAGAAGGACCACTCTGGGTGACGGCCCGCAGTTGGGTATAGACGCTGCCCGCGGTTCCCGAGAAAAGAATCCGACCTGCGGGGTTCGTTCCGCCGTGGCAACTGCTTGTGTTGGAGCCACAACTGAGCTGCAGGGCCGGCAGAATATCCGAGGAAAAACTAGGTGCCGTCTTTGGGACCGAAATGGGGCACGTGGTACCCGCATACGGATCAGTCGGGGAAGTTGAAGCATTGCTCGAGGACCCTCCACCCCCGCAGGCCGTAAGGCACATCATGACTAGCACCCAGCTGAATACCCAGGAATTTTTTATATGAATATGAACAATGCGAGATTGCATTCCAAACCTCTCATTGTCTTATATATTAAACACAAGACTTACCGAAAGGGTCTTAAATTTACTTCTGTGATCGCCCCTGAATCAGCATGGCGTCCCCGTAACTGAAAAAACGGTAGGACAAGCGGATGGCTTCTGCGTAGATCTCATGAGCCTGTCGTGTGCCCAATAAACTACAAATCAGGATAAACAGAGAACTCTCGGGGAGATGAAAATTCGTCAAGAGGCCACAGGGGACTTTCGGAGGATGACCGGGTTTAAGAAATAACCGGCTTTCTCCCCGGGGCATTAGTTTACTTCCATCCCAAGCGGTTTCCAGGGTTCGAAGGCTCGTGGTTCCGATACAGACGACGGGCTGTCGATGAACCAGGGCCTTCGAAATCTTCCTCGAAGTTTCGTCTGGGATAGCAAAGGTCTCGCGATGCATATGATGGTCATCGATATTATCAACCAAGATGGGGCGAAAGGTTCCAAGTCCCACATCTAATCGAATCGGCGCCCAATCGTGACCCTTGTGCTTGAGTTCTTCTATTAATGATTTGGAAAAGTGTAACCCTGCGGTGGGGGCCGCTATAGCTTCTCCTTCGTCGGTAGCAAATTCTGTTTGATATCTTTCGTCATCTTTTTCATCCGCCGCTCGGGTGATGTAGGGAGGCAAGGGAAGACTTCCAATGCTATCGATACGCGACCATTCCGAGAGCTCTTCGGGGTCTAGACGCACCGTTCGTTCTCCTTGAGGCCCTTCCTTAAGAATGGTTAAGGATCCAAGACTTTTATGGGTGATGGGGTTCAGAATCTCGCATGTGCTTCCCGTAATTAATCGATGAGCGGGCCTGACTAAGGCTTCAAAAGACCCATCTTCATTCCGATGAAAAAGTAAAGCCTCCCCGATCCCTCCCGTGGGACGTCGCAACGATAAGCGCGCCTTTCTCACCCGCACTTCATTGGGTATCAAAAGAGTGTGGGGGGCAAGCCACTGATTCAATTCACGGATCGTGCTATGCGCGACGATCCCTTGATCCGGGTGAATGACCAAGAGTCTCGATGCCCCGCGATCTTCTAAGGGTCTTTGGGCGATCAAATGGGCAGGAAGATCAAAATTAAAATCAGATCGAAGCGTCATGTAGGTTAGAGCACTGAAAAACTATGTAGCCTTGCGTATTCGCCCTGGGCAGCCAGCAGGACTTCATGCGTGCCTTGCTCAATGAGTCTTCCCCGTGAGATCACATAAATCCGGTTGGCGCGCTGAATTGTGCTCAGGCGATGAGCAATGACTAGGGTGGTCCGCTCTTTCATAAGTTCATCTAAGGCTTCTTGGACAACCGACTCACTCTCGGTATCGAGAGCGCTCGTTGCCTCATCGAGAATGAGCACGGGTGGATTTTGGAGAATGGCACGAGCAATGGCGATTCGTTGCCGCTGACCCCCACTTAAACTCGAACCGGTTTCGGCCAATCTTGTTTCGTAGCCTTGAGGTAGTTGAGCTATGAAATCATGAGCGTGGGCCCGACGGGCCGCCTCCATTACTTCAGCTCGACTGACGTTTAATCCATAAGCAATATTGTCGTGAATCGTGTCCATGAACAGAAGCGTCTCTTGGGTGACCACTCCAATCCGCATTCGCAATTCTTTAGGATCGAATTCTTTGATATCTGTCCCATCCACCAAAATACGACCCTCTAAAGGATCAAAAAGACGAGGTAATAAATTCACTAACGTCGACTTGCCTCCTCCACTAGGTCCGACAAAGGCTACAATTTCGCCTTTCTCAACTTTTAAACTAATGCCATCTAAGACGGGTTGACCCTGCTCATAGGCAAAACAAACTTGGTCGAACTCAATAAGGGTAGGCCGGACGGGCACTGGCTTCGGTTGGGCAGGCCCCTGAATCATTGGCTCAAGATCATAGAGGTTGAAAATTCGCTCAAGAGCCACTTGACTCACCTGAACCTCAGCGTACATTTTGGTGAGATGTCGGATGGGGTCATACAGTGCGTAGATCAACAACAAAAGTCCTATAAAATCACCTCCCGATAAAACTCCTTCTTGGATTTTGACTCCACCATAAATGACCAAGAGGGCCAAGAGAAGGCCTCCAACAACTTCCATGATAGGAGGCGCTAAAAGCTGGGACCGCACCACCTTCATGTTGATTCGGTAAAGCTCATCGCCCTGAGATTTGAAACGCGCACTTTCATACTGTTCACGCGCGAAAACTTTAACTACTCTCATGTTAGATAAAACTTCCTTAAGGCGAGTCAAAAGTCGGTCGGCTGATTTTTGGTTCTCGCGACCACGCTTACGTATCTTGGTAGAGACCAAGCGTATGGGGAAATAGACCAAGGGAAACAAGATAAATACCACTAAAGGCATGTGCCAATCCACCAAGAAAATCGCCACTAGGGTCGATAGGGCCGTCGCAACTTGTTTGATGAAATCTGAAGTTTGGTTGGAGGCCAACTGCTGAATGGAATTAACATCTCCTAGGACCCGGTTCATCAGTTCACCCACGGGGTGTCGCTGGAAAAATACAGGGTCTTGAACGAGCACGCGATCAAAGAGCCTTTCTCTCATGTCTCGGACAGCCCTCAGGCCCGATCGAGCAACCCAGAGGCTACCTAAATAAAGGAAGAGGGCTCGCAGAACAAAGATCGTTAAAAGTGCTAAGGGTAGAAGCCATAAGGAGGTGGCCACGGATCCTGGTTCGGACAAAGGCAGTGACTCAGCAAAGCGAAGAGCAAAAGCTTTCAAGGGTTTGATGGACGAAGCGCTGTTGCCTAAGCCAAATTGTCGATCGAAGACCAGAGAAAGTAACCCAATGCTTAAGGCCTGCAAACTGCTGCCCAAGGCTAAAATTAAGCCTCCCCCCAAAGTCCCCACTAAGTAAGGACGAAGGTGTTTTTGGATAAAACGCTGGAGAGGGCTCACGTATGGACTCCCTTTAAGTTAGGGTAACTACTTCTCGTGTCACAAGCCGACAGTTTTCATTTGCTCTAAGAGCAATCGTGCGGCTACGGCCTCCGCTTTTTTTACTGTATTGCTTGTTCCTTCGGCGGTCCATTCTCCCAATACGGCATGAACTAAAAATACAGGAGCATGATCCGGCCCAGTTTTTGAGATCAAATGATAAACAGGTGAACCAAGATCAACTTTGGCAGCTCGTTCCTGGAGCGTAGTTTTAGCGTCACTTGCTTCCCAGAGCGCTACAGTCGCATTTCGAACTAAAGATCCATAGCGTTGTTCAAGCAAAGACATAATAATCGCAAAACCCTCTCGGCCTTGTCGGGCCGCATCTAGATAGATAGCCGCCAAGAGAGCTTCGAGCGCATCGGCACGAGAACGCTCACCTATTGATTGGTGGCCACCCGTATCGAGAGACAGTTCCATGTCCGAGGCCCAAGAGGCGAGCGCATCGGTATTGATCAGCAGCGTCCTTAGTTTCGACATCTCCCCTTCGCTGAGATCAGGACGGAGTTGGTAGATTAAAAGTGCAGAACCAAAATTGAGAATAGAGTCTCCGAGAAACTCTAATTTCTGATTATTTAAACCAGAGCTAGAGGGGTGCGTAAGCGCTTCGAGGAGCAGCTTTGAGTCGGTAAACTCGTAGTGAGTATGTTTTTTAATTAGCTGCACGAGTGCTTCAGGATTGATGGGTCGCATAATCAATAGTGTGGACCAAAAGCCACAGTTTTTTCTAATATTTCGAATTTTAAAATCTATAAAACCCTTGATTTTATTGGGACTATTTGTGATTTGATGTTGGGAAGAATTTCTGGAGATGTTTTTCCCAATAAGCTAAGAAGTGAATTTTTTGAACGATTCGAGGGACCCAGAATCTAAAACTTTCGAAAAAAACCAATTGACTCAAGGGAAAACCTTGGGTTTGATTAAGTTAAGTGTTCATCAAGTGATGGACCAACCTCTTAAATAATCATCTGAGGATCTAATCCAAAAATTTTATGAGATCCAATTAAATGTTAAAGCGCGTTGCAATTTTTAAAGCTCTTGATATAGAAATCAAGAAGCAACGAGGTTCGGTCGCTGCCAAAGGAAATTACCGAGGTCATCATTCTTTGAAAGAAGAATTAAGCCAAGGGACGATTACGATCATCGCTGAAGTTGCAGGCGGAAGCCCGGGCTTAGGAAAGACGCGTTCTAATTTTAAAGCTTCGACACATGCAAAAAGCCTCATAGAAAATGGTGCCAAAGCCCTTTCAATCGCTACGGATAAGTTCCTTTATTTTGGTGATGATAAAGGTCTATCGGAAACCCGCTCCCAAGTGAAGGTTCCTCTGCTGCGTCGCGAATTTATTTTTGAGGAATACCAAGTTGAAGAAAGTAAGATTCTAGGGGCAGACGCCATCTTCTTAATGCCGGCCCTGTTAGCCCAATCTAAATTAGTGGATTTACATAAGTTGGCCGTTGCTAAGGGTTTAGATGTTGTCTTTGAAGTGACCAATGACGAAGACATTAAGCGCTCAATCGAAGTCGGCGCTCAGATCTTTTGTATCGTAGGACGCAATTTAGAAAACTGGAATCCCAACTACGATAAGTCCATTACGCTCATTAAGAAGATTCCTAAAGATTCATTGATTATGTTTGAGGCAGGTATTAATCGCATAGTCCAAGTGAAGCATCTCCACGCTCTTGGAGTTCATGGTGTCATTATTGGCGACGCGCTCTTGGATGATTTTTATCCCGGCAAGCGCTTAGCCTCATTATTAAAAGGCGAAGAACCCCCCGTTAAAAAAATTCCCAAGGTGAAAGCGGCCCCAACGCCCGTCGTCACCCCAGTGGCCACCAAGGTTGCACCTGCTGCCACCAAAGTAGCCAAAGAAAAAATTTCTTCCCCGCGGAAAGATACCGGGTCCAGAAAGCCTGGAACACCGGCTCACCGCACCCCTTCCACAACAGCCCGCAAGGGCAAAAAGGAGCCAATCATGGCCAAGAAAAAAGCGGCTAAAAAAGCTACTAAAAAAGTAGCTAAAAAAGCCACCAAGAAAAAAGCGGCTAAAAAAGCCACCAAAAAGAAAAAGCGTTAAATCGCAGCCCTGAAAGGGGCTTTTCTTTTTAAGAAGACCCCCGGAAACGGGGGTTTTCCTTTCTAAAGACGATAATCCAACCTAAAGTTAATCACATGACCCTTATTGAAAATATTCAAGCCCTCGAAGTTTTAGATAGTCGGGGAAATCCCACGCTTCAAGTGACGGTATTTCTATCGGATGGACATTTTGGAAGTGCCATCGTTCCCTCGGGAGCTTCCACCGGTTCAAAAGAAGCACTCGAACATCGCGATCAAGACACCAAACGATACGGCGGTAAGGGAGTCTTGAAAGCTGTTAACGCAGTGGAAACCCTCCTTGCCCCTCACCTAAAGAACTGGAGCCCTTTCGATCAAAAAGCGATTGATGAACGAATGATTGATCTGGATGGAACGCACAATAAATCTCACTTAGGAGCCAATGCTATTTTGGGAGTTTCCATGGCAACTACCGTGGCGGCAGCCCGGTCTTTAAAGACTCCCCTCTATCGTCAATTGAGATCGACCGATTCTCTCTATTTGCCTGTTCCCATGATGAATATTTTAAACGGTGGTGCTCATGCAGATACCAACGTCGATATTCAAGAATTTATGGTGGTCCCCGTCGCAGCGCCTAGTTTTCATGAGGCGGTTCGCTGGGGCGCGGAAATTTACCAAAATCTTAAAAAGGTACTCAAAACTAAGAAACTTGCTACAGGGGTCGGTGATGAGGGAGGCTTTGCACCGCATCTGGAAAGTAACGAAGCCGCCTTGCACTGTATCGCCGAAGCCATTGAGCATTCAGGACTTCGGTTAGGTCAAGATGTTTACCTTGCACTTGATTGTGCCGCCTCAGAGTTTTACCGAGACGGCCAGTATCATTTAGATCGAAAATCGTGGACCTCAGAAACCTTATTAAGTTACTACGAATCACTCATCCGGCAATTTCCTATTATCAGTATTGAGGATGGAATGGCCGAAGATGACTATGCAGGGTGGCAACAACTAACCGCCGCACTTGGCGATAAGATCCAACTCGTGGGTGACGATGTTTTTGTGACCAACCCCGCTATTTTGAAACAAGGAATTTCCGATCATATAGCTAATGCGCTGTTGGTTAAACTTAATCAAATCGGGACGGTGACAGAAACCTTCCACGCCATTGACATAGCTCATCAGGCGGGTTATCGCTGCATTATCAGCCATCGGAGCGGCGAGAGCGAGGATACTTTTATTGCGGATTTGGCGATCGCCTCTTCGGCGAAACAAATTAAGACAGGGGCGCCAGCCAGAACTGATCGGGTGGCTAAATATAATCGGCTGATACAGATAGAGAGAGAGCTGGGCTCTCAGGCGCGCTACGCTGGCGCAGAGGCCCTCAACTTTAAGGTAAGGTAGATTTATGGGTATCTTTAATCGCAAGGACAGTTTGATGTGGGCATGGTTACTCTCGCTTGCCGTCACCGCAGTGGTTGTTTTTGTGCGCCCCGAGTTCCACAACTTACAACGAAGCCGAAAGCAACTTAATCAATATGAACAGCGACTCGAAAAGCTTCGAAGTGAAAATGGCCTCTTGAAATCTTCGCTCGAGCAAATCAAAGGAAAAAATGAATTGATCTATGAAATCATGGCTCGACAACGCGGAATGCAGATGCCCAATGAACGCGTGTATGTCTTCCAAGAACCTAAGCAGAAATAGAACGCGCGAGCATTTTTCATATGAAACTTCATGTGGCATCCGGTAGCGGCAATCGGTTCGCCTATGCAATTGAGTCGGAGGACTTTCAATTGAAAGATGGGCCTCGCTGGGCCCAGGCTCTTAAAGAACACCCCGCACAAGTGGATGGTTTCTTTCTCTTAAGCCCTTACCGCCCCGGCCAGTCTTGGGTAATGACCCATTGGGATACCGATGGAGCTGAGACCTTTTGTTCGAATGGAACGCGCGCCGCGCTCGCCCTCCTTCAGATTCCTCACGCAGAAGTGGTGTCTTGTTGTTCTAACCAAGAACAAGTCTTTTTAAAAAAAGATACCGAGGGAGTCGCGCTAAATTTTTCAGTAGATGATCGTATGGGCTTATTTAATGTGTCTCTCGACCTACCTTATCCGTACCGATATGGATTTATCGGGAATCCCCAATTAATAATTTTGATGGACGTCATTGTCCCCTTCGACTTGCATCATTGGGCACCTCCTCTTCGACACCATAAAATTTTCCCGAATGGAACGAATGTTAATATCGTTCAGATGATTCGTCCCGGAGAAGCGCGAATTCGATCTTACGAAAGAGGAGTTGAAAGGGAAACTGCCTGCTGCGGTACAGGATGTGCTGTAGCCGGAGCATGGCTCACTGAAATGACCGAATGTACCTCTTGGAAATTTCATACGGCTCAAGAACCTGTCCACATAACCCTATCTTCTATTCAGGCGGGTCGCTGGGATAACTTATGGCTGTCTGGCCCTATCCGAGTTGAAGAGGCTATTGAGATCGAGCTCTCCTAGGCTGGTTCTCTCAAAGGCCTGTTAAATCAGCCCTTAAAGGTGTGCAATCACGCTAAGCGTACCGTGGAACAAGGTAAAATATAATTTGTTCCACACTCTTGAATGATCGGGAAAGGTGTTAAAACGTGACTGCAAGAATTGTTGTTATCGCAAATCAAAAGGGGGGTGTGGGTAAAACCACCACCTCTATTAATTTTGCTGCCTCACTCGCCCTTCTCGAGCATATGGTTTTGTTGATTGATCTAGATCCACAGGGGCACTCGACCACAGGCCTAGGTTTTGAGAAGCCGAATGATCAAGCCGGCGCTTATGCTCTGTTAACCGGAACTCCGGCAGATGTTTTAGTTCTGAACACCGAGATCGCTACCCTGCAAATCATTCCCGCAGGAAAAGATCTCTCGCGCTTGGAGTTCAGTGATTTGACGGACGAGACCCAACTCTATAATTTAAAAAATGCGTTGAGCCAGATTAAAGAAGCCTATGACTACATTGTGATCGATTCGCCTCCTGCCTTGGGAACCATGACTCTGAATGCTTTCACCGCGGCCGATGAACTCATTGTTCCCATGCCTTGTGAATTTTTAGCGATGGACGGACTCGTAGAATTAGTGGATACGCTCAATGCAGTCCAAAAACAATCGAATCCGAGCCTCCAGCTAGGCGGCATTCTGCTTACGATGGCCGAAGAGAGAACGAACCTCGGCTCCGCGGTTGCGAACGAGGTTCGCAAAAGTTTCCCAGGCAAAGTCTTTAAGACGTCAATCCCTAGAAATATTCGTCTTGCCGAAGCTCCTAGTCATGGAAAACCCATTGCTTTTTATGATTTGAAATCTAAAGGGGCGCAAGCCTACATCCACTTCACGAAAGAGTGGTTACGTCGTAAAAAAAATGAACTTGCTAAGGATACGTTATGAATGTTTCTAAACGACCTGCCCTGGGTAAAGGACTCAAGGCTCTTATGCAACAACGCACCTCCGTGGGGGATGGGAATGCACAAGAAGTCCTTATTGATCTCTTAACACCTAATCGCGCTCAACCTCGTATTACCTTCAATGATGAGGCTTTGGATGAGCTTTCCGCGAGTATTAAGACTCATGGAATTATCCAACCCATCGTGACGCGCAAGGTAGGTCAGCGATTCGAAATTATTGCTGGCGAACGTCGTTGGCGTGCTGCTAAAAAGGCAGGCCTCGTTCATGTCCCCATTGTGGTTCGAGAGGTTCCCGATAATGAACTGCTTGAGTATGCTCTCGTTGAAAATATTCAGCGAGAGGAACTCAATCCCATTGAAGAAGGACGAGCCTATTGGAATCTAGGCAATTTATTGAAATATACGCAGGAACAAGTTGCTGATCGTGTGGGTAAATCGAGACCCCAAGTTGCGAATACACTTCGACTTCTCAAATTGCCGTCAGCTATTCAAGCGATGATTTCAGAACGACAGTTATCGATCGGTCACGCCAAGGTTTTGCTGAGCCTAGAAAGCCCCCGGCTTCAGGAACAGGTGGCTCGAGAAGTCATTGATCGGCGCCTGAGTGTCCGTGCCCTCGAAGTGCGCGTCAACCAACTTCAATCCTCCAAAATCCTCAAGAAAAAGAAACTGAATCCCAACACAGTTTTTCTAAAAGATGCAGCGGAAAAACTTACTCAATCGTGGTCGACGCGGGTTGAGATTAAAGGGCAGGGGAAAAAAGGCATACTTATTTTTCATTACAGTGATGCTGAACAACTCGATCGTCTTTACGAGGGGCTTAAAATAGGCCCTTCAAAAAAAGGTTAATTTCTTTAGTGATCACCCTTTGAAACAGATTCATTTTCAAAATCATGAACCCTCATTCGGTTGATTGTTTTATCCCTTGGCATGAACCTGTTCCTGAAGGGAATGGGCTCGAGCAGCTATCCAATCGATCTTTTTTCGGGATTAAGAAAGGCCTTCACAATACCCAAGTGATCCTTGAAGCACTTGGGCACCCCGATCGTCATTACCCTGTTGTTTTAATCGGGGGTACCAATGGCAAAGGCAGTACGGGATCTATCCTAGCCCATGCGTGTCGCGCCGCGGGTTTGAAGGTGGGGTGGACCACCAGTCCGCATTTGAGACACCCTCGAGAACGGATATGGATCGACGGACAATTCATTTCGTTTACGACCCTGAATCACTTTCTCGAAGACATCTTTCATAAAGAAAAGGACTTAGGAATCAAGTTGACTTATTTTGAATCGATCATCGCCACAGCCCTGCAATGTTTTTCAGAGGAACAAGTCGATTTGGCCTTTGTTGAAGTCGGCATGGGGGGTCGATGGGATGCTACCAATGTGACCGATCCCATTCTTAGTGTAATAACCAATGTGGGGTTAGATCATCAACAATACCTCGGACATACAAGAGAATTGATTGGACGCGAAAAGTTAGCCATTGCACGCTCACATCGACCGCTTGTCTTGGGGCCCTCGATCTCCCGGGATTGGGCGGAATCCCTTCTGGAGTCTGCGCCTTCCATTCATGTCACTTTTACCCTCGAGGCGCGCGCCCATCTTTTTTGGGATCACTCACTTGTCGATAGTCAAAAGTTTGGCCTAGCGGGCCGCCATCAATTGGATAATTTAGCGTGTGCCTTGGAGGTGCTAGCGTGCTTAAAAAGCATGGGGTTCCATCTCCCCATTCACCCATGTCTAGAAAGTTTGGCCCATCTTCATTGGCCTGGACGACTTTCTGCACTTCCAGGGTTTGACAATGTTTGGCTAGATGGCGCCCATAATCCAGAGGGCCTTGAGGCCCTCAGACAACATTGCTTAGCGACAGGCATGACGCCCCATCTTTATTTTGGCGTCATGCAAGACAAAGACCTCGCGAGCATGGTTCAGGTACTCAAGCATTTTCCCCACAAATCCTTAACCTTGATTCAGGGACGGGCCGATCGATTTGCAACGCTGGGTGATCTCGGGGCATTATTCGCTCATGCATCCGTTGACTATACGAATCTTCCCTCATGGGACGAACTAGAGCCTCGCTTGAAAGCGCATCAGGGGGACCCAGTTTTATTTATAGGCTCACTTTATCTCCTAGGAGAACTGCTGGAGCATTTTAATCTGATGCCTAACCCCGAGTGTTGTCCCGAGCGAGCAAGGTAAACTATATTTCTGTGGAGTATTAATGCCTTGGCAACTAGGACCACTTGAATTCTCGAACCGGCTTATTTTGGGAACCGGAAAATACCCGTCGTTCGATATCATGCAAGCCTGTCACCAGGCCGCCGCGGTAGAAATGGTCACCCTAGCCGTACGTCGCTTTGATTTGAGCGCAGAAGGCGAAGCCAATATTCTTCATTGGATCTTACCTCATTTGCGTATTCTCCCCAATACGGCTGGATGTTATACCGCTGACGATGCTGTGCGTGTCGCACGACTGGCACGGGAAGCGCTTCAAACAGATTGGATTAAACTCGAGGTGATCGGAGATCCCCATTCTTTATACCCTGATAATGAAGCGACGCTCGCCGCCGCACGGGAACTCGTCAAAGATAAATTTATTGTCTTACCTTATGTGAATGCTGATCCCATCTTGGCTAAGAAATTAGCGGACGTTGGTTGTGCGGCGGTCATGCCTCTCGGGAGTGCGATTGGGTCAGGCCAAGGAGTCCAGAATCCTTCCACCCTTCAATTGATAAGCGAAACCCTTAAGCCCTATAAGATTCCCATGATTGTAGATGCAGGCGTGGGAACGGCAAGTGATGCTTGCATTGCCATGGAGTTAGGCGCTGATGGAGTTCTGATGAATACCGCTGTGGCGGAAGCTCGAAATCCTGTCGTAATGGCTGAGGCGATGCGTGCTGCCGTCCAGGCTGGCCGCCTTGCATTTGAAGCAGGGCGCATGCCCCATCGTTCCACAGCTCAGGCGAGTAGCCCCTTGCAAGGGATCATCGCGTCGACAACCCAACACGACGGAGCGCCTAAATGAATAGAACTATTGCAAAATCCTGTTTCTATTTCATCGCTTTTTCTATGCTTTGTATCTTTTTACAAGGAGCTCCTCGTCCACGTTTGGTGGTGATTGTGTCAGTCGATCAACTATCATCTCATTCGGTAACACGTTATCAGAGCCAGTGGTCTCGGGGTTTAAAAACTCTTTTTAAAGAGGGCGTAGTCTTTTCTGAAGCTTATCATTCTCATGCATCCACGGAGACAGCCCCCGGGCATGCCACGATCATGTCGGGTCGACACCCCTCGCATACGGGGATCGTGAGCAACACATGGTTTGGGGCCGGCTTCAAACGCATAGACTCTACCGAGGATGATAATGTTTCTGTTCTGTTTGCCACCGCGGGACGCAAGGGAGCAAGCAATGGTTGGTTTTCAGGGACTAGCTTGGGAGATTGGCTCATTCATCAAGACCCCCAATCGCGGTTAGTTGCGATTTCAGGGAAAGACCGCAGCAGTATTTTCATGGCGGGCTCTTCAACGCCTGACGTTTATTGGTTTGAGCCCTTTGTGGGGTTAACGACCTCAACCGCTTATCGATTAGATCTACCTCCATGGCTCCAAGTGGCTAATCAAAATTGGCTCCAGTCACTTCAGGACCAATCGATTATATGGTCTTCCTCAAAAACAAATCCTTCAATTGCTAAGCCGCAAACTTATCTCTTGGACGGAGATTATCTTGGGGAAAGAATTATTAAAACTGGTCTTCCGAGAACCATCAAGTCGATCGATGACCCATTGGATTCTGGATTTTTCAAACGCTTTCGAGCCACCCCGTTTTATGATGAACTGATTCTCCAGTTTGCTCAAAAATTCATTGAGAAAGAACAATTAGGTCAAGATAACCATGTCGATATCGTGACGCTTGGACTTTCTGGGACTGATTATGTGGGGCATGCTTTTGGAACCGGGGGACCCGAAATGCAAGACCACCTTTTAAGGCTGGATCAAGCCCTAGGTTCCTTTATTGAATTCCTGAAATCCAAAGATTCCAATGTGGTGATTATTCTCACTTCAGATCACGGCGCCCCTGACTTTGCTGAACGATTAAATGCCCAAGGCTTAATGGCCGAAAGAGACTCGTCTGCCCCATGGCTGAAGGCACTCAACGAAGCCGCTCGAACAAAGCTAACGACTTCTCGCGCTGACTCTCTAGACATATTCAGAGTGACGGGAAATCCCACCGATCTCTACATTAACCAAGCGGCCCTCCCCATAGAGGTAGATTTATCTATCCAAGAAAAGCTTATGCCCAAGCTCCTCGAGATTGTAAAGGCTGCCCCCCATGTTGAAGAAGTCTTTAGCCGAGAAGACATTGTTAAAGCTATCGTTCCTCCGAATCAAGACCCTCGGACACTCTCCATGGCTCAACGGTTTAATCTGAGTTACGATTCGCGTCGCGCGGGCGATATTTTTGTGGTTTTCAAGCCCTATACCTCATGGGGTATGGCGGGGTCTCAACATGGAAGCCCGATGAACTATGATCGCCATGTCCCTCTTGTTTTTTGGGGCCCCTGGGAACATCGAGTCGTATCCGACGGTGTTGAAATCGTAGATTTAGCGCCTACTCTTGCCTCGGAATTGGGTATCAAGCCTATGCAGACCCTAGACGGAAAAATCTTAAAACTTCAACCAAAGGCTAAAGTCATTCGATGAGTCTAGAAACTCTTGTTTCCACCAGTTCTTATTTGATTGGGGTACTCGCCTCTTTATTTTCCGTATTGAATCCCGTGAGCGCCTCGGTAGTTTTTGCTTCGTCTACCGCTAATGTGGATTCGGCCGCAATGAAAAAGATGGCACGCCGGGCTTGTATCACTGCAGGCCTTGCAATGATTGTCTTCGCGGTGCTCGGACAGTTTATTTTTAGCTTCTTCGGATTTACCGCCCTAGCGATGAAATTCGTCGGGGGCATTTTAGTTTTATCTCGCTCTTTTGCCATGTTGTCAGGAGATAGCCAAAATCGCATCACGCCTCAGGAGCAGGATGCGGCTCGACATCGTCTTCCAGAAGATTACGCCGTGATTCCCTTCGGCATTCCCCTTCTCGCAGGCCCCGGTACGCTCAGTACGGTTATGGGGTTCGTGACGGAAGTGTCTTTGCGTGATTACGCCTTAGTGCTATTTGCTATTTTGGCAAATATCACCATGACCTATTTTGTACTCATCAATGCGACGGTCATCTTCAAAAAACTAGGAACCTTGGGTGAAAAGATTTTAACGAAATTAATGGGACTCATCTTGGCGGGCGTGGGCATGCAGTTCCTCATCAACGGAATCCTCTCGTTGGCCTCCCAAATTCGTACGATTACCCCTCATTAGGCCTCCCCCGTCGTCTCCTCTGTCATTCTTAATTTATGAACGTTCAGGGCCTGAATAATTTTACCCAAAACACCATGCGTCGCTCGTCGACCTGGATTGTGATTTCGTTGTTGACCATTATATTTCTCAGTATCTTTTTAATACAGAATAGAAATCTCTTGGTCATACCCCAATTGAATTTCTGGTTTGGAATTTTATTTTTCTTCTCGTCTTTCACGACCGGCATTACCCTTCTATCTCCCTTGCCGTGGCTTTATTCTGGCGATGAGCAACTCCGGGCAGGTATTTTGAGAGGTACAGTGCAGTCGATCCTTTTTAATTGCTTATGGCTAATCTTGGCATACAGCGTATCGTTTGTTATTTTGTCGGATGGATCCGAAGGTGTCCCTGCTCACTTTTTGGGTGGCGAAATGGATCAACACTTTAATTATTGGGACTGGGTCGCGCGGGCTCCAGCGAATACGGTCATTTCTACTATCATCGGCGCTTTGCTCGCCAATGGAGGTGTCGACAAACTAGAACAAGAAGCGATGGCAGGCGTCCTCAACCAAACCCGACTCCATGGCCTGCAGGCGCAATTGTCCCCTCATGTCCTTCATAACTCTCTCAACGGTCTTGCTGAGTTAGTTCATCAAAATCCCATCAAAGCAGAAAAGGGCATCTTGGGTCTCTCGATGCTTTATCGTCAATTTCTCAATTTTTCGTCCAAACAAAAGAGTGCGCTCGGAGAAGAGAAGGCTTTTATTGAACAGTGGATCGCCATAGAACTCCTGCGTTTAGATTCTCGGCTCCATGTCGAGTGGCAATGGGACGACAGTTTAAATTCAATCCCCATACACCCGCTCATTCTTCAGCCACTCGTTGAGAATGCTCTCAAACATGGTGTGATCGCCTCGATCAATCCTTCCATTGTCCGTATTCAATCTTCTCGTCTTCCGGATGGCCGACTTTCTCTGTCAGTCGAAAACTCGGGCATCCCTCTCCCCCCTAATCCTGTTTGGGGCTTAGGGCTTACCAATCTTGATTCGAGACTTAAGATCGCCTATGGAGGTAAAGCTTCCTTTCGGTTGTTTGCGCGCGACGGTTGGACCTATGCTCAAGTCATTATTCCGGATCATTTTTCTGGGTGGTCTTTATGAAAGCGCTGATTGTTGATGATGAGCCTCTAGCGAGACAGAGGCTTCGCCGATTACTCGAAGGGCTTCATGTTGAAGTTGTTGGAGAGTGTACAGACGGCCTCGCTGCCCTTTCATGGCTCAAAGAAAATAAAGAACCTGATGTTTGTTTCCTTGATATTCAGATGCCCGGTCCCAGTGGTCTCGAAATCATTGCAGAACTCCCCAGTGCTTTAGCCGTCGTATTCGTCACGGCTTTTGATCAACACGCGGTTAGTGCCTTTGAGTTTGAAGCCTCAGATTATCTACTCAAGCCGGTCTCCCAAGACCGTCTAGAACGCTGTCTCGATCGTTTGAACACATTACCGATGACTAATCGAAAAGAGCAATCACTTTCTCTCGGTTCTCGTTATGCCGTCAGGGTTGGGAATGGCTATCTCTTTATAGACATGAAACGCACGACGCACTTTGAAGTCGAGGAAGAATCCGTTTGGGCTTGGGTCCAACTAGGTCCTGACGGCCATCAACGTTTTCAAACCCAATGGGACACGCTCGCTCAAGTTGAAACTCATTTCACTCGTGAAGGCCTCGTTCGTATTCAACGCCATCTTCTTTTAAGAGTTCAAGCTATTTTAGGTGCACGTACCCTCGACGGAGGTCGTATTTCTGTTCGCGTGGCTGAGGGTGTAGAACTAGAAGTAAGTCGATCGGTCACGCCTCAAATTAAAGAGATCTGCGGTCTCTAGCGAATCGGCATCCGTCGTCGTTCTTGACTGAGGCTAAACTGTGGAGACACGAGGTCTGTCTATGCGTAGAATATTTGTCCTTTTGGTTTCGTTGAGTCTTGTGGGTCAAACTATTCACCCTAAGATTCGAGAGTCTCAAACATACAATCTCAAAGTCGCCGCTGGAAGCTTAGAGACTCGAGAGAAATCGTTTGAAGTCCGTCAGCAACTGGCACTAGCGAGCCCCTTGAAAGGTATTCCTTTCAGATCGGTGGGACCTATGGCTCAAGGGGGGCGCGTCGTCGATATTTCAGTGGACGCCCATCAACCCCAACATTGGATGGTCGCTTTTGCGACGGGTGGCCTTTGGATCACGCATAATGACGGTGCCAGTTGGACCGCTTTATTCGACCGAGAAGAAGTAGGAATCATCGGTGCGTTGGCCGTACGTTGGGGAAAGAACGGGCAGCCCCAAGAGATATGGATTGGAACCGGGGAACCCAATGCTAGCCGAAGTTCTTATGCGGGCGCTGGACTTTATCATTCGCAAGACGGCGGACAAACTTGGCGACGCGCCGGCTTAAAGAATAGCCATCGTATCGCCCGCATTGCCCTCCATCCCACAGAATCTAAAACCGTTTATGTTGCAGCCCAGGGCCCTCTTTACACTGAAGGGGGCGAACGAGGCATCTACAAAACGACGGATAACGGAATCACCTGGGTACTAAGCCTCAAGGGGGGCGATCGTGTGGGGGCGACTGATGTATTGATCGATTTCAGTAACCCCAATATTTTGTATGCAGCCCTATGGGAAAAAGATCGTAAGCCGTGGAATTTTTTAGAAAGCGGCCCTGGAAGTGGGATCTATAAAACAATGGATGCTGGAGCGAACTGGACTCTCGTTATGGGAGGCCTTCCTCGCGATGCCGGTGTGGGTCGTATTGGCCTTGGGCAGAGTCGACAAAATTCTCAAAAGATCTATGCCTTCATGGACAATCAGAACCTGAGGCCTAGCAATGAAGTGAATCCTTATGAGGATGCGACTCGGCTGACAGCTAAAAAAATTCGTACTATGACGAAGGATCAATTTCTGAAACTAGACCCCAAAACCCTCCAAGACTTTATTCGGAGCAATGATCTAGATCCCTCATTACGTGCCGAGACTATTCTTGAAGATATAACTAAGGGCAAACTTCAGATCCGAGATCTCTTGAACGCAATCAACGATGATAATGCCGCTCTCTTTGAAACGGATATTATAGGACCCGAACTGTATGTGACGACGGATGGAGCTGCAAATTGGATCAAAACTCATACCCAGCGCCTTGATAATGTCATTAATACCTATGGGTATTATTTCGGTCAGTTAACGGTGGATCCTAGTGATGACCGCCATGTCTATTTGATGGGGGTCCCTGTCATCCAGACGCGAGACGGGGGTCGAACCTTCGAAAGCGCTAACGGAGAAGAGGGTGCGATACCCCACGCTGATCATCATGTCATGTGGATTAACCCCAAAAATTCTCAACATATCATTCTGGGAAATGATGGGGGTCTTAATATTTCGTCCGATGGTGGAAGCAGTTGGCGCGAAATTGAAAATCTAGCCGTGGGCCAATTTTATACCGTAGAAGTCGACCAAGCTGAACCTTATCAAATCTATGGAGGGCTTCAGGATAACGGCGTCATGACGGGGCCTGCCAAAACGCTTCGTCCACGACAGGGTCGCGATACCTGGAAATCAATTTATGGGGGTGACGGGGGCTTTGTTCAGGTAAATCCGAAAGATAATCAAACTATTTATACGGAAAGCCAATTTGGATTTATGTCACGGCTGAAAGGCTCCGAACGAAAGTCTATACGCCCTCATGCGGCCCTTTGGGATGATCCATATCGTTTTAATTGGCAAACACCGATTAAAATTTCTTCGCATGCTCCGGATGTAGTCTATACGGGGACCCAAAAGGTACTGCGAAGTATGGATCGTGGGGATACCTGGATTGAGCTTAGTGGTGATCTGACGACAAATCCCCCCTCGGGCGATGTACCGTTTGGCACCATCAGTGCATTGACCGAGAGCCCCAAGCGATTTGGTGTTCTCTATGCGGGTACTGATGATGGGCTCGTGCATGTGACCCAAGATGGGGGACGAACATGGGTCAATATTTCCAAGGGCCTTCCTCGACAACGTTGGGTCTCGAGACTAGAAGCAAGTTATGCCCAAGAAGGGACCATTTATGTCGTTTTGAATGCTTATCGAAATGATATGCAAGAAACGTTGCTATATAAATCTACAAACTTTGGTTCCAATTGGCAATCCATCAAGGGAAACTTGCCTGAAGAGAATTTCAATGTCCTTCGTGAAGATCCGGCTAACCCATCGATCCTATACGTCGGTTCCGACACGGGGGTTTACACCTCGTTGAATGGAGGGCGGTCTTGGGATGTATTGGGCCAAGGTTTACCGCGGGTTCCTGTCCACGACATGGTGATTCAATCTAAGACCAAGGATCTTGTCGTTGCGACGCATGGCCGAAGTATTTATGTAGCTTCTTTAAATGTGCTTCATGAATACACGGATGCGATCCGAACGAAAAAAGCCCATCTCTTTGAAGCTCCCAAGGTCGCTGCTCGAACCTGGTGGGCTAACGATCGGCCCACTTGGTATAACCCCATCGTCGAAGATCCCTTGGATCTTCACTTTCATGTAGCAACACCTGGTCTCGTTCATCTCCGATTGGTTAACGCAGAAGGTAAAGAGGCCAAGTCTTGGCATATCCAAGCCGCGGCAGGATTGAATCACCTGACTTGGGATTACTTAGTGGATCCCACTACCCTGAAGAATTTACCTCCTGGACGACGCCCCTTTGCTACAGCGGGAACTTATCAACTCTCCATGGAATATGGGGGTCAAATTCTCACGGTACCCTTAGCCGTTACCAAACCCGCCGAAGATGCTCCTGGGTTTCGTCGCCGTGGTGGCCCTTAAGAAATCATTTAGGCTTTGAGGGCTTGGTCGAGATCTGCGATCAAGTCCTCCACGTCTTCAACGCCTACTGAAAGTCGCAAGAGGGAATCTGTCAGCCCTAAGGCGGCCCGATCTGCTTCCGGCACGCTCCCGTGGGTCATGCTTGCAGGATGGCAGACCAAGCTCTCAACACCCCCTAGGGATTCAGCCAAGGTAAAAAGCTTGAAAGCAGCCCCAATACGTCGCGTTTTCTCCACGTCTAAGGTGTCAAAACTGACCATTCCACTAAAACCCTTCATTTGTTTTTTAGCGAGTGCATGCTGGGGATGTGAAGGAAGTCCTGGAAAATAAACACGAGGAATATCCGAGCGTTGAGACAACCACTCAGCAATTTTTTGTGCGTTCTCGTTGTGTTTCGCCATTCTTAAATGAAGGGTTTTCGTACCTCGGAGAATGAGCCATGCATCCATCGGAGAGAGAATGGCTCCTCCTGCGTTCTGGATAAAACGGATCTTTTCTGCGAGGTCGTCACGAGAAGTAATGACGACACCCCCGATCGAATCACTATGGCCATTCAGATACTTCGTCGTGCTGTGCCAAACTAAATCAGCACCTAAATTGAGCGGCAATTGATTGTAGGGCGTCGCAAAAGTATTATCGATTGCCAAGAGGGCATCCGAGTGTGCTTCCTTTAAAATCAATCGTACCGCCGGGATATCCGTCAACCCCAACATGGGATTCGTGGGCGTCTCGAGCATCACCAACCGTGTATTGGGCTGCAGCGATTGTTTAACCGCGACCAGATCTGCGGTGTCGACCTGTGTATACGAAAGACCTAGGCGCGACATAATCTTGTCGACTAAACGATAGGTTCCCCCATAAACGTTGTTCCCTAAAATGAGATGATCCCCTTGGGACAGTAATTCAAGAATCGCTTGGGTGGCGGCTAAACCCGAGGCAAAGGCAATCCCATGCTGGCCCCCCTCGAGTGCTGCGAGATTACCTTCTACGGCCGCACGCGTCAGGTTATGGGTTCGTCCATATTCATAACCTTTATGTTTGCCAAATCCATCTTGAGCATACGTTGACGTGAAATAGACCGGCGTCATCACCGCCCCAGTGGTGGGATCGGGCTCTTGACCGGCATGAATACAGTTGGTGGCAAAATGCTGTGAAAGCTTTTTCATGATGGACCTGCCTTCCAAGAGAGAAGCTACCTCTAAAACTATGGGGACGGAACGAGGGTTAAAAGCCAAGCCTCATCCACAATTC
Source organism: Acidobacteriota bacterium (assembly GCA_014189895.1). Lineage (GTDB taxonomy): Bacteria > Acidobacteriota > Holophagae > Holophagales > Holophagaceae > Acidiparvus > Acidiparvus lacustris. Next base: position 79,339 of record BJFQ01000001.1, on the reverse strand, counting down.
TAATCCCCAAACTTCGAGCCTTCTCAAGTTTTGATCCTGCCTCGGTTCCTGCTAGAAGAAGGGTCGTTTTCGATGACACACTATTGGTGACTTTAGCCCCAAGATTTTTTAAGCATGCTTCGGCTTGTTGTCTCGAGAGTTGGCTCAGAATCCCAGTCACCACAATGATCTCGCCTGCGAGTGCTTGGGACCTCGGCTGGTGAAGGGGAGCTTCGGGACTTACCTTCAACGCCTCTAAGGTTTGGGCTAAATGAGGGTAAGTTTCGAGAAAAGCAATAATGGCGGTGGCCACTTTCGGGCCGATCTCTTCGACCGTTTGTAATTCATCCCACGTACATTGTGAAAATCGTTCCATAGACCTGTAACGATCCGCTAGAATTTCAGCTGTTCGAACCCCCACAAAGGGGATGCCTAAAGCATGAATCCATTTAGCTAATGATTTATGTCTCGCCGCTTTTAATTGGCCCAAAAGATTTTGAGCACTTTTCCCACCCATCCGCTCAAGACCGGATAAAAACGATTCACCCTCAGGATCTTCGATGAGCCTAAATAGATCCCAGGGCTCTTGAAATTTCCCGCTTTCAATTAATTGTTGTACGAGGGCGTCCCCTAGTCCTTCAATTTGAAGCGCAACACGAGAACCCATATGCAATAAACGGCCTTCCAGTTGAGCGGGGCATCGCCAGTTGAGGCAGCGAATGGCGACATCCTCTTCTTCAGATTTTCCAAGAGAGCCCCCGCAGATAGGGCATGCAGTCGGGAGGACGAACGGCGGTAGCACCTGGGGATGATCCTCGGGAACCCGAGCAATAATTTTGGGAATAATATCGCCGCCTTTTTCAATGAATACCCGATGACCAATTCTCAGTCCGAGGCGATCAATTTCATCGGCGTTGTGTAAGGTCGCTCGTTTCACCGTCGACCCCCCCAATTGCACAGGATCGAGTTCAGCAACGGGGGTCAGTTTTCCTGATCGACCCACTTGCCAAATGATATTGTGTATACGTGTGGTGGCTTGTTCGGCGGCAAATTTATAGGCCACAGCCCATCGAGGTGCACGATCCGTGAAGCCTAATTGCTCTTGTAGTGTTTTATCATTCACTTTGATCACAATGCCGTCAATATCAAAGCCCAAGGTGGCTCGTATCGGTTGAACTCCATTAATAAAGTCCGATAAACTCTTGAAATCTCCGGCCCCATAAAGGGGCATTCGAGAAAACCCCCAACGGCTCAAGTCCTCCATTCCTTGCGAATGCACTTCAGCCGAAACCCATTGCCAAGGAATAAACTGTAGACGCCGATGGGCCACTTCTCCGCTGTCGAGAAGCTTCATAGTGCCACTCGCCGCATTGCGGGGGTTTGCAAAACGAGTTTCATTCAGTAGATCTCGTTCTTGATTGAGTTCTTCCCAGCGTTTACGCGATAAAAAAACTTCGCCTCGTATGATGCAATACTCGGGCGCATCCAAGGGAAGCTGTAGGGGAATATCTGCGATGGTCTTTGCATTCGCGGTCACATCTTCGCCAAGGGTTCCATCGCCTCGGGTGATGGCGCGCACCAAGGTGCGCTGAGCATATTCCAAAGATAGCGAAAGACCATCAACTTTTAACTCATAAGCAAATTGCAGTTGGTCCGTTGGAATCCATCGCCCCATACGAGTGACCCACTCTTGAATTTCATCAAAAGAATAAGTATTGCTAAGGCTATACATGGGAGGCTCGTGTTGGACTTTAGAAAATACGCTCAACGGTTCACTTCCAACGCGCCCCGTCGGTGAATTAGGGTCTTTCCACTCAGGATGCCGTGTCTCTAAAAGGACTAATTCCTGTTCTAGGGCGTCGTATTCCGCGTCGGATAGCCTAGGTTGATCCAAAATGTAATAGCGATATCGATGCTCTCGAATTTGATCAGAAAGTGATTGCATGCGCTCACGGGTCATGACTTAGAAACCCCTCGATGTTGAATGCCGCCCAGTAATCCCAAGACTAAACAAAAGGCTAACGTAGAACTTCCGCCGTAGCTAAAGAATGGAAGAGCCATACCTTTATTAGGTAGAGCGCCGATCACCATCCCTACGTTAACGAAAAAATGCAAAGAAAAAATACAGGCCGCCCCAATAGCGAAATAAGACTCTTCGAGGGTTCGAGCTCGAACCCCAATATCTAACATGCGCGTAATCAAAAGACCAAAAAGAGTCAGCACCACGCAGACACCGATATAACCATGCTCTTCAGCCCAAACAGAAAAAACAAAGTCGGTCGTTTTAACGGGAATAAAATTCAACTGAGTCTGTGTGCCTCCTCCGATTCCATGACCCCATAAGCCCCCATTGCCTATCGCAATTCGGCTTTGATTAATTTGATAGCCCGGGCCCTTGAGATCCTTCGAGGGATTCAAGAAAGTCATCACACGTTCTTTTTGATAGGGTTTTAGGACATGCTTCCATCCCCAGACCCCGGCCAGTGAGAATAAGATCATGGCTATCGCAACGCTCTTTAAACGGAACTCCTTGATGAGTAGAATCAGAATGAAAATAGGCAAAAAACTAACGGCCATACCTAAATCAGGTTGTAAGAATATAAAGACCATAGGTACTAAAATCGTAGCGGAAAAAAGAGTAGTTAAATATTTAGGCGTTCGATCAGGTTGATACTGCCCCCAAATATGGCTCGCTAAGAGAAGCGTGATCCACTTCGATAACTCAGAAGGCTGAAAAGTTCCCAGGAACCCTAAACTAAACCAGCGGGTACTCCCCCCTATTTTTTTCCCTACGAGTAAGACCAGGATGAGGCCGATGAGGGATAGTAAATACAGCGGAATACTCCAATGAAAAGCCTTACCTCCCTCGCGTTGGCGAACGAGAATAGCCAGACCAAAACTAATCCCTAGCCAGATAGCGTGCTTGACCCAAAGAAATTCGAGTGAAGTATTCCGTCCTGCCGAATAAATATTCATTAATCCCAAGCCCGCTAAAAGTATGGCCGGGAAAAAGATATTACGAAAAGATAGCGGGGAGGACATACCCGACATGATGACTAAGCCTCAAAAGACTAGCGACGAGAGGGCGACGAAGAAGGGCTGGTTGGAGGGTCTTGACGAAGACGATCCACCATCCAATATTTTACTAACTTCGCTGCGATAGGCGCAGCGCTATCTGCCCCAAACCCCCCATTTTCAACTAAAACGGTAAAGGCGATCTCTGGATGATCTTTAGGAGCGTAACCTGCAAACCAGGCATGGTCTCTGAGCGACTTTGCCTGACGTAGATAGTGAGATCGATTCACAAACTTAGCCACTTGAGCGGTGCCTGTTTTCCCCAACATATCGACTCCACTCAGCCGAGAAGTTGCCGCGGTTCCAGATTGCACCGTTTGGAGTAATCCCTCATGAAGGACCGCCCAGTAACGGGGCTCAAGTGAAATAGAAGGAAGCGGTGGAACGGGTTTGATGTCGACCTGCCCCGTCGATTCATTTTTGAGACCGTAGTAAAGATGGGGCGTGATCGGTCGACCTTGATTGGCTAATGTGGCATAAAATTTAGCCAATCCGACAGGAGTCATGCCAACTTGCCCCTGTCCGATGCCCACACTGATCGTTTCACCGGCATACCACTTAGGATCTTGGGGAGACGCCTTAGCTTTCCATTCTCGACTTGGAATCCGTGTGGTTTTTTCGTTAGGTAAATCAATGCCGGTGTCGACGGTCAAACCCCAGCGGCGAGCAATCTCATAAATGTCATCCACATCGAGTCGGTTCGCAATTTCATAAAAATAAATATCACAGCTTTGAGCAATGGCAGAAATCAGGTTGATAGATCCGTGTCCTGTTGCTTTGTCGCACCGAAAATCACGACCATAAAAATTTTTACGACCCCCGCAATAAAAAACTGTCTCGGGAGTAATGACCTGCTTTTCAAGACCAGCAATGGCGGTTAAGAGTTTGAACGTAGATCCCGGAGGATAAAGGCCCTGAATCGCACGATTCATCATGGGCTTGTCTGGATTATTGAAGGTGGCATCTACTTGGGCTTGCGACATACGGCCCGCAAAAACATTAGGATTAATACTCGGAGAGGAATACATGGCTAAAACCCCTCCATCGCGGGTATCTAAAACAACCGCCGCGCCTTTTTTACCTGCGAAACTTTCCATTAATATTTTTTGCATACCTAAGTCCAAGGTTAAAACAAGACTGCGACCGACTTCAGCTGTCTCTTCATCGAGCAGAGCAATTTCGACTCCGGATCGATTGACCATAATGCGTTTAGCACCATCTTGGCCCCTCAAGTGGGTATCCCATTGAGCCTCAATGCCTTCGCGACCAACCCATTGCCCCAACTGAAAAGCCCCGGATTTCTTCTTGAGGGTCTTCGAATCTATTTCTCCGATATAGCCGAGAACATGACCAGCTAATTCATTATCTCGGTAAGATCGCCGCGGAGAACTTTCAATGGACAAGAAAGGAAATCGGGCTTTCAGTCGTTCCGAGAGAGCGAGCTCTGCTTCCGTTAAATTGTTCTGAATGGTTAAAGGAACAATACCCGATCCTTCCTCCCGGTAGGATTGAACCACTGCTATAAAAGCCTTTTCATCTAGACCAAATTCACTCGCAAATGCGCTCAAAATTTGAGGATCGAAAGGTAGTTCATCGCGATGAATCACGAGTTCGTAGGCATTGACGTTATCGACTAAACGCACGCCATGGCGGTCGTATAAAATCCCTCGGGGCGCATGAATGAGTCGAAGTTTGATCGCTTGGTTTTGAGCCCGTTCCTGAAAATAACCTCGCTTGATGATCTGAACATAGCCGTAGTAGGCAAAATTCAAGGCGAGCCCGATAATAAAAATCCATTTAATTTTTTGGGCACTTCGTTCGACCAGCCAACGGACCTGAGGATTCATAATTTACGACGTTTCTCAAATTTTAGAAGTTGCCAAGAGAGCCCAGTCAGTAAAGGCGTGGTTAAAAAAATTACCAGATACATATCATCCCACGCCCATACATGGTTGAGTTGCCAGTTGAAAAGCAGATATCCCAGTAGGTGTATTCCGTAAGCCCCGATAAATTGAAGAAGGTGAGCTGAATAGGTAAACGGAGGGAACTTCTTTCGTATCCCAAGAAAAATAAGACCCACGGTGAGATTCGCAAAAGGGAGCGCACCTAGCCATGGGGTAACGCGAAAGGATAGTTCAACACTCCAGCCACTCAGCGTAAGCCAAAGCGCCGACAGTACCCAGGAGGTGGGATCGAGGGCCAGCGCATGAATCAAAAACGTGTGGACCAGCCATTGGAATGTAGGGTGTGTGCCCAAGCCCACTAGGGACACCAGCGCCCCCAAAGCTAAGACTCGGCGGAGGGTCCTGTTGGATAAGTTTGAATGCAAAGTCTTCATATTCATTCCTTCATTGGACGACGGGTTCGCTAAGGGATTCCAGCGGTGTCGGGTGAGGGAGAATCAGCACATAACGAAGTTGATCGAGGCGAGGTGCTAGTTGAACGAGAATGCGAGAGGCTCCCCCCTCGCTACGGACCTCTTTCACGTGCCCAACCAAAAGCCCGCGAGGGTATATGTTGTCGAGCCCTGAAGTAAAAATTGATTCCCCGGTTTGCACCGACGTTTCTGAGCGGAGATAGAGAATCTCCCCTAGGTTTTCGCTACGTCCTTGGAGAATACCTGATGACTTTGACGTCGATAAGTACACCGCCATGCCGATGTTCGGAGCATCGACAGGCAGAATGGTAGATTGATGAGATCCGACCGACCACACCCGTCCAATGACACCTTGCGCCGTAATGACCGGCTGATCGATTTTGAGGCCCTCACTGAGGCCTTTATTAATGACTAACGTCCCGAAAAAACGTGGGCGTGTGTGGTAAATCACTTCGGCCACGGTAGCCACAGCCGACGTGGATTTCTGGAGATCGAGCATTTGGGTCAACCCACCCAGAGATTCACGATCTTGATCCCACTGGCGCTGTTGATTTTGAAGTGCCTGAATTTGCTCTCTCAGTTGTTGGTTTTCGACCAGCACATCCCCTAAAAGGCGGGTCCCTTCCGTGCGCGCCACTTCTTTTTGATGACGTGCATTCCCCCACTGTAAAAGCGGCCTTGAGAGCCAAGTATCGAAGGCTTGACTGCGCAGGGACACCGGGCTAATGAACACCCAAACAAAATGTAATGCCCAAATGAAGACGACGATCAAGAAAGGCCCTCGAGTCCAGAAGGGCTTTGACTTCAGACCGCCAGTGTAAGCCATGGACCCACTCGATGAAATTAATCTAAGATCTGAATGCGACGGAGGAGGGGGATATCGTTAAGCAATGTTGCCGTTCCTTCGACCACGCTATAACGAGGATTCTCAGCTCTAAAAACAGGAAGATGGGTTTCCTTACGGATACGCTCATCGAGACCCTTGATTAACGAACCGCCGCCCGAGAGGCAAATCCCTCGTTCAATGAGATCCGCTGAAAGTTGCGGAGGCGTTTCCGCCAGGGCACGACGAACCAAATCTAAAATTGCATTGATCGGCGCGCTCAAAGCGTCTCGAATTTCTGCATCATTTAAGACCAACGTCTTGGGCAGACCCTCAAAGGCATCACGACCCGAAATTTCCATCGTTAAGGTTTTGCCTAACGGGTAAGCGGATCCAAGCGTCATTTTCACTTCTTCCGACGCGGACTCGGAAATGACCACATTATATTTGTCCTTAATATACTTCGTGATGGCCTCATCCATTTCGTCTCCTGCGACAAGAATCGAGTCCGAGAAGACTTTACCGTGATAACTCATGACCGCAATATCCGTGGTACCTCCACCAATATCTACAATCATGCATCCTCGTTTTTCACTGATGGCTAAACCGGCTCCAATCGCTGCGACCATGGTTTGATCGGCGAGAAAAACTTCATTCGCTTTGGCGTCGTAGCAGCATTGACGTACCGCTCGTCGTGCCACTTGATGAGCGCGTGGAGGAACGGAAACACAAATGCGCGTACTCAAGTGCATTCGACCATGCTTCAATTTGGCTCTTCGAATAAAGGCGTCCAACATTTTTTCTGCGGCATCAACTTCGTAAATCATGCCGTCCCGCATCGGTCGAACGGTCTTCACGCCCTGGGGCGTGCGCCCCATCAATTGCTTCGCTTCGTCTCCGACGGCCTCGACTTGATTCGTGGTGGTATTAATCGCCACAATGCTGGGCTCGTAGATCACAACTTGACCGAGTTGTTTGACGTGAATAAGGGTGGACGCCGTCCCCAAATCAATAGCAAGATCCGTCGAGATTAAATTGCTCCAAAAATCACTTTTTAACCAAGGATACATAGCCAGGCTTCTTTCAAAATGTCGGAAGAATAGATTTACGTACTTGTCGCCGATTGCCTAGGGTATATTTTTGAGTTCTTGTATTAATAGGTCAGGACTAAAGCGCTGAGGTAGCTCTTTGTGATAGCCCCGAATCCAGGTCTGTCCATTCACTAAAATAAAAGGGATCGCTCTTTTACCGGTTTCTGCTTCCAGCTTTTCAGCGGCCCCCACCACCTTCTCAATATCTACCTTCTCGTAGATCGCCCCCACGGATTCAAGCCATTGTTCTAAGCGTCGACAGTCGGGGCACCAATCCGCTGAATAAACTTGCAACTTTAAATGCTTGAGATCTTCCATGGCACCTCTCCGAGTTGGCTTTGCTTAGACCTTACTTCAATGATATTCTGCGGAGTCTGACGCCATTTGCCTGGGTAGCTCAGTTGGTAGAGCAAAGGACTGAAAATCCTTGTGTCGGGGGTTCAATTCCCTCTCCAGGCACCACTCTCAATCCCCTCCATATTTCTAAGAGACCTCACATTATGGCCAAACCCGATACCCCTAAAATTATTCAAGTCCAAAAACCTGCCCCGAGTTTAGATCATTTCCAACAAAGTCTTTCAAAAGAAGACCCCTCAAAGGTTTTTAAAAAAATCTTGTGGGCCGTGGGGATTTTTGTGGCTCTTCTTTTGGTTGGTTATTTTATAAGACAGGCCCGTGAAAAGGCCGTTTTAGCCTTTCAAGCTCAGTTGAGTGCCCTTCGAATCGAAGCCTTAGGGACGGAATTTGAACCCAAGAAAGGCGAAGCCCTCACGCAATCGCTCGCGCGCTATCTCCCTCAAGCGGAAGCCTTGTTACCCCAAGTTCCTTCCAGTCAGAAAAATGGGCTCATCAACCTCATCAATAATTGGCGGCTGGTGCTCAGCCTACCTCCTTTAGCGGACACGCCGAGTTCTCTTCAGGCTTGGGAACGGATCCAACAAGCCAATCAGGCTCTTCTATTAGGTCAACCCCAAGAGGCCCAAGCCTTTTTGAAGCCCCTTGAATCCGAAGCCGACACCCCTTCTTCGTGGGCCCAAGCCTACTGGGAGATGCAACTTATGATTGATCAGGCTCAGGGGGATGCTGTTTCAGCCCGAAAACACCTCGATCTTTACCGCCAAGCCTTTCCTGAGGGGGATGAAGTTTTGAAGAAATTACGCCGATCCATACTATAGGCATAATTTATATGAAACTTTCTCAGGGCGATCCTCTTGATTTTATAGAAGGTTGAATCAATTTAATTCATATAAATGCTGATATAAATAGGTTTATAAAAATATAGTATTTTGATGCTTGTCTGAAATAAAAAGTTTCATATTTTATATAGACAATCTCTGTGAATAGGGTGTAAATTTCATTATCTCTTTGAGGCTATGGCCCCAAAGTCTTTCTATCTCGTTAAAAAACCTGTCCTGACGATTCAGGACTCTTTGGAGTTTATGTATGAACCGCATCACTTCACGACTTGGGCTAACGGCTATCGCCTTGGTTTCAGGCTCCGCTCTTTTTGCACAGAGCAGTACTACAGGCAGTGTCTCGGGTTCGGTCGTTGGAACCAACGGAAGGGCTGTTGCTGGCGCTACCGTTAAGCTCACTTCCGGCCAAATCTCTCGAACAGCCCTCACGGATGCTTCGGGAACATTTCGTTTCGGACTTTTGAACGTTGGAAATTGGTCGGTCCAAGTTTCGGCGGATTCCTACCAAAACTCTAATGCCTCCGTATTGGTCACTACAAATGAAAATCAAGCTTTAACTCTTCGTCTTGCTTCCGTCGGTTCGGCCACTGTTGCTGTTTCCAGTTCCACTGCGGTTGTGGATTTCACCACCAACCAAACGGGTCTAAATATTTCGATGGAAAATTTAACGGCCGTGCCTAAAGGCCGAGACTTTAATGATCTCGTTCAATTGGCTCCTGGCGTCACCAATTCTGGTGCCCTCGGTGGTCCCTCCATCTCGGGTGCTTCGAGTTTGGAAAATTCTTACTACATCGACGGTGTCAGCACCCAAGATATGCGTAAGGGATTCCAAGGTGGATCTCTCCCGGTTGACTTCATCGATCAAGTTGAAATTCAAACCGGTGCATTCAAACCTGAATTCAGCGCTCTCGGCGGTGTGTTCTCCGTTGTGACCAAATCTGGTACCAATCAGTTTCAAGGTTCTGCGTGGGTGAATTCAGACCTGTATAGGTCTCAAGCTAAACCTAAGCAAAATGCAGCGGCTCAACAAGGTAATCCTTTCGAGCGTAACGACTTCGGTGCGACCGTTAGCGGTGCTTTGATTCCCGATCAGCTCTTTTATTTCATCGGTGTCAATCAAACCAAAACGGATCGACCCGGCAGCACAAATCTTATTAATTTGACCAGTGGTAATACCACAGGTGAAGATACCAATCTTTACGCCAAGGTCAATTACTACTTGACGAGCGATCAACAGCTCACCGCGACACTCCAAAATCGTGAATCAACAACTGCTCAGCCTACGGCTTACCCATACAGTGGAGATGCTAATTGGGGTTACAGCAGTAAGTTCAAAACCGAAAACTTTGGTTTGAGTTACGATTGGAACATTTCATCGAACGTTCAGTTGTCGGTGAAAGCGGGTCAAACTACTTTCTCCACCGCTGTCACGCCTGTTGATTTAGCAAACAATCTCGTCAACGACACCATGCGCGCCCAAAATATTGGTTTAACGGCTGGATCTAGTTTCTACCGTGGCGGTTATGGTGTGTATGAACGTCTCAACGAAAACGTCACCACACAGTACCGGGCCGATTTGTCCTGGTTCTCTGGTAATCACAATTACAAGATCGGTATTTCTCAGATGGAAGCCGCATACACCTTGGATGACAGTGCGTCAGGTGCCAGTGCCCAGTTCTTTAATGGACCCGGAGTGCTTTCTACCAAATCACTGCCCTACACTGTGGTCATCCGTCGTGCCACCTCAGGCGCCTTCAACGGTATCTATCGCCAGTGGTACTACAACGAAAAGTCCACTATCAAAGCGAAATACATGGCGACGTACCTCCAAGACACTTGGGAAATGTCACCAGGCCTTCGTCTTTCCTATGGTGGTCGGTTTGAAAGTCAAGAACTCATTAACAATGCCGGTGCCACTGCCCTCAAGTTTGATGATCTTCAAGACTTATTCCAACCTCGCGTGGGTTTGACTTGGGATCCGTATAACACTGGACAAACCAAATTGTCGATCAATTATGCCAAGTACTTTGTTGCTGTTCCGATGCAGCCGATTATGAGAACGGGTGGAACGGAAATTTATGTTCGCAATTACTACTCCGTAGCCAACACCTCATACAACACCAGTACGGGTGCTTGGTCCATTAACGTCCCCACGAATGTTCTCGCTAACGTTTCCAGTAGGATCGACTACGGTATTTACTTCACCGCTCCTCCCCTGGCTGATGGAACCAAGCTCACTTCCCGCGTGGAGTGGGTCATGGGTATCGATCACATCTTTAAAGGTGGAACCTTTGATGGATGGACCGTGGGTGCGAAGTACATCAATCGTAAACTCCGTAATCCCATCGAGGATTCAGTTATTGATACAGCCTATGCCGGATACTCCATTCTTTGGAATCCTAAACCGGGTCCGGTTTCCTATACCCCCAGCCCTGTCCTAGACGATGCACTCAATCCTCATTTGAGTGGTGGCAAAATCCGATTCACCGCTGCTGAGAATCTTTTCAAAGAAGCTTATAACGATTACGATGCATTTGTAGTCACCGGTGAGAAGAAATCGGGTGCCTGGTACTTCAGTGGTTCATATACCTGGAGCAAACTCTTTGGAACCTATGAAGGCCTTGGTCAATCCAGCAATGGACAAGCCGATGCGCTGATTACCTCCACCTTTGATTACTGGCCTTATGTTGGTGAAGGATTACTGCCTATCGATCGTACCCATATCGTGAAGGCTTTCGGAAGCTATACGGTTGATCTGTTTGGTAATCCCTTGACGATTGGTCTCTCGGGCGTTATGCAATACGGAACCCCCAAGAGCCTCTTCGATGACGGAACTGCCTCTGGCAATCCTGCCCTGGATATTGGTGGCTACCATAACGCCGTCCCCAAGTTCGGACAGTATGGCTCTGAAGGTCGTACGCCTCGCAACGCTACCTTCGATATGTTGTTGGATTACAGTTATCAATACATGGGCTATCGTATTTCGCCTAATGTGACGGTATTTAATCTCTTCAATCGACGTACGGCTACTACCACGAATATTTATGGAACCACGTCTGCTGGTAGTGCCAATCCGTTCTACGGATTTGAAACAGGTTGGAACACGGGTCGTTCCATTCGTGTCGGAGTCAAGGTTCAGTTCTAAAAAACGGATCTAGCTCTATAAAAAAGGACCCTTATGGGTCCTTTTTTAATGCTTAAAATGCTAAGCCGCCTCTCGGGGGTGAGGCGACCAGTGTTTATTTCAGGTTCTTGATCTATGAAGATTATTTTCAGTCCACCACTCGTAAACTAGAGACAAGGAGGTACTTGTCTGTTTCCGAGACGTTACATCATGGCCAGTTTATTTATCGGGGGCCTTCTTCTCCTGTTGTCTTTTTCGCAGGGTCTTTTTCTAGAGAGCGACGAGGCGGTGTTTGGACGGGTCTCAACCTCGACGTTACTCCAGATCGACCATTTCCCGGTCGAAGCCAGCCTTCATGTGGAACCCGGTTGGAAGCCCATTTTAGAAAACCGATCAGAACCCGAAGTGACTCCCCTCGGCTCTCGTTCTTTGGGATTTCCCTGGGAACCTGCGTCTCCCTTTGCTAGTCCTCATGGCCTCGCCTTGAATGGCCCCGGTGGTCGAAGTAAGGTTTACCTTTGGAGAAATTTAGAGTGGCGCGCTTATCGCTACGAAGCCCCGATCGTCTCTTTTCGTTTTAACCCCCGAAACAGTAAGCAAGCGTTAATTACTTTTCAATTTGGACCGAAGCGCTACGAAACACAGCTCATTGATTATCCTGAAAATCGTATCCGGTGGTCGATCCCCTCGGGTCCCTGGAGCCGATTGAGTTGGGATGGACGATCCGTCCTGATTGGTTTTTTTGAAAAATCAAACCGACTTTTAGTGACGACCTTTTCGGTCGACGAAGAACCCTCTGAACAATCGTTAGCCACTTATGAAGAACCCGATTTTCAAAAAGTCCCTGAGGATGTCACCACACGCTCCGAAGCCTTATCGGATGATGGACGGGATTTGCCCGGCGACCGCGTGGTCCTCATTTGGTCAAAGTCTCATCAGGTCTGGTTTCCTCGGCGAGATCAGTTATGGGTCAGCGACGGCTTTTTTTGGACCCTATGGCACTTAAGCTCCCAGGGTTGGAAGCGGGCTCAGGGTGGAGAAGGTCGGTTGATCCCTCACTTTCCCGATGATTTTCGAATTGAAGAGGTACAAAAAAATATCACGCTTGGCTTGGTTGAAGTGGATGACCAAGCCCCTTTATCGATTCGACGATTCGATCCATCCGAGGATCCTCTCCCTAAATATTCCGATCGTTGGTTCTGGAAATCGATGGGCGCCATTTCCTATGAAGGCGAACGGTGGGGAAGTGCTCAAAACATTCCTGTGACCCGTTGGGCTGAGGAACTCAGGGAGGTTTATGCCGGAGAGACCCGGCGTGTTCTCCAGCTTCGCCCCGAGCTTCAATCTGATCTGATGCAAGGGCCACGTCTTCAACTGCTTGAAGCCCACGGGAAGGCCTGGGTTTGGGTGGGGGATCAGATCTATCTCATTAATCTTTTGGATACGTCGACGACGCGAGCGGTTCGTGCATGGTTTCATTGAGGTAGAGGCTCCGATTGCCTATGCATTTGCTGATTATTGACGACAACCCTAGCCTCCTTCGGGCGCTTGAACGTCTTCTCGCCGCTCGAAAAGATTGGGTCTTGCATTGTGCGACGCAGAACCCGGATGTCCGACTTGCTCTCCACCAATTCGAGATACAAGGGGTCTTACTCGATCATGATCTTTCAGATGAACGAAGTCGTCAAATCATCACGCTGATACGAAAAGATTTTCCTCATCTCGTTTCTAAAACCTGGTTAATGCACGGAGCGCTCGAAACCCCTCAATGGGCTCCTGACGATCAAATCGATGTTGCCGGTACTTTAGTAAAACCCCAAGGGCTAACTCAACTCATCCCATGGCTGGATCAACTCCGTGACCCCCATCAAACGTCGCCTCTAGCAGGGATTCCTCTGACACGTCTTTTGAGTGGAGGGACCTCGGCCACCAGGGAAACTGGATCAGGGTTAGGACAACCCTCATCCCCCTTTCAGGAATTGGAGTGGGCTTTTAAGGACCGAGACACTTGGAATGTCGAGATCGCTACCTTACTCGAAACCCTGGAGGAGAAGGTCGACCTCGATCAGGCCCAAGCGATTGTGGATACCTGGAAACGCAAAAGACCACCTGTCTAGATATTTAAGTAGACCTAAACATTATTGTCTAGTAATATATATAGACAAGGAGTCAATATGGATTCATCACTATTAAGTATTGGAGATATTTGTTCAGAAACAGGGCTTTCCTCAGATGTAGTTCGAGTCTGGGAGCGTCGCTATGGTTTTCCCATGCCCGTGCGCTTACCCTCAGGTCACCGACGATACCGAACGGAAGATCTCCATCGTCTTCGACTCATCGCCGAAGCGGTCGCTTCCGGTCACCGGCCTTCTACGGCGGTTCGTTCAAGTTCGGCTCAATTACAAACCATGGTTCTGAAAAATTCTTCTTCTGAGCCCAGTCTGATTCTTGATGAGCTGATGCTCGCCACAGAAAATGCTAATTCAGAAAAGATCAAAAATCTTTTAGCGGAAGCTCTGTTTCAAAAGGGACTCCGAGACTTTGTGATTCATACCATCGCTCCCTTACTGGAACGTGTCGGTATCGCTTGGGCGGAGGGCCGGCTCGATATTCATCATGAAAAATTATTGACTGAAGTACTCGAAGATCTTCTTCGAAAGCTACGCAACGAATTGGATCAACAGGCCAAGGGTCCTCGGGAAGTGGTCTTGATAACCACCTTGCCAGGTGAGCGACATCGTTTAGGTTTGCTGATGGCTGCGCTTATTTACACCTCCAAAGGCTATAAGACTGAAGTTTTAGGTATGGATGTTCCCGTGGCGAACATTGCCAAAGCGGCTCGACAAGTAGGAGCCCATAAGGTCGCGGTTAGTTTATCGATTCTCACCGCGGGAGAAAGCATTCGCCGCCTCCTCAAGGATTTACAAGAACGTCTTCCCCAGGGTTGTGCCTTAGTCGTGGGTGGTCAGGGCGCTTCAAGGACTCGTAAAGTTCAAGGCATTGAACGCATGACTCGCCTAGAAGATATCTAATTGTTGGGATTGTTAGGCTTAGATATATAATCCCCCGCAATTCTAAAGGAACTATCATCTAAACTTTGAAATATAACGACTTATAAAATAGTTGTTACGGCTGTGAAACTTTTATGCAAATTAAAGCAAGACTTTGCCTATAAGTTACTTTATCTTTCTTAGATAGCCTTTAACTCAATTTTAGAGTCTAGGTCTAGGCCTAGTCTTTTTATTTGTTACATTTATAAACCAACACGAGAATAACTTCTCGTACATTTGCGACAGTTCTGTCGCGGAGGACTCCACGTGATGCGTTTCACAAAATTTCTAAAAGCCACCACCCTGGCTGTGTTCACCACCGGCTTGCTGTCAGCCCAAACTTTTTCAGGCTGGGATGTCGCGGTCAAACTCACTACTGGTAATGTATCTGGCTCCCTCGCCAATCGAACTGGTTTCAATGACAGTGAAACGTTAAATACCTTTGCGTCCGGTTTTGAATTCACGAAAAATAATTGGGTTCTAGGCATCAACTATCGCATCAATCCAGGTCGTTTTAATTTAGTCAGTTCCATTCCTCACAGCTCACAACTTGGAACAGCCTTGGTTGCGGGTACGCCTGCAGGAACCTACGAGACTCGTGTGCGTAAGCCTGAGTCCTTTGGCTATGATTTCAATGTCTTGTATCGCGATAATTTTTATCGTGAAGGCATGTATTACCAAGTCGGTGTCCGTGCTCAACGCTGGACGGTCAAAGAAACTGATACCGGTTCTCGTGAAACTTGGTCGCTCTCTGGAACAACCTATACACTCGTTTCCAGTGCGGTCATCGCATTAGCTCCCACAACCTCTTCAATGACCTTGAATCCGACCTTCGGAATTGGTCAACGCTTTACCGATCGTTATAGCGGTGAACTTAATGTCACGCAATCCAACGTGAAATTCCCTAACGCCGGAAGTAAAACCGGATTTATCACTGAACTCAGTTTTGGTATCAAGTTTTAATCGCCTCACGCGACTATTTGGAGTAAACAATGAACCGATTTAAATCATCTCTTACCATGCTCTCCCTTGCATTGGTCGCCGGCCCTGTTTTGATGGCTCAAGAAGCCACCGGAGCACTCACCGGTGTCATCCGAGACCGAAAAGGTAATCCCATCGAAGGTGTTGAGGTCCGTATCTCGGCCCCCACGCTGCAAGGTGTGCGTACCGTCTTGACCGATAGTAAAGGTAGCTATCGTGCTCCGCTCTTACCCCCTGGTGTTGCCTACAGCATATCTCTTCGTAAAGAGGGTTATGTCGGCGCATCCGCTACTGGGATCGGCGTCAATGTCTCCCAGACTTCGCGTCAAGATCTGTTAATGGAAGCGACGAACGCTTCAGCCACTGTCGAAGTGTCTGACAATAAGGCGAGCGTGGATAAGACCAATACGTCCTCGCAAACTACCATCACTTCAGAAACCTTTGACGTGCTTCCCGGTACCACTCGTGGTATCGCAGATGCCGCCTTGAGAGCCCCTGGTGTGACCCAAGGAGGTTTCACCGACGGTGGTCGCTTATCCATTCGTGGACAACAAGGGTTTGGAACTCGATTCCTCCTCAACGGAGTGGATATTGCGGATAACGTATTCGGCGGTACCAACGGTCGAAATTCCTATTACGTCGACGATTCCATCGCTGAAATTCAAGTCATTCAATCACCCATCAATGCCAAGTACGGCGGATTCTCCGGCGGTGTCATTCAGGCTGTTTCCAAATCTGGAAGTAATAGCTTCTCTGGAACGCTGCGAGCCAATATTAGCCGTACTGCTTGGTCAGCGATTTCCCCCATGGGCCAAAGATTCTCCTACACCAACGGACGACCTGCCCCCGGTACGGATCTACAGTCCGCTGAATATACCGTCTTCATCGGCGGTCCGATCATTCAAGATAAGTTGTGGTTCACCGCCTCAACGATTCTGTCGCCCGCGGCCTATGGATCCGGTACCTTTTCCAATCCCACCGGGACTTTGCTGCAGACCTCAGCGATGGCTGTCTACGGCTGGAACGGAGGCTTAACAGGTGCTTCCTATATTTTCCCCACCGCTGGTCAGCAATTTACCACTGTGTCCGCCAATCAATTCTATGACATGAAGTTGACGTACGCGATTAATCAGGATCATAGCCTTGAGTTACAGAGTAATCGTGCCGTGACCCAACAACAAAATCGTAATTACACGTCCACCATGGATCCTCGCAATTTGGTTCCTCAGACAAATTTGAATGAATATCAAACCATCGCCTATCGTGGTGTTCTAAGTTCCAATACCACGATGGAAGCTCGATACGGCTTCAAGAATCAGAACTTGTCCGCGGGTGGTGACCCTGCCCTCGGTGATGTCATCGTCAGCTACTACGGTTCTGGTTTCACTGGTCTGTACTCCCACAATGGGATCTTTAACAAAGCCGACGGGGGTGATGCTCGTAAAATTCAAACCTACTCCGTTAACTTGAACCATTTCCTCAATGACGGTCCTCTGGGTAGCCATAACTTTGATGTAGGTCTCGAGTTACTTCGCCAATCACGTTCTGCAGCGAACGATCAATCGCCTACGGGCGTCATCATCACCAATGCTGGATACAATGCCAACGGTACATTCGTCGTTGACGCAGCCTCATGGGATCGCGACGCTACATTCAATAGCTACTCAACCGATCGTGGTGCTGCTAAGAACAAATTTGACTCTTACTACTTTAATGACTTGCTAACTATCAATAAAAACCACCAGCTTATGTTGGGCGTCCGCTATGACAAGTCTACGGCTTCTGATACCCTCGGATCTCCCGTAACGTCTCAGAGTGCGACTAGCCCTCGATTGCAATATCGCTATGATCTGAATGGAGATCAAAAATATCTCTTTACGGTCAGTCGAGCTCGCTTCGTGGAAAAATTAGGCGATGGTTATACCAACCGCTTTACTCGTGCAGGTAGCCCCATCACGACTGTATGGGCGTTCAAGGGCATTACACAAACCACGGGCATCACTTGGGTGAATACTTTCTATGGATCCCCTTATGCCTTCGCCAATATCACCTATGCTCAATTAGTAGATCGTGGAAATTGGCAGATTAACTCTAATGCGGGTCTTCTCGCCTACTCTTCACCTTTAAACCGAGGAACCGCTCCGAACACAAAGGCTCCTTACAGCGATGAAACCTCACTCGGTTTCCGTCACAACTGGGATGATGGCTCTTTCCTGAACATTTCTTACAACATGCGTAAAGGTGGCGATTTCTTCTCACGTAGCCAAGCCATTGGAACCAACAATGAAATCAACCTTGCCATTGCCGGAACAACCTTGACCTCTCAAGTCTTGTTCGAACGATGGGCGACGAATAACAACATCCAACGTGATTACAAGAGTGTTGAAATGGAATTCAATGCTCGCTTAGATCGTAATTGGAACCTAGGTGGCAATTGGACCATGTCGAAACTACAAGGTAATTCGACGGGTGCTGAAGGTGGGAATCCTCCAGTTCAATCTGAACCTATTGGTTTTTATGAAGATGTTCATAGCTACTATGGTCGTAATCGTAATGACTACGCCCCTTATGGCTACCTACCCGGTGAACAACGTCACCGTGGATTGATCTTCTTGACCTACACCAATCGATCTGCTCAAGGTGCGGCCATGAATGCGGCCCTAACTTTTGAATACGCGGGCGGCGGTGCTTACAGCTTGACCCGAACGCAATACTTCGAAGCTCGTCTTCGTGCTGCGGCTGCCGGATCAACGATTTCCACCCTTTATCCCAATACCTACAGTCAATTCTATGGACCCCGAGGTATCGGTCGCTTTAATGACACGTATAATTTCAACTTCAAACTGGGCTTGGAATACCCAATTGTCGACAAGATCCGATTCTTCAGCGAAGTTAACGTATTCGGATTGTTCAACCACTGGCAGTTAGCCAGTTACTCCACTGCAAGCATTGCGGGTTCTAACGGAACCACTCCGTTAGTTGGAGCCGTCGCGTCCTTCCGCGCTGCGGGTATCACGCCTTCCTTGATTCCTCTTGGAACCCCCTTGGGCTTTGGTGTCTACGGTGCCGGAAACTTTGCTGGAGGCCGAAGCGTTCGGTTGTCCACTGGTTTCAAGTGGTAATTGGTTAACTTAAAACTTATTTGGAGTTAAAAAAATGAATCTCAAACGATATGCCTCACTGGTTTTGTTAACCATCCCATTGATGGCCCAAACCCCCTCTCCCTTCGCCATCTCCTTCAATGGCATGATTGCCAATGCAGATCTCAATAAGGTTGTCTCTAGCAACAACCTGGCTGGATATGGTCTGGGTATCAATGTTCATAGAACCGTGACGTCCGGCCTAGATCTCCGTTTCCACGGAACCTTGTTCGGTATCAAGGGTAAAGTGGGTACCGGTTTTGATAACGTGGTACGACCTAGCTTTCAAGCTGGATTTGACCTTTATCAAGAGTGGAACGGCAATTATGTCTATGCGGGTATTCTTGGCACCGCTTGGAAACAAAATGCCCTCACGGCTACCAATTACCTTTTTAATAACACCACACCGGTGAGCACCACGGCAGTCAACCCTGATGGTGGAAATAATCTCGTCGGCAACGATATCAAATGGGGATTTCGTGTTGGTGTCGAACGACCCATCACGTCTCAGTGGTCCATTAATTTCAACTTCACACAGTCTGAAATGAATAAGGTCTTCAATCCTTCATGGTTCACACTCGGTGTTGTTTATCGCTTCAATCAATAACCTGAGTTAGCCTTAGTTAAAAAGGGCCCTTTTTTAGGGCCCTTTTTACTGCTTGTTCGAATGCTGACTGGACCCCTCACCCTCTTACCTGAGAAGGCTTAAAGTAAACTTATCCTATGCTCGATCCTCATGTATTAAGAGACTCGTTGGATGCAACTATCCAAAGTCTTTTGAACCGTCACTTCCATTTCGATCGTTCTGCTTGGACCGAACTAGAGCATGCTCGGAAAAAAGCGATCCAAGACCTCGAAAGCCTCAAAGCTGAAAGGAATAAAACGACAGATCTGATTCGTGCACGCAAGCAATCTCAGCAAGATGCGTCGGATCTATTGGAACAACAAAAAGCGTCTTCCGAAGCCCTGGCTCAGTGTGAACAGGCGATGCGAACGGTGGAGTCCCAGTGGGAAGCTTTCTTGGCTCTGATCCCCAATCTACCCCATGCATCGGTACCCTTAGGTCCCACGGCTGAGAGCAATCAGGAAATCAAGAGATGGGGGATACCCCGTGTCATTCACCAACCTAAAGATCACATTGATCTCGCAGTTCCTTTGGGTATTTTAGACTTAGAACGTGCCTCCAAGATTGCAGGTTCTCGGTTTGCCATTCTGAAGGGTACTGGGGCTAAACTCGAACGCGCCCTAGGAGCCTTTATGCTCGATATCCATTTACAGCAAGGCTATACCGAGATCCTTCCGCCCTATTTAGTGAATGCTGAATCTATGTTTGGGACGGGGCAATTGCCTAAGTTTGAAAACGATCTCTTTAAGGTTCCTCATGGCGATAGCCATTTATACCTTATCCCCACGGCGGAAGTTCCTGTGACCAATCTGTACCGAGATGAAATTCTCAAAGAGACCCAACTTCCCCTTCGCCATTGTGCCTTGACCCCCTGCTTTCGGAGTGAAGCCGGAAGTTATGGAAAAGATACTAAAGGGATTATCCGTCAACATCAATTCCATAAAGTGGAACTCGTCAGTTTCATTCAGGAAGAAGCGGCTCCCAATGAACTCGAACGTTTAACGGCAAATGCCGAAAGCATTCTTGAAGCCTTGGAATTACCTTATCGACGCATGTTGTTATGCACGGGTGACATGGGCTTTAGCAGTCACAAAACCTATGATCTTGAGGTCTGGCTTCCTTCCCAACATACTTATCGTGAAATTAGCAGCTGTTCCTGGTTTGGAAGTTTCCAGGCTCGTCGAGCAGGGCTAAAGTATCGAACAGGGACGGCCAAGGGAGAGAATCGGTTTCTTCATACGTTGAATGGCTCTGCGTTGGCCGTTGGCCGAACCTGGGTGGCCATTCTTGAGAATGGGCAACAAGCGGATGGAAGCATTCGTCTGCCGAAAGCCCTCGTACCTTATATGGATGGTCTCGATCGAATTACTTTGTAAGACCCAAGGCTTTCTCGTCGATCCAAATCCCATCCCATAGGCCCCAAAGCGACCTGAGACCCGAGCGAGACTTCCCTACTTCAAGGAGTCGCTGAACTTCATATTGAAGCATCTGGCCCGCTTCTCGATTTTGAATTTCATTCACCAAATCTAATCGAGAGTCGACCGTGAGCGGCTTAGGGGTTTCTCGTTGACTGACTTGAGCGCACCAAAAGGATCCATCTTCCTGAAGAATAATCGGGGTGAGTTCGTTGACCGGCGTTTGAAGAAGAGCTTGTCGGATCTGGGGTTGGGTTACCAGTTCTTGCTTCGTCACAATCGCTACGGATTTGGTTTCCGTGATCGATCCTAAATCTTTGAAGGCATTGATCGTTCCAGCTTGTCGAAGGGCTTGCATTTGAACTCGGGTGGCTTTTGCCGCTTGTTCTTGACGCCAGGCTAGAAGAACTTTCGGTCGGATTTCATTCAAAGGAGGAACGCTCGACTTGAGTTCTTTCTCAACACGATAGACCATGTAAGAAGAACCGATTAATTCAGGGGTAGAAACCTCGTCCACTTTTTTAGAAAAGGCTCGAGTGGCCAAATCCCCGACATTAAAGAGCCCCTCAATGCTAGGGGTATCCGTGGCTTCGAAGGGTGAGCTGTTAATAGCTTTAAGGCCTAATGATTGAGCGGCCGATGCAAGGTCTCCTTGACCAGCCTTCTTTCGTAAAAGTTCTAATTTTTCTTTCGCTTTTTGGGCATAACGTTCTTCAGTTAGATCCAATTGGAGTTTGGCTTTCACTTCGTCAAAGGGGGTTACACGTTCCGCTCGTCGATCCTCAATACGAATGAGATGAATCCCATACTGAGTTTGAACCGGTTGGCTGATCTCTCCCACCTCCAAACTAAAAGCAGCGTCCCCAAATTCTTTCACCATACGAGAACGATCAAACCAGCCTAGGTCTCCGCCCGGTCCTGCCGCTTGGGGGCTATTGTATTTGGTGGCTAGCGTTTCAAACTTCTCCCCTTTGATTAATTGCTCTCGAACTTCGAGGGCCACCTTTTTGGCTTCCACTAACTGTTGTGGGGTTGTCGCGTCAAAAAGAATATGACGACCTTTCACTTCGGGGGCCTTAGTCAAGGAGGCCTTTTGGTTTTCATAGGCCTTTCGTACGGCCGCTTCATCCATATTTAAATCCCCGACCATGTCTCTCGAGACAACAACGACTTGAATTTTGCGACGAAGCCCTTGTTTGAAGAGAGATCCCTCCGCCTTGAGAAAGACTTCCAAGGGTCCGTCACCCGGGTCTCCAATATCTTGCATGGAAGGCGTTACTACTACTGATTTAAAGGTCATTTTTTCTTCTTTTAAGCGATGCTCAAGATCCAGTCGTTCTGAGGATACGGGAACTTTGTGAGCATAAATCTGAAAAAGTTTTTGGCGCACGGCTTCTTTTCGGGCCACGCGTTCAACGGTGTTAATAAAAGCTCGTACAGGCTCTTGATAGATCTTTACAAGTTCATCCATGCTTCGTAAACGACCTGAACTATCAAACAAACCGATCAGTTCGG
Organism: Acidobacteriota bacterium; assembly: GCA_014189895.1. Lineage (GTDB taxonomy): Bacteria > Acidobacteriota > Holophagae > Holophagales > Holophagaceae > Acidiparvus > Acidiparvus lacustris. Next base: position 56,948 of record BJFQ01000001.1, on the reverse strand, counting down.
GTTGTTGTTTGGCTTGAGACTTTAAGATCAACTCGAGCGTCGTTTTGATCTCTGCGTCACTGACCACAATGCCCTCACGCTCACACAGTTCTTCCACAATCTTGTCCTGGATCGCAGTCTGAACGGCTTGAGGCTTCAACAGGGGGAGCAACTGTTCTTGTTGAGCCTGACCACCCCCAAATCGCTGCATTAAATCCATGAGCGCTTGATCGATATCTCTTTGCTTGATTTCTCGACCATAAACGCGACCCAAGACGGTTTCTGGGGTGACGACGGCATTACCCGAAGGTACGAGATAGGCCAAGAGCCCAATGGTCAGTACAATCATGATGGTAGCCACCGGGGTACGGTTAGATTTAATGGCAGTTCTGAAGTTACGTAGCATGAGTCCTCAATTCTCCGAACTCTTAGATTACCAAGTAAATACCGGCATTCTATAATAGAAATTGAGGTCATTATGTCTGTTCGCGAGGTCATTCATTGGGGTGACCCTAGGCTTAAAATTAAGAGTGCTGACGTGGGTCCCTGGACCCCGGAATTAGAGCAATTAGCACAAGATCTCTTTGACACCGCCTTGGTGGAAGACGGGGTCGGGATTGCGGCTCCACAAATTGGGATCAATTTGAATTTAGCGGTTATTGATTGTTCGTGTGGCGAAGACCCAGACTCCAAAATGATTCTCATTAACCCAACCATCGTCAAAGAAGAAGGTAAACAAGTGGGTCCCGAAGGCTGTCTCTCGATCCCTGGTATTCACGAAGTGCTTGAACGACCTCAACGAGTCACAATTCGGAATCGACGAAAAGATGGGACTTGGTATGAACTGGTTGGAGAAGATCTTTTAGCGCGAGCTTTTTGTCATGAAATTGATCACTTGCGAGGCCGTCTTTTTGTAGAATATTTCGGTCCAATTAAAAAGAAACTCATTCAAAGAAAATTTATCAAGCAGTTGCAGGTGGTCTAAGTGGTCCGCCCGCGCGTGGCTCTCCTGGGAACCCCTCGAGTGGCACTCCCCTCCCTAGAGGCCTTGGCATCCCTTCAGTCGCTAGATGTCGTCATTACAGGCCCTGATCGCCCATCGGGACGGGGCCAAAACCTAATACCCTCTCCGGTTAAAACACGGGCGCTAGCCCTCGAGATTCCTATTTTCCAACCTGATGATTGGAGTAGTCCCGCTACCCAAGAAACCTGGCGCTCTCTCAAGGTGGACCTCGCCTTTGTGATTGCCTATGGATCTATTTTGCCCCCTTGGATGATCGACAGTTGTCGCCTTGGAGTTTGGAATCTACATTTTTCAAAACTCCCTCGCTGGCGGGGTGCTGCTCCCGTCAATTATGCGATTTGGAAAGGTGACGAAGAAGCTGGAGTTTCTCTCATGAAAATCTCTCCGACTTTAGATGCTGGACCAATTGTAGATTATTTGCATCGACCGATTACACTCGGTTCCGACACCCCTGGTCTTCTTGAAATCCTTGCTAGTGACGGTGCACAACTAATTGAAAAACATTGGTCTGCTTTGACCCACGGATCCTGTTCTTTGATGGATCAGGATGACCAAAAAGTAACGTGGGCTCCCAAGTTAACCAAGGCTTGTGCTCTTTTATCCCCCCAGCAAAAAGCCATCGAGATTCATCGTCAAGTCCGGGCTCTTCAACCTTGGCCCAGTGTCGAATTTCACCTCGATCTCGACATCTTAAAAATCAGGTCTGTTGGGCTCATGAAACTCTCGTCTCTGGCGCCCGGCACCCTAAGTTGGTCTCATGGTGAAGGGGTATGGCTTACGGCAGGCGATGGCTACGCAGTCGAAATTGTCTCCTTGCAGCGTGCGGGCAAAGGAATTCAGGCAGCACTTCAGGCCTTACAGCCTTGGGGGCATCAGGGACACAAAAGCCTCTTGCCCTCTTAACAAACCGGTCGAGAAAAGAAGTTCTGCTGATAATCTAAGCAAACGTGGAAATATATGCACCCCATTTTTAAACAAATGTTTCAGACGAAAAGCCTTGAACAAATCATGGCGAATGCTGAATCTTCAGATCACCCTCAACTGAAAAAAACCCTTGGGGCTTGGGACCTAGCGCTTTTGGGAGTGGGAGCCATCATTGGGGCGGGGATTCTCTCGGCCCTTGGTACAGGTCTGGCCGGGGGATTGGATACAACCTTCGGCTTGACCCGACCGGCTGCGGGACCCGCTCTGATCGTCAGTTTTATCATTACGGCCGTCGCCTGTGGCTTCACGGCGCTTTGTTATGCCGAATTTGCTAGCATGATCCCTGTTTCCGGTAGTGCCTATACCTACACCTACGCCACCATGGGGCAACTCATGGCTTGGATCATTGGTTGGGATCTTTTGTTGGAATACGCTGTCTCTAACGTGGCTATTGCCATTAGCTGGGGAAGCTATATGGATAATCTCTTACAGAGTGCTGGTGTCGTTCTTCCCCGGTGGTTGTGCATAGACTCTCGTACGATGTTAACCACTCTAGATTCTCATGTTGTGTTCTCGTTCGCCGATAGAATTGATCTGTTGTCGCAAGCTAAAGCCGGCATGATTTCAGGGAGCAGTACTTTTAAGTTTTGGGATATCCTCAGTGCGGCTCCGACGTTTTACAACATCCCTATTGGAATTAACATTCTGGCTATCTTTATCACTTTTCTTATTACCCTTTTATGTATTTGGGGGGTACGAGAAAGTGTCAGGACCAACAATATTCTGGTGGCGATCAAAGTCGTTCTGTTGCTTTTTGTGATTGGCATTGGTGCCTTCCATGTCCAAGCCGTCAACTATAGTCCCTTTGCTCCTAATGGATGGCATGGCATCCAAGCGGGTGCAGCCATCATTTTCTTTGCGTTTATTGGTTTTGATGCCGTGAGTACGACGGCCGAAGAATGCCGAGATCCTGGGCGTGATTTACCCCGCGGTATTATTGGCAGTCTCATCATTTGTACGGTCATCTACATTGGTGTCTGCGCAGTCATTGCGGGCATGCTTCCTTATACGGCGTACCATGGTGTTGCGGATCCGATTGCTCATGCCTTCACCGCGATTGGGATGACTAAAATATCAGCCCTAATCAGCATAGGCGCTGTGGTGGCTCTCGGGGGAGCACTCTTAGTTTTTCAAATGGCTCAACCACGCATCTTTATGGTGATGAGTCGTGACGGATTGCTTCCCCCTTGGTTTGGGAAAATCCATCCAAAGTATAGAACGCCCTTCAACTCCACCTTGCTGACAGGACTCATCGTGATCCTTCCTGCAGGATTAATGAATATTGATGAAATTATTGAACTCACCAATATTGGAACTTTGTTTGCTTTTATTCTAGTATGCAGTGGCGTCATGATTCTTCGGATTCAGCGTCCTGAAGCCCCTCGTAAGTTCCGAGTTCCTTATGTATGGGTGATGGCTCCTTTGGGCATTCTCTTCTGCATTTGGCTGGCTTGGGGTCTCCCCACACACACTTGGGAACGTTTTTGGATATGGCTAGGTATCGGCATCCTCTTGTATATTGGTTATGGTGTGCGTCATGCACGCGCTATGGATACTAAGGGTGTGCGGTAATGTTTACGGGTTTAATTAGAGAACTCGGCAGTCTTCAGGGGCGGGAAAAACGAAAAGAAGGGGCCCGTTTGGAAATTGCGGCCTCACCCGCATTGTTACTTCGAGCGACCGTGGGTTCAAGTGTCTGTGTCAATGGAGTCTGTTTAACGTCGACCTATGTGGACGAAGAGAGCTGGATTGCCGAGCTAAGTGACGAGACGCTACAAAAAACAACCCTCGGAACCTTAAGAATTGGAACTTCCTTGCACCTTGAGCCAAGTCTTCGTTTGGGAGAACCTCTCGATGGACATTCCGTATCGGGCCATGTGGATGGACTAGGCCATGTATTAGAGCGATCCGACGGAGAAGGCCTCTGGAAATTTTCAATGCCTATTTTTATTAGTGCCATGACCGCCCCTAAGGGAAGTATTACGGTCGATGGTATCTCCTTGACTGTTGTGGAGTGCGGGCTAGATTGGTTCACGGTTTCTCTTATCCCTGAGACACTTCGACAAACAGCGCTTAAGGATTATCGATTAAATCAACAGATTAATTTAGAAGCAGATCCGATAGGACGCTATATTGCGCATGCTTTAGCAATGCGCAATACGCTTTCAAGTTAGTTTATTTTCCGATGAATATGCTTAACAATGGATCGAGGACGCACACGCACTTGGCTATAAATGCGTCCAATATATTCACCCAAAATACCTAATCCAAGAAAAAGAATACCGAGAATAAGAAAAAGCAAAGCAAACAGGGTGAAGACCCCGTTCGTATTATCGGGGTAACCTAAAAAACGCATGATTAAGAGGTAGCCCCCTAACCCTAGACTTCCGATGCTAATAAAGATTCCAATCCCCGATAGCATTTGCAAGGGAAAGGTACTAAAGCCCGTGGTGAGGTCGAATTGAAGGCGGATTAAGGCCAACAAACCATATTTAGAATCTCCATGTAGTCGAGGAGCGTGCCCGACATCGACTTCGGTAATGGATTTCGCAAAGGTATTGGCGAGTACCGGAATAAAAGTACTTTTTTCATCACAGGACAACATCGCCTCCACAACCGATTTGGTATATCCACGAAGCATGCACCCATAATCACTGAGCGCGACACCTGTAGTTTTGCGTGTAACATAGTTCACTAATTTACTGGGCCATCGCCTCAAAAAACTATCATTCTGAGCTCGCGTTCTTCGAACGCCGCCTACCACTTCATACCCTTTTTTGAGCTCAGTAATTAAGAGAGGGATATCTTCAGGAGGATTTTGGAGGTCTGCATCGAGCGTAATGACATACTGCGACGAAGACGCCACCGACTGAAAACCCTGCATAATGGCTGCGTGCTGTCCATAATTACGATTGAATTCAATGACGACCAAGTGCTCGTCATGTTGAGCGATGGATTTTAGGATAGAAAGGCTCTGATCCTTCGAACCATCATCGACCATGATAACTTCCCAGCCCTCAGCCTCAAAAGGAGACAAAGACTGCCGTAAACGCTCCCATAAGGTCAGAAGATTGGGCTCTTCGTTGAAAACGGGAATGACAACACTAATAGTGGGTGAAGCCATGCTGACTCCTTTGTTCTATTCTAGTAGCATAGGCACCCGAGGTCCCTATTCATGACAAATCCTAAAATATTGCTAGTAGAAGATGAAGAAAGTTTGGCGGAAGGCATACAGCTCAATCTCGAGATGGAGAATATACCCTGCGTATGGGTTTCTCGGGGCGATGAAGCGCTGACGCGCATGCGTCTAGAAAAATTTGATCTTATTCTCTTAGACATTATGCTTCCCGGTATGGATGGTTTGACGGTTTGCCAAGAAATGAGGACACGACACGACTTAACCCCAGTCTTGTTTCTAACCGCCAAGAATACTGAGAACGATCGGGTTTTAGGTTTTGAATCTGGGGGCGATGATTACTTGGGAAAACCCTTTCAAGTTCGAGATCTTATTATTCGCATTCGATCGATTTTGCGACGCGAGACGTGGTACCAAAATCAGTCGTTGGATCGAAAGAAATATTTTGGGTCTAATTGGATTGATTTTGATAATTTCACAGGCAAGGGCCCTCGAGGTGAATTTCAACTGAGTGTTAAAGAATCCATGATCATGAAATTCTTAATGGAACATACAGGCAAGGCCGTAAGCCGAGAAGAGATCATGGAGAAGGTATGGGGAGAAGGGGCTCACGTGACCACGCGTACCATCGATAATTTCGTTGTCCGCTTGAGAAAGTTGATCGAAGATGACCCCCAACGTCCTCATTGGATTCATACCTACCGAAGCGTTGGCTATCAATTCGGTCCGATGTCTAATTAGTAAGGAATATGAGCCAGGTCAGATTAGAATAAACCTTAGTTTAAGGACGTCGCACAATGGGCTTTCCCCAACATGTTGCCATTATTATGGATGGAAATGGACGCTGGGCTGCTGACCGGGGTCGTTCTCGGTCTAAAGGCCATAAAGCTGGCGTAGATGCAGCCGATCGCACAGTGGAAGCAGCTGCGGAACTGGGCATTAAGCACCTTAGTCTCTATGCCTTCTCAACGGAAAACTGGAAACGCCCAGCTTTCGAAGTGAATACGCTCATGGCGATGTTACGGATGTATTTGAAAATGTTTTTACCAAAACTCCTTAAACACAATATCCGCTTTCACCATCTAGGTCTTTTAGAAGGAATACCTCTCAGTATCCAAACCGAAATTCAGTCCCTGGAAGAAAAAACGATTCACTGTGATCGCATGACTTTTCATCTCGCTGTCAATTATGGATCTCGTCTCGAAATTGTAGAAGCGGTGAAGACGCTCATCAAAAAACATACGCCCACCGATCAGATTGATGAAAATCTTTTTCAAAATACTTTGTGGACTGGATCCGCTCCGGATGTTGATTTGTTGATTCGAACCGGAGGAGATAATCGTATTTCTAATTTTTTATTATGGCAATCAGCCTATGCTGAAATTATTACCTTAGATACTTATTGGCCTGATTTTGGAGCGGCTCATCTCAAAAATTGTCTTGAAGAATTTGCTCAAAGAGAAAGGCGCTTTGGTGGATTAGCATGAGTTTAGATATGAATAATCTTAAACAACGAACCGCTTCAGGGCTTTCATTAGCCTTACTCGTTCTCTCATTCCTTTATGTAGGAGGAGGCCCTACGACGGTCGGCAGTTACGACTTAGGGGATGGACGATTATGGTCTCCCTATGTGTTTGGTGTTCTTGTAGCAGGGGTCATCTATCTCTCGATTACCGAATTCACGCATCTCGCCGAAGCGCAAGGATTTTCCCTTTCTCGGTTTCGAAGTGTCTTGGTGGGTATTCTGATAGCGCTTAGTGTGGCTGAGCCCAATGGGGACTCTTCGGTACTTCCTTTGTGGTTAGCGCTGATGCTGGCTTTGGTCTTAGCTTGCTTGGGGAGTTTATGGAGTCGCGAATCTCTAGACCGCGCACTTCCGAATCAATCGCTCACGTTGATGAGTGGACTTTTGATGGGCTTCGCCATGGGCCTACAATGGAAAATATTTATGATGGAAGGTACCCTTTCGAAGACCGGTAGCCGACTTCTCGTGAGTCTTTATTTAATTACCTGGGTGGGCGACGTTGCCGCTTACTTTGTCGGCTCATGGTTTGGAAAACACAAATTAGCTCCACGCGTCAGCCCTAAGAAGAGCTGGGAAGGACTTGCGGGAAACTTTATGGGTAATTTCGCCGCCGCTAGTTTTTCTAAAATCTTCTTTTGTCAAGAATGGACTTGGATTGACGTCCTGTTAATCGGTTTTTTAGTGGGGTTTACAGCCCAAATGGGCGATCTAGTGGAAAGTACTTGGAAAAGAGGTGCGGGTACCAAGGATTCATCAGCCTCTCCCTTGATTCCAGGGCACGGAGGACTCTTGGATCGCATCGATAGTCTTTTATTCGCTACACCCATATTTTATTGCTATCTCTATTTTGTTCATGGGTTCAACTAACGTATATGAGACATCTAGCGGTTCTCGGTTCGACAGGCTCGATCGGTCAGTCAACCCTCGAGGTTGTCAAACATCATCCCGATCACCTCAAAGTCGTGGCGCTTGCGGCAGGGAAAAATAGAGACAAATTTCTAGAGCAGTGTCGAGCTTTCCGACCCGAATTTATCTCCCTAGCTATCCAAGAAGATCTTCAGTGGGTTCTAGATTCTCTAGACTATCAGCCTCGTTATGCTCCTGGTGATGAAGGGCTCCTACATTGCGTCGAGGTAGCCAGCGTCAATACCGTGGTCTCAGCGATCGTCGGAGCTTCAGGGCTGAGAAGCACAGAAGCTGCTCTTCGTCATGGGCATCGCGTTTGCCTCGCTAATAAAGAATCCTTGGTGGTCGGCGGGAGCCTTATTCTTGAAGCGCTTCGCCAGGGTCAAGGAGAATTGCTGCCAATTGACAGTGAGCATGCGGCGCTGCACCAATTACTTCACGGTAAAGACCCATCATCTATTCGTACTATTCGCCTGACGGCAAGTGGCGGCCCCTTTCGGGAATGGTCGTTAGATCAAATGAGAAAAGCCACAGTGGGGGAGGCGATGAATCACCCCACTTGGAAGATGGGGCCTAAAATTACGATCGATAGTGCCACCCTGATGAACAAGGGGCTTGAGGTGATTGAGGCCTCGCATTTGTTTGGATTAACCCCCGAGCAAATTGGTGTCACTATTCATCCTCAAAGCCAAGTGCACGCTATGGTTGAAATGCACGATGGAAGTTTTCAAATGCAGGCTTCCGTGAACGATATGAGGCTACCCATCCAATATGCTCTTTTGTATCCAGAGCAAATCCCCAGTCCCGCCCCCGTCTTTACCTGGGACCAACCTCGAAGTTGGGACTTTCATCCTCCCGATGAAAGTCGATTTCCTTGTTTGCGCTTAGCCTATCAGAGCCTCAGATCTGGACAAAGTGCATCGATTATTTTAAATGCTGCCAATGAAAAATCTGTTCATGCCTTTTTGGAAGGTCATATAACTTTTGGTCTCATTGCAGAATGTAACGAAGCGATGTTAAATACGATTCCTCTCCAACAACCTCAGCATCTTGATCATGTCCTCGAGATTGATAAAGAGGTTAGGTTGCGTACCCAGAAGTGGCTTGCAGCCCGTCGGTAGCCTAAAGGGTTTTGAGACGTTAAACTATTCTTAAGGATTCGCGATGCAACTTTCTACCCTAGCCCCCTTTCTTTTGCTCGGGGGTTTAGTTTTTATCCATGAAATGGGTCATTTTCTGGTCGCAAAATGGCTGAAGCTCCCCGTCGAAACCTTCTCCTTGGGTATGGGACCGCGCTTAGTTGGGTTTCAATGGAATGAAACCGATATGCGCCTATCGGCTATCCCCCTGGGGGGCTACGTCAAATTGGCGGGCTATAATCCCGAAGAACCCGAGGCGGATGATCCCCACGGATTCGAACAAAAACCCTATTTCAAGAAATTCCTTTTTTACTCCGGAGGAATTATTGCCAATCTTATTACAGCTTTTGTGCTGTTAGCGATTGTCGGAGCAGATAACCAGCGTGTGGTCTCTCGGACTCCTGAATCTTCTCCCCTTTTGGTAGCTCAAGTTGTTGAAGGAAGTTCGGCTGAGACTGCGGGGCTCCGTCAAGGGGACCAAATTCTCGCTATTAACGATCTCCGCTTTCCCGGATCTGATGATCGTCAGGCTGTGAGCTATATCCGACAAAAAGGAGGCGAACGCCTTTCCCTTTTAGTTGATCGCAACGGTAAAAATATAATGCTCGAGGCGATTGTTCAAAATATCAGTGGTCAGGGACGATTGGGTATTCTTTTTCAGCCCACGAAATATACTGAAATTCGCCGACCCTTTACTTGGACGGATTGGCCTTCAGGCTTCATCTTCGCAGGCCAAGCTCTTTGGGACATCAGCTCACAAATATTTGCCTTCTTGGGGCGCGTGTTGCAGTGGGATGTTTCCTCTGATCAGTTAGCAGGGCCTATTGGCATCATTCAACAGGGAGCTCAAGCCGCTAAATTAGGTTGGTCTACCTTCTTGGTGATGGCAGCGGCCATATCTCTTCAATTAGGTATCTTAAACGCACTCCCGATTCCCTTACTCGATGGAGGGCACGTCGCCATGATGACTGCCGAGGTCATCGCCCGCCGTCGGTTTAGTTGGCAGGTCAAGCAGCGCATCCTCATGGTAGGGTTTGCGATATTGATCACGATCATGGGCTCAGCTGTCTTCCTCGATATTGGAAGGTTGTTGAACTAATCTCGGTCCCCTTTACGGATTCGATCCATTTCCCTTTTGGCTTGCCGCGCTTTCAAAGCCGCTTTCTTGTCGGGGGCTTGTTTTCCTTCGGCTAACGCGATGCGTATTTTGATTTTCCCCCGCTCATTCACGTAAATAGATAGAGGAATAAGAGTCAGGCCTTTGCGTTCAACGTGTTTCGCTATCTTAAGAATCTCGCTCTTTTTTAATAAGAGTTTACGATCCCGTAGTGGATCATGGTTTGTCCATGAGGCGCTTGTCCAAGGGGCAATATGACATTGGCGAAGCCAAAGTTCCCCCCGTACATGATCGACATATGCATCTTGCAGTTGCCCCTGGCCATCTCGTAGAGATTTAACTTCGCTTCCAAGCAGGGCGACCCCTGCTTCCCATGATTCAAGAAGATGATATTGAAATTTTGCCTTTCGGTTGCTCACTAAATCGTCAGCCATGTGTTCAGTTTAGCGAAGCCCAGGGGTGTTTCTCAAAAGAACCCAGAGGTTTAAACAAACACTTGAAAGATTTCGTTTGAAAGCAGCCTTCCTTTAGTTGTTAATCTCACCCTAGGGCCTTCAAAGATCACCAAACCAGCTGTCTCAAAATATTTCATTTGATTGGTCCATGCATGAAACAAGGGTTCCACTTTTAAAACCGATGCTTGGGCAGAAAGTCTATGCCAATCGATCCCCTCGTCGAGTCGGAGGCCTAGAAGAGGAATCTCCGTCCATTCATCCAGGGGATCGAGAGATTGAAGTGTGAGCTGACCCCTTCCTTGATTCCAAGTGCTGATGGAGAGATCAGACGTCCACCGGTAAGGGCCCAGGTTGCTTGCTGCACTCGGGCCTAGGCCAAGATAAGGAAGCCTTCGCCAATATTTTAGATTGTGCTGGGATTGCGCCCCTTGCTTTGCATAATTACTTATTTCATAAGAAGTGAACCCTAGGCGAGGCAATTGATCCTGAAGGATTTCATAGAGTGAAGCCACTTGATCTTCATTCGGTAGAACCAGTCGACCAGCCTCGACTTCTGTTTTAAGTGCGCAGGCTTTATCCAGGTCTAATAAATAGATGCTAATGTGATCGACACCATGGTCAATTATCTTAAGGGCATCAGAATAGACCGAATCTGGAGATTGGTTGGGGAGTCCTAGAATGAGATCCCCCGACACGTGCTCAAAGCCTGCCTGCTGTGACCAATCTAGAGCTTGTAACGCCTCCTCTGAGGAATGAATGCGGCCTAGTGATTTGAGGAGATCATCGTGCAGTGTCTGAATTCCCCAACTAATACGATTAAAACCGAGCGCTCGGATGGACATTAGCCATGCTAAAGATAGAGTCCCGGGATTAGCCTCAATGGTTTGCTCAGAGTTCGGAGCTATTTCAAAACAGGCTTGAATCGCATTCACAATGCGGGCAACTTCGGATTCAGATAAAACAGAAGGTGTTCCTCCTCCCCAGTAGATGCTATTTAAAGTAGGTCGATCCAGTATTTGACCCCAATGATGAATTTCCTTAATCAGTGTTTGGATAAATGGATCTCGGTTCTCTTCCTCGTGAGTACGAACAAAAGAACAATACGTACATCGATCTTTACAAAATGGAATATGAAGATAGAGCCCCAAGGGTTCTTGCTTCGCTAAAGATGTGAGGTGAGTTCCGAATTGCTTTTGAAACTCTTGGGTATCCATGATCGTCTCTTAGGACAAAGCATCCATGGATTCACATAAAAAGTGGAGAATCATTTCGTGTATTTCTTGAATGCGAGCTGTAACCTCAGACGGAACGATGAAGGCATCATCCACGAGATCCTTTAAGGTTCCCCCGTCACGCCCAAGAAGTCCTATCGTTCGAAGTCCGCGGGCCTTGGCTACTTCGACAGCCTTGAGAATATTGGGGCTTCGACCACTTGTACTGATAGCAATCAAGATGTCTCCGGCCTTACCGAGGCCTTCAATTTGTCGCGAAAAGACAGAATCAAATCCGTAATCGTTTCCAATGGCTGTCAGAGCGGAGGTATCCGTCGTAAGGGCTAAGGCGGGGTAGGATCTACGTTCTTTAAGATATCGACCCGTCAACTCAGCAGCAAAATGCTGAGCATCCGCGGCGCTTCCCCCATTGCCACAGATAAGAATTTTATTGCCCAAGATCATAGCGCCATGCATTTCAGCTGCAAGTTGAACGATGTGAGAGAGCTCAGAAGTTAAAAATCCGTTTTGGAGTTCCGTAGATTCTCGAAGATTATTTTTCAACTGAAGAATCACAAAAATCCTTATCAATGATACGAATAGTTTATCTCAAGCCTGTCTGAAGATTTCTCTGGGTTTTCCCACACCCCGATCCGGGCCAATGATACCTTCGTTCTCCATCCGATCAATGATACGCGCTGCACGACCATACCCAAGTCCCAACTTCCGCTGCAATAAACTGGTACTGGCTTTACCTTCTCGTACGACAACCTCAATGGCTTTTTGATAAATATCTCCCCCACTTCCAGAATCGGGTCCGATGCCCATAGCCTCTTCAGATTCATCGGTCTCGATGACCTTGATGAGTTGTTCATTGTAGTCAGGTCTGCCACGGTCTTTGAGCCAGTCGACCAGCCTCAAGGTCTCTGTTTCCGTCAAAAATGGTGCATGTATGCGACTAGGTCGCGCCGCACCTGGAGCCAAGAAAAGACCATCACCTTGGCCAAGGAGGTTTTCCGCTCCAGAGCAATCCAAAATAGTCCGTGAATCAATCTTGGTACTCACTCGATAACTTAATCGACTCGGAAGATTGGCCTTAATGACACCAGTCAAGATATCCACAGAGGGACGCTGTGTGGCAAGGATGAGATGAATGCCCACAGCACGAGCTTTTTGTGCAATGCGTGCGATACTGTCTTCTACTTCAGTCCGAGCAACCATAATGAGGTCAGCCAATTCGTCAATGACAACTACCACATAAGGTAGCGGTTCTAGGGTTGCAGGGCGATCCGCCCACTTGGGATTAGGGGTAGGATCGGGAAGAGTGAAGGTTCCCCCATGCTTTTCTATTTTTTCGTTATATTGTTCTAGATTTCGGACGCTCAATAAAGCCAAACGCTTATAACGCTCTTCCATCTGAGTGACGACCCAGCGGAGAACTCGACCCGCTTCTTTCATATCCGTGACGACCGGGGACCAGAGATGCGGAATGTCCTCGTAGATACCCATTTCGACCATTTTGGGATCAATTAAAATCAATTTAACTTGGTCAGAGGTCGCGCGAAGTAAAATTGAGCAAATCATGGCATTCACTGCCACGCTCTTACCGCTCCCCGTTGAACCACCAATCAGCAAGTGAGGCATGCGGGCAAGATCCATAACCAATGGAGACCCAGAAATATCTTTTCCCAACGCCATAGTAAGCAAACTCTTGGATTGTTGAAAAGCGTCAGATTCAATAATTTCTCTAAACACGATAAGATCACGCCTCGGATTTGGTACTTCAATGCCCACCGCATTCTTTCCCGAGATGCGATCCATACGAATCGCCTCAGCCTGAAGGGCCATGGCAAGATCTTCTTCCATGTTTAAGATTTTCGAGAGCGGAATCCCCGGGTCAGGCTGAAACTCATAGACAGTCACAATAGGACCGGGTCGATTACCAATCACCTGACCTGAAATTTTGAACTCTAGAAGTTTTTGAAGAATGGCTTCCTGTGTATTTCTGATGACAGATAAATCCATCTTTTCCGGCTTCAAGGGTTGATCAAAGAGATCTTTGGACGGTAAACTTCGGTTAATAGTTTTTTTAGCTTCTTTCTTGATCTTAAGAGGCTCGGGCAAGGAAGGAATGGGGAGCGGAGGCTGAACAACGGTGCGGCCCTGGCCATCGGTTCCCGTTTGAGCCTCTTCTAAATATGGTTCTTCTTGGGGACCGGTTGCTCCGAGGAGAAGATCACTCTTAAACTCGGTCGGTGTACTTGGGGAAGGTGCGTCTAAGTTAATGGAATGTATTTCTGGAAGAATATCCTGAGGAGATGAAGGTGGGGTAGATTTTCGACTCTCTTCATGCGCTTTCTGTGCGCGCTCAAGGGCCTCTCGTTGTTCATCAAAACTAATCCGGGATTGAGCATTCATACGTGCCGTTGCTTCTTCACGTTTGCGACGAACAAAATTAAAAAAAGAAACCAATTGAGCCCAAAGATTACGAAGACCCCGTAAGGGAAGGGTTTGTAATTTGGGCCACCAATATTTTTCTGCCCAAGTGGCAAGTCGGGTCCCTAGCCAGGTCGCTAGAGCAGGTGACACAATCAATAAACTGATGGCAAAAAGAGCTAAGCAGAGAACATAAAGTCCTGTTGTCCCAAACCAACTTTGGAGCCAGGGTTGAACAAGGGCACCTAAAAAACCTCCCATTCTAAATGAAAATATTTGGGGAGCAAAAGACCACATCGCTGAGAGTGAAGCGATGAGTCCCAACCAGGCTAAACGCTTAGCCCACCGAGGAGCCTCACTGGAGTCGGGCCAAATTTCCCATAGGACCCAGCCTGGAATTAGCCAAGCCATCAATCCAAATCCCGTATAGAAAAGGCTCGCTAGGTAGCTTCCTAATTTTCCACATAAATTATGAATAACTTCGATTCCATTGGAGGTATTAAAAAAACTAGGATCGTTAGGATTAAAACTTGCCAAGGAGAAAATTAGAATGAGCACAAAAGCTAATCCTGAAAGACGCGTGATCCAAGGCCACGCGAGCGACCCTAAATGCTTCTTTCCAGGTGTAGCCAAGGAGGACTCCTAAAGTACATCAAGTTTAACCCCGAAGTAGGGCAAGTTCACCTGTTTCCTCGGGGATTTAGCCGTAAGCTTAAACCAAATTAGGGTCGACACCGCGCCCAATAATTTGCCTTTTCTTGGATACGTATTTCGGTCACACGATGTCCGCGGCTCAATAAATATTCACAAGCCCATTGGGATAAGAGTTCGGCTGTAGGATTACGTCCTTGGAACTCGGTCGCATCATTGAGAAGGGTGTAGTCAACGGATTGAATCCACGTATGAACATCGCCATGGACAACGCTACGATCTTCTAGTTTTTGTATTTCAAAAGACGCTTCAATGTGCCAATTATGACCATGCCGCGCTTCCGTGAAGCCGGGTAGATCATGAAAATGATCTGAAACAAAAGGATGACTGATGGAGATAGTAATAGACATAACCCTATTGTAAGTCACAGGTAAAAATATAGAGATTATTTAATCTATACTTATAGAGAGATGAAGAATTCCTTTGCAGCTTTTTTTCTGTTGGTCTCTAATTTGTGGGGACAGGGTCAAGTTGAGTTCCGCCCCATAGAATCGATACGGATTGAACAGAATGGAGATCGTTTAGTCATCCAGATTCCGCCCAAGGCTCACCTTAAAACGACCTTTCTTAAAGTTGAAGCGTTATCGTCACCCCAGGCCATCAGAATGGGCGCACTTCCTAGGGCTTCTGGGCAAGATGAGTTAGGCGACGATATTTATCGTCAGGAATTAATTTGGCCCATCTTTTTTAATACCGTAGAGCCTGAGCTCGAATTGACCGTAACCTATCAGCCCTGCACTGAAGGCCCAGGGGGAATTTGTTATCCACCCACCCAGCAAAAAATTAAAGTCCGCCCGATGGTTTCTCAGTCGTCTGCAGATCCTTCATTTCCTTGGTGGTCCTTCATCAGCATTTTCTTTGCAGGTCTCTTGGCCTCCTTTACGCCCTGCGTCTACCCCATGATTCCGATCACAATAGCCGTTATTGGGATACGAGATATTTCCAAGAAAAGAGCCGCTGTTTTAACTTTTGCGCTCGTGATGGGCATGGCCTTAACTTACTCTATGCTAGGCGTCATTGCCGCGCTTTCGGGAAGCATATTTGGATCTATCTTAAGTTCGGTGAGCTTCATTGTCGCCATGAGTACTTTATTTTTTATCTTCGGTATTTCCCTCTTAGGCGCTTTTGAATTTAGCCTATCGAGTTCGGTCCAAAATCGACTCCAATCATGGTCCAGTCGTTCCGGGATCTGGGGACCCTTTTTAACGGGTGTCGCCCTAGGGCCTTTATCAGCCCCTTGTATCGGACCGATTTTGGGAACCATCTTAATTACCATCTCCCAGGGTAAGACCCTTTTCTTGGGAGCCCTCGAATTGTTTATCTTTGCCCTTGGCATGGGGGTACCGTTCATGATGGTCGGTATTTTAGGTGCGCAACTTCCCAAGAGTGGCGCTTGGCTTGAATTTCTGAAAAAAACTATGGGATTGATGGTTCTCTCTTTTGCCCTATGGACCCTTCGCACTATCCTTCCAGTGGCTTGGTTATTAGGGATGTGCTTTGCCTTAGCCGCTATAGCCATTCCCATTTATCTAAAAATCAAGATTGATTCTTCGCGCTTGAAGATACTCCATAAGAGCATTTTGGCTGTCACGACCTTATTCGTGATTTATTTTGCTCTTCGTCTAACTGAAATTCACTTCAAGATCACGATTTTCCGAGGTACTACTGCTCGCATCCTAGGTTTAGATCAAAGTTTTAAAAAAGAATGGATGAATCAAGATTTAGAAGCCGCCATAGAGGAGGCCCAAAAACAAGATCGTCCGATTTTGGTAGATGTATATTCGGATTGGTGCGCTGCTTGTTTTGAACTAGATCAAAATACCTGGCCTGATGAATCAATACGTGATTACATCCAAAAAAACTACATTGCTATTCGTATCGATATGGATAAAATTCGACCTGATCTCGCCAAGCGCTATCAAATTATCGGATACCCAACGATCTTGGTCTTAAATACTGAAGGACGAGAGATGAAGCGTGCCTTGGGCTATCGGGGACCCCAAGAGATGCTTCAATTCATAAATCTAAATCAGGTAAAGTAGTTTCGCTTTAAATATCGGAGTGCCATAGAGGTTCGACTCAAGTACCACGTCAAAAGTTCCCCATTGATAATGTCTACCTTACTTTTAGGGAATGATTTTTCAAGTTCTTGCCGCTCTCTTTCATTAAAAGGATAGGGTTCGGTAGGCAGGAGTATCAGATCGGGATTAAGTCTTTCCAGGTCTTTGGGAGCTCGCTGCGGATAGCTCTTGGACTTGTTGGTATTACCAAGAATACGGCCCCCCAAGGCTTGAACCAACCCTCCGCAGTACGACTGGGAGCCGGCAAGGATCCAGGGTGATTTCCAAACGAGTATGAGAACTTTGAGAGGCTTGGCCCCTTGGCCACGAATCGATCTTTTGAGTTCTACAATAGACTGCTTGGACTTAGATTCCCGATGAAGGCGTTGGCCTATGAGTTGGTACGCTTTGATCCAACTCTTCCAATCTGTCACATCGAGAACGAGAATCGGGATCCTCACCGCTTCCAATTCTTGGGCTATTTTTAGAGTATTCTCAGTCCGCTCGAGAATGACCAAGGTGGGTTTCACGGCCAAAATATCCTTGAGTCTTGGGTTCTTGGTTCCTCCGACTTTAGGTATCTTTTCTAATACTTTAGCTGGATGGATGCAGTAATTGGTTCTCCCGACTAAGGATGAGGCTAGCCCCCATTGGCATAAGAGCTCGGTGACGGAGGGCACAAGGCTGACAACTCGCTCGGGGGTCTTCACCCAGCGTCCCGTGTGGGGATCTTTTTTCTCGCGGAGTCCCGTTGGGCACAGAGGCTGTAGCAAACAGTCATTACATAGGGGGCTTTGGGCTTTGCACGTTGTTCGACCATGGGTAATGAGTTGATGGTGCAGGAGCGTCCATGTCTTTTTGCTAAACAAACTGCATAGATCTTTTTCGACGCGGTCAGGATTCTTCGAAAAGCTTAAGCCGAGTCGACGAGCCAACCTTCCAACATGGGTATCAACAGCCATGGCGGGTATTCCAAAGGCATTACTGAGGACGACATTAGCCGTCTTTTTCCCAACTCCCGGTAGTTGAATCAGGTCTTGGGCCAGACCAGGAATTTTCCCTTGGTGATAACGCACCACTCGTTGTGCCATGGCGATGAGAAACTTCGATTTATTTTTATAAAAGCCAGTAGGTTTAATCAGTTTTTCAACGTCTTTCGTTTTGGCAGACGCCAAGGCATTTGGAGTCGGGTATTTCTTAAATAATGGTGGCGTAGTGATGTTGACTCGAGCATCTGTACACTGCGCACTTAATATAGTGGCTACGGTTAACTCATAAGCATTGCGATGTTCCAACATGCAAATTGCTTCAGGATAGAGTTTGTTCAGTTGTGTCTGAATTTTTCTTAAGTCTTCTGCGGTGCGGGCCATAAGTCTAGGTTAGATTATTGGTGCATAACCGATTAGAATAGATAAAGAAGGATAATGCATTGTCTAATCTAACTTTGAGTCTTAATTGCCAGGAAACCTCCGAACATTATCGGGGAGTTATCGAGAAAAATATTGAACAATTAGGCCAATCTCCCGGCTTGGCGGTCATTTTGGGCTGCAGCGAAGAGGGGTGCATTACTTATCACCGCTTTTTGATGAAGGACTGCCTAGATCTGGGCATACGAGTTCAAGATATTGAGATTGAAAGCGGTCTAGAACTCGTTAAAACCGTCTCTCGTCTCAACCAAGATCCCAAATATCAAGGCATCTTTGTTTTTTACCCTCTCAAGTATCCGGGTCTCAAAGACGATGAAATCATGGATCTCTTAGATCCCGAAAAAGATATCGAGGGTTTACATTCGACTAACATTGGATATCTGAATAAATTCCGAAAACGCATGGATGGGTCAGACCATCGGTGCATGACTCCGTGTACCGCTCGTGCCGTTGTCAAAACCCTTAAACGAGGGTTCGGAGATCAATGGTTGGCGGGTAAGACGGTTTTGGTGATTAATGATTCCCTTCGTATTGGAAGACCCCTCACGGCCATGATGGCTAACTTGAAAGCTACCCCCATTCTCTGTCATCAAAATACTTCGGTCAGTCACTTAGAAAGATTCGTTGCAATGGCCGATGTGATCGTTTCGGCTGTTCCTGTGCCCGGTTATCAAATTGCCACCTCACTCATTCAGGACCATGCTCTCTGTTTTGACTTGTCAGGGCAGGGTAACTTCAATTTTCAAGAACTCAAGGCGCGTGGCATTGCTCACACCGACACCAGCCATAACAGTATTGGCAAAGTAACCCGTATGATGGCACTTTTGAATCTGACCTATGCGGCGGGTCTTAAATAATTACCGATTGGTAGACCGCGCAGTTCTCCAAATCAGCAATAACTGATCTAAGAGTTCTGGAAATTTGGCCAGATGCATCGCATTAGGTCCATCGCTATGGGCATGATCAGGATCGTGATGTACCTCGAAGAAAAATCCATCCACTGAGGTCGCTGCTGCTCGAGCCAAGGTAGGAATCATGTCCCGTGCCCCTCCAGTTCGAGCTCCAAGTGCCCCAGGTTTCTGAACGCTATGGGTTGCATCAAAGATGACGGGGCACCCTGTTTGCATCAGATGAGGGAATGATTGAAAATCTACCACTAAATTGCCGTAACCAAAGGTCGTCCCACGTTCTGTGACCCAGATCGGAGAAGAACCAGCAGATCGAACCTTGTCAACAGCATGTTGGAGATCCCACGGAGCTAAAAATTGTCCCTTTTTAATATTCACGACCTTTCCCGTTTTTCCTGCGGCAAGCAAGAGATCTGTTTGTCTGCACAAGAAAGCTGGTATCTGTAAAACATCTACGTACTGGGCGACCTCTAAACATTGAGTAGACTCATGAACATCCGTCAGGACAGGGATCTTCAAGGTCTCCCGTATCTCGTTTAATATTTTAAGGCCCTCTTCCATGCCCGGTCCACGAGCGCTGGTCATCGAGGTTCGATTCGCTTTGTCAAAACTACTTTTAAAAATGAAAGGTATTTTACGAACTTCGGCAATTTTCTTCAATTCAGTCGCCATCATCAGGGCATGCTCTCGACTCTCGATGACACAAGGTCCCGAGATGAGAAAGAAACTATCCGGAGTATAGGGTTGCTTGAAGTCCATCGTGATACCTATCCAATTATCTCTTGATTATGGAGTCAAGAGCATCAAAGCAGGCTAGAACCTCCCGCTCTTCAGTATAAAAGTGTCCGGATATCCTCAGTCCACAGTAGGGCCTTGAATCCAAGAGAATTTTCTCCTTACTTAGGAGACATTCTACCTCGTGGGCCTTATCGATCCCGACACACACCTGACCTCCTCGGGAGTCATCATTAAGGGGCGAATTAATTTTGAGACCTCGCTCTTGGGCCAAGCGAATAATCTGGTGGCTGATATGTAGAACATGCTGCCGAATGGATGGAACACCTGCTTCAAGAATAGTTTCCCATCCCGCCTTGGCTGCATAGAGCGATGGGATACCAAAAGTTCCCGTCATGAAGGCTCGAGCATCATCAGCAGGCTGAACATCAGGAGTAAATTCAAAAATTTCTTGTTGCGCCATCCATCCATATAATTGAGGCCTTAGTGTCCCAAGCAAATCAGGTCGTACATATAAATAACTAGCCCCAGGTCCTCCGCATAGCCACTTATGGGACCCGCCCACTGCAAAATCGACTCCCCAATCCTTAACGGATAAGGGGTACATTCCCGCAGTCTGGTAGGTGTCGGCAAGAACACGCGCCCCATGTTGGTGAGCTGCTTTGACAATAGGGGGAATATCAATCAGCGCGGATGATCGATAAATACCGTGGTCTAGCAAAACCAATGCAGTTCGGCCGGTTATGAGAGACGTAAAATCTGATGGATCATGACCAATTCCATCGTGACTAGGGACGCGAATGAAATGTATACCCGTTCCCTTGAGCGCCTCAAGACAATATTTGAGGGTTGGGAACGTGAGTTCAGAGATCAAAACCTCATTACGAGAGCTTGTCCAGTCGAACGTTCCTAACACGGAATGAACGAGCGTACTGACATTTTGATGAAAGGCTATCGATCTCCCGGGAGCCCCAATGATTTGGCCCAATACGCTTCGACACTCATCTACAAAAGGCATCCAGCGATCCCAAGCCTCGATCCCCAAATCATTCCATGTGTTCCAATACTCTAAGATCTTTTCTCGACTATCCAAAGGGGCAGCTCCCATGGAATGAGAAACCAGATAGGTTGAGCGGTTGAGTACCGGGAATCTTTCCCTCAGTTTCGGTTGCGTCATCACCACTCCCAAAAAATAAAAGGGCTATCTTTAATTCTATCTCTTTTCAGATTGGAGACTTGCGCTAAAGCCCTTTTTCTTCAGTTGTTGGATGAGCAGATTTCCTTCGGACTCACTGTAAGAAGGTACGAGGCGTACCCAAAAATTATTACCTCTATATTTTGTTGTAATAGCCGTCAAATTAGCATCTTGATTGATTTTTTTAATCAGCAGATTGGAATTCTTTTCATTCTGACCGCCTAGAGGACCAATGACGATCATATACGAAGGCTCTGATGGACTAGGCGCTGGAGTCACCGGAGCCATATTCGGACTGACGACACCAGGAATATCTTGGTACGCGTCATTGAGTTGATTACCCAGAGGGTTATCGTGATTGACAATATGGTTTCCAAGCTTCGAGTCCATCGGAGTGCTTGTTTTTTTACCAAATTGGACGCCTATGATGAATGAGATAAAAACCAAAAATACTCCCGTCAAGCCTATGAGCAGGCTTGCCTTGGATCGTGAGGGTTCAAAAGTGGAAAAAGCCATTAAGTGTTCTTTTTGATTTTAGAAGCGATAACGGAAATCGAGAGTCATGTTTCGGCCTTCTCCGGGTACTGCAGCATTGATGATGCCATAGGACCAATAAGTTTGGTCAGAGAAATTCTTAAGATTTAACTGGATATCCCATGATTGTGCTCGATAAAAAATACCTGCATCCAATACGTTATACCCAGGGATAATACCAATACTATTCGGAGGTCCATCTCTAAATATTATTTTGATATTATCTCTATGGCGAAAACCTAAACCAATCCCCCAGCCACGCCAATCTCCCTCTTGGATCTCGTAACTAGACCACAGTCGTCCAGTTCGTTTTGGAGCACCTGCGAGTTGCTGTCCCTTTAGCCACAACTCCGAAGTTGATGGCTCGGTATAAATGGGCTTCATCCAAGACCAAGCCCCAAGAATGAACCATCCGGAAAGGGGTCGTGCCCTAAAATCTAAATCTAAGCCGTCGATACGCTGTTCTGGTGTTTGCGTGACGATCAAATTTCCTGAGACAAGAGTTAAGTTATCAACATTAAATCTAATTGTCCTGAATATTGAAAGAGCAAGGTTTAATTTATTTTCGAACCATTGCAACCGATTACCTAGTTCGAGTTGCCGATTACTTTCAGGTAGCGTAGCTGTCCGTAGATCTTCAGTCGTTAAATTGGCCAATCTTCCCCAAGATGTACCTATAAAGAAGCTCGTATTATGAGCAGGGTCGAAAACTATACCAATCTGTCCATTATTAAAATTAGTTTTCGTGGTCAATGGATTCTCTTTGGTTAGGGCTGTATTCAAATTATTAAGGCCGAATATCGGAGTATAAAACTGCCCTCTGGAATTAAGCAACTCCGTGAAAGAGTTCTTACCTAAATTGTTATATAACCCTTCGTCTATCATGCGATAGTGATCTTGGCGTAAACTAGTTCGTATTTTTAAAAAATCATTGATGGTCCATTGATCTGTGACATAGAGACCAGATTGTCTAGCAGAAATTGATCGATTAAATATCCATGCCCAAGCATTTGTGAGATCTGCTCCGGTCTCAGGAAGGATCGGATTATAAGCATCTAAGACAGGCGCAAATTTAGCCTGTCTTCGATTAGTTGATATATCAGATTTAAATACATCAGCTCCTAATTGAATTCTATGTCCATATCCCCCTAGATCCCCTTGCCAAGTAACAAATGTTTGAAGGCTTTTATCGGTGAAACGATCATGTTGATTTCGTAGATATCGATTACTTAGAATGGGAGCACCAGCCGAATCCCTAAAATCAGGAATACTCCAATTTCGATATAAATCTAGTGAGCGAGTTCCGTAAGCTAGATTTGTCTCCCACCTAAGATGGGTGCCTAGGTGATGACTATAACTGAGCGAAATCCTAAAGATATCAGTGACGCTCGATGCCATGGGAGAGACGTACGAAGTGTTTTTATTCACATCTATAATTGTTGGATCATGAAATGGATAATTTCCTGATGAGTTTCGATATGAGCTCATGTGAAAAGGAATACCTGCTGCATCTGGTGTTAATTCCAAATGTCGATTTTCTATCGTCAACAAAATAGATTGAAACTCTGTTGGCAACCAAAGTAAAGAACCAGTCCATTCATTGGTTGAAGATGATAGTTTTCTAAATCCATCCGATTTCCCGATATTGCCGATAACCCGGTACGACCAACGCTCATTAATAGGTCCAGTTGAATCGACAATACCCCTAAATGAGTTGAAACCACCCAGGGAAAAATCGCCGATCGTCACCGAGTCTCTTTTTGGCTTTTTCATCGTGAGGTTGATGGTGCCACCACCACCGGCACTGCCAAAAAGGGCGCTGCCAGGTCCCTTAAAAACTTCAATCTGTTCAACGTCCGCTAATGATCGTGCATATCCCATAAATGTGGGTCCATCGTTTAGGCCTTCTCTTGTAAAAGTAGCGTTTAAGCCTCGAATTAATTGATGATCAAAAAAACCATAATTCGATGACGAGCTAGGAACGACACCGCTAACATTTACAAGTGCTTGGTCTAGGCGTCGCAATCCTGTTTCTTCAATAACGGAAGAGGGAATCACTATGATCGTTTGAGGGAGTTGTTTTATGGGACTCTTCAATTTTCCTAAGGAAATATCCGTTGCCATGTATAGAGAATCTGTGATCTCAATTTTAGCTGATGGAAGTGAATTCAGATCTATATCTAAATTAGTAATCGGTAAGTATATTTGGATAGATTTTTTGAATATGACTTTATCGATCTTGGTAACATAAAGTTCATAATTACCTGGGTATAGGCTTTGAAAACGATAGCTACTGTCTTGATTCAAATTAACAGACTTGACGGACTTGGCATTGTCTACCAATTGGATCGAAAAGAGAGAAGGCTTTTCAGCGTTTGGGTGAAGAACCCGCCCAGCTAGAAGGAAGTCTTGGCCTTGCAGTTGGTTGATCAATACAATCAGGCCTGTGATCAATACTTGTCGGTAAACCAAAAACCCTCCAGCATAAGTTTACTTTAGTGGTTTAAAAAAATAAGGACAGTGCTCACCAGGAGCAAGTCTTTAGGAAATTACAACCACAAAGGCGATAGAATTAACTCTAATAGGAACTAGGACCCTAAATCATTTATGAATGCCGCCATCCCCTTTCTGCCTCTCCTGATTCTAGCAATCGCTGCTATTGTCATCGCAACAGCTGTATTAGCTCTATCGGGAGTTATTCTTTCTAAATTGAAACCAAATAACCCCCAAAGTTCAAAATTAGAACCTTATGAATGCGGAGTGCCCCCCCAGCAACAAGGCGCACGTCATCGTTATAGTGTTCAGTTTTATCTTGTAGCCATGCTTTTTATTTTGTTTGATGTTGAAACTGCTTTTTTGTTCCCTTGGGCCACTAATTTCAAGAATGCCCCAGAGACTTTCGGTATCATGTTGCTGTTTCTCGCCACTCTTCTCTTGGGCTATGTGTATGCCTTAGGGAAAGGTGCCTTGGATTGGGAAAAATAAGATGAGTGAATTAAGCCTCAATGATGCGGTGGTAACCACGCGCTTAGATTCTGTGGTGAATTGGGCAAGAAAAAATAGCCTATGGCCTATGCCCTTCGGTACCGCCTGTTGTGCCATTGAATTTATGAGTGTCATGGCTAGTAAATACGATATGAGTCGCTTTGGAGCCGAAGCGATGCGATTTAGTCCCCGCCAAAGTGACATGATGTTGGTCTTGGGTACCGTGACCAACAAGATGGCTCCCATCCTTCGTACGATCTATGCGCAAATGGCTGAGCCCAAGTGGGTGATTAGTGTAGGTGTATGTGCAAGTTCGGGGGGTATGTATCGAACCTACGCTACGCTCCAGGGAATCGATCGAGTCATTCCTGTAGATGTCTATGTCCCTGGATGTCCTCCGCGTCCAGAGAGCATGATTTACGGCGTCATGAAGCTTCAAGAAAAAATTGAGAAAGAATCTTTGAATATGCGAAAAGACCATGTTCGTCGGTTTTATGAAAGTCTCGATCGGCAAGAAAAAATCCAGACCGAGGAAGGTTTGACCGGCCAGCAAACCATTCAAAATATGTTGCGTCAAGCGGCGCACGATAAAGTTGCCA
Organism: Acidobacteriota bacterium; assembly: GCA_014189895.1. GTDB lineage: Bacteria > Acidobacteriota > Holophagae > Holophagales > Holophagaceae > Acidiparvus > Acidiparvus lacustris. Next base: position 31,882 of record BJFQ01000001.1, on the reverse strand, counting down.
CTATTTTTTAAGAGACTTGCGCGTGTCCATTTTAGATTCCCTCCTTGAAAAACAGCCCTCTTCCATACTGGACTCTTATCGATTTAGAGGCGATCAGACAGCCGTCATCGCACCTGATTCTTTGATGATCCTTGTCGATTTATTGACCGCCGAGGGATTTCATTTCTTAGTGGATATTACGGCGGTTGATTGGTTAGATAAAACTGAACGCTCGGATCGATTTGAAGTCGTTTACCATTGGCTCAATCTAGATTCACAAGAACGCCTTCGCATCAAGGTTCGCCTGCAAGAAAACGAATCTTTACCTAGTTTGGCTATCCGATTCAAAACCGCTGATTGGTACGAACGAGAAGTCTACGATATGTTTGGTATTTCTTTTTCGGGACACCCTAATCTAACCCGACTCCTGACCTGGAGTGATTTCCCAGGGCACCCTCTCCGTAAAGATTTCCCAATCGATGGGGGCGATCCATTTTGTATGTCTGATAGCACCTCTCCTTTTACGCACTAGGATCGAAACACGATGGACTCCATAGCTATTTCGAAGACACAGCTTGATGGCGATCGCATGATCGTTAACATGGGGCCGTCACATCCCGTGACCCACGGTACGCTGAGAATTGTCTTAGAACTTCAAGGCGAAATTATTACTCAGGCAACTCCAGAAATTGGGTATCTCCACCGAGGTGTAGAGAAATTGGGTGAAAACCTCAGTTATCAACAATTTATCCCCCTCACGGATCGACTCAATTACACCAGCAGCATGATGAATAACGTTGGCTATACTATGGCTGTCGAAAAGATGCTTGGCATCTCCATTCCAAGACGCGCTGAACAAATCAGAGTCCTGGTCAGCGAACTTGCCCGTATCGCCGATCATATTATTTGCTTGGGCATTAATGCGGTAGACATCGGAGCGTTCACTGCTTTCCTCTATCTTTTCCGACAACGAGAAACAGTCTACGATCTTTTTGAGATGGCGTCAGGCCAGCGCCTCCATACCAGTTTTACTCGTGTCGGAGGACTTTTTCGCGACTTGCCTCCCGAATTTATTCCGCTTTGCGAACAGTTCCTGAAAGATGCCCCTAAAGCCATTGATGAACTCGAAAAACTTCTGACCAAAAATCCCATTTGGCATGATCGTACGAAAGGGGTAGGCGCGCTTTCGGTCGAAGAGGCCATTAATTGGGGATATTCTGGGCCTTGTCTTCGTGCATGTGGGCTTGCGCAAGACTTAAGAGTCAAACAGCCTTATATGGGGTATGACCAATATGAATTCGATATCCCTGTCGGCACATCTGGTGATGTCTTCGACCGATACTTAGTCCGAGTTGAAGAGATGCGACAATCTCTTCGAATTATTCGCCAAGTAATCCGGTCCCTGGAGTCGGGACCCATTATTATTGATGATTATAAGATTGCTCTGCCGCCTAAGGAAAAAGTTTACACGCGTATGGAAAGCCTCATTCACCATTTCAAGTTGATAATGCATGGAATGGAAATGCCCGTAGGGGAGGTATATTCATCGACTGAAGCGGCGAATGGAGAATTAGGTTTTTATATTGTTTCGGATGGAGGTAAAAACCCCTATCGCATTAGAGTTCGGCCGCCCTGTCTTCCTATTTTTTCTAGTTTTGCAACGAAGGTACGAGGCCGCCTCATCGCCGATGCTGTAGCAGAGCTCGGCTCTATGAATATCATTGCCGGCGAACTTGATCGTTGATCACCATACCGTGTGATTAAGGCACAAAAGCCTCTTCTAATAAATAACTTTGACATGATAGTTAGCGACTTAACTCTGAGGTGCTAAGCCGTTAGACTATAAAGGACTATGAATTCCTCTCCAAGTTCGCCTAACTCTGCCTTACCCCTAGCGCCCGGAGAAAGATTGCCGGTGAGCCAGGTGTTGCGCCTAAGCCCAGAAGCAATTGAAGAAATTCATCAACTCATTGATAAATTTCCTGATAGATTAGCCGCGACATTACCAGCACTACATATTGCCCAAAGGGAATTTGGATTTGTAAGCCTTGAAGCGATGAAGGCCGTAGCCAGCGCCCTAGGCATTCCAGAGAGTCATGTTTATGGGGTCGCAAGTTTTTATTCAATGTATCAAAAGCATCCGGTGGGAGCCTTCCATATTCAGGTTTGTACTAACATTTCCTGCGCGCTCAATGGAGCGGTCGCACTTTTAGATCTCGTGAAAAAGAAAACTGGTGTCTCCAATCCAAGAGAGATAAGCCCTGACGGTTTGTGGAGTGTCGAAGAAGTCGAATGCTTAGCTTCCTGTGGATCAGGACCTTGTCTTCAGATTAATCACGATATCTATGACGAATTTGTTAACGAAGCCGAACTCGATCGAATTCTTAATGCGTGTCGATCAGGCCAATATCGAGGATGGGCAAAGTGATGACTACCTTCCGGCAAAAAAAAGATCCACAAAAGTATTCATTTGAAGGGTTTGGAACACCAGCGTTCCCTAATCTCATGCTGAGGGGGGCTGGAAATCTAGATAACTGGAGACTGGTAACTTATCAAAAAGAACACGAAGGCTATATCGGCTTGAAGCGCGCCTTAAGCATGGAACCTTCGCAAGTAATTGACGAGATGAAGGCATCTGGCATTAGAGGTCGCGGAGGCGCCGGTTTTCCTGCAGGGCTCAAATGGTCTTTCATGCCTAAAGACACGACCGAGAAAAAATTTACTCGGTATTTAGTTTGTAATGCAGATGAAGGTGAGCCCGGAACCTTTAAAGATCGATCAATTATGGAATATAACCCCCATCAATTAATTGAGGGGATGATCATTGCAGGATTTGCCATGCAGTGTCAGATGGGGTTTATTTATGTTCGTGGAGAATTTCTTTGGCTGATCGAAAAACTAGAAGCGGCGATTGAAGAAGCTAAAAAAGAGAATCTGTTAGGGAAAAACATTTTGGGCTCTGGTTTTGATTTTGATTTGTTGGTTTATCGCGGAGCAGGCTCCTATATCTGCGGCGAGGAAACAGCGCTTTTAAACTCGCTAGAAGGCCGACGCGGCGAACCGAGAATCAAACCCCCCTTTCCTGCATCCAAAGGTGCTTTTGGGCAACCTACAACTATTAACAATGTCGAAACTCTAGCCGCTGCCGCTCCGATTCTACGTATGGGAGGATCTGAATATGCAAAAATTGGAACCCCCAAAAATACAGGGACCCGCATTTTCTGCGTTAGTGGACATGTTCAGCGCCCTGGCCTCTACGAGTTACCCCTTGGCGTTCCGCTCATGACTCTTGTACAGGATCTTGCTGGCGGCACCCCTAACGGAAAAAAAATAAAGGCGATTATTCCTGGAGGTGCAAGCTCGGCGGTCTTTACGGAAAGTGACTTTGATTGCCCTCTCGATTTTGATACCGTCCGTGATCGTGGATCAATGGCAGGTTCCGGAGGAATTATTGTCATCGATGAAGACACCTGTATGGTCCAGGTATGTCTTCGTTTGATCAGATTTTATGCCCATGAAAGCTGCGGCCAATGCACTCCTTGCCGAGAAGGGTGTAATTGGATGGAAATGATCCTTACGCGTATCGAAAATGGTGAAGGCCGACTCGAAGATTTAGACGTCCTTAAGAGTATGACTCCCCGTATTGCAGGAAAAACGCTTTGTGCCCTAGGGGATGCCGCGTGTGGTCCTATGGATTCGATTTTGGGTAAGTTTAGACACGAATTTGTTCATCATATTGAACATAAAAAATGCCCCAAGCCAGCTTGTCAACTCGTCACTTATTCCCACTAAAATCCCATCGCTGAGTGTTTTAAGCAGTTCGCTTGATACATGTTCTAATATGGTCAATGTAATGAATATATATCCCCTAAACGAAAAATTAGAACTTACCTACAATATCCGCAAGGCCATACCTTCTCATCCTGAATTATTCGCAAACTAGCGTCAACTCAGTCCTGCCTCATGATTTCGTGTGCCAAGCAGGCTAGATCTTGCCTGCTGTAATCATCTGTAAGCATTAGTGGAATTGGGACGAAGAGAAAGTGATCTCTTTCGTATAGATACAGAACTTCTGACTAAAAAATCTTAGAGGGATTGAATATATTAAACGGATCTAGAGATTGTTTGATTTGCATCATTGCCCTAAGCGCATAAGGATCCGTAAGCTCAGCAAAAGCTTTTTTCTTAGCTAGTCCAATCCCATGTTCTCCAGAAAGAGACCCTTCATGCTGTTTAGTTAATTTGAAAAGATTGAATATATGATCTTCGAACTCATCAACCGCTTTATGTTCTCGATTTAAGAAATTTACATGAAGATTCCCATCGGCTAAATGACCATAAGTAACACAATCTAGATTAAGTCGTTCAAGTTGATCAAAAAACGACTCTAGCCGAGTTAGCGGTATCGTAATATCCTCACTTATTTTGGAAGGGTATCTTTCTTTTAAAAAAGTAGAGGTGAGACGCCGGAGAGCCCAGAGATCCTCTCGTTGTCGGTAATCTGAAGCTACTTGAAAGTGTGTTGCAGTACTAAATAAAGATTCACAAGAGGCCAGAAAGAGATCTGATGTGCATCCCTCATGATCAAACTCTACAATGGCGAAGGCACGCCCCTGAATTTTGCGAGCTTCTGGCGGACCCCCATTCCTTAGCTCTTGAAGGACAAAAGGATCGAAGAACTCAATAGCAGATGGCTTGTATCCAGATCGAGAAAGATTTCCGGGAAGTCGAATGAGGTCTTTCATATTGTCGAAGGAGATTAAGAGTGTTAAGAACTCCTTGGGTTTTGGCAAAAGTCGCGCTGTTGCCTTTGTAATGAACCCAAGCGTTCCTTCGGATCCTATTAATAGTTGGGTTAAATTAAGCCCAGCATTATCTTTCGTTCCATGAATACCAAACGTATGAATATCACCATCACTCATGAGACAGTCGATGCTCACAATCCAATTTCGAGTCATGCCATACTTGCAGGCATTGGGACCCCCTGCGTTGGTTGCCAAACTTCCACCAAAAGAACAATGCATCCAACTATTTGGATCAGGAGGGTAAAAAAGATGATGGGCTTCCGCTTCCTCTTTAACCTTTCGAAGAGGAACAGAACAGCTGGCTGTAAGTTGCATTCCTATGGGATCAATCGACAGCTCCTGAGGCCACTCGGCAAAATCGACCAACACGGATCGTTCTTGATCCGCTAGGCAACCTCCCGCTTTTCCTGTCCCTGATCCGCGAGGTATGAGTGCCCAACCTTCCTGTTGGGCAAATTTAACCAAGGCTTTCAGGGCTTTCGGACTGCGGGGGCGAATGCAGGCCCAGGGTAATAAGCCTTGAACATGAGACTCGTCGCGTTGATAACTCCCCAAATCGTGTTGGTCAACCAAAAAGGTGGCGTCAGGAATATGTTCAAAGAGCAAAGACATCAGAGACTAGTGGATCAATGTTCCTACCGACTCACCCAAGACGGCAGAAACTAAATTGCCTGGCTTCATCATATTGAAAACCAGTATGGGCAATTCGTTATCCATGCAAAGTGCAATTGCGGAAGCATCCATCACCTTAAGTCCCTTTTCAAGGACTTCCTGGAAGGTTACTTTCTCAAATCGCTGTGCTTTTGCATCTTTTTTCGGGTCTGCGCTATAAACACCATCTACATTAGTAGCCTTGAGTACGACCTGAGCCGAGATTTCATTGGCCCTGAGTGCTGCAGCCATATCCGTACTGAAGTACGGGTTACCGGTGCCACTTCCAAAAATGACCACGCGGCCTTTCTCCAAATGGCGGATGGCTCGCCGGCGAATATAGCTTTCTGCAATACGCGGCATTTCGATCCCAGAAAGAACACGGGTCTGGACTTGTTTTTGCTCTAAGGCATCTTGGAGAGCTAGGGCGTTAATCATGGTGGCCAACATACCCATCTGATCAGCGGTCACGCGATCCATACCCTTCGTGGCTCCGGCGACGCCTCGGAAAATATTGCCACCACCAATGACGAGGCCCACTTCCACGCCATGCTTTTGAATATCTTTAATTTGATCAGCGACCATAGCCACCACACTGGGATCAATCCCCATATTCTGTTCACCCATCAGCGCTTCGCCCGAGAGTTTCAGAAGTACACGTTGGTATCTCATAAGTCTCCTTTAGTGTAGATGAATCAACAAAAAAATAGGCGACTTTAAGCCGCCTATTTTTCAATTATCAAGAATAAGCCCTACTTGGTGATTTGAGCATTCACTTCCTCGACAAAATTCTCATTTCGTTTTTGCAGTCCTTCGCCTAGAACAAACTTAGTGAAACGTCGAATACTGAGCTTTTCACCAATTTCGGCTATTTTTTGGGAAACAAATTGTTCGATCGTGAGATCAGGATTCATAATAAAAGGCTGCTCTAATAAACACACTTCTTTATAAATAGAATTCAGCTTACCTTCAACAATCTTTTCAACAATCGCAGGAGGTTTGCCGGTGGCTTCTGCCTGGGCCCGAGCAATCTCAATTTCTTTATCGATAAACGCTTGAGTCACTTCGCTTTTAGAAACAAAAAGAGGTACAGGGTCGGCGGCGGCAATATGCATCGCTATTTCTTTCACCATTCTTTGGAAAGACTCATTACGTGCCACAAAGTCTGTTTCTGAATTGATCTCAACCAGGACACCAACGCGACCACCCGGATGAATATAAGCATCAACTAATCCCTCGGAGGCAATACGATCAGATTTCTTAGAAGCGGCCGCTAAGCCTTTTTTACGAAGCCAATCAATAGCTTGTTCCATATCTCCATTGTTTTCTTCCAGAGCCTTCTTGCAGTCCATCATTCCTAGGCCCGTCTTTTCTCTTAGTTCTTTAACATCATTGGCAGTGTAGGCCATGAACATAACTCCTATCAATTAGGCTTGTGAAGAGGGTTCATCCATTTGAATTTTTTCGGTCATCATATTTTTCATAGCGGTAACTTGCCCTTTGTCTTTCAAGGCTGCACGACCTTCTATGATGGAATCAGCAATACGCTCCGCGAATAACACAATTGAGCGAATGGCATCATCATTTCCAGGAATGACCATGTCGACCATATCGGGATCGCAATTGGTATCGACAATCGCAACGACGGGGATGCCGATTTTCTTAGCTTCTGTCACGGCAATAGTTTCATGATTCGGATCGATTACAAACAGAATATCCGGTAGGGCTCGCATATCTCGTATGCCCTTGAAGGACTCCTCTAATTTATCTTTTTGGCGAGTAATACCCGAAATTTCTTTTTTTGAAAGTTCAGCTAAGCGAACTGGATCTGCTAACAAGGATTGTGTTTCACGGTATTTCTCCAAACTTTTCTTAATAGTCGAGAAATTCGTTAACATACCGCCAAGCCATCGATTATTGACATAAAAAGCGCCGCATCTTGCAGCTTGCTCCGCCACAACTTCCTGAGCTTGAGGCTTGGTAGCTACAAACATAAAGGTTTTTCCTTGGCTGGCTGCTTTGGTAATGTAGGTCGCCGCGGCATTCCAAAGACGTAAGGTCTTTTGGAGATCGATAATATAGATGCTATTGCGAGCCCCAAAGATATATTTCTTCATCTTGGGATTCCAGCGTTTCGTTTGATGTCCGAAATGAACACCCGCTTCGAGTAGTTCTTTCATTTGTATAGCAGCCATGGAGGCCTCCTCAGTGAGTCCCGCAAAGGGGAACTAGGGATGATAGGCACGAGTGCCCGATTCGATCCCAAACGGGATCCGGTGTTAGACCCCCCAAGAAAAGTCTAGGGAGGGTATCAAAGAACCAAAGATTAGCGTTTGCTGAATTGGAAACGACGACGCGCGGCTTTGCGTCCTGGTTTTTTTCGTTCTTTCATGCGTGGATCGCGCGTCAGCAACATGGCTCCTCGGAGCAAGGTACGGAGCTGATCGTTGTATTGCAGCAGGGCACGAGAAATACCTAAACGGATAGCAGCAGCCTGAGCGGCACTCCCACCGCCTTTAACGGTAATCATCATGTCCCATTTATTGACATTTTCAGTGAGCACAAAGGGTTGTTGAACCATCATACGCAAAACAGCATTGGGAAAATAATCTTCTAGTTCGCGACCATTGACTGTAATTTGGCCACTACCGGGCTTCAAAAAGGTACGTGCAATAGCAGTCTTGCGTCGTCCGGTCCCGTAGTGATGTCGAGTTGCCATGTAAATACTCCCTTTATTTCTTCAAACTAAAAGCAATGGGGTTCTGAGCTTTCTGTTGATGATCTGTGCCTGCGTAGACGATTAATTTCTTCAACATCGCATTTCCTAAAGGACCCTTAGGCAACATTCCCTTAACGGCTTTCTCGATGGCACGAGTGGGGTGGGCTTCCCTTAAGACTCCAGCCTTAACTTCTTTCATTGAACCCGGTTGCGTGGTGGTTGTTCGGTAGATTTTTTGAGTTGCTTTTTTACCTGTGAAGACGGCTTTTTCTGCGTTGATTACAACAACGTGATCGCCCGTATCCAAAAAGGGAGTCCACGTAGGTTTATGTTTGCCTGCAAGGAGCTCAGCGACCACAGAACTAACTCGGCCCACTGAAACCCCAGAAGCGTCCACCAAAAACCATTGGCGTTTAATATCTTTCGCGCTAGGGAAAAACGTACCCATGGATTGCTCCAAAAACAGTCAAGAAAGTGCCCCAACAAGCCTTCAAGGTCCCACAAGGGCAGAAAAATAAGATTATCGCGAGCAACTCCTTGGGTCAACCTCGAATTGCCCTAGAACCCCCTATTTTTCGGCCAATTTCCACAATTCCTTGGCTACTCGGGTAGCTCCAAGCCCATCAATTAGGCCCATTCCGGCTACCACCTGTTCTTGGCGACTTTCTTGTCCCTCCGGCCCCAACCAATGCTCCAAAGCGTCCTCAACGGTTCGAGAATCTGCAGAAGGACCTTCACCAAGACCAAAACAAGCCCCATGTTGTCCCAACTCAGTTAAACCTTGAACCTGTCTTTCGTTTTGCCCCCAAGCGACAACAGGTACTCCGAGGCAAAGCGCATCAATGAGTGTCACCCCACCTGCACACCAAAGAACATCGTATTGGGGAATCTTCTCGCTGAGTTGAGTGACGGACGCATGTACGGTAGAGCCTGGGAAGAGATCACCTTGAATGCCCTGGGGTGCTAAGATCACAGCACTGCCCCTCCAGCGACCTTCTTGTTGGAGGTTTTTGAGAATGTTAAAAGCTTTTTGCGCTAGGCCCGATGCGTCACTTCCCCCAAAGGTCACTAATATCTTCTGAGCATTTAAGGGTTGATCCGGTTGTCGTTTAGGACGTAGGGTTCGAACGATGGGGCTAGCCACAATATAAGACGCACCACATAGCACATGGCATTTGCCTCGAATATCTTCATGGGGTTTTAACTTCACACCTTCTTTCATTCGAATTGGATGATCAGGCCACACAATTCCTTCTAGATAAGGTTGAAAGAGAAGATCGGATTCCTCATAGGCGTCCCCATCATCTTCCATCAGGGCAATTTTGAGAGGAGCAGCCTCTTTAATTTGCTCCCTTGAGGATGTCCACTGATCAAAAAGAACCACCTCTCCCTGAATGCCTTTCCCGAGAGGAGCCAAACTGTCTTCGCCTAAATCGATGATCTGAGTTGGGAGCGCACTCGTCTGAAGAATATTGATGCCGCGACCTACTTGGCGAGCGCGCTCGTCTCCTGAAACAGCCAAGGTTACCTGTCCCCCAAGAGCTTTCCACTCTTCATGAATAGCAAGCGCGCGAGCTAGGTGTCCCAATCCGAGCGTCGGATCAATATGAATCCTTAGAATTAATCGATGGGTCATATAGACTTCATCATCGACAGACTTGGACAGTAAATTATTTTATAAATGCGTATCGTCACGTCGACATCATCAGGAATATTGCGATGGCAGATGATGCGCTAAATGTGAATACAGTTGACTGAAGAACATGGGTTTCATTAGGTCTCTAAGCATAATATGAGTCGATGGTGTGGATCAAATGACCTTAGGGGTAGGGGTGGCCTTCGGCAAAGCCTGCCTGCGGCTGAGGATGATCAGGTGCTTGGGCGACTGGCCACCCATCCTTAAAGTAGGCTTCTTTGTATCGGAGATAGCGAGCAGGAATAGAAGCCACTAATTCTTTCTGACCATCAGATAAAGACCCTTTTACTTCGGCCGGCCATCCGGCGACCAAAGAGTGAGGGGGAGCTTTAAATCCTTCTCTAACCAAAGAGCCAGCGGCGACAAGGCACCCCTCGCCAATGAGGGCACCGTCCATAATGGTTGAGCTCATACCGACTAGGACCCCATTACCGAGCGTGCATCCGTGGAGCATGACATTGTGTGCAATGCTGCAGTCCGATCCCAGAAGTGTCGGATGTTTGGCATTGGTAACATGGATACACGACATATCTTGAATATTGGTTCGATCGCCAATTCGGATCCAATTAACGTCACCACGAATTACACAATTAAACCAGATACTAACGTCCTCGCCGAGGGTAACGTCACCTAAGATTAAAGCGTTTTCAGGCACGAAGACGCGGCTTCCAATCTTAGGAACCATACCCTGGAAGGGAATAATCATGAAGCCTCCAACCCTATTAGAACTTAAAATAGTTTAATGGATACTCATCTAATTTCTTCTCGACATAATCTTGAGGGTGATGATCCCATCTTTAGAATCAACGCCTTAGCTCAATCTCGTAAATCTCAAGGCCACCCTGTCGTCAATCTTTCTATAGGGGCTTTGCTGGACGACGAGGGTCAACTAGTAACCCTTAGAACTGTGATCGATGCATGGAGTTCACTGGTTCCAATGGAGATTCATCCCTACGCCCCCATCTTGGGTGATCCAGAATTTATTGAAGCCATCACTCATCATTACTGGCGCCAAGCCCCCTCAACTATTTTGGGCTGCGCAACTCCGGGTGCTACGGGAGCTCTCGTCGTCAGTCTTCGAAATTTACTCGAGCCCGGTCAGACCGTTCTCACCTTTGATCCCTGCTGGACTCCTTACGAAACGCTTGCATTTGAAAATAGAATCAAATTGGAAAAAGTTCCATACCCCTTTGGAGATGACTCGTCCTCTTTGGCTGTTATTGAATCTAAGATGGAAGACATCATGAAACAGCAAGGGCGTATGTTGTTTTGGCTCAATGATCCTTGTCATAATCCTACAGGGCAACATTTATCTGCTGTACATCGTCGAGCACTCTTGGATATGTTCGATCGCTTATCCTGGAAGGGCCCCGTCTCAGTGATTTTAGATTTAGCCTACCTGGAATATACTCGTGACGTTGCAACCGTTAAAAATATTTTAGAGGATTATGCTGAGTGGGGAGTCTCTAGTTCAACTTTGTTGGGCGCGGCTCTTTCAATTTCAAAACCCCTAACATTATACGGAGCTCGGTGCGGTGCTTTGGTCTTTCCTTGGCGAACCGATGATCAATTGAAAACAGCCTTAGCCATTAGTTGTAGAGGCATGTTTTCCAATGCCCCTCGGGCACCCCAGTCCTTAGTCAAAAAACTCTATCGCGATCCAGAGCTGCTTGAAAAGCTCGCGTCTGAACATCGCAAATGGTCAACTGTACTCACGGATCGCGCAGATCGATTATCGCAACAACTTGTAGAAAAAAATATCGACCATTCTCATTTCGAGGGTGGCTTCTTTATAACAATCCCCCACTCTAATCCCGAAAAAGTCATCCAAGGGCTTCAGCGCGATGATATTTATTTAATTCCCCTTGAACGAGGAATACGCATCGCTGTCTGTGCTCTAAAGGAAAAGGAAATCACACGACTCGTGGACTCCTTACACCGCTGTCTCTAAGCCCTGTCTTGTTGCTTGGCCCGCTTGATTAACCCTAGAAACTGCCTCTGAGTGTTAAACTACAGGCTCTGCTAAAGCTTGCTTTGGGCATATAACTCAGCGGTAGAGTGCTACCTTCACACGGTAGAAGTCACAGGTTCGATCCCTGTTATGCCCACCACCCTTAGGAGCGATGATGCCCTTTATACTTTCGACCCAAGTCCGTAGTGGAATGATCATTAATTTCGAAAAAGAGCTCTGCCGTGTCATCAGTATTGAACACCAAACCCCTGGTAATCTCCCAGCCAGAGTTGTGGTTAAGATGAAAAGGCTTAAAGACGGAATCAATCGGGAAAATCGATTCGGTTCGCAGGATAAAGTGGAACGAGCAAACTTAGAACAGCACAAAATGGAGTTTCTCTATGCCGATGGAGACAATCTTGTCTTTATGAATAATGAAACTTACGAACAAACCGAAGTCCACAAAGACATCATGGGCGAGGATCTGAATCTCTTGGAATCCAATATGGTTGTGGAATTAGAATTTAATGAAGGGGTTCCCTTATCTGTCAATTTACCTTCCACCCTCATTAGTGAAATTATAGAAACAGAACCTGTAATGAAAAACGCAAATGCTACGGGATCGTATAAGCCAGCCAAATGTAAAAATGGTCTAACCGTCGGTGTCCCTCCTTATATCCAGACGGGGGAAAAAATTAAAATTAATACGACGGACCGCACCTATATGGAACGAGCCAAGTAAAATAAGGCCCTGACCCAGTCCTGCAGATCAAGACTAGGGTCACCTAAAGAGACCCTTATGGGGGCAGCAAGATTGGCTCCGGTGGAGGGATTCGAACCCCCGACATCATGATTAACAGTCATGCGCTCTAACCAACTGAGCTACACCGGAAAGAAATTTGATTGTATCTAAAAAAGGGTGGTTTTACTTTTTGAATCTTCCATTGACCCTTGTGGCCATTGATAAACCTAGGTCTTTTCAGTGTCAGCTCTCTTCACCTACTTAGCGTTAGAATTGTATAAACTTAAATCCTCTTGGAGATTCTATGGCCGAAAGCAAACCTAAAAGTTTTGAAGAAGGTCTTCAACAACTCGAATCGGTAGTCCAAATGCTTGAATCCGATGGATTGACCCTTGAACAATCGCTTGTTGAATTCGAAAAAGGAGTAAAGTTAGCCAAAGATCTTCAGGTTCAGTTGGAACAAGCTAAGCGACGCGTGGATGTCTTAAAGCAAACCCTGAATGGTGAATTAGAAACTAGCCCTCTCGATTCCGACCCCACATGAATGATTACGCACTTTTGGTTGCCCAAGATCAAAGTCGTCTTTTGCCTTTCATAGAAAAGGAATTGGTCGCACGGTTTCATCAGCTCCCTCCTAATACTCCTTTAAGAGATCTTCAGGCAGCGATCAAATATAGCTTAGAAGCTGGAGGTAAACGCATTCGGCCGATGCTTTGTTTGCTGGCTTGCGAAGCTTGCGGCCAAGCGGCGGAATCAGCTTTGCCGGGTGCGATTGCGGTGGAGTACGTTCATACTTATTCTTTAATTCACGATGATCTGCCCGCCATGGATAATGATGATCTGCGACGAGGAAAACCTTCTAATCATAAAGTCTTTGGAGAAGGGCAGGCAATTTTAGCTGGAGACGCACTGCTGACGGAAGCTTTTGCTCTTCTCGCCGAGACTCAAAATCCTATGGCTGTAGCCTGTTTGGCGCGTGGCGCCGGGTGGCTGGGGATGGTAGGAGGTCAGTCTCTGGACTTACAGTTTGAAAACCAAACACTCGAACCGGATCTCTTACCCACGATTCATCAACTGAAAACTGGAAAGTTAATGCGAGCTGCTCTCGAACTCGGAGGTATTTTCGCGCAAGCATCTTCCCGAGAAGTGTCTGCGCTAGGATCTTTTGGGGAAACCCTGGGTCTCGCATTTCAAATTAAAGACGATCTTTTAGATGCTACTTCTAATGCCCATCATTTAGGTAAGAGTACTCAAAAAGATCAACAGAGAGGTAAACTAACCTACGTAACTGTTATGGGCCTTGAGAAGGCGGAAGCAACCTTGGGTCAAGTCACCCAAGACGCACTCAAGCATCTCGCGGGATTGCCTAACCCCCAAGCCCTCACAGCCTGGGCCCATCACTTAACCAAGAGAGCATCGTGAAAACCTACCCCCTATTAGACTCTTTGTCTCAGCCCGAGTCCATACAGCAACTTAATACCTCAGAGTTAGAGCAGCTTTCTCAAGAAGTTCGTCAATTCTTAATTGATAGCATTAGCGTGACCGGAGGACATTTTGCCTCTAATCTGGGAACGGTCGAATTGACTGTTGCCCTATTCAATCAATTCAACTTTCGCTCCGATCGTGTTCTTTGGGATGTTGGACATCAGGCCTATCCTCATAAAATTCTCACCGGTAGAAAATCACAATTTCACACTCTGCGTCAGCACGGAGGTCTATCGGGATTTTTAAGACGATCCGAAAGCCCTACCTACGATCATTTTGGAGCCGGACATGCGAGTACATCCATCTCGGCAGGTGTGGGCATGGCTAAAGCGCGAGATTTAGCTGGCGAAGATCATGCTGTTGTCGCCGTGATTGGAGATGGGTCTATGACCGCCGGCATGGCATTCGAAGGCCTTAATCAAGCTGGCTACCTAGAGCTGAAGAACTTTTTAGTGATTCTCAACGATAACGATATGAGCATCAATCCTAATGTAGGCTCGTTGCAGGGTTATTTGAACCAGCTCATGTCAGGTCAATATTATGTTCGATGGCGCGATCGTATTGAATCGATCATCAAATCGATTCCAGTAGACTCTTTAAGCAAGGGTGTGGCCAAGTTAGCCAAGTGGAGTGAAGAAACACTCAAGCGCATTTTTATTCCCGGATTACTTTTTGAAGACTTAGGTTTTAATTATATGGGTCCCGTAAATGGTAATGACGTTGTCGCCACTCAAAAATTACTGATTCAGGCCAAAGAAAAAATGAAGCAAGGACCTGTTCTTATTCATGTTCAAACGAAAAAGGGTTACGGCTATGCCCCCGCCCAAAAGGATCCTTTAAGGTGGCATGGCGTCACGGCTTTTGATCCGATTGCGGGAGAAATTAATAAATCCACATCAGTTACCCCTCCCTCATACACCAAAGTATTTGCTGAAGCGCTCATTCACTTGGCCGAAAGAGATGACAAAGTCGTAGGGATAACAGCTGCGATGCTCGATGGAACAGGACTCAACTTATTCCAAAAGAGATTTCCTGAACGTACTTTTGATGTTGGGATTGCCGAACAACATGCGGTTACGTTTGCAGCAGGCATGGCCACGAAGGGTTACAAACCAGTCTGTGCGATTTATAGTACCTTTCTTCAAAGAGGCTATGACCAGGTTGTGCATGACGTTTGTCTTCAAAATCTTCCTGTCGTTTTCGCCATGGATCGCGCTGGTCTCGTCGGAGCGGATGGACCTACGCACCACGGTCTTTATGACATCCCTTATTTGCGGTGTTTGCCTAATATGATTTCTATGGCACCTAAAGATGAGAATGAAATGCGCCACATGCTCTTCACAGCCTTGGAACTGAGACAACCTACTTCTTTGAGGTATCCCCGAGGTAATGGGTATGGCGTTCCCTTGGATGCTTCGCTTAAGGCACTTCCTTTGGGCAAAGGTGAACTATTGCGTCAAGGCTCGGATTTATGCCTCATTCCTCTCGGCACGCTTGTCACCGCCGCTCTCGCTGCCGCAGAAATATTATCAACAAAAGGGATTGAATGCTCCGTGATTAATCCTCGATTTATTAAACCCCTTGATGCTCCTTTAATCACCCAGTCTATTAACAATTCTCGAGCTGTCATCACCATGGAGGATGGGGTTCTTGAAGGGGGATTCGGATCAGCCATCTTGGAATTAATGTCGCTTGAAGGCATTCAGAAACCTTCTTTGAGGCTTGGAGTACCGGATCAAGTCGTCGAGCACGGAGATCCCAAAGTACTCGCTCGTGAAGTAGGTCTTACTTCTGATATGATCGCAGATCAAATTTTCAAATTTAAGTCTCAGTTATTTGGTTAACAAGCGACCTCGATCAATCATCGGAACAATCTTCCATGAGCTGATCGCAGGGATGGTTAAATTAGGGCGCTCTAGTACGTATTTTAAAAGCAAGTTACGCTTGGATTGGCTCGATATAAAAACAGGCTCTCCTTGGAACTTAACGGCCTCGGTAAATCCGCCTCCCCCACGAGCACGATAAGTCGTTACCGCGACCGTGAAGACCCTCTTGAGATCAATAGGATTACCTTGGTAAGACAGGCCATGGATGCGATCTCCTTCGGCCCGGGTGAGATCCATCGTGTAGGTAACGCCTGCCATAAAATCAATATTATAAAAAGGGACTTCATCTTTAAAAAGAGTAGGTTCATAACTGAATCGATAAGCCGAAGCCGAATGCTCTAGCCAAAGCTTCACTTGAGCTCCCGTTAATTTGAGGGTGACGACATTATCTTCATAGGTATTGATGGCATAAAATTGTCGGACACTTGTAGGGCCCTTGGGAATATAAATTTTAGGTAATACGCATGATGCCGCACTCAACTCTGCCCCCGTTGCTTTCAACTGAACAAGATGGATGAGGTCGATGATGGCGGAAGGTTCCATGCGTGACCACCGGGCGTCCAAAGGCGCCATCAAATTCGTAGCAGGAGTATCGAGATATCGATCCGTTGCTTCACGAATCTTCTCAGTTAGAGTTAAAACTTGGGAATCTAGAGGGGTTTCATCCGTAGGAGTGAGTAAAGTAGGAACACGTCGGGTCACCGACCACTTGCCAGAAGAGCGAGTCAGGTTAAATGTGATCTTGGCGAGGACCTGTCCGTGAGCCGAGGCTTGAACAATGGGTATATTTTTATAAAGTTGAGCTATAGGTCGATGGGTATGGCCACTCACCACGCCATCGATACCTGAAACTTGATCGATTAAGCGAAGCACAACATTCTCATCTCCCACATTCCCCGGACTTTCGCCAAGCCCCGAATGTAAGAGAACAACTAAGAGATCAGGCTTTTCTTGAATTCTAATTTTCGGAATCAGAATCTTTGCGGTTTGAACAATATCTTCAAACTTAAGTCCTGGATATTTGTTTGGCTCTTCCCAATTTGGAACCCAAGGAGTCGTAAATCCTACGACTGCAACCTTCAGATCTCCCGACAAAAACACACGGTAACTATCAAAAGCGGGGCGACCGGTTTTCTCGACTAAGGTATTCGCGGAGAGAAAGGAAAACTTTGCTTGTTTTTGGACCTGTCTCAGATTTGAAAGTCCGAAATTATATTCGTGATTCCCTACCGCCATTGCTTGATACCCCAAGGTATTCATGATGTCGATGGAGGGCTCAGGAAGCGTTGGATTGAGAAAAGTCCTCACATAATTGATGGGCTCTCCCTGGATCGTGTCCCCTGCGTCCAGGAGGAGAGTGTTCGGATTCTTGGCCCGCTCTTCCTTGATGAGCGTAGCCATCTTGGCCCAACCCTGGTTCAGTGGAAGAAGCGAATAGGTATCGGAAGGCAAAATACGTCCGTGCATATCCGTGGTACTTAAAATCTGAATCTGAATCTCTTGGCCTTGGAGGGAAAATATATTGATCAAAAGAGATAAGCCAAGTGTCTGAAGTCGCATTTATACAGCCCTTTTTAATGATGTTAAATTCAAACTTGGTAACCCTACTCTTAAAGGTTAAACTAGTGAACTGACCGAAACCAATCTTTTCCTCGACCCTTCATGGAGTTGTACATGTCCGAAAATCAAGCTAATGCACCTAAGCATGAATTCACAATTTTATGTGACGATATCCGAGCCGAAATGGGAGGAAAAACTTCTTTAATGGGTCTCTATGATCACCACATCGTAGTCCCCAAGGTCCCCTTTGATCTTCCTAAGGTCTGTTTTTATACAAAATTCTCAAAGATGGACGGGCAGTTTAAATTTAGTTTCTCCATTGCTTCTCCCAATGGAGATCGCAAAGACGTTATCAAAGATTCAGATGTTCAGATACCGGAGGGAGCCACAGAGGGCACGTTTAATGTCATTGCCTCCCCTTTTACTGCCAACTCCGAAGGCCTCTACGAAGTAATTATTGGACTTACCAAGGGATCTGAGCGCTTCGAATACGTATATAAATTTGCTATCTCCGATGGCGAACGGCTTCAGAAAGAATTTGAGAAAGCAAGAGCTGAACAAAAAAAAGATAACTAAATTCTTTGCTGGTCTCATAAAAACGACGCCTTTGAGCGTCGTTTTTATTGCCCCCCTTGGTTTGAATACCCTTACTCTTAATCTATGAGCCGCTACGCAAAACAGTCTTTATTTCTAGGCGAGGCCAGCCAGGAGAAGATAGCAAAAGCCTGCGTCGCTATCGTGGGCCTTGGGGCAACGGGTTCAGTGTTAGCCCAATGGCTTGCTCGTGCGGGTATTGGGACCCTCCACCTCATTGATCGCGATTTCGTGGAGATTAGTAATCTCCAACGACAGCTCCTCTATGACGAATCAGATTTAGGCCAACCTAAAGCACTCGCGGCTGAAAGAAAAATTCGATCCATCAATTCTTCTATTCGTATTTATGCCCATGTCGTAGATCTCATCCCCGATAACGCCGAACAACTCTTAAGTCACGCCGATGTCATGGGCGATGGCACAGATAATTTTGAAGCTCGATTTCTAATGAATGATGTCAGCATTCGTCACCATATCCCTTGGGTCTATAACGGAGCCGTGGGAAGCGAGGGAATGATTTGGCCTATTCATCCCCCAGCGACCCCTTGTTTTCGTTGTTTGATGGAACAACCCCCAGAGCAGTCTGATATTGATACCTGCGATACCGCGGGTATTTTAGGACCCGTTACGGGTCTGATAGGGTCTTGGGCGGCCATTGAGATCCTCAAATTCGTTGTGGGTGAGCCCCCTCAGTCCGATTTAGTTCGCCTCGATCAGTGGAGTAACGAGCGTCAATTTATCCACGCTCCAATCACTCGGTGTCGATTCTGTCGAGAAGGCATCACGGAATTTCTTGATACACCCTGGCAATTCAAAACAAGTTCTCTCTGTGGAACGCCCGGAGTTCAGTTGAGAGTCAATCCGGCTCGCAACATTGATCTTCATTCTCTATTTAGTCATCTTAAACCCAGAAAAGATTCTGATTGGAAACTGACTCCTTTATTCATTCAGGGCAAAGAACGTGATATTTCCATCACCATATTTAAGGATGGTCGTATGCTATTTCGTGGGGATATTCTTCCCGAGACAGCCCAGCAATGGTTCCATGAGGTTTTGGAATGATTCGAATCTTATTGGCTTCTCGCAATAGCGGCAAGTTAAAAGAGTTCGAAACCCTTCTGCCCGAAGTCCAGTGGTTAACCTTACCGCCCACGGTAAGTCCATTACCTGAGACAGGTACTTTTTTTGAAGAAAACGCCCGGCAAAAACTAGAAGCTGCTCGAGCTTGGTACGAACAACAGTCAGCCTTGTGTGTGGATGGGATTCTTTCAGATGATTCAGGATTATGCGTAGATGCTCTTTGGGGGGCCCCAGGTGTTTTGACGGCCCATTTCGGACCTGGCCTGAGTCCCCATGAAAGAAATATCAAACTATTAACTTTGCTTCAAGCCAACGATCAAAGGTCAGCTCGTTACGTCTGTACATTGGCTTGGTGGCAACCGCATGGAGAGATTAAAACTTTTTTAGGTGTGGCCGAGGGCTCTCTCTCTGATACACCTCGGGGCCATAAAGGTTTTGGCTACGATCCCATCTTTCAACCCCATCCATCGAAGAAAACCTTTGGAGAAATGGAAGACCCGGAAAAGAACCTCATTAGCCATCGAGGGTTGGCTACTCAGGCTCTAAAAAAATATTTAGAAACTTCTAAAAAATAAACTTGTATTTTATAAGGTAAGCGGTCAAGGTAAAGGCTGACAATTAAATAACGTTTACGATGTCGGGAAGCTGGTGAAAATCCAGCACTGCCCCGCAACGGTAAGCACCATGAATTATATATTCATGAGACTTAAAAATTTCGGTCACTGAGTTTGGCTCGGGAAGACAGAAGTTGGGAGTTTATCTCCTGTCGTGTGTAAGTCCGGAGACCGGTCGTGAACATCATTAACCTAGCCGGGGGGCTTGCGTCATTGGACTTTAGTTCCAACTCATTTCCTTGGCTTCATGCGTGGAGGCATGAAGTGAAATCTTTCTCATTTCCTTTTTATTTACTCCTAGCCCTATCTCTGAGGGGACAAGAATCTTCCCTGAGTGAATCTCAGGTCAAAAAGGGGCTTTCAGCTGTTGTTTCGGTTACGGCTGAATTCGATCAGGTCGACCTGCGAAAGACTCCTAATCATGTCCGTGTTCTTACACAGGCGGATATTGAACGATACGGAGCCAAGACGCTTGGGGACTTATTAGTCTCCGCGGTCCCTGGACAGGTCTTGTCCACGGGAGGGCCTGGCTCCGCAGCAACCCTGCGTATCGGGGGCAGTCGCCCCGAGGACGTCACAGTTTTGCTGAATGGTATTCGAATCAACGACGCCGCAGGATTAGGATCTGTAAATCCCAATAGTATTTCTCTCGTTGGTGTTAAACGCATTGAGATCATTGAAAGCAATGCCTCAACATTGGTAGGTTCAGGAGCGATGGGCGGCGTCATTGCGCTGTATACAGATGGGAACCCTCTTGAAAATGAAAAAAATAGTTTCGACCTTGTCATAGGAAATCAGGCCTATCAAAATCTAAAGTCTTCCTTACGAACGCAATGGAGCGGAGGTTGGCTTCGAAGTTCCATTGATGCTAACCGAGAAGCACTGCCGACCCCGACGGCCCAAAACTATCGTAGTATCGGGACTCAATTAGGCTTAGGCCAAGTGGTGGGCGATCACACTTTCTATCTGGACTATCGAAACTTTTATCAAGGGGTCCCAATCCCTTACGTGAGGGTTGAATTAGGCCCCAGTGCTCGACGCTCGTCCGACTATGATGCGAGTCGAAATTTCAAGCTTCGCAATGAGCAACTAAGCTTACGTTATGAAACGATTCTCCCCAATTCCATCCCCCTTTCTCTTTACTTTGGATCTTCGTCTCAATCAAGACTAGAACCTAAATATGACAACTCTGGATATGACCCCTATGAAAGTCAAAGAACGGAAGGCGGCCTGAAAGCCCGGTGGCAACCGTCGACAGATCTATCCTTTGCTTACCGGCTTGAATTATTCCAAGAACAGGCAAAGACTCCCGCCTATCCTTCAGGCGAAGATCGTGGTTCAGCTAGTCACTTGTCTAATGCGATCGAGTCTCATTGGCAAGCCTCTAAAGCGTTTCGTTTCCTTGTTACCTTGCGTGAAGATCGCGACAAGCAAAATTTCACGACTGCCTCATCTGGATTCAACATTGAACCCTTATCATCTCGAGCTCGCACCTGGCGCTTTGGTGTAACGTATCTTCCTGCAGAGAAATGGATCGGCCAAGACGAAAAATGGTTTATCTCTTTGGGCACAGGATTCAACTTAGCCCCCCTGACTAGCAGCCTTTATCATGCGCAAAATATGCTCGACCCTAATAGTTATGGGTACGATCCGACCCGTTATTCGAAGCTGGACAAGGAAGAAGGCTCTTTTGTCCATGTCGGCTATGAAACTCATTGGGATCGGTATGATCTTCAATTCAAATTATCTCGATTACTTCATCGTAATCTCGTCTACTTTGATCTCAATTCTTACGATTATGCCAATGGGCAGAACTTAAGAATACAGAGTGCCGAAATGATTGTGACCTATCGTGGAGATGGTTGGAATGCTAGGGGGTCTTATCGCAATCAAGAAGCCCGACAGTTAGATGCTCCCGAGGCACAGCAGTTGATCACGAGCGCTTCTATTCGGCGCCCCTTCAATATTCTTTCACTGGGCATTGATCGGGAATGGAAGGAAGTTCGCGCCAATCTTCAATGGAGCTATTCTGGAAGCCATTACGATAATTTTGGAGGTTTTCCAGCCCGGTTAGGCTCCTATCGACACCCTTTTCAGCATCTCAGCATCGGGCTTTATTGGTCACAGAGTTCATCATTAGAGGTCAGCCTGCGGGGGCAGCATTTGTTGCAGCCTAGGGTGACACTCCAGGATTGGTTATCTCGAAAATATGATTTTATGAATAATGCCCAGCAGCTCTACGGATTTCCAGCCCAAGCTCCGATCGTGAGCCTGGGTATGAAGTATCTTTTCTAATGCGGCTTCCTATGCGACACATCATTCTCAGCCTCCTCTGTAGTGCCCTACTTTGGTCCCAAGGGCTTCCTCAGAGAATTGTGTCGCAAACCGTTGGGACTGATGAATTATTAATCGATCTTTGCGAGCCTAATCGAATTGCTGCTCTGAGTTTCTTATCCAAGAACCCAGCCTATTCAGATATTGTTCTAGTAGCGCAAAAGTTTCCCCAAGTTCAGGACGGAAGCGCAGAGCAAATTCTTAAGTACAAACCGGATTTAGTTTTATTTACCAATTACTCCAGACCCGAACTAGTTGAACAAATCAAAAGAGCGGGGATTCCAATTTTAGTCTTTGATCGTTTTAATACGCTCGAAGATGTTTATGAGAATATTCGTAAACTAGGTAAGGCGATCGGTAGAGTTCAGGCGGCAGAGTCTCTCATCCGCCAATGTGAAGTTCGGGTCTCTGTTCTCCAAAAGCGTATACAGGGCGTTATCCCTCGTCGGGTATTAGCCCCTTCTTCTCAAAATTACCTTGCCGGAACGGAAACTACGTTTCAGGATTTATGTAACCATGCAGGGGCGATCAATGTAGCGGGAGAAGCAGGCCTCCGCGGCCACAGCCCGACTCCCACAGAGGCTCTAATGCGATGGAAGGTAGACTGCTTAGTTCTCTCGGATATTCGCGTTTCTGAGAAAATAGCCACCCTAAGAAAACACCCTTCCTTTGGGATCTTATCGGCGACCCAAATGGGGCGAGTCATCATACTCCCTGAAGTACTTTTATCCAGTGTTACCCACCGTCGAATTCGAGGATATGAGATGATGGCCCAACAACTTCATCCCGAGTCGTTCCGTTGAAAAAATATCCACTCATCCTAGGATTGCTTAGCCTCACCTTGGGAGTTTTATTTTTTGCATCGATTATTTGGGGGGAAGTGAGCCTATCTTTTGGTGAATTATGGGAAGGACTGACGCATACCGATCCCGTAGTACAAAGTATTCTTTGGAATATCCGTCTACCCCGCACTTTAGTCGCAATGACGGTTGGAGCTAGCCTCTCCATTTCGGGTTTGATGATGCAGGCCTACTTTAAAAATCCCCTAGCCTCCCCGGGTTTACTCGGGGTTTCAACCGGAGGAGCCCTAGGAGCTGTTCTTTATATTGGATATGGCTCCAATATGTTGGGAATGTGGGGGCTTCCTAGTGCTTCGATCGCAGGAGCTTTCCTGGCTACGCTCCTCGTCTTATCGCTTTCAGAGATTGGCTTGGGAACCCAGAGACTTCTTCTGGCCGGTATTGCCCTCAATGCCCTTTTGGGGGCCGCCACTAGTTTTGTTTTATCGCTCTCCGTTTCATCGTTTGAGCGTTCGGGTCAGATATTATTTTGGCTACTTGGCAGTCTTGAAGATCGGACTTGGGAGCATGTATGGGTAAGCTTGCCTCCGGTTGTACTCCTTGGGTTTCTCATTACCTCCATGGGCTCACCTATGAATCTCTTGAGCTTGGGTGAATCTGGAGCCCAGAGTTTAGGAGTTAATGTTCGTCAGTTTCGTTGGAAGATGATCATTCTTTCTACTATCCTAACTGCCGTGGCCACTGCTGTAGCAGGAGTTGTAGGTTTTGTGGGCCTAATCGTCCCTCATATTCTCAGGCTTCTTTTAGGGCCTGACCATAAACGGCTGATTCCATGTTGTCTCATCGGGGGAGCAGCCTTTCTTCTTGGCTGTGATTTGATGTCTCGGGTACTTAATGTGGGTTTACGGGTTGGGGTTATCACTTCATTGATTGGCGGGCCCTTCTTTCTTTGGCTTCTCCAAAAGCGTGCCGTATGAATTCCACCCTCAAAATAAAAGATCTTCAGGTAGAGCATCGTTTAAATTCGATGTCGCTTACCTTTCAACCCAGATCATTAATCGCCATTGTCGGCCCGAATGGCTCGGGTAAATCCACACTGCTCCAGGCTATTTCGGGCTTGCTTCCCTATAGTGGAGAGGTGATCTGGAACGGGTTTAACCTTCAGGATATTCCGATCTTTCAAAGAGCTCAGCAGCTCGCATGGGTCGGCCCTGAAACTAATTTTCAATTTCCTTTCACTGTTCAAGAAGTTCTTCGCATGGGTCGCTTCGCCTGGGGTGAGGATGTTCATAATCTTGAGCCTTACTTAAGAGAAATGGATTTATTGACCCTTGAGGATCGGCCCGTCACCGAAATTAGTACGGGCGAAAAGCAACGCACTTTGTTGGCCCGCGCTATGGTCACGCAAGCTCCTATCCAGTGTTGGGATGAGCCCCTTTCCTCTCTTGATATTCGGCATCAGTTAGAAATTCTCATGAAAGCAAGAATGATGGCTAACTCGGGTTCTACCATTCTGATTTCACTCCATGACTTAAGAGTTGCCCACTGCATGGATCAAGTCGTTTTACTGGATCAAGGGAATTTGATAGCCTCCGGGACGCCAGCCCAAGTTCTTACCCCGGCTTTGCTTCGTCAAGTCTTTGGCGTTTTATCTCATGAAGCGATGAGTTTGATCCTCGAATTACCCCCTAAATAGAGGTACTTAGAGAATAAAATAGTCATGTTTATAATATATAAAAATTGTAATTATTGTACTTAATAGCATTTTGTCGACCCTTAAATCTTTTTCTTGTTTTTTTCGCTTTTTGGGTCATTCTAATAATCCTGACTTGGAGATGACTTATGGCTGCTGCCGACCGCGACGAACGTATCAAGACCCTCTCTCGAACTTTAGCTGATATCGAAAAAAGTTTCGGCAAGGGTTCAATTATGAAATTAGGAGAACGTGAAAACGTTGCTGAAGGCCTGGAGGTGATTCCCACCGGCTCGATTGGTCTTGATGCCGCTCTTGGTGTTGGAGGCATTCCTAAAGGTCGTATTGTAGAAGTCTATGGTCCGGAATCGAGTGGTAAAACCACCTTAGCTTTGCATATGGTTGCTGAAGCACAAAAGGCAGGTGGCATCGCGGCTTATATTGATGCCGAACATGCTCTCGATCCTGATTATGCAAAAAAACTTGGCGTGGATGTCGAGAATCTTTTCATCAGTCAACCTGATTCAGGAGAGCAAGCCTTAGAGATTTGTGATCAACTCGTGAAATCTGGATCTTTAGATATCATCGTCATTGACTCTGTGGCTGCTCTTGTGCCTAGGGCGGAAATTGATGGAGAGATGGGAGACCACCACGTGGGCTTGCAGGCTCGCCTGATGAGTCAAGCCCTCAGAAAAATGGCTGGAACGATCAGTAAAACCAATACCTGTGTCGTTTTCATTAATCAAATTCGTATGAAGATCGGCATCATGTTCGGCAATCCCGAAACTACAACGGGGGGCAATGCCCTCAAATTCTACGCCTCGGTACGCTTAGATGTCCGAAGTATTCAGAGCATCAAGGGTAATACTTCCGACCCGCTCGTCGCTGCCAAAGATGAAGACGCCTCCGTGATTGGTAAAAAGACTAAAGTGAAAGTCGTTAAAAATAAGGTAGCTCCACCGCTGAAAGTCATCACTTTCGACATTATGTATGGTGAAGGTATTTCAAGACCTAGCGAATTGGTCGAATTAGCAACGACACTCGAAATCATTCAAAAGAGCGGATCTTGGTTTAGCTATAAAGATACACGCCTTGGACAAGGAAGCGATAATATTCGTAAATTATTCATTGATAATCCAGAAATGGCCGATGAAATCGAAAACGAAATTCGCAAAAAATTAGGTTTAAAGCCCAAAACAAAATAAACACCACTCCTGGAAGGGGTAGCGCTAAAATGACGAGCAGTAGTCTGCTCGTCATAGAGGGGTAAGGGGTGATTCTTGAGTTTTGTTGTTCATACAGTCAATTTGAGGGAATTCCTAGAAGGTAGTTTAAGAGAGCGACAATCCTTTTCTCGGCAACTCGGCGAAAGTCTTAAAAACACAGGTTTTGTTAAAGTCTCTGGACATAGTATTAGCTCTCAGCGTCTTGACAATGCCTATCAGGACATTAAGGTTTTTTTTGCTCTCCCGGACTCCATCAAAAATCAGTACTTCATTCAAGGTTCGGGCGGGGCACGAGGTTACACATCATTTGGTCAAGAACACGCTAAAGATAACCCCATCCCAGATCTAAAAGAATTTTGGCATGTCGGACAAGAAAATCCACCTCAGGGATTTGATCCTTCCATTTATTTCAAAAATCTTTGGCCCCATGAAACTCCTCGCTTCAAAGAAAGTCTCTGGGGTCTTTATCGTGATCTTGAAGTGTGCTCGCAGCAGCTATTAGAATCCCTAGAATTCTATTTTGATCTTCCTCATCGCCATTTAGCCGATATGGTTGTCCATGGTAATTCGATCTTAAGACTGATTCATTATCCTGCCCTTAAAGATCGATTCATTCCAGGGGGTGTTCGCGCCTCGGCCCATGAAGATATCAATTTGATCACGTTGCTTCCAGCCGCTACAGAGAGCGGCCTTGAACTGCAGGATCGCGAAGGACAATGGCATGCTGTGGATGGGCTAGAAGGCGAAATAGTCGTCGATGCTGGCGACATGCTGAGCCGCCATGTGAATGGGATTATTCCTAGTACTACCCATCGCGTAGTGAATCCTAAATCTGCTGATGAAGTTCGCTATTCCATGCCCTTTTTTGCTCATCCAAGACCCGAAGTGATCCTCGATTGCCCTTCTTCATTACTTGAAGCGGGAGTCCCCCCAAAACATGCTCCCATCCGAGCTAATGACTTCCTCATACAGCGTCTGATCGAAATTGGTCTCATAAAACCCTAAGAAAGCCAGTTCGAACATGTTTCGATCTAATTCATTTCAGGACCCTTCATGATCCAAGATCGTATTGGTCGATCCCTTACTGCCCTGAGAGTATCGGTTATTGATCGTTGCAATTTGAGATGCACATATTGCATGCCCGCAGATGTTTTCAATAAAAACTATACCTATCTCAAACCTGACGAGATTCTGACTTTTGATGAAATACAAACTGTTGTCCAATCTGCCATGAATCTAGGCGTTCGGAAGATCAGATTAACGGGAGGTGAACCTCTTTTACGCCCCAAGCTATGGGACCTCATCAAAAAAATTAAATCTTTAGGGATCGAGGAAATTGCGCTAACGACTAATGGCCTACTGCTAGAAGAGCAAGCTGCAGCTCTCTATGGCGCAGGTCTCGACCGTGTCACGGTGAGTCTAGACACCCTTAACCCTCCTCTCTTCCAGAGGATGTCCGGCACCTCGGTTTCAATTCAGAAAGTCCTGAGGGGGCTTAAGGCCGCGCAAGAGATTGGGTTTCTAAATATCAAAGTTAACGCTGTGATTCAACGTGGCGTCAACGAAAACGAAATACTTTCATTAGCTCACTTCGCTCGAACCGAAGGGCTTCACCTCCGCTTCATTGAGTTTATGGATGTCGGCCATACCAACCACTGGTCTAAAGATCAAGTCGTACCCGGCCAAGAAATTCTGGATGCACTAAAAACACAATGGACACTTCTCCCGCTTGCTCCATCGAAAAATCATGTCGCCCGAGAATGGATCTATGAAGATGGCTTGGGTAAAGTAGGATTTATTAATTCCGTCAGCGAAGCTTTTTGTGGAGGCTGCGATCGAGGCCGACTGACCGCCGATGGGCTTTTTTATACATGCTTATTCTCAGCTAAGGGTTTAGACCTTAAAAGTTCTTTAAGGGATTCCCATGATGTCCTTGTTCTAACCGAATTAATGGCTGCACAATGGTTACAAAGAGAGGATCGCTATTCTGAATTACGGGCTGAGATGAACGAGCAGCCTCGAATTGAAATGAGCCGTATGGGGGGTTAGCCCAACCGTGATCGGACAGCCTGGAGACACGCCGTCCATGTTGTGTCCGGGGTTTCATCAATAAAGAACTCGATGGCATTACCGGCTGGACGACCCTCGGGATATTGGCTCCAGTCTTCGAAGAGTTGATCAAGCGGCGTTCGATCTAACGGGTTGGCTTTCATTTTATGAGAACGTCTCATACGATCCGGATCTGGACCACGTAAACTCATCCCTTGGCGAGGAACGGACCTGAAAGCAAAAGCATGACACCATTGATTACTTAGAAATAAATTGAAATGCAAAAAACTACCGTGTCCAGAATGTGTGGCGGTAATGCTCTTGTTTTTTCCTACCCACGCTGCCCGCCAAGTTTCAATTACTTGAACTGCTCGGTTTCGATTCGTTGCATTTTTAATATGGGCTCTGACGCTGATAAAGAAATCATCAATCGATTCTTGCTCTAAGTCATTCACAGATTAGTCAGGAAGATATACTTCCGCTCCTTGTTTTATAAATTCCTTAGACTTATCTTGAAACCCCTTTTCGATACTTTCTTGCTCAGAGTATCCGTTCTCTCGAGCATATTTCCTAACATCTTCAGTGATTTTCATCGAACAGAAATGAGGGCCGCACATCGAGCAAAAGTGTGCCAGTTTAGCTCCTTCTGCCGGCAACGTTTCATCATGAAATTCTTTTGCGGTATCGGGATCTAGGGAGAGATTAAATTGATCCTCCCATCGAAACTCAAATCTAGCTTTGCTCAGCGCCTCGTCTCTTAATCTGGCGAGGGGGTGTCCCTTTGCCAAGTCTGCCGCATGAGCTGCAATCTTGTAGGTTATGACCCCATCCTTGACATCCTTTTTATTGGGGAGACCTAGGTGTTCTTTAGGTGTCACATAGCAAAGCATAGAAGTCCCGTACCATCCGATCATGGCAGCGCCGATCGCTGAAGTAATATGGTCGTATCCCGGAGCGATATCGGTGGTGAGGGGACCTAGGGTATAGAAGGGAGCTTCTTCGCATAGCGAAAGTTGTCGATCCATATTTTCTCTGATGAGATTCATAGGGACATGGCCAGGTCCCTCAATCATGACTTGGCAATCGTGTTTCCATGCGACTTGCGTCAACTCACCAAGCGTCGTCAATTCAGCAAATTGAGCATCGTCGTTGGCGTCAGCTCCGCTTCCCGGACGGAGCCCATCACCGAGAGAAAAAGCAACATCGTAAGTTTTCATAATTTCGCAAATATCTTCGAAATGGGTATAGAGGAAACTTTCTTGATGGTGTGCTAAGCACCACTTGGCCATGATGGATCCCCCTCGACTCACAATACCCGTCAGTCGATTGGCGGTCATTGGGATATAGCGAAGCAAAACGCCTGCGTGAATCGTGAAATAATCAACCCCTTGTTCAGCTTGCTCAATCAGCGTATCTCGGAAGATATCCCAAGTAAGTTCTTCAGCCTTACCCTCCACTTTTTCTAGCGCTTGATAGATGGGGACCGTTCCGATGGGAACAGGGGAATTTCTTAGTATCCACTCCCGCGTTTCATGGATATTTTTCCCTGTACTTAAATCCATGACGGTATCTGCACCCCAACGTGTTGCCCAAGCCATTTTTTCGACTTCTTCTTCAATCGAAGACGTCACGGCTGAATTGCCGATATTGGCATTAATTTTGACTAGAAAGTTTCGACCAATAATCATGGGTTCACTTTCGGGATGATTGATATTAGAAGGGATAATTGCTCGTCCACGAGCAATCTCTTTTCTCACGAATTCAGGAGTGATCAGTCCTTTGATATGTCCATGAGCCCTTCCTAAATTCTCTCTCAAAGCTACAAATTCCATTTCGGGAGTAATCAACCCCTGACGCGCGTAATGCATTTGAGTAACGTTCTTCCCTTCTCGGGCACGTAGAGGTTTATCTTTGGCTTGAAATCGAATGGAATCCAGCGATGAATCTCGTTTTCTCAATTGTTGATAAATACTCGAAGGACGGTCCAATTGTTTAACGTCTTGTCGATCGAGGATCCATTGAGAGCGAAGTGCCGGGAGTCCCCTTTGAACATCGATAGTTTGAGAAGGATCCGTATAGGGACCGCTCGTATCGTAAACCATGAAGGGTTCATTTGCTATCGACTCCCCCGAATGTGATCGCGTCGGCGTGAGCGTGATTTTGCGAAAAGGCACCCGAATTCCCTGAGGACCCTCAATGTATGTTTTTTGAGAGGAAGGGAAGGGGCTAAGGCAATCCTCTAAGGGCTTGAGTTGGGGTACTGAATCTGACATTTATACTCCCTGACTTACTATGCGTTGAGCCTCAGTTTACTCCAAACAAAGCCAGCGACTCTAGACTGTATCAATGTCTAAGATCCGAGGGATGAAACTCCTTAGCAAACCGTCCCGACCCCCCCTTCGTGAAGCAATGCTTCTTGGCTTTTATTAATCTTGATATCTTTAAGGTATGCGAAAAAACACCTTGATCCCCGTTGTCGTCTGCCTCATGGTCAGTCTCCTGTCCGGACAGGATCCTGTCACGAGTTCATCTAACTTCAAAGATCTGCCTCCTGTGCCAAGAGCGATTATAGAACCCCCCCCTTTACCAGGTGTCAAGACTAGCCCCAAAGATTTACGCCGTAAAACAAGAGTGATTAAAAAAAAGAAAACCACGTCAAAGAAGAAATCTAGTGTTCCGCGAAAGGTTAAGGTGGCGAGGTAACTCGCATATCTTTATGTCTCCTCTGCTGAGTCCGAATATTTTCGTTGTCATCATGGCAGGAGGTCGAGGTACTCGTTTTTGGCCTAGGTCTCGTCATCAAGAACCCAAGCAATTTATTAATATCGTAGGATCCGAAAGTCTTCTTCGGACGACCGTGAACCGACTCAGCGGCTTAGTGGATAAAGACCACATCCTCATCATTACGACTGAAGATCTTGTATCTCAAACTCAAAAAAATCTGCCGGAACTTCCAGTTGAAAATATCTTGGTCGAACCCGAAGGACGTAATACAGGCCCCTGTCTAGCCTTTGCTTTAACGATGCTAGAGCCTCGTGCCGCCGGTGGCACGATGGTC
The DNA here is from genome assembly GCA_014189895.1 of Acidobacteriota bacterium. Taxonomy (GTDB): domain Bacteria; phylum Acidobacteriota; class Holophagae; order Holophagales; family Holophagaceae; genus Acidiparvus; species Acidiparvus lacustris. The sequence continues at coordinate 960 of BJFQ01000001.1, read as the reverse complement.
GTTTTGAGTGCTGATCATTGGATTGGTGATACTGCCCTCTTTCAGCAAGATATTCAGACAGCAGTGACTCATGCCGAAACTAAACAACATATGGTGGTTTTTGGAATTCATCCCACACACCCTGAGACGGGGTATGGGTATATTGAAGCCGAGAGTCCGACAGGTCTTTCCCGGGTGAAATCATTTAAAGAAAAGCCCCAATTAGACCAAGCGATCGATTATCTTAAAGACCCGCATCAACTATGGAATGCCGGAATGTTCGTCTGGACTTTTAAGACTCTTCGCTCAGCCTTTCTTGAGTATTCCCCTCAAGGCCTTGGTTTGCTAGATGAATGGAAGAGAGCCGGTAGCGACATGACTCAATTGAAAACTATTTATACCAAGATAGAAGCTGCACCCATTGATATCCAAATTGTTGAGAAATCGAAGAATGTTTCTGTTCTGGTCGCTCAATTTCCATGGTCCGACGTGGGCTCATGGCAGGCAGCCAGCTCTTTTTTGACAAAAGATAAAGAGGGTAACGGGTCGGAAGGCACTGTTCTATTTCTGAATAGCCACGACACAGCCGTATTCGGAACAGAGCGTTTGATTGCGGTTGCGGGCGTCAAAGATCTGATCATTGTGGACAGCGGTGATGCGTTACTCATTTGCCACAAAGATCAGGTCCAATCAGTCAAACAAATTGTGGAAAAACTAAAACAACAAGGTCGAACCGATTTCCTTTAAATTAAAATACGAGAGGCCTTATGATGGATCAACCTAAACCTTTACATGTCGACAAGCCTTGGGGAAGTTTTGATCAATTTAGCTTGAATGAAAAAAGTACGGTTAAGGTCCTTACTTGCAATCCGGGACATCAACTCAGTTTACAAAAACACCAACACCGAAGTGAATTATGGGTCGCTCTCGACTTGGGCGCCGTGGTTGAAATTGACGGGCAACACCATCGACCTCAAATAG